>JBGSVE010000001.1:0-6223 GCA_041753075.1 Pirellulaceae bacterium
GATGCGCCCGCTCGCGCCCGAAGAGATTGCTCGCCCCAAGGCCGAACCTGAACCCAAATTGCCAACACCGACTCAATCCGCAGCGCGTCCATCGCTTGCTCCGGCAGATTCCTTTGTCACACCGGACGGTTCAATGACGCAGACGTATGACGCGGCATCGAGTGCGCCGGTGCGACACAGCAGCAGTCGCAAGTTCAGTCTGGACTACGAAGTCGAATCGGCCGGTCGTACCGGAGTAGAAGAGGTCGAATTGTGGGGCTCAGTCGACCGTGGCCAAGCGTGGAAGCGATGGGGCGCAGACCCTGACCGCCAATCGCCCTTCGACATCGAAACCAGCAACGATGGCGAATACGGGTTTTGTATCGTCGTTGTGGCAAAAAATGGGCTGGCCACACCACGCCCGATCGCGCAAAGCGCGCCCGACATTGTCGTGGTCATCGATACACTCGAGCCGGTCGCGCGCATCACGGGTGCGACCTATGGCCAAGGCGACCAAACTGGTTCATTGGTGATTCGCTATTCCTGCGAAGACCTGAACCTGTCGTCGCGGCCAATCGCGTTGTCCTTCAGCGAATCGCCGCGCGGCCCGTGGACGACAATCGCAGCCGGTTTGGAAAACGCCGGCGGATACGTTTGGCCAGCGGACCCTCAATTGCCGCGGCAGATCTTTTTGCGCATCGACGCGACCGACGCGGCGGGCAATAACGGCTCAAGCGTGCTGGACACCCCGATCGATATCCAAGGACTTGCCCCGCGCGCCCGCATTCGCGGATTCAACCCGATTACCGGAATCAATCCCGCGACCCAGGGCACGCCGCAAACCGCCACCGCACCGACGGCGCGGTTCAAGTAGATGTGCGTATTTCAGCGCCGCGTCGTTTGCTTGACGACGCCCAACTTGCCTCGGTATAACCGGGTGCAGTCCTAATCCCCTCCTTGGACGAAGGTGGAGGCTCGGTAGTTGAACCAACTTCACAACAGGAACCATCAGATGGCCGCGGCGCTGCATTGTTCGTTTTCATGTCTTCGCTGGTTTGGAGTGGCGTTATTGACGATGGCATCGATGGCTTATTGCGATTGCCAAAATCAAGTCGCCGCGCAAGAAGCGGATGTCGCAGAAACCGCGGACGTCAATCTCGAAGACGTGCTTGATCCGGAACAGCTTGAATCATTCCGACGTTTCAACGAAATCAAATGGCAAGAGGGACCGGCAACGGCTTTGATTGGACAACACGCCGAGATCAAGGTGCCCGCCGGTTATAAGTTCGCCGCTGGTGCCGATGCCCAGACGCTGCTGGAGTTGTACGGCAATCCCCGCAATCCGCGAATTCTCGGTGCGCTGATGTCCACCGATGAGGAAACCGATTGGACATTGATCTTTCAGTTTGATGACATCGGTTACGTCAAGGACGCTGACAAAGAGTCGATCGACGCCGGCGAGATTCTGTCGTCTTTTCAAGCGGGCCTATCCGACATGAATGCCCAACGCCGGGCTGTCGGGGCGATGGAATGCACCAGCATCACGTGGAAGGAAACACCATTCTACGATCCGCAAACCAATAACTTGACCTGGGCACTTAATCTGGGATTCGCCGATGGCGACAGCGTCAATTATGACATCCGCATGTTGGGGCGCAAGGGCGTTATGGAAGCGACGCTGCTGGGCGACCCCGAGACCTATACGAAGGTCGTGCCTGAAGTCAAAACTCTACTTGCCGGTTATGCATTCACCTCGGGAAACAAGTACGCCGAATGGAAGCAAGGCGACAAGATCGCCGCCTACGGTTTGTCCGCATTGGTTGCCGGTGGTGGTGTCGCGCTGGCGGCGAAAAGCGGTTTGCTCGCCAAACTCGGCATCCTGCTGGCCAAGGGCGGTAAGGCGATCATCGTTGGCATCGTCGTGTTCTTTGGTGCCATCGGCTCGTTCTTGAAGAGGATGCTTGGTGGCGGTGGTGGTCAAGAAAGCTCGTCGAATCGTTAGTGACCGCCCTTGAACCAAACATTGTCCGACGTGGTCTGGATTTACATCATCCTGACCGCTCTGTATTTGATCGAGTCGCTGGCCTGGGTTCGCGCCGGCGGCACGGCGCTGCCCTCGGTGCTGGGACGATTCAGCGGTCAACTTTCGCCGCGCAAGTTACTTGGTAACGAACGCGGTTTCGTCAGCCGCTTCGGGCCGCTGCCGCTGGATGTCACGTTTGTCTCGGATAGTTGGCCACTTTCGATCGCGGACGATGGCGTCGTTGGTTTTGTCGCGACGTGTCCCCTCGGCAATGACCGACCACGCGGTACGGACCAATTCTTTTCCTGGGCGCAGTTGTCGAACCTTGTCGTAAAAGAAAAGACGCTCGTGGTCGGTGATCTCGCGCTCTGCGAACTTCGGTCCGGTGAGTCGGCCCGCGAGCTGGCCGCTGAGCTAAAGACGATTGCCGCCGCCGACACCGCAGACCGCACAACGCGAATTGATCAATTCGTCGCCGATCGATTCAGCAGCGAAAACGTAGCGGCCAAGGTAACCAAGTTTCGCCTTGCCGCGCGCAACTTGAAGCTCCTGGCGATGATGCTTGGCTTCTGGATTTTTGTGATTGGCATCGCCCGCTACCAAGGTTGGTTACCGGGCTTCAGCGGAGCCGAGACGTTGGCAATCTATTTGGCCGTGCTGGTTGCGTTGTGGTGGGGTACGAACGTTGAGTTGTTCTTGGCACATCGACGACTGTATCCGCTGAAACGCGGCGACCGTTGGAAGCTGCTGCTCACATCAATCGTCTCGCCCGCAGTGCCACTGCGTGGCACCGATCACCTGGCGCGGCACCTGCTCAGCGACCGGCACCCGCTCGCGGTCGCCGCAGTAATTTTTCCGCCTGATAGTTTGCAGCCGTCGTTTGACGCGGCCATCCGTGACATCCATTTCCCGTTGCTTCCACCATATCCAGCCGATGCACCGGAGGTGATGATGGCGGCAATCGACCAATATCGCACACGGTGTGGCAACGAAATCCAACGGCTTGGCGAGAAGCTCGCAATCGACACATCGCGATCCCTCAGCGAGCCAACGAGACAGGAACCCGAGGCGGTCAGCTATTGTCCGCGTTGTCATCAAGAATTTGCCAAGCTCGAAGCAATCTGCACACCTTGCGGCGACCGCGTTTCAATCGCGTTCGCCGGACCCGTTTGATGTCCATACGCGTTTGCTAGCTCAGGCGTTTTGACGTTTCATGCGCTGGCGGCCATGAGCAAGTAATTGCAATTGTCAGGAGAGCTGCTGCGCATGTATCAAACCAGTGCTTAGTCCAGCCTAATAGTTAGAGGCTTGGTGAGCGGCACGGCGCTAGCCGCCGGTATTTCGCTTGGATTGGTGAGCGGATCGGCGCTAGCCGCCGGTAATTTGCTTGGCCGCTGGCCAGCGCCGATCCGCTCACAATCCCAAAATTAAATCTGGATGAAGCACTTGGGCAATCAATCAGTATCGTGGTGAATAAACATGCGAAACATCGTCTTTATCGGAATGCTCCTATCCGCGGCTTTCATGGCTGGTTGGTTTAAGATCCAGCGTGATGGCGAAAATACGTTGATCGAGATCAATCGCAGTGAGATTCGCAACGATGCTAGGCGCGCGATCGAGCGTGGGCGCGAAATCCTCGACCGCGACCAGAACCGCAACTCTAACTCGAACTCTAATTTCGACGGTTCCTCCCAACCTTGGGGTCCAGCACAACCGACTTCGCCTTGGCCGTCTGCGCAACCAGCCGCGCCCTGGACATCTCAGCCGCAGGCTCCCTCGCCGCAGCCAGCCTCGCAGTGGTTCCGTACCACATCGTTGCCACCAAGTTCGACCGGAGCTTATGACAGCCAGAACTATTCAATCCCAAACTATCCACCTCAAAATGATCCGGCGACGAACTACCCAAGTTCGCTTTACCCCCCAGCCTCCTATGGCAATCCACCGTATTCGCCGGCGAGCTATCCCGCCCGCTGAGTGAACTTAGATTGGACTTTCGCACTTCTCAAGCGACGACGTCCTGCAGTGTAGAACAATTGCCCCAATCGTTCAGCCAGCACCGCTGGCTTACGGTGCCAAACAATGGGGACAATTGTTCTACTCTGCGAATCGCAAGTGATTCTTAGTTCGCTGCCAATGAACTGCTGTCGTGTATAAACTAGGTTCCAAGTTTAACACCCCAGTCTTCAATCGTGAGCCAGCGTGAAATCCTGCATTGAACATTTTACCCGAACCGTCTTTGCCCTCAGTCTGCTGGCCCTCGCACCGGTGTGCTGCTTTGCGGAGGAGTTTCGCTTGCTGGCCTGGAACGTCGAAAGCAATCGTCCCGGTCAAGCGCCGGTCAGCGATTCGACCGTCATCGCCGGCGAGTTGATCGAAATGATGCAGGCCCCGGCGACTCGCAGCGAGCTAATCGCCCTTAGCGAAGTCGAACCGCAGTCGGTGCCCACGTTGGCGGCAGCGGCCAAACGAGGACTCGGCCATGAGGTTGATTTCGTGACGTCGGCAAGCGGCGGCTTTCAAGACAGCGACACGCTCATGTTGATCGTTGACAAAACACGATTCGACATCTTGGACGCAATCGAGTTGCATCGCTACGCGGGCATCATCGGTAACATCACCGTCGCCGAATTGGAAAGCGAAGGGATCGGCACGATACGCGCAAGGTCACCGTTGGCCGTCAAGGTTTCCGACAAAAAGGCGGATCGCCAGTTTTGGATCATCGTCAATCACTTGGCACGTAGCGAAGCGGAATTGCGGACCCAACAAGCCAACATGCTGCGGCAGTGGGCGATCGATCATCGTGAGCCCATCATCGCCGCCGGCGACTTCAATTTCGATTTCGACTTCGCCACCCAACAGGGAAACGACGGTTTCAAGGCGATGATGGAAGGCGATGTTTGGAAATGGCTAAAACCGGATCCCTTGATCGATACGAATTGGTCTGACGATCGTTATGTCACCGACCGGCGGGTTGATCGATATCCCGATTCGATTTTGGATTTCGTCTTTGTCGCCAATCAAGCCAAAGCCTGGGACGCCCATTCGGATGTGGTCGTCAGGCCAGGCGACTTTCCTGACAACGATCGCACCAGCGATCATCGACCACTAACCGCGACCATTCGCCCGTAGATAAACTCGCGCTCTCATAGTGCCAGTGGAAAAACGCTCGCTTTCAATTCGCTTGTCGCAGTGCGCATTGGGCGACTGGCCGCGTAGCCAGAGCGTCTAGAACAGCAAGAACGATCTGACAACATCGGATGATGCCAAACGCCCAAAATGTCGTGATACTGGGTCTAGTTGGGCGACGACAAATTACTTCTGGAATTTTTTGTCAAGCTATTGACACGAACGGATCAAATTGTACGCTCCAAACCACTTTTCAAAGCGGCGTTTTGACACCACGCCGACCGTCACGCGGAAATAACCAGAGCTATTGCAGTTGGGGACCATTCCATGCGGCTAAATCTGATGATCCGTCACGCCCGAGTACCAGGGTGGACAAATCTGGTTAATAGCTTTGTTGTTTTGTGCTCCCTTGCTGCGATGTCTTCGAACACCGAGGCGGAGCCAGCGGAACCGCTGACACTCAAACTCCAGGTGACTCCACGAGACAACGGTGGCGGAAACTATAACGCCGTCGTTGATGCTGGCGCCTTGAATGTGGGAATGAGATATCGCGTCGCTTTGGAAGTAATAAGTCCTAGTGAAAAAACACTGGAGTTTACCGAGGTAATTCCAAGCTGTAGCTGTACGGAAATCTCAACCTCGAAACTTACCCTTGAACCCGGTGAGAAAATACTAATCGAATTTACCGCTCCGGTGCCGTCAAAGTCAAAATTGCCTGATGCATTCTGGGGCATGACTTTAGTGTACGACAATGTTCGCACGACGGATCGAATCGGCGTTCGCGTGAACTATCAAATATCGGGGCTTCTGCAAATTTTAGATGAACGCGCTGTCGTGGAATGTAGTTTGCGAGGTGGTAATCAAGAAGTATTAATCCCGATGATTTTGACAGCACCCGTCGAAGTAAAAAACATTGTGACTTACGTTCCAAAGGCACTTGCCGGATGTTCGTCAAAAGTAATACAGCAAGACAACAAACATTATCTAGGTCCATCAGACTTTGTCGTGGATTTGCCTAGGAACCCGGATTTTGGAGGCATGGCTCCCGTGTCCAAAAGTCGTCGCGATGGAAGATTCGAGAAAGTCGCCGGCGGG
>JBGSVE010000002.1:0-25162 GCA_041753075.1 Pirellulaceae bacterium
GGTAGGCCATCCGCCGGTGGGACAACGTCGACCGGAACCGGGGCAACAGGCACCGGAGGCGGCAACGCTTCGGGTTCGGTGGATACTGGTTCATCCACTTTTGACCCATCGAGCATGCTTGTTCCCGCAACGACGGTGTCCTTGTCGACCTCTTCGAGTCCGAGCTTGTCCTTTAGCGGCGGATTGTAGATGTAAATAATACCGTAGACTTCGACATCAAGGTCCATCGGAAACTCGACCACTGGTCCGGTGGGAACTGCCGGCATTCCCATTCCGCCCATACCTGAGCCGTCGTCCATCATATCGCTGCCATAGCCACCGCCTTCGCCGCCACTGTCATCCATCATTCCGCCACCGTAACCACCTCCCATACCGGCGGACGTTGATGTGCCGGCCGGCAATACACGAACCTGCTTGACTTCGACCATTAACCGAGCGCTGCCGCACATGGCCAGCAAATCGGGAACGGCGCGCTGGTCCATCTTCAAACTCATCATCACCGGGATTCGTTTTGCCACCGCCATAAACGCATCCGCCGGCGAGTTGCTCGACAAGGCTGCTCGCAGTTGCGAAGCCGTTAACGGCTTGCCGTCGATGTCGACATACCGGTTGTCGCCGGGATCGATTGCGAGGCCGGTCCCATACATACCACTGCCATCGTCACCCGTGCTGCTTGACATATCACCTTCGTACCCACCGCCATCCATGCCTTCGTAGCCGCCCATTTCGCCGCCGTATCCACTGAGCTCGCTGGTCGGTTTGGAGATTTTTCCTGCGGTGGCCGATACCGAGCTGCCCATCGAAATGCGATTGATGGCGTGAATCTTGGCTTGGAAACGCTGTGACGCATCGCCATTGACGTTAGCAATGATTTGCATCAATTGACGCAATACCCAGAGGTTTTCCTGGGAGTAAAGCACATCCAGCGTCTTGGGGATGCCGGGTCGCCAGGGGAACAGATCGGCCATCAAAGCTTCTTGGCTGCCGGTATCCCAATTGACGAGCGGACCGTCGTCGCGGGGCATCATGCCACCGGGGCCCATCATCCCGCCCATCATTGCGCTCATGTCCATTTCGCCACCGTAATCACCCATACCGCCCATCATGCCGCCACCGGCGCGTTCAAAGTCCGCCGTCCACTTCGTCTTGGCGATTTCGGCGATGCCGGGAAGCACCTTGCCGATGTAGTTGCGGTATCGATTCGTGATCGCCGTATCCGCTTCTTTTTCCGGTGGCGTGGGGAAGTCGACTGTCAATTCGATTGGACGCAGGTCACGAAATTCTCGCACCAGTTCCTCGGTCAGGTCATCAACCGGCCACACCAAAATCTCCTGTTGCCGCTGGTACACGTCTTGCCAAGCGTCGATCACGGCCTGAATCCGCCCCTCGATCAACTTGTTCATTTGGTCGTGGGTCTTGGGGTTGGGATGCTCCGCCAATTTAGAGCTGACATTGGTGATGCTGCTGGCGTTGGTTTTGATTTTGCCGCTGGCCGACTCGTACTCGGAAACCAGCCGTCCGCTGGCTAGCCACCACATCACAAACGAACCCAACAACACCAGTGATGTGGCGATCCAGAACCAATTCCGCAGAACCGGTGCGAGTTGTGTCTTCAGCTTGTCCATGATTCATTTTCCTGACGGGTCAAAATCCAGCGGTGCGGTGAGCGCGTGACTGCGCGGTGGCTATTTGGCTGCGGTTAGTCTGCGCTGGCTATTCGGCGGTGGCGACTGCATTGGGATCGGGTGGATTCGCCTCGTCGGCGGCCTTCTCAGCAGCTTCTTTCTCTGCCCTGGCCTTGAGCCGATCGGTCATTGTGGTCTCTTGCCAAACAACTTGAATGACAAAATCGTGACGTAGCACTTCGAGCGTTGGCTGTTCCATCGGAATTGCGCCCTCCTTGCCAGGCTCGGCAAAGGCGGGAACCCCGGTTTCCGCTGCCGCCAACATCGCCGCTTGGATCGCTTCGGCGTCGTAGTCAGGGTTGGCGATGCGCACCTTCGTCGGCTTCTGGTCATTGAGCAGCAACGGATACTTCAGCCCAACCTCTTCGGGCGTAAAGCGGATCACCTGGCCCGACTTGTCAGGCAAACCGATTGGCTTGCTCTTGAAGTTAGTGATCAACGTCTTGCGGACGTGAGCACTGCCTTCGCTGCCGGGTCGCTTGGGGCTGTTGTAGTAATGATAACCGCGTAGCTCGAACACCCAACCGACTCCCGTTGGACCGGTATCGGCCATGACTTCTTCGATCGAGTAAGGCGTGCTGGTAACACGAGCCCAGTTACGATACTCGTCTTGGTAACGCTTCTTAACATCCTCGGTAAACCAAGTCGCTAGGTCTTCGTACTTCTTTGACTCGACCGACAAGATGTGCAAATCCTGGCGATCCTCAAACGGCAACACCTTCGGGCTGGGCAGCTTACCACCTTCGTATGCCGTTCGTGGGATCGCGTCATTGACGGCGCGCAGAATTTCAAGCCACTGCAAACGACGCTCGGCCACGCTTGAAACCTCCGACCCCAGCGTTGTTAGGTAATTCAGCCGCGCCGTCAACGTTTCGTCTTCGCTGAACTGCGTACTGCTGTAACCGCTCATCGACGTCACCGCAGCCTCCGCTCGGTTCCAAAGATCAGGATGCGTCTTGGCCCAGCTTCGTTCGGTAAATGCGTAGTGGCCGACCATTCCCGCCATCATCGTCGCACACGCCGCCACGGCCCACGGTTTCTTAGCGCGAATGATCCGCTGGGTCACGATTTCCTTGGGCACCAACGACGCGGTCAACTGGCTGACGCCAAGTCCCTGCAGGCACAACCCATAACAGACCGCAAACGTCGGTGCATTGTCGCGGAACGTCGGAATCGACAACACGTCGTCGCCGGTCAAACGATTGAATCGGTCGAGCACGTGGACTTCCATCCCGAGATTCTTGCCGACGTAGGCCGCCAAACCGGGCATCTTGACGGTATTGCCCGTGACCAACAATTCCGTGATCTGGGCCTTGCGATTAAGACTGCGGAAGAAGCCGATCGAACGCTGGACTTCGGTGACCAAGTCGTTGAACACTGGGCGCATCGTTTGGAAGATCAACTTCGGATCGACCGCCTCGCGCGCATTGCGCTTCAGATGCTCCGCTTTGGAGAATGTCAGCTTCAGGTCTTTGGTCAATTGCCGTGTGAAGTGGTTGCCGCCGATCGGCATGCTGCGTTGCCAAATGCGAAAACCGTTGGTGACAATCAAGTCCGATGAATCGGTGCCGATCGATAACACGACGCTGGATGTCGGTGGGTTGTCGGGATCGAATACATCGTTGTCAACACGTTCGTTCATCCGGTCGTAGGCGAGCATGTTGTAGATCGCCATCGGGGCCAATTGGATCACGTCGACTTCGATGCCGGCTTTGTCCAAAGGTTCGAGTTGGCGATAAACCATTTCTCGCTTCATCGCGAACAGCCCGACTTCGCTTTCCATCGCGAGGCCTTCGTCGATCGTGCTGCCGGGCATCATTTGGTAATCCCAAACGACGTCTTCGAGATCGAACGGAATCTGTTGGCGGGCTTCGTAGCGAACGATGTCGGCGATTTTTTTGATTTCGACCGGCGGCGGCTTGAAGAATTTTGACAAGCCGCTTTGGCCCGGCACGCTCAAGCACACCTTGTGCGACCCGGAATCGTTGCGTTCCATGAACTTGGCGATCGCCTCGCCAATCATCGCTTCAGGTTCAGCCTCGGGTTGGCTGAGGATTTTGGGGTATTCAATATAATCAAACGCGTCGGCGACGACCTCGTCCCCCTTGAGGTGACAGCGCAGCGCTTTCAGCGCCGACTGGCCGATTTCGATTCCCCAAACGCCCTGATTGCTTGCCATATAAAATTGCCACGAAGGTTCGCTAAGGTTCGCTGTTGTGGTTCGGCGTAGTATAACGGGCCGAGTACTGATAAGGTTCTTGAATAGCTAAGATTCTTTACTCCAGTGTATCGCGACTCGCCCCGATCCGTCAAATTTTATTTCGATATGACGCATTTCTCTCCGCATCACCCAACACCTGCGGCTGCGGCTAAGACCGAAACCAAACAAGTCATCACGCTGATTCCCTGTCATACGCTGGAAGATTTTCCGGCGCTGCTCAGCGACGCCGACGCCGAATCGCTGCTGGCCGCCTGGACCGTCGCGTTTCATCCGGTGCTAATCGCTACAACCGGACGTTTGCCACGGTATCACCGAGCCGATTCGACGCCCGATCCGCTGGCCGGTCAATTGGTCCTCGTCGCGACGGCGTGCCAAGGGAAATTGCCCACTGGGTTCGCCGCAGCTTGCCAAGTGGCCGACGGTTGCCGCGCGATTTCGGGCGGTGATCGACGCGAGTTTCTTGACCAATTGAATGCGGCATTTCCAAGTTGGTCGCTCGAGCAAACCCGTGACGAGTTGCACGACGGCTCGCGATCAATCCGCGTCGACGACTTTTACGCGTTGGGCTACACCTGGCTACAGGTCCAATTGATGACTCGTCGATTGCGCTACACCAGCAATCTTGACGAGATCTACTTCGACGGCCGCGTCGTCGAGGCGGCACAGTCCTTCTTGGCCGGTGACGCTGCCACAACCAGCACCGCGCTGCACGACGCCTTCGACGCACTGGCACAAGAGCGCGATCACTACTTCTCCAACGACCCCCACCTCGTTGATCTGACGCTGCTGGCCCCTTCGACACTTGGCGATTCGCTCTCGCGAACGATGCAACAGGCTCACCAGTCGCCTGACGTGCCAGTGAATTTCTTAATCGACTGCGACCTGGCAAACGTCATTGCCAACTCGACCAGCGCCGGTGCCGCGGCGCTGCGCCAAGGGATCACCGATGAACGGGTTGGCGTGGCCGGCGGCGGGTTGGCCGCAAACGTTGCCATTCATCACCAAACCGCTTCGTCGGCGCGACAAGCCATCGCCAAGGCTAAGCAGTCGACCGACCTTTCGCTGGGCCATCGCTGTGACGTCTTCGCGCGAGCCGCCGGTCCCACACCCGGTGACTTGGCCACCGCAATCGCGGCGCAAAATTACATCGGCGCGATTCCGATTGATTTTGCTTCGGGCGAAGGTTGGGCGAGCGAATCCAAGCTGATGTGGAATTCAACATCGTCGCCGATTGACGTGTTGGTCGCCAAGCCGATCGATGGATCACGCAGCGATTCGTTCCTGACGCTGGCGGTCCGACTGGGCCAAGCGATCGACAGCGGCGAGATCGCGACGGCACTGGTCGTGCATTGGCCCGATGACGTCAGCGACGCCTATCGCGATTTGCGCCGCGCCGCGTCTTGGGGTTTGGCACTCGGACGGTTCTGGAAAATTGACGATTTCTTTCGCACTGGCCAACGTCCCTATCACCATCATCGCGGCCACTGGACCGAAGGCAGTGCAAGCTGGTTAACGATGGCGGTCGCTGGCGGAGCAACCGATCCGCTGACCGGGGCCGGTACGACTTACCATTCGCTGCTCGATGAAGAAGCGAGCACCGCGATTGTCACGCTGGCCAATTTGGTCAATCCGATATTTACCGCCCAAGCCGCAGCGACAGCACCGCTGGGTCTTGTCGCCATCGACCAAAATCCGCCCAGCCTGGTTGCCTCGTCACCGTCGATCGAAGCCGCCGCTGAATCGTTTTGCGCGAGACTGGCCGGTGGCGATTCGTTTTCGCCATCCACGGCTTCGACGCCGCGCGGCTGCGTCGTCGTCAATCCACACGCCGCACCGATTCGCGCGGCACTACGTATGGACTCACCGCCGGCCATTACCGAATCGATTTATGGTGCGTCGCAAGGTGTCGATGGCCGGTACGACGTGACCGTCGATGTCCCGGCGTTTGGCTTTGTCAGTATCGCGACCGCAGCGGCGCTGCCGAAACAGTCGTTCTTCCGCCGCAAGACGAAAATTGCCAGCGGCACGTCGCTTGAAAACGAGTTCATGCAAGTTGATTTATCTCCCAAGTCCAACGGCATCATGGGCGTGTACAGCGGCAGCGGACGCGGCAATCGTTATTCAATGCGGTTGGTCCATGTCGCTGACAGCGCGCCGGTTGATGCACGCGAATCGCAAATGATCGGTCGCTCGCTGAGTGTTACGCGGTCCGACGAAGCGCTCGGTGTGATCGAAGGCGAAGGTGTGCTGGTCGACGCTGCGGCGCAAGTCATCGCCGACTTCACGCTGCGCTATTCGCTGGGCCGGGGATCGCGTTGGCTGTGGGTCGAAATTGATCTCGATCCGGCCAAGTCATTGATGCTTGGCGAGAACCCCTGGAAATCGTACTTCGCCGTGCGCAGCGCGCTGGCGACCGAAGCGGCGCTGATTTTTGCGCCGCTGCGTGACAAATTGCACCGCACCGACGGCAAACGATTGGATTCACCCGCAGGATTGTTGATCGATGAACTCAGCCGTCAAACATTGTTGTTCAATGACGGCCGTCCATCACATCGACAACGTGGCGATCGTTATCTCGATTCGCTGCTGATGGTCCGCGGCGAAACGAGCGGACCGATGCGATTCGCGATCGGACTGGATTGTCCCGCGCCGCTGGTCGCGCTGCGCGCCCTGGCCGTGCCGCCGGCGGTGATCGAGTGTGACATCGCGGCGAGTACGCCCAGGTCGAGTTGGTTGGTACACAGCGCGACCAGCGACGTGTTGGTCTGCGATTTGAAAACGGAGTCGATCCAACCGCTGCGAATCAGTTTTCTCGTCGTGGCGACACGCGGCGAATCACGTAAAGCCAAGCTGCGATTTTGTCGCAATGTGGTTACTGCCGAGATTCAGCCCGAAGCCCAGCCCGAAGCGATGCCGCTTGGCGACCAAGCTGCGGACGTAAAAATTAAAGCGGTCGAGTTCGCCGATGACAAGATTGAGATTCCACTAGCGGGACATGAAATCGCGCGTGTGAGTGTTCAATTGGCAACCTAGCCTCTTCCCTTTTTCTCGACTCCGGTGCATTGAATTGTCTGACGTTGAGCAGATTGATATCTTTCGCGACGCGGCGATTCGCAGCGGATTGGTTGCCGACGCGCAGTGGGCCGAAGCGGTCGAATCAACCGGCAACGATCCCGCGAAGTTGGCCAATTTCTTTATCGCCGCGGGGTATATCACGGCGTATCAAAGTCAACAATTGCGCGCAGGTCGCGGCAAGCTAACGCTCGGACCGTACTTGATTACCGACTGGATTGGCCAAGGCGGTATGGGCCAAGTCTTCAAGGCGGTTCACACGGTGATGGGCCGCGAGTCGGCGGTCAAAGTCCTGCCGCTGGAAAAATCAACTCAGGAATCACGCGACAGTTTTCGCCGCGAGATTCGTTTGCAAGCTGGTTTGGATTGTCCTTATTTGGTGCGTGCCTACGACGCCGGCCACGATGGCAACGTCCATTACTTGGTCACCGAATATGTGCCCGGTACCGACCTGCGGCGGTTGGTGCGGTCGCGCGGACCGTTGCCGATGAATCAAGCCGCCGTGATCCTGCGTCAAGCCGCGCTGGGGTTGCAATACGCCCACGAGCAAGGCCTAGTTCATCGCGACGTCAAACCCGGCAACGTGCTGGTTAGCCCCGACGGCAACGCCAAGGTATCGGATGTCGGGTTGGCCGCTTGGATGACCGGTCCAATGGAAGATCCCCGCGCCGGCAAGATTGTTGGGACCGCCGATTATCTGTCACCGGAACAAATCAAATCGCCGCTGAGCGTTGGCCCGGCCAGCGACATCTATGCGCTCGGTTGTACAAGCTACTACACCGTCACGGGCAAGGTTCCCTATCCCGGCGGCGATGCGCGCAGCAAATGCCGGCGACATTTGGAGGAAACACCTTGGCATCCGCGCAAGTATGCACCGGAGCTTGCCGAGGAGTTCGTCGATTTGATCGCTGACATGATGGAAAAGGATCTTGGCAAGCGAATCGGTTCCGCCGCTGAAGTCGCGGATCGATTCTTGGCGTGGTGTGACGACAGTCTGCAGCCGCTGGCCGGCAGCGCCGTTCGCAGTCCCTGGACACCGGCACCGCCGCCGGCCGAACCGAATCCGCCGCCCACAGAAATGCCCCTGGCCGGCCAAGACGAGCAACGTTCCGAACAATCATTCGGTTCGTTGGCAGGTCCGCCACCGGTGCCGCTCGGCCATCACGATGCCCTGCCGCGACGCTCGGCGTCATTGACGGTCGCAATCACGATCGCACTAGTCGCTCCGATTTGCCTGCTGGTCGGAGCCGTCATCGGCTTCTACTTCGGTTTCTATGTCACCCATTGGTAGCCGCGGACCGCTGATCGATTCGTCTTGGTAACGCGTGACCCAAAGCGGCGTCGGATGTTCATTCCCGGAAACTCGCAGTGAAAGCTTGTTCGTCAAGACTTTAAACTCTTCGCGCGAGTACAAACGATCCTCGATCGCACCGCCGTTGTCGATTCGATACAGCACGCGGCCCTCGCCTTCGACAAACAACGCCTCAAGCACCGTGCCCACGAACAATTCTCGCTCAAGCGCAAAGCCGATTGTTTCCACCAAATCACCGATATCAACGCCTTCACCGGGGATCGGCAACCACATACACGGTTGCAAACGAAATCGCGTTTCGCCGTACTGGTAGTGGTAATAATTGCCGTCGAAGCGGTGACGCCGAAACACACGCTCGCCCGGAATCATTCGCATCACGATCGCTCGGTCATCGGGATAAATCCAGGCCGAGCCGTCACCGGGCCAGCGCAAAAACGCTCCGTAGTCGGGCAGCTCAGGGCGCATCAGTGAGTCAATTGCTCCGCTGCAAGGGGTTGTTCAGGAGCTCCGGCGGCGCTCCACGAGATCCCTGGGCCACCTGCTGCGTCGGATTCGAATAACGAATGAATCGTAATCGGATGCTTGCCCGCAGCAAGCATAACGTTGGCGGACAAGTCGCTGCCCGAATCATATCCCGCGTCGGCATCGATCACCGTCGCCTCGTGCAATCGCATGATCGCCTTGGTCTTGGTGCGACAATGAAACGTGTACTTGCCGTCGGCTGGCACATTCAAGTAACCGCGATAAACGACGACGCCCTCGGCTTGAGGCTTGACGAGTGCATCGCCCAATTCCAGGACAACGCCGGTGTGGTCGATATTCAATCCGTGGGTCGCCGGTACATAGAGAAAATCACCCGACGCATATTGCCACTGCAAACCCGCGGTGTCGGATGCGACGGCCAGCGATGGGATCAGCTCGTCATCATATGGTCGCGGCGCTGCGCCATCGGGCCGGCGGAGTCGTAATACTTGGGCCTTCATCTGCCGACCTAACTCGGGCATCGACGCGGCCAAATCGTGACGTTGGCCTGGATCGGCGACCACATCGTAGATTTCGAAGTCATCGGACTGGGAGTTCACGTCGTAGCGAACGCCGACGAAGTTGCCTTCACGAATCAATTGCATTTGGTTCCGTTTGCGACCGCGTCGCGACGACAAGAATTCGTCATACGGCGGAGTCTTACCGTTTTGGGCATATTCGCTGTAGATCCGTGATGGCGTTTGCATGCCGTTACCGGTCAACAGCGGTAGCAGCGACACGCCGTCGCTACGGGCCGGCGGTGCGACTCCCGCAGCCTCGGCAAACGTTGGCAACCAATCCCAGAACCCGGTTGCGTGAACACCGGCGGTCGATCCAGCTTTGATCTTTGCCGGCCATCGCGCCAGCGCACCGACATGAACTCCGCCTTCCCATAAGTCTCGCTTGGTTCCGTCATGTGGTCCAAAGCTGTCAAAGAACGTCGGTGCGTAATCTTCTTTCAAATAGGATTCCAAGCTCGGGCCGTTGTCGGTGGTGAAAACGACAAGCGTGTTGTCGTCAATCTGCAAGTCGCTAAGCTGAGCATAAAGATCGGCGATGCAATCATCGATTCGGCGGACCAATGTCGCGTAACGCTTTTGCACATCAGGCCACGCGACTTCGGGCGTCAATGAATTCGCATCGTCGTCCCAGGTCGCGTCGGCGTAGTCGGGGTGATAAAACGAATCGGGGGTGCCGTTAGCGGTGTTGATCATGTGACCCGCTTTGCCAAGCCACTGCAGACCGCCGCGGGTGCCGCTGCCGCTGGGATAGGGACCGGTCGGCAACGTCAAGACCGCATGTGGCGTGTCATAGGCTAGGTACAAGAAAAACGGTTCAGCGGCGTGATTGGCGACATGCTCGGCGACAAACCATTTTGCTCGCGCGGTGAACAGGTCAGTCGTGTAACAATTGTCTAGCCCCGCAGAAACTTCGCGATCGTTTTCCCAGACTTCCTTGGGGCCTTTGGTGATGCCGTTTTTGGGATAATGTTCGTGTCCATCACCGTGACGTATGTATCCGTAGTATTCGTCGAAGCCGCGACGGTTCGGATGCGCCGGCCAATTCGGCGGATCTTTTTTGGCGTTGCCTTGCAGACCGTACTTTCCGATGGCCGCTGTTTTGTAACCGGCTTGTCGCAGCACTGTGGCGATGGTGTGGTTGTCTTCGAGCGCCTTGTCAAATTGATTGTCGCGAACGTTGGCGTGACCTTGATGGACGCCGAGCAATAACGAAGCTCGCGACGGGGCACAAACCGATGCCGGGCAATAATGATGCGGCAACGTCATCCCTTGGGCCGCCATACGGTCCAGCGCTGGCGTCAAGTGCCAAGGTTGACTTCGATCACCAGCGGCGGCGCGCAGATTTTGGTGGAACACACCGACGTCGCCGTAGCCCAGATCGTCGACCAGGATAAAGATCACGTTGGGCTGGCTAGATGCGCCCGATAGTCGGCCGTCACCGCCAAAACAAGGAGTGAAAAGCACAGCCAGTGGCAGCAGCGACTTTAAAGTCAAGTTCATCTTGGTTTGTTAAGTACGAGGATTCACAGGCCAGGAGCCTGGATTGTAAACCAGAAATCCGCTCAACTGTTTGAACGCCGAAAATTGTTCGCCGAGAGATGCCTCGTAAGCCGACACGGCCAAAAAAGTCGGAAAATTTGCAGAAATGCTAGACTGTTTCGCCTTGATTGCTATTTAAGTGGCATAACAAACCGCTATACTCCCAATTAGACGGGTCGATCGACCCACTAAATTTTTGGTCAGTCAGGAGCTTTTACGCGTAAGCAAATCGTCGGCCTTATCAGTCGACAGGGGCCACCTTATATCGCGGCGAGTCATCGACTCGCACGGCTCATTGGCCTCGGTCGCATGTTTCGTTTTGTACGACACATTTTTTTTACTCTGCCCAGGGCTTTTGTAAGGAGCGTATGCATCGATTGGTGCGTACGCTTTTTTCGTTATGGAAACCAACCCATACGGTCCACATCGGCCAATGCGGCTATGCCGTAATACTTTTTCCGACCGGTGAAGTAGCTGCTTTGATACCGAAACAGGCGACGTAGAGCGCGGGTAGAAAAAGTAGGGTTAAGATTGTCCCCACAATGATTCCGCCCATCATCGCGTAAGCCATCGGACCCCAGAAAATCTCGCGCGAGATCGGGATCAACGCCAAGCTTGCCGCGGCCGCGGTCAACAGAATCGGACGCATTCGATGCTCCGTCGCCTCGACAACGGCCGTCCAGGGTTCTACGCCTTCATCTCTTAATGTCTCAATCTGCACGACAAGGATTACCGAATTGCGAATGAGAATTCCGATCAGTGCGAGAACTCCCAAAATTGCGACGAAGCCAAGCGGAGCGCCCGAAGACAGCAGCGCCGCAACGACCCCAATCATTCCCAGCGGAGCAACTGCAACAACCATGAACAACCGACTAAAACTTTGTAATTGAATCATCAAGATCGTCGCGATGGTGAACAACATCAACGGTATAACGGCCAGGATTGGGCCTTGGCCTTTCCCACTCTCCTCGACCGCACCGCCGGTCTCGACGATATACCCCGGCGGCAGTGCCGTTTCGAAAGCGACAACATCTTTCTTTAATTGAGCGACAACCGTCGCGGGTTGGACCGCTTCGTCAATGCTCGCTTTGATCGTGATGGTTGGCAAACGATGGCGCCGCCAAACGATTGGTTGCTCGATCTCGTAACGTAAGCTCGCGATCGCGGCCAACGGAAACGACTTGCCTTCGCTGTTTTGAATCTGCAGATTTTGCAATGCCTCGATCGATGAACGATCGCTATCGATCGCCCTGCCCACGACGTCGACTAGGTAGATGTTGTCGCGAATCTGCGTAAAGTTTGTGCCGCCGACAATTCCATTTAGCGTTTGAGCGATCGACTCGGACGTAATGTTCAACTGTGATGCTTTGTCCTGCAACACATCGACCTTGATCACACGGCCTGGCGCATTCCAATCGTAGATCAGACCTTTTACGAAGCCATTGCTGCCGACCTTGGCAGCGAGGTTCTGCGCCAGGGACCGCACCTGCGCAATCTCAGGACCACTGACACGATACTGAACCGGACGGCCAACCGGCGGACCAATATCAAGCAGGTGGATAAACGCATCGATTCCGACGAAATCTTTCGCAACGATCTTTTCTAGCTTTTCGCGTACTCGGCCTCGTGCTTCGATGCTTTTGCACACGATCACAACTTGACCGTAGTTGGGAGTCGAGGGTTGAACATCAAAGGAAAGTAAGAATCGCGAAGCACCTTGTCCAACGTAAGATGACCAGTGATCAATGTCCTCGTCGCCGATCATGTTTTTCTCTAAACGATCAAGCTGTTCTTTGGTACTCGCGATCGACGCATTGGGCCGAAGCGTCAAATCGACCAACAACTCCGTTCGATCCGAACTGGGAAAGAATTGTTGCTGTACAAATTTCATGCCATACATCGAAACCGCAAACAAAGCGACGGTGATCAAGATCGTGATCCAGCGGAACCGCATCGCAAGCAGAAGTGACCACTCAAAAACCTTTGCAAACGCTCCTTTTTTAGGATGCGAAGAATCATGTTGCATTGTCTTAGGCAACAGCGTGACGCCAAGCAATGGTGCGAATAGAACGGCGACTACCCAAGAGACGAGTAATGAAATTGCAATGACCACAAAAAGTGTATAGGTAAACTCGCCGGCCGAGCTTCCATTCATTCCCACGGGCAAAAAGCTCGCAACGGTCACGAGGGTTCCGGTCAGCATGGGAAATGCAGTCGATGTGTAGACGTAAGTTGCCGCTTTTTCCAGGCTGTCACCAACCTCCAAGCGAGCAACCATCATTTCCACCGCGATCATGGCATCGTCAACAAGCAATCCAAGTGCGATGATCAAAGCACCCAGCGAGATACGCTGCAGCGATATGCCCAATACCTCCATCGCCACAAACGTAATCGCGAGCACTAGTGGAATCGTAATCGCGACCACTAATCCAGATCGAAAGCCAAGACTCAGGAAACTGACAATAAGCACGATTACGACGGCTTCAAACAATGCTTGAGTAAACCCACCAACCGCCTCTTCAACTATTTTGGGTTGATCCGAAACAAGATGAACGCCGACGCCAATCGGTAGTTTTGCCTCGATCAAGCTTAACTGTTCTTGGAGAGCCGCGCCGAATTCCAGCAAGTTCGCTCCCGGTCTCATACCGATATTCAGCGCGATTGCTGGTTCGCCCTTGAAGCGAAAGAGCGAAGTTGGTGGATTGACATACTCGCGACGGATATCGGCGACATCCTGCAGTCGGAAGAAACGGTCGTTGACCCGCAAATTCAACTCACGCAAGTCCTGCTCGGACTCGAACTCGCCGCTGACGCGGATGCTAATTCGCTCTCCACCGGTTTCCACAACGCCTGATGGAGTGACCGCGTTTTGAGACGCAATTGCATCGGTCACATCCTTGTTCGTAAGGCCTAACGCGGCAATTTTTTGCGTGGAAACTTCCAGATAGACTTTCTCATCCTGGGCACCAACGAGCACGACTTTGCCAACGTTGGGCACCAGCATTATCTTGGCCCTGGCGTCTTCGACATAATCACGAAGCTGCCGCTGTGTGAGTCCGTCGGCGGTAAATGCAAAAATATTGCCATACACATCGCCAAAGTCATCGTTAAAAAAAGGGCCGATGACACCGCGGGGAAGTTCAGCTTGAATGTCGCCGACAATCTCACGAACTCGTCGCCACGAATTAGTAACCACCTCGCCTTTGGCTGTGTCTTTCAGGTTGACATAGATGATCGCGCTGCCAGGTTGATTTAAACTTTTTGTATAGTCGAGCGTAGGCAGTTCTTCGACCTTCTTTTCAATTCGGTTGGTCACTTCGTTGATCATTGTTTCGACCGTCGCGCCCGGCCACGCAACGTAAATGATCATTGTTTTAATGGTGAAGTCTGGGTCTTCCTCTCTTCCCAGGTTGAAATAGGAAAACAGGCCCATTACCGACGACACAATCATGAAGTACCAAATCAATGATCGATGCTTCAACGACCAATCCGAAAGATTAAAACTGCTCACAAGCCGGCTCCTGCTTGAATCCAGATTGATTGACCATCGGTCAAGCTATGGACGCCTGCGATTACAACCCGATCACCGGCACTAATACCGCTGGAAACAACTACATTGGTCTCATTTCGATCCGATATTTTGACCTCGACCAATTGCACTTTTTTGTTTGGCACGTCGACGATCCAGACGTGTGTGCTGCCATCACGATCAAGAATTGCAGTGCTGGGAAGACTAAGGGTTTCTGCTATTGAAAACATTGGAAATACTTTGACGGTTGATCCCAATCGAAATCCCTCAGATGCATTTTCCAAGGAAATTTTGAGCCGCCGTGTGCGAGTTGCAACATCAGCCTGGGGAGCGATTTCGCGAACCTTACCGGTGCATTGATGTTCTGATGGCGGCACGGTTACGCGAAACTCGCTTCCGACTTCGATCGACGCGAGCATTTCTTCGGCAACGTCAATTACCACCTCTCGTTGACTTGGATCATCGATCGTAAACACGACTTGGCCTGCGGCGACGGTCTCACCAACCTCGGCGTAAACGCCAGTGACAACTCCGTCTAAATCGGACTTGAGGCTTGTGTATCCCAAGTTTTCACGAGCCCGATCAACGACAGACTGCGCCCCGACAACTGCGGATTGGGCAGACTCCATCGATTGCTCAGCAATGTCGTATTCTGCCTGCGAAGTCGCATTTTTGTCGAGCAAAGACTTTTGGCGGGTAAATGTAACGGCTGCATTATCGCTCTCGGCTTTAGCAATTCCCAGCGAAGCCTCCGCTGACTCAAGGGCCACGACGAGGTCGATATTGTCAATCGTTCCTAATACCTGACCCTTGCGAACTGCGTCACCAAGGCGTGCTTGGCGCGTCACGATTCGGCCCAGTAGTCTGAAGCCTAACTTTGTGCTGTAGCGAGCTTCCACCTTGCCGCCATAACCGCTTGATGGCCCTCGATTATCAGCGGCGACTATCGACAAAACCGGACGGATAGGTTCACGCTTTTCAAGAACCGATTCTTTTGATTGATGGCACCCGATCGCAGCTCCAAGTACCGGTAATACTGTCAGCATAAAAACATAGTGAGTTTTTGCAAACGCCCTGACGGTTGCATCACCATCTCTTGGGAAAGCTGGCAACATCATGGTTTGCTCTCGGAGACAGGTTCTTCAATCACTGCTGATACTTTTTGCCCAGGGCGGATCATCTCAGCGCCCGCCGTGACGACGATTTGGCCTGTTTCGAGACCCGAGGCGACCAAGATGAAACCAGATACGTAACTATCGACGACCACTCCTTTTTCCGAAACCGTACTCGTGCTCGGATCGACCACCCATACCGAAGCTTGATCGCCTTGGCGGGCAAGCGAAGTCCAGGGAAGCGATATAACTTCGACCGGTGCAAAGTGCGCCACGCCAACCACCGTTGCACCAAGTGTCATTTGCGGCGGCGGATTCACCGCCTCGACTTTCACGCGGATGGTTCCATCCTGCTCGTCGATGGCAGGAGAAATTTCCCGAATGACCCCAGCCGCCGTAACGCTGGGATCCGATTGCAGCGACAGATCGATATCATCGGTAGCCGGCCTGTCGGAAAAGTCATGCGGGAAAACTTCAAAGACGGCTTGGCGACCACCATCGGCGGCAATCGTAAACACCGCTTCGCCCGGCGTGACCACTTTGCCAACTTCACCATAACGCGAAATGACTACACCGGGAACTGTCGCTTTAAGCAATGTATAAGAAAGCTGGGACTCGGCCGTGGCAACATATGCCTCGCTTATATTGACGTTTCCCTTAGCCACTAACACAGCGGCTTTTGAGTCATCATATTCTTGTTTGGAGACTGCTTGCTGCGGAAGCAGTGGTTCCAAGCGAGCGAGATTTGAGTTGCGTTCGTCAAGTGTGGCCTGAGCCGCCTTAAGAGCAGCCTGCGCGGCGTTGAGGGCGGCAATCTGCTGCAAAGAATCAAGCTGAGCGAGTAGTTCGCCGACGGCAACTCGATCACCGACTTCGGCAATTCGAGTCTCGATTCGTCCGCCGATTTGGAACGACATATCGCTCTGCACGGTTGCTTCGAACTGGCCCGTTAGCGATTCAGTGCGAGGCATCGAGACGAGGTTAACGACCTTCGCGCGGACGCTCATTGCCTCGACCACCGGTGGTTTTAACTCGCCCTTACATCCCAATAGCAAAGGAAAACATGCCAGCACTGGGTATTTGAAACTAGCTCGATTCCACAGAATCATGCGCAATCCTATTCGCCATTACGGACCGAACAAAGAAGCGGTTGACGACTGGCCAACCAAATCGCGTTGGCCGAAACGTTAAAAAACATTTCCGGCGTCTTAGTGCTGCTCAAGATAGTAAGAGGCTATCTCGTGGTCAAGCAGCACCTGCCAAAACCCGACGTAGTGCGCTGGTTCCGTTGTTCTAACGATCCGGCTGAACCTCATCCCAAAAGCGAAAAACAGATGTTGCGGCTTCGGCCTCGCCGTGGGTGCCTGATTCAGCAAGCCGCGTCAACAGTGGACCGTAATTCTCGCGCAGCGTTGGCGGGACCGAATACAGAACAGAGAGCAATTCGGCTCGAGCCGATATTTCTTTCTTGTCGCTGCCTTCCTCTTCAATTGGTCGGGTTTTGTCCAGCAGCTGATTTTCGATCATCTGCAAAATCATATCATTCAGATCAGGCCTGCCGCTTAATAACGCGACCAGATACGCAAGAAGCTGGCGCGGAGTCAATGAAGACGATTGCGGTGAAAACAATTCGTCTTCGAATTGCGTTTTCAAGATTAACAGCATCTCATCATCTTCTAAATTCGCTCGGATCAATGCCACGATAGCTTGAGTTCCAACTACGCGATTCCGATTCATTATCAAATGCAGGTTACTCCGATTTTCACTTTCGCTGAGCCACCTCTTCATCGGCGACCAGTCGAGCCTGTCCTTGACCTCAGGCGTGCTAACCAACCAGAACAAAAGTGGCACTGCCATTGCCGTTTTTTGCGTTGGTTCGAGCGTGTTCCAAATACTGATCGCCGTAGTCTGGTACGCACGGACCGCGGCACTCGCAGCGTCCGTGGTTTCGATTTTCCAAGCAGCCCCAGTACGGGAAATACGAACAAAAAGTGACTTTAAGACCTCTTCAGCGTGGCCTTGCTCAGCCAGCAATTCAATCAACTCAATTTCGACCTCCAATTGCTGCGCATTGGGAACTCGCTTTACCACACTGACAAGCGAATGCAGACTTTCGATTTGCCGTGGTTCGGAAACGGTCAACAGTTTTCTTGCCGCCTCGGGAAGGTCTACGACCACACTTGTGTGCTCGTTGCATAGTGCAATCGCATAGACTTCTGTCAAGGACAGTCCGCCAATTTCTAAATTAAATTGATCGGCTGTTGCAGCAACCCTCACGGGCCGCATTCCGCTCAGTCGCTCGATCGCATCGGCGACCCAGGTTGCGGAGCTGGCACTGCGCCGTTGCTTGTTCTGCCAGGGCGCAACGGTGACTGCTTTGGGAATCGCGAATTCACGTTCGCGCCACCGCTTGATGAGTAACGACAGCACGCCCTTGTCCCCTATTTCGGCAAGCGCACGAATGGCAGCGTCTTGGACGCTCACATAATCCAACAGGCCGCCCTGAAACTGTGCTCGACGCCAGCATGGCAGATTTCGTCATCCGTGGTCTCAGTGATGGCGATCAACTCCGGCATGACCGCTTGGGCGCTGGGACCGATGTCACCCGAGCAACCAGGCTGCTTCGGCGCGATGCTCCATAGTTCCTGATTGAACCAGACGCCGAAGCGATGCGACGACTTCTTCGACATTCGTCTTCATGGAGACCAACTTGCGAGCGGCCGAGAACTGTACCGTGGGGACCGTATCAGTCAGCGCTGCACTAATCTGTTTCGCGGCAACGTCGCCGCGAACGACATAGTAAAAAGCATCCAGTGCGTTCGAGCGGATCTCGGGTGACGCGTCGCGCGTTAGTCGCTGAAGTACCTTGATGAGTTTTTCCGATACCTGGTCATTGAGGTACGACGCCGATGTCAAGTATGACAGCACGAACTTCCCATTCGCTTCGTCGAATGGGTCCAGTTCGTTGGCAATGGCTGCGACGACGAGTTGATGATCGCGCCTCCGGAAGAACGAATAGGCATTACTGGACAGCCGCATCGTTTCGCCACTGTCACTTTTGAACGAGGCATTTGGATCCTGATACCGCATGGCGACCAACACCGCGTCGATCGCTTCGCGTTCGCGGTGGCCGCTGGCGAGTATGGTTAGCGCCCGCGTACCTTCGTAAAACTGTTTTGGGCTGCGTTCTTGAACCAGCAAACTGATCCACTGGTCGAGTGATTTGCCTTCATAGGTTGGCGTATTCGGTTGAGGTTGAGACTGTGACGCGACTGCATTGTTGGCACGTTGCGTGATCTTGGCCAACCAAGTCTCGCCGCGTTTCAACGTAAAACTGCCGTTCTCGACCTGCAGCCCATCGGCGTCGCTGACAATTTCGATCGCATAATCACCCGCCCATAGTTTCAGCGATTTGGCCGTCTGATTAACGGTTAATTGGCGATACGGCTGACCGGCTTTGAGAATGCGAACTTCAACATCCGGCGACGAGGTTTCAATGACCAATTGGCCCGATGCCATTTCGATCGTGAATACGACGCCCATCGCCAAAGCGAGCAGCAACGCACCGGCGGCGATCAGCGCCGGCCAACGATTGCGGTTCCGTGGCGGGCGTTCGGCCTGCGCGACTGCGGTGTTGCCGGTTAACGGGTGGTGCAGCGGTTCGATTGGCGATGCTTGACGTTGAAGTTTCTGTTGTTGCCGAATTTTGGTCGCTTCTTTGACGCGGGCGGCAAGCTTGTGGTTGGCGGTAAAGCTTGCCATCGACTCCGCGATTTGCTGCATCGTCGGCGGTCGATCTGCGGCGGCCGGAGACAACATCCGGTCAATCAATTCGCTCAGTTCGACCGTTAAATCGGCTCGAAGACTTGCGATCGGCGGCGATGACTCCGAGGCGATGCGACGAAGCTTTGTGATCAGCGGTTCCCGGTGCGCGGTGGCGCGCGGCGATTGGCTGGTCAGCATTTTGTAAAGGGTTGCGCCCAGAGCGAAAATGTCGCTGCGCTCGTCAACATGATGCGAGTTTTCTAGTTGCTCGGGCGCCATGTAGTCGAGCGTGCCCATCAATTGACCCACCGTCGTTAACTCGTCGGCAACCCATTGTTCGCCGACGATTCGCGCCAAACCGAGGTCGAGGACTTTGACTTCGCCGCCGGGCGTGATCATCAGGTTAGACGGCTTGAGGTCGCGGTGAATGATGCCGTGTTCATGCGCGTAAGCCATTCCCGTCGCGGTTTGGCGAGCGATCTCACAAGCATCGGCAATCGGCAGTGGCCCGCAAAGCTGGATCAACGCCGAGCCATCGACGCCGTCGACAAGCTCCATCACAAGGAAGTGAATCCCGTCCACTTCACCGCCATCGGTTGCCTGGACGATTGCGGGATGGCGAAGCGAACCGACGGCTTGCATTTCGCGTTCGAACCGCGCGACCATTCCAGTATCCGCGAGCAATCGATTGGGCAACACCTTGACGGCCACTTGCCGATTCAATCTTGTATGACGACCACGATAAACCAACCCCATACCACCTTGGGCAAGCGGTTCAATCAATTCATAGTCGCGTAGCTTTGGCAGCGTCATCGAATGCAACTCACCCGTTGTTTCGGCCCAACAAGTCACCGCCCGCTTCGCAGCCAGCCGATACGCCGACACCGGTTCAGGTTGTGTAACCGGCTTTCGCAGACCTTCGACCAGCGTATCGGAATCACGATCCAGGGCAGCAACGGTCGCCTCGCAGCGGGCGCACGTTTCGAGGTGCGAGAGCACCCTTTGCGACTGGGGATCAGCCAAATCGCCGAGTAAGAATCCGCGCAGTTCCTCGGGTGAGAAGCAATCGGTGGTCATGTTGGGGCCAGACACTTATTTTCCGCATGTCGCTAAGGTGCAGGGGTATACCCTATCATCACGCGACTGCGCGACAGAAAAATCGATATCGCGAACAAATCCAAATTCACCGCGTGTCGGAAAGCTCCAATTTCAATCGCCGCAAGACCCGCGACTTGGCTTGACGAACGCCGTTAGCGGAAAGTCCTAACGCCTGCGTGATCTCAGCCGTTGGTTTTTCTTCGACGACCGCCAGCCAAAACGCTTGCCAAGTTTGCGGTTCAAAGTCACCACGAATCAATTCCATGGCGCGGTGATAGAGGGCGCGAACGTCGTCGCGGGCGGCATCGGAGCCATCGTCATCCCAGGTCTCCGGCAGTTGCGATAGCAGGCCCATCGCCGTATCGCCACCGCGCGCCGCGAACGGCGACCGATGGCGATAATGGTCGCGGACTTTATTGCGCGTGATCGTCCACAACCAGCCTCGAAATCGGCCTTCTGCGGTGGGATCAAATCGACCAATGGCTTTTGCGACCGAGGCAAACACTTCTTGCATCACGTCGGCGGCATCTTCATGCGTCAAGCCGCCACGAACCGCCCAAGCAAACACCAGCGGCCCATAGAGATCAACCAGCCGTTGCCATGCCGTCGCCTCGTTGGCACGAACCCGCTGGACCAACGACGGTGACGTTAGAAACGATGAGTGGTTAAAAGTCGAAGGCGGCTGCATCGATTCAGTCTACATCGAACCAGATGCCGGCTGCAAAGCAGGGAAGGTCGCCTAAACAAGTTCACGTCGCCACCGCTGGGGAACGCCCTCGAAGGCCGTCTGATAGGATGCTTCCAGCGGCACGAGAACGTGGCCTGGTGGTCGCAGAAAGAGCGGCATGTCGGGTAATTTTGCAGCAACGGCCACCGGTTCGATAAATGCTAGGCGTTCCAAGCCACCGGTATAAGCAACCAACGTCTGCGGCTCGTCAGCAGGCAGTTCGAACGGCGGATCGGTTTCGTCAGTATCACCCCAAATTTCACCATGAATGCCTTGGGGATCGCGGCGACTGGGTGGAAACAAGTCGATGATGAGCACGTGGACGCCCGCCTCGAGTAGCTCTCGCGACTTCTTTACAAATGTATCCAGTGCATGGCGGCTTGATTTATTGCCCGGTGAAATTATCTCGATGATTGCCACGACTTCATCACCACTGCGATATCGAATCGCAATGCGGTTTTGCTTGAGTGCATAAAGTTCGACTTCAACTTTCGCCGTAAACCTCGCTTTGGGGATCGCCGTTGCCAACCCACCGATGTCTTGTATACCCCAATCCTCACCCTCCAATTCATCCAATCGCCAGTTTTTATTGCCGAGAGTCAATACATCGGGTCCTAAGCCACCAGCAATCTGCTCAGCCATCGCATAATAATCTCCCGGCAATAGTCCAGCATTGAGGGAACGCTTGATCGCCGTTAACCACTCATGTTGAAAATCATGAAATGTCCCCGCGATTACTCGCGTCCAATCATGAATAGGCATTTTCAATTACCTCGCGTGAAGATTTCAATCAAAACGCAGGTTGCCAAGTGCAACCGAACTGTCAGTGTTTATTCAGGTGCCGAGAACGTGTCGTTTTTAATTCGTTGGTCTGATTTGGCGGAATCAAAATTGGGGAGCAATCAATCCGCCAAAAACCCGCTTATACTCAACAAATTAAATGGTTCTTCATTTTTGTCCGCACGTTGGCTCCAATAGACAGCTCAACCCGATTTCGTCAAAGCAAGGTAAAACGTTGTGACTGGCAGTAAAATGAAATATCGCTATTGGATCTTGGCATTGGCATTCATCGGCACCGCCACGATCTCGTTTGCTGAAACCACCAAACCCAATGTCGTCGTGATCCTGGCCGATGACTTAGGTTGGAGCGACACAACGCTGTTCGGCACGACCAAGCTGTACCAAACCCCCAACATCGAACGACTGGCCAAACGCGGCATGACGTTCACTCGCGCGCATTCGGCCAGCCCGCTATGCTCACCCACACGCGCCAGCTTGTTGACCGGTCTGAGTCCGGCGCGACATGGGATCACCGCACCGAATTGTCATTCCCCGGAAGTCATTCTCAAGGCAACCGTGGGCGATGGTGGGCCACCGACAAAGCCTTCGATCTTGCCGAGTTCAGTCACGCGACTCGCCACGACGTACCCGACGTTGCCGAAGTCGCTCAAGGCCGCCGGATATGCGACAGGGCACTTTGGCAAATGGCATCTCGGGCCTGTGCCCTACTCGGCGCTGGAGCATAGCTTTGATGTCGATTTGCCACATTATCCAGGTCCCGGGCCGGCGGGCAGCTACGTTGCGCCCTGGAAGTTCCTGGACTTTGATCCGCAAACTCCCGGCGAACACATCGAAGACCGGATGGCTGATGAAGCGGTCGCGTTCATCGAAGCAAATCGAAACGAGCCGTTCTTTTTGAACTATTGGATGTTCAGCGTCCACGCCCCGTTCGACGCCAAGCAGACTTTGATCGACAAGTATCTTGGTCTGGTTGATATTACCGATCCACAACATTGTGCCACCTACGCGGCAATGGTCGAAAGCATGGATGACGCTGTTGGAACATTGCTTGATACACTCGATCGATTGCAAATCACCGACCACACAATCGTCATTTTCTCGTCCGACAATGGCGGCAATATGTACAACATCGTTGAAGAAACCTCGCCGACCAGCAACGCACCGCTGCGCGGCGGCAAGGCAACGATGTACGAAGGTGGCACTCGCGTACCGCAAGTGATCTGTTGGCCGGGAGTCGTCAAAGCGGATACTCGCAGCGACGTACTCACCGACACCTGTGATATTTACCCAACGATTCTTGATATGTTGTCGATTGAGCCCACAGCCGGCCAGCAATTCGACGGCCTCAGCATCGTCCCGGTGCTCAAAGGTGAGCCGCTGGCGCGAGACGCAATCTTCACCTATTTCCCCCATAACCCACCGGTAGCCGATTGGATGCCGCCCTCAGTTTCCGTGCATCGCGGAGACTGGAAGCTCGTGCGGTTGTTTGCCTGCGGCGACAGCGGTGGCGATCGATGGAAGCTATTCAACCTGCGAGATGATATCGGCGAGCAAAACGACTTAGTCGCCATGTACCCTGATTTGGTCATGGAATTAGATGGATTGATTAAGGCGTATTTGGCCGATGCCGTCGTTCCCGCTGCCAATCCGAGGTTTGAATTGGCGAAATATGATGTTGCATCCGAAGGCAAACCGGCCGCCGGGAACTTCGGTAGCACCGTTAAGAAACGCGTGCCCAACCGGCAATGATGGCTCCCGTGTCCAAAGTGACTGAAAGACGATCCTGTGCCGTTCAATTGACGTGCCGGGTGAAGCGGACTGAAGCTCTGCGGGGACGCAACTTTGGAAGCAATAGCCCGGTCGACCGTGCGACAAAGGTGCTCGTCGGTCGCCGGCGGGATACCCGCCGGCGACTTTCTCGAATCTTCCATCGCGACGACGTTTGGACACGGGAGCCATGCCTCCAAAATCCGGGTTCCTAGGCAAATCCACGACAAAGTCTGATGGACCAATAAATCCCGGGGGTTTGGGGGCTGGCCCCCAAGGGATAAACAGACAGCCTTTCGTCCATCCATCACTAAGCTAAACTCAAGCATCGATCACGCTACTTACGCTGAACCAGAACAGTTCGGTTGAGCATGTAGAACTGTCTGAGAGTGCCGCGCACTAATAGACAGACTCCGTCGGGCAGCCGACGGTGCGTTGGAGTTGCGCCAAACGGGCGGCGAGGGTTGATTCGAGTCTCGCGACCTGCAATCGATACATCAGCAGTTCGGTGTAGTTGTCGGTGAGCTGCACGAAGGTTGTTTTGCCGACGGTGTATTCCGACAACGCGATTTCGAGTGCTTGTTCGGCGCGAGGGACGATGCGTTCGGTGTAGAGCGTTCGTTGCTGGTTCAAGGCGTCGATCTCGCTCAGCAAGCGGCGAAGACGACCGGCAATGGACAGTTGCTCGGCTTCACGAAGTCGTGCCGAGTTGGCAATCTCGGCTGCAGATTCACTGATGCCGGCGTTGATTTTGTTGCGGTAGATCGGCAATGTAAAACCGACGCCAAAGCTGATGTTGTCGACTCCGTCAGCAACTGGGCTGATCGCGGCTCCGGTGGTCATGAAGTCGTAGCCACCGCTGAACTGCAAATCGGAGTAGCGTTGCAGCTTCGCCAAACGCTGCTTTTGAATGTCGCGTTGAATCTGGAAGCCAAGTCCACGCAGTTCGGGGTTGCACTGTTCAGCTAAGGCAACGAGTTCATCCAAGCGAGCTGGCAATTGAGCGAGCGATAGCTCTGGATCAACGGTCACGACGAGGTTTTGAGGTTGTTGCAATAGTGCAGCGAGTTCAGCTTGCGCGGCGGCGCGTTGGCTGAGCAGTTCTAATTGTTGCTGGGTAAGACGCTCGCGTTGGATTTCGGCGTTGACGACGTCTTGCTGCGATCCGCCAGAGCGGTACCGAGCTTCGGATGCTCGAATCAAATCCGCGACCAACTTTTGATTCTCATCCAATATGCGGAGACCTTGGTCAGCGAACCAAAGCTCGTAGTACGCCAACTGCACCATCTCGGTGACTTCACGCTGAACCGATGCGACTTCGGCTTGTGCGATCGAGACCTCGCGGCAAGAGATCGCTGCTTTGGCCTTTAACTTTTCGGGCCAAGGAACCTGTTGTGACAACGAGATTGAATTTTGCATCCGTCCGCTGGCTGTCTGCTGGGCGTTGGAAGCAATGGGGAAGAAGTTGTTGTTGAGCATCGGGTCGGCCAA
>JBGSVE010000003.1:0-7777 GCA_041753075.1 Pirellulaceae bacterium
AAACGTTTGTAAAAATTCACGGACCAGAGAAACCTGCGAAAACGACTGCTTGAAGAATCGATCGTGCGGATTGGGAATTTCAGAGGCTGGCATTGCTGGATTGTAACAGTCGTCAAAAACCGATTGTAGGGCGATTGTCCCACCATCGTTCTACAATTGACGCTAAGGAGCAGCTCGACAATAAGTTGCCGTTTTAGCGGAACGGCGCAAGCCGTCCGGTGCCGCGAATCCGGAGGGCTTGCGCCCTGCCGCTAAAATTGAATCCGGCAACTTATTGTCGCGCGGCTCCTATCCTTGGGCACGGCGGATGATCGGGTTGCTCAGCGTGCCGACGCCGTCGATCGTGATGTGGACTACGTCAGCGGGCTGAAGCGTGAAATCCGAGCCGGGAATGATGCCGGTGCCGGTCATCAAAAACGCACCGTCGGGGAACACGTTGTCGCGGCCTAACCAAGCGACCAAATCCTCGAACTTGCGGGCCATCTCCGCGGCGCTGCTATGGCCCTCGAACACCACCTTGCTGTCACGCTCGATCTTCAAGTCGATGCCGATTTTTTCGACCGGCGGCAACTCGTCCATCAACACAATCCACGGCCCCAAAGCGGCGCAAGCGTCGTAACATTTTGCCTGGGGCAGATACAACGGATTGTCGCCCTCGATGTCTCGCGAACTCATGTCATTGCCAATCGTCAAACCGAGAATCTTCAGCGTCGGGCTGAGCACCAGCGTGACCTCGGGCTCGGGCACGTTCCAGGTCGCGTCGCCGCGGATTCGCAGCGGTTGGTTGTGGCCGCGCACGCGGCTGGGCGTCGCCTTGAAGAACAACTCGGGTCGGTCGGCGGTGTAAACGCGGTCGTAGCAAGACGCCGCCGCCTCCGACTCCTCCATCCGCGCGGTTTGGCTGCGCTTGTACGTCACACCGGCGGCCCACACTTCTTGCTTGTCGATCGGCGGCAACAGCGCCACGTTGGCTAGCGCGATCGCTTCGCCCCTTGGCAACGAGTCCGCCACGCTGGCGGGATCATCGGCGGCAAGCAGTTCGCCTAAGGATGCAAAACCACCGGCGCGAAGGTCCAGGGCATTGATGACGGTGTCGTTCACGATTCCGACGCAGGGCGCGCCGGCAGCCATAAATTTTGCAAGTTTCATGTCGCGGAAGATAGCGTTTGGTGATCTTCCCAGCAAGTTTGGCAGTTGACTTTTGCATCGTATCAAAGGGCGTTCACACCGACCCCTCCTTTGGAAATTCGCTCGGGACATTCTATCTCGACCAAACGGAGCGCCCGTCGCTTCATCGTTATTGATCGCGTCACCGAACCGCAGTCGTGCCGATCGCAATCTGACATCCGAACTGCGGTGCGCGGTCCGACTCGAATTCATTGCGTTTTTCAATCGAGCTCAAAAACTTTCCAGATTCTGCGACAGCAAACTTGCATTGCCCCAGATGGACACTTGGGTTTTGCACAAACGGGGCCTGCTTAATTTTTATGCAGGTCGTCGACTGCCCTGGCGCGGGCGGCCTTGCCTGATTGTTGTGCAGTATGTTTTGCGCGTTCGTAAGTCGTGTTGCTAGCAAGACTTTCGGCGATTCGTTTGACGGCCTGCCAGCATGGGCCACCTCGACCCGGAGATACCGCCGGATCGCTGGGTCCACTGAACCGAATCGCCCCTAACCGAAGGATCGCCGCGATGGCTTCGCAGCACGAAACAACTGACGACCTGTCAACACACTCCACCTCAATCCCCTTCAATAACCATCGCGCGACCGCAAGTAACCCGATAGTTCGCAATCCGCCGTCCGCCCATTCGCTCTCGGGCGAACACAACCAATCGCACGAAAGCCGCTTTGAGCGTCACGCGCACGTCACCCACCCTTTGGCGGAACAGACGCGTGAAATTGGCCACGGGACTGTCACCGGCCAAACCGCCGCGGCAGACCACGCAGGCCCTCAGCAAGCCGCCACGGGTGAGCCGTCACTGCCGACCGCCGCTGGCCAAACGCGAGTTGCGACGCACCTCAAACTCTCCGCCGCCGACGACTCGCTGCCGCTGCCGCAGCGCGCCGGCGAAATCAAACGATTGGCGATCGAAGCGTTTCCCCAGACCGATAATTGGGTGGTTTTCTACCGCGAGATTCTTGGCGTCGATGGCATCGTCCGCAAGCTCTACCGGACCATCGCAGAATTGCGCACCTGGGAACAGTCGGCCGAATTTGGCGAGGTCAATACGATGCTCGCGGCGCTGCGCAGCCACGACACCGGCAAGGGCGACACGATCGAAGCCCAGCGGATGATCACAGTGCGATTGCCCGCCAGCATGCACGAAGCGATGAAGCTCGAATCGAAGGAGTGCGGCCTGAGCATCAACAAGCTGTGCATCACCAAGATGCTACAACCGCTGGATGTTCGCTTTGCCCCTGAAGAAACGGGCAAGCCGCGCGGTCGCAAACCCGGCCCGCAGGGCAAACGGACCCCCAAGGCCACCGCCGAGTAGCGCCAGCCGTTGGCAAGGTGTTCCCGTGCTTCGTCACAGATCGGAATTAGGATTGAATTGATCAGCCGCCTCGCGATGGCGTGCGATTCCCGCAACCTAAACCGCGTGCTAGCGCACTGCGGCTCATTCCGGTAAGACCTCACCAAAAAACCGCAGCCAATTGCCGTGCATGATTTTGGTGATGTCGTCATCGGAGTATCCTTTCTTGTCCAATCGCTCGATCAACTGCGGCGGCAAATCGGTGTAGCGATTCAAGTCGGCGGGAGTTTGCTCGGCACCAAACCCACCGTCCAAGTCGGTTCCGATGCCAACGTGATTTACATTGCCCGCCAATTGGCAAACGATGTCAATGTTCTCGACGGCCGCATCGATCGTGGCCGTCGGTTGCGATTTTCGGTACGTGAATCCGTGTTCCAACATGATGACGTCAAAGGCGATCCCGACCACACCGTCGCGCTCGATCACAAACTTGTATTGCTCGTCGCTGAATTGGCGGACCCAATCGCTGATGCGGCGCGAATTCTGGTGACTGGCATGTACGCGTCCGCCGAAGTGATCGGCCACTTGCCAAAACGATTTGTCGGACAAATGAGTCATATCAACCGTCATTCCGAGGCGCTCGATATGAGCCAACAACTCGACGGCTTCCAGCGCCAGACCGTTTTCGCTGCGCGTGCCTCCGCCGTAACGATTGCCGCCGTAGTGGGTCAGACCAATCGCGCGCAGACCGTGATCGTAAAACTCCTCGACCGTCTCCGGTGCAAGCAGTGGATCGGCACCTTCCATCGTCAAAATGAAACCAAGCGGCTCGGTCTTCGGATTGGCTTGAAAGGCTTCGACATGACGGCTCAAGTCCGACCTGGTCTTCAACATTCGCAGCCAACCGCCGCGCTGCATCGCGCGGTAGTAGGCCAAGTGGGCATGGGCGTAGGCATAACACGTTTCGGGCGTTGTATGACCAAACTCATGCGCGACGTTGGGTTCCAGTCGCGCCAGCAGCGTTGTCAAACAAACCCCGACGCCCGCATCACGCAACTCGGGAAAGCTGAGCACATTTTGACAGCGGCCCCAAACGTCCTGCATCCCGGCGGACCGCTCTTGGACTCGCAAGTCATCGACCGATTGGCGCAGGTCGCGGTTCATATCAACGGCGTTGAGTGCCAAATCGAGATGGGCGTCGAACAACATCATCGCGATTACAACAACCCGTAGTGTTTGCAGGCTGCGGTCGCCGACATGCCACCGCGAACGGCATCGCGAATGTCGTCCTCGCCGCGAGCCTTGTCGCACGCTTGCTTCACCGCGATAGAATGGGGCGTTACGTTGGGCACAGGTTTTTCCCGATTGCTGTCAGATGCGGCTGGAAGCCCCAGCCACTTTTTTAGCAAGTTGACTCGATTCATCAATCTACCGTTCCGCTTGACGGAACGCAAGCCTTTCGACTAGAGTTTGCAACACGATAAATGCAAACGCAACGACTCATTTAGACACGACTGGACCGCAATTGGATCACCGCTGGTACGAAATCGCGAACGCAAGCCAAGTTCCGTCCCCGACGGTGTTGGTTTATCCGGATCGGATTGAGCAGAACCTCCAGCGAATGATTGCGGCCGTGGGGGATGTGGCCAAACTGCGACCGCATGTCAAAACTCACAAAATGCCGCAAGTCGTGGCGTTGAAGTTGGCTGCGGGAATCACCAAGTTCAAGGCTTCGACGATTGCCGAAGTTGAAATGGTGCTTGCCGCCGGTGGCAGGGATGTCTTGCTGGCGTACCAACCCGTCGGCCCGAATATTGCGCGGTTGGTCCGGCTTGTCGAAATGTTCCCCGCCGCAACCATCGCGTCACTCGTCGACGATGCCGCGTCGTTGACCGCGATTGCGACTGTCGCCAAAGCAGCCGGCGTCACCGTGCCGTTGTATCTCGATTTGAACGTCGGCATGGACCGCACCGGCATTGTTCCAGGGCCGGATGCTGCGGCGTTGTATGGTTGTTTGTCGACAACGCCACATTTGTGCGCCGCCGGTTTGCACGCCTACGATGGACACGTTTGGGATCGTGACGAACACGCGTTGTCGAAAAAGGTCGAGGCTGCATTCGCACCGGTTTGGCAATTGAAAGCGGAACTCGAGCAGTCCGGCTTTCGCGTTCCCCATATCATCGCCGCCGGCACACCGACCAGCGCGCTACTGGCGCGGCATGATGGCATCGAAGTCGGCGCGGGCACGACCGTGTTGTGGGACGCGGGCCAACCGGGCCATGGTCCCGATGTCGATTACGAACCGGCGGCGGTGATCTTGGCCCGAGTAATCAGCCACCCGCTGCCCGGTCGTATTTGCATTGACCTGGGGCACAAATCAGTCGCGTCCGAATTTCCTCATCCCCGCGTGCGGTTTTTTGGATTGGAGGATGCGACCGCGGTGACGCACAGCGAAGAACACCTCGTGCTGGAAACCGATCGCTACCAGGATTATCCCACGGGCACAGCGTTGTATGGGTTACCGTTTCATATTTGTCCGACGATTGCGTTGCACCAAGCGGTGTGGTGTGTGCGCGATGGGGTCGCGGTCGAAACTTGGAACGTCACCGCGAGAAACCGCTGCCTGACCATTTGAGCCGCACTTGATGCACCTATTTATTCCGTTGGTTGCCAGTTTCGTGTTCGTCGCGTCTCTTGTTTGCGTCAAGCGATTGAACGCGATTACTGATGGCGACGATCGAATTAGGTCAGCAACGTTGCTGTTTTTCTCAAACCTTTCCATGGCGCTGGCGTTTACGTTTTTTTGGCCTTGGGGAGAATCGCTGCCGGCAACGGGCATACTTTGGCAACCGCTGCTGCTGGCGATGTTGTTTATCTGTGGCCTGGTCTTTACGTTCGCAGCGATTCGCCGCGGTGACATTTCGGTGGCGACGCCGATCTTCGGAATCAAGATCATTGTGGTTGTCTTGTTGCTGTGGACGCTTGGGTCAAGTTCACCGCGTTGGTCGATTTGGCTGGCGTCGTTGTTTGCCGCTTTAGGAATCGCGATGATCCAGTGGACTGGATGGTCGCAGCGAAAGAACACAATCTTGACGATCGTTCTGGCGATGTCCGCATCGACGTTTTATGCGAATTTTGATGTGCTGCTTCAGACCTGGGCGCCCGCTTGGGGCCGAGGAAAATTGGTGGCGATGGTCTTTTGGTTCGTCGGGCTGATTTCCATTGGGCTAATACCGTGGGTCCAGTGGTCGGCGCTGCGGCAACGCAGAGTGGTGTTTTGGCTTGCGATTGCTGCGGTGACGACGATGTTGCAAGCGTTTTTAATGACGATTGCTTTGGCCTACTTCGGCGACGCGGCGCGAGTGAACATCATCTTTGCGATGCGCGGTCTATGGGCCGTGTGTTTGGCTTGGTTGGCCGGTGGGGCGCTCGGTATGGCGGAGTCTGATCTGCCGCAACGAACGCTTCACACGCGATTGGTCGGCGCAAGCTTGCTGACAGTGTCAGTGATTTTAGCGATCGCCACGCCGTTTTGATCTGGACGTTTTAGTACAACCTAGACGTGCATGATGGGCATTAGTTGATTTCCGTCGGGCTTGCCCCGGCGGAAGCGCAAACGATCATCGACGTTGACGCAGAATTCGGCAAACATCTGGCTCTGGCCTACTTCGCCCGCTCCACACTCGCCGTGGACGCGATAGATCTCGCCGACTAGGCCCAGGACCGTGATGCGGCCAAGCTTGGGATCGACAATCCAGTATTATATTCGCGCTTGCGTGCTTCGGCCTCGTCGCTGACAACCTCCATCACCAAATCGATCTTTGTCGGATATCCCAAGGGGTCCAGCGGCAGGTTTGGAGTAGTGTTCTACGACGCTCCGCCGTCGTAATCTAACGACGGCGGAGCTTCGTAGAACACTCATTGCATTTGAGGTCGGTAGTCTGATTCACAGAACGAACGCAACAAATATCGTATAATCTATCGAAATTCCGGTGGTGAATAGTCCTCCTTGAAGTGTCAAAAATCCAATGAATACCTGCTTGAACTTGGCCAGGATCACAACGGCAATGACCCTTTTTCTAGCGGCGTCGGCGTCAGCCCAGACCATCGCCACCAATCTTGACAAGTTTAGTGATTCCCAACCGATTGAAGTTGGCTTAGTTCATTGGCAACGAGATTTGGATGCGGCACTTGGTCGTAGCAGCGAAACCAAACGACCGGTGTTGGTGCTGTTTCAAGAAGTACCCGGTTGTGCCGGTTGCCAAACGTTTGGTCGCGAGGTGCTGTCGCAACCGCTGATCGTCGAGGCGATCGAAGATCTGTTTTTGCCGATCGTTGTCTACAACAATCGTGATTCCGGAGCCGATGCGGAGTTATTGAAACGATTCAAAGAACCCGCTTGGAATTATCAAGTCGTACGATTCTTGGACGCTGGCGGGAATGACATTGTGCCTCGCGAAGAGAATGTTTGGACCATCGAAAATCTCGCCACGCGGATGATCCAAACGCTCACCAAAGCTGGCAATCCGGTGCCGAATTATTTGCGGACGCTTGCGCCGACGACCAGCCCTGCGGAACGCTCGCGGGTGGCGTTGGCGATGTCTTGCTTCTGGACCGGTGAATATCACCTTGGCAAAATTGACGGCGTCGTGGCGACCGAAGCGGGTTGGTTGGACGGGCGCGAGGTGACGCTGGTCGAGTTTGATAATCGCCGCCTCAGTCTTGCTTCGCTCGCCGCACAGGCTGCGAAGGTTCGCTGCGCCGAGAAAATTTACACACCAAAGGGCGACTCGATCGCGGGACTGGCCGGCGGAGCGCTCGACAACAATTACCGAGCCGCCGACGATTCGGACCAGAACCGTCAGATAGCGCGCTGGACGGCGTTGGCGAAGGTTCCCGCGCTCAATGAAATGCAAAAAACAAAGATCAACTCATTGGCCCCGGACAATATCACCGAGGCCGTCAGTTGGCTCAGCCCCCGGCAACGCGTCGCGTTGGCGACGGCTGGTCGCTGACCAAGTATGTGTGGACCCAAACGGTTGGGGACAACCGTTCTACAATTTTTTTCACTCGATATCTAAACTGAGAGTTATGAAATATGAGTGTCGCAGCAAAGCTTACCGGTGCCGAGTTCGACTCGATGGTCCAGCGCGGTGCCTTCGACGCCGTCGGTCCCTATAAGATCGAATTGATTCACGGAGAATTGCGTTTCATGAATCCCGCCGGCCCGATTCACGACGACTATATCGAGTATCTGACGCGTTGGTCACACGAGCAGACGACCGCCAAAGAAGCTAAGATTCGC
>JBGSVE010000004.1:0-71160 GCA_041753075.1 Pirellulaceae bacterium
CCAGGACTATTGATCTTCACGCCAACTGTCAAGTGTTATCACTTGGCGGTCCGGCGATGAAATCGATTCGCTTTCCGATGGACGCGGCACTCGTGCTGCGTCTTTCTTTTTTTGCGCTCAGTGAAGTATGCTCAATGCTCGATCCAATAACTTCAACGCAGCATCGATATGCTCGTTGGTTGTGATCGCTGGTGGCGGCAGGAATCGCAACCGTGTTGGATTGCTTCCACACAGGAATCCCAACAACCCTTCGTTAAACATGGTGTCCATCAGCAATTTGGCGAAATCGTAGCTGCCATCGCCTGGCGTGAACGCGATCATTAAACCTTCGCCGAATGGACCGCTGATCTTGCTCGGATATTTGTCTGCTAACTTTGCCAAGCCAGTAACGAAGTGTTGATGGCGGCGAACATTCCAGCCATCGTCGCCGAAGCATTTCGCGTCTTCCATTGCGGCGAGCGTTGCCAATCCAACGGCGATCGAACTCGATGCGCCGGTAAACGTTTGACTTAAGATCGGGCCCGTTGGCTTGAATGATTCGCGATACAGCGTTGCACACACCTGGGTGATTTTTCCGACCGTGACGATGTCGGCGTACTCGTCAAGCTTGTAGTGTTGAAACGCAAACGGACGGCTGGTGCGCGAGAACGATTGGACTTCGTCAAAGATAATCGGAATGCCCGCCTGACGGATTGGTTTGCACAGCGCGGCGTAAAATTCGTGGCTGCCGGGATAGTAACCACCTTCGCCGGCGATTGGTTCGGCCCAAAACGCGGCGTAGCGTCCCGGATGGCGGGCCAGCAGTCGGCGCAGCTCATCGACGGCCCAACGCTGACTCCGCTCGGGCGAATCGTATTTCAGCGCGGGCAAGTAATCGACTTCGAGTGCCAGCGGCAATCCTTGGCGATACTTCGGACGATCCGTGATCGCGGCCAGCGCCAATGAGCGGCCTGCGAACGCATTATCAAACGCCAAAATTCGCGTCGCTGGAGCGGCTTTGTGCAGCGCCAATTTGAGCGCGTTCTCGTTTGCCATCGCACCGCTGGTCGTCAACATGCAAAACGCCAACGGCGCGCCACCGGACGAAGCCAGCGCCACGAGCTTTTGGCTGATGCGGATACTCGGTGGGTGTTGTTGCAAATTGCCTTGCATCGCGACGTCTTCGATCGCGGCATCAATCGACGCATCAAGCATGCCAGGATGACTATGCCCGCAACCGTAAACGCCAATGCCGCCGATAAAGTCGAGTTTGATACTGCCGTCGGCCAATTGCACGTAAGGACCATTGCCCAAGCCGTCAGAAAGATAGGGCCATAGCGGCGGTGCTCCGCGCAGCTTGACGTAGTCGGCAAGCAGTTCCTCAAACCCGGCTGCGAGCGCCGGTTGGGGGCCACACACTTCGTTAATCGTGGCGCTGTGATCGGCAACGGCCTGGCGCAGCAACCGTTTCGCCTCGGCCACTCGCGGATCGGCACGCAGCGCCTCGCCAAATGTCGGCTTGTCGTTTGACGAGTTGCCACTATGCGGGTTAGGAACGTTGGTGACTTTGGATGGCGCAGCGGAAGACATCGAAATTTCCTGGAATCAAAAACGTTTAACACTGACGAGATGGTAACACTTGCGTCAACTCATTCTCGAATGCGGGACTCAACTCGAACAGTGGTAATAATGGTCCGACAGGTTCGCGGCGATTGATCGTTGGCTTAGGCAGCAACACACCAGCGCCGCGAATTCGAATCGACATGCCGGTTTCATCACGAGCGATACCGAATGTGTCGCACAGCACCGCGTGAAAATCGCTGAGCTGTTGCTTGGCGGCTTGTTGACCGACACTTTCTATATTTTGGCGACCGACCCAGTGGGCCATGAATGCGGTCAAGCCAGCGGCCGCAAACAATTCGGCAATGGACGCTGAGGCAATCGCCGTGGCACCAAAATCGATCGGAATTAGCAATACGCCGCCGAACGCGGCCAACATCGTCGCCAGCGGCGCGACGCCCGCCTTGACCTTTTCGCCCGTTTTGAGATTGGCCCACATTTCGCGACACGCCGCATCCAAACGCCGCGGGTCAAGCGAAGTGAAATCGTCGCGATCGTAGCGCCGGATCGCCGTCTCGCAAGCTTCGCCGAGCCACTGATCCTTGGCGTTCCAAGGCGCGAACGCCGAATGATTGTGAACTGCACCGAGCAATCGATCTTGTGTGATCAATCCGCCGACGCTGCCGTCTTCAATCCGCGCCTTGACGCGTTCGGCGGTGCTGCGCATTTGGGCGGTTGGCAACAACTGGCGCACCATGTCACCGGCACCGCCAAACAATCGCTTGATACTTGAATGAACCTTGACATTCATTCTCGCATACCACGGAGCCGTTGCCACAAATGACTCCGACAATTGCCTAAGTATGCGTTCGGATTGATGCAAGCGCAGCTCATGGATTTCGCCGCCGGGATCGCCGTGGGCAAAAAACTCGAGCGCCGCGTCGAGCAAACATTTTTGTCCCGCGATCGTGTCTTGCTTTAGCTTGTCGGTGTTAGCGCGCAGCACCCGCAGGCCATCGTCCCAGACCGCCGCACGCAGGCCGGCTTCGAGTGCGTTTTGAAATTGCTCGGACAATTTGCTGCGGTCCAATTGCGTTGGCAAGGTAACCAGCAAGCGATCCGGCGCGATTGGCAGTGGTGGGTTTTGTTCGGGGTCTGGCGACAAGGAAAAGAAGACGGGCAACTCGTCGTCGGCACTGAGCGAGTAACCCGTTTTGCTCAGCAGTTCGCGAGGAATATATGGTTGGCAATTGGTGACCTCGAAATCATACGCGGCGTAGACGGTTGCGATCCCGTGTCGGTCGACCAGCGGCTTGAACGTTTGCAGCACCTGGCTGGGCGATTGACTGCGAGCGCGAATTTTGTTGACCGCCAACAATCGCGGCACACCGGGCATTTTCTCGCTGGCGATTTGTAACATTTCGCTCAATGTCGAATCGCGTGATTGCTCGGCCGAGGCAACGACAATGAAGGACGAACAGAGTGCCGCGGCGCGACCGAGCAATTCGCGGCGTTGGTCTGGTGTACCCAAACCAAACGCTGCATCGGAGACAATGTCGGGACAATCCAACAGCGCGATGCCGGCGGTATCCAGTCCGGGGTCGGTGGCGATCAACGGAATCGACGCGGCGGCCAATTGTTGAGCGGCGTTATTGTATTGAGCATGCGCCAATGCCGGGTCCGACGATAACATTTCGGGCGTACTGCCCAGCGCGTCGCCGATTCGCGAGACCAACATGCCGAAGCACTCTTGATCGGTTTTCCACTTTTCGGGCAACCAGAGGACGAAGCGGTGCGTGCCTTCGTGGTTGCTGTTGCCGCGTAGCGTTCGGTTGCGGCCCGCTTCGCTGAGGAAGGTTGCTACCAGGCTGGTCTTGCCGCTGTTCAGCATTCCGGCGACGGCGACGGTCGGAAAATTGACCACTTCGCTGGCCCAGTGAAGTTGTTTTCCCGCCGACCGAACGGCGTTCTCGACCTTGGGGTCAATGCGTGCCAACGCCCCGAGAAAACTTTCACGCGTCGGCGGATCGTTACGGCTGGAATCGCCACCGGGCGGTGGATGGATACGAACCAGCGGTGCGCGACGGTCGTCGTCCTCCAACAACGGCAATAGCGTTCGCCACTGCACCGACTCGACCGGCCTGTTGCGTCGCAATCCGAACATCATGGGAACTTGTAACTTGGATTGGCTGGGTCAAAGTCCGTGTCGCCGAGCCCGACGTTGGTTTGAATATCGAGGTACGTGTACGACTCGATCAGCGGTTGGTCGTTTGAATTACCTGTGGGCCAACCAAACGCGGTGTATCGCAGCGGCAAACCACGCTCGGTGTCAATCACAATTTCGGCACGGGCAAAATCATCCTTGCGTCCCGACGGTTCGCTACGACGTACCTCAATCAGGTCACAGTTCCGATCCTGGATCATCATGTTGTGTTTGATGCTGACCGAAATCGCGTTGTTGTCTCGGTCCAAGTCACCACGTTCGATCAATTTCTTGGCCAAGTTCGTCAAACCGATATTCCAGATCGGATATCGCTGGCCTTGCATCGCGATCAACCCAGTGGGATCAAGCCGCAGCGTCATCAGCCCGAGCAGTCCGGCTTCATGGACGACCATCTTACCATCATGCAAGTCTTTGGCCCAAATCACCTCGCGACCGGCAATACTGGCGGGACGATTGAAACGCAGGTAGACTCGCATCGGCTGGGATTCATCCAGATTGCCGCCACGGTGCGAACATTGGACCTTGATCGACATCTCGGTCGGCTCGCCGAGTTTACCGCCGACGGTTTCTTGCTTAACGAAGGTGGCTGTGTAGTCGTCGAGGCTGGCCCGCATTTGTTCGAGCGTTGCGTTTGCCATTTGCAAGACATCCGCCATCGAAGATTCGCTCGCCGCGACGCTCGACTCGATTCCCGAAGAAGATTCGGTAGCGATGATGTCGCGAGTGGTTTCTTCGCGTGGCCCACTTCGCGTCAAACTGCCGACAACCAGCGTGGCAACTGCGGCACCAATGAAAAAGGAAAACCACGACCAATGGACTTGCTTCGGTCTAGTAGCAAGGTCCGGTGACGTGGTTTTTTCTTGATCGAAGTCTGCGGAAGGCACGTTTAGAACTGGCCGCCACCTTGTTGCTGCATCGCCTTCATTTGCTGCATCTGCACTTCGCGAACGACGGCACCGATCGCGGTGAGCATGCCTTCGCCCAGTTCGAAGTAGCTCGTTTGGCCATTCTCAATGATGTCAGCATCCATTGAAACATAGGCGGTTTCGTTATTTTGCGACAGCGCGTCAATCACGGCGGCCACCAAGTCGTTACCCTTGATCGATTGTGCCAATCGCAGGTAGGGCAACAAACGCATTTGCAATTGACCGAGCGGGCGTCCGGCCGGGTTGTCATTGTCTACTCCGGAGTCGATGAACGACTTCATTGACTTTTCAGGCTCGGTGCCCAGCGCGAAATAGACCGCCTTGGCAGCGGTACCAATTTTGATCGTCGCTTGTTCGCCGAACAAATCACGCAGTTCGGATTCCTTGGCGGGAATGTCGATCTTCAGGCTGTGTAACGTCACATCGCGATAGACTTCTTCATCGAACATAAACTCCGGTGCATCGGGTATACCTTGCAGCTTGGCGGCAAGATCCTTAACGAGCTGAGCCGCTTGATTGCCGTCGCTGACAAACATACCGGCGGCCAATTGCACCGATCCATCATCGGCTGCGGATTCAAGACCAAGATCAAACTTGCCTTCCTTGATCGTTTCGCCGAGCAATTTGACAAACGCATTGGCGAGTTCTTGGACTTGCCCTTTGGCGTTATCGTCAAGCTTGTCATTGTCCTTGATGGCGCTGGCGATCATCGTTTTCAAGCTGGCGATACTTTCGGCGGTACGCTCCACGACGATGGGGCTGAGCGACGCGGCGGCGTGGTAGAACAATGCGTTTTGGTCGTTAATCACCGAGGCAAAACGCGACGGGATGACTTTCTGGCCGCCGTACATTTCGGCCATTTCGGTATTCGCAGCCGCGATGAACTCGGTGTTGACGGTGATGATTTTTTGTTGGGGATCAACGTTCCAGCCGATCTTCAATCGCTCCGACTCGCGAATCAATTGCTCGATCTGCTTGATCGAATCTTGGCTTGCCGATTGCATGCCCTCGGGTGCTTCTTCTTGTGCCGCCATGGCCTGCTCGAAGCCTTGACGCAATTGACCAATCAACGCTTCGCGGGTGTCTTCAGGAATCTCTTGGACGTTTAATTGTGCCGCCAACGTGTAACTGTTGCCCATGCCTTGCATCAACGACATGGGATCGGCGGGTACGAGGTCGAGCAAGTCGTGTTGCCGGGCGACGATCGCCCATTGGCCAGCTTGGCGAACATAAATCAACATTCCTCCGGGCGGAGCGACAACGAGTGTGCCATCGTCAAGCCGATCGACCGGGCCGGTTTGGGCTTCCAAACGCTTGAGCATCATTTCCACGTCCGCCGTCGGAATCACTCCGATAGGCTCCGGTGCACCATCAACGATTGGCACCATCACGCCGATTGGGCGTGTTGGGTCCAAGCCCTGGACCATCATGCCCGCCATCATAGTAAAGGTATTGCCGGCATTAGGTTGGCCAACGGCAGCGGAGACATAGTTGACATCTTGAATCAACTTGTTCAGCGATGCGATCGTGACGACCAACACCGGGTCGGTCGCGACTGCGACGGCGCTATCCGAATCGCTTTCGCGTTTGAGTTGCAATCCGTCTTGAGCGATTGCCGTCGGCAATGCACTGTGGGGCACCCCAACGCTCGCCGTGCAAACTGCAACGGCCATGGTGGCGAACCAACTGGCTCGTTTTGAACGCGCACCGATCCCATTCACTAACATCTTGGTCTAATCCTTTTCTGCGATTCCGAACACCACAAACTCAAATGTCTCTGAAAGCGAATTGTCGCAACACCGCACCGCGCGTCAACGCTCGCGAAATACAATCCGTCCCTTGGTCAAATCATAGGGTGACAATTCGACGCGGACCTTGTCGCCGGGCACAATCCGAATGAAGTGTTTGCGCATTCGCCCGGCGACGTGAGCCATGACTTCAGAACCGGTTTCCAATTGGACCCGGAACCGTGTATTGGCGAGCGCCTGGGTGACTGTGCCTTCCACTTCGAAAGCCTCTTCCTTCTTGACCAACGCAAAACAACCTTGCTAACGAGAACTGCCAAGCACACAACATGCTTAGACCATGGGGGGATAACTCGCGTCGTTATACCAGGAGAACGCGACGGCGATAAGCCAAAACAGGTGGTTGCCGGGAAACTTCGTACCGCGAACCAACGCCCGCAAGAAAATCTCGAAAAACCGCGACCGACATTTCGATTGGACATGCCCGAATTTGGCTCCCTCGCTAACATGTGACGGCGCACGGTTTCGCACAATGAATTCGTACTGGAAATTCGCACTGGGCGGGCGAATCTTGGTCGAATTTCGGCCCCTTTCAATCATTTACCACGGAGTTTGTCGTGTTTCTGGGAATCGCCGTCGTCGCCTACCTCGCCACCACCGTCGCGGTCGGTTTGTACGCCTCACGCCGCGTCCACGGGGCCAAGGATTTTATGGTGGCAGGCCGATCGTTGCCGCTTTACATGAATTTTGCCTGCGTGTTCGCCACTTGGTTTGGCGCCGAAACGGTCTTGTCGGTATCCGCGACCTTCGCCCAAGAGGGGCTTGTCGGCGTCTCCGGGGATCCGATTGGCGCGTCGATGTGCCTGATTCTGGTCGCCGTGTTTTTCGCCCGTGCGTTCTACCGCATGGACTTGCTGACGATTGGTGACTTTTACCGCAAACGCTACGGCAAGACGGTCGAAGTCTTCACCGCCTCCGTCATCACAATCTCGTACCTGGGCTGGACATCGGCCCAAATGACGGCGCTGGGTTTGGTGTTGCACGTCTTGGCCGACGGCACGCTTGGTCCCGACAGTCTGCCGCTTAACTACGCAATCGTGATCGGTGCGGTGATCGTGTTGATTTACACGGTGTTCGGCGGCATGTGGTCGGTGGCGCTGACCGACTTGATCCAAACCGCCGTGATCATTGTCGGTCTGTTTGTGATTGCGATGTTGTTGGCCGATCGTGCTGGTGGTGTCAGTGTCGTTGTCGAGCACGCGCGTGATGCCGGCAAGTTGCAATTGTTCCCCAGTGGCGGAGCGCGCCAGTGGTTCGTTTACATCACGGCGTTCTTGACGTTGGGTCTGGGCTCGATCCCTCAGCAGGACGTATTCCAACGAGTGACCAGCGCCAAGGACGAGAAGACCGCGGTTCGCGGCACACTGTTGGGCGGCATGTTCTACTTTGCGTTTGCGTTCGTGCCGATCTTCATTGCCTATAGCGCCGTGGTGATCGATCCCAGCTTCACGGAGTTATTCGCCAGCGACGACGAACGCTTGAGCCAACGGATTTTGCCCGATTTGATTTTGCAGAAGACACCGTTTTGGGCCCAGGCCGTGTTCTTCGGTGCGTTGTTGTCGGCAATTTTGTCGACGGCCAGCGGCACGTTGCTCGCACCGTCGAGTTTGTTCACTGAAAACGCATTGCGCCCATTTTTGCCCGACCTTAGCGACACGGCAATGTTGCGAACGTTGCGTGTGGTGCTGGTGGTCTTCGCCCTGGCGGCAACAGCGAACGCAGTGAACTCAACCGACACGATGTACCAAATGGTCGAGAATGCGTACACGGTCACACTGGTCGGTGCGCTCGCGCCGTTGGTGATGGGTATCTATTGGAAGCGCGCCACGACGCAAGGTGCGATGGTGTCGATTGCGTTTGGCATCGCAACGTGGCTTGGCGGCGGGTTTTTAATGGGAGATGACCCCGTTGTGCCGCCACAACTTTATGGATTGGTTGCCAGCCTGGTCGGCATGGTGATCGGATCGTTGATGCCGCAGTTCATCAGCACCCTGCCGCCGATCGATATCAGCAAGCCGCTGCCAAGCGAAGAAAAATTGTAGAACAATTGTGTCAATTGTTTTTGGCCGGCCTTGCCGCGAGGTGCGCACTGAACGATTGGGGACCATCGTTCTACAATCGTCCACGATCGAGTAACTCGACAAACATTTCGACCAAATGCTCGTGACCAGTTTGGGCGCGCAATTGATCCAGCGTGCCTTCGTATTGCAGCGATCCCTCATACAACAAACCAAACCGATCACACAACCGTTCGGCTTCGTCCAATCCATGCGTGCAAATCACGACGGCTTTGCCCAGCGTGCGCAGGTGCTGGATGTATTGAAAGATCGCTTGACAGCCAACGACATCGAGCCCGCGAGTCGGTTCGTCCAACAACATCACCGGCGGATCGTGTATCAATCCTCGAACTAACGTCACGCGTTGTCGTTGGCCCGTCGACAGCGCACCGGCGCGGCGATCTAGCAATTGGCGAATGTCGAGCAAATCGGCCAAGTGTTCCAGTCTCTCCGCCGCCACGTCGGGATCGGTCGCGTACAGGTCGGCGAAATACAACAACATCTCGCGAACCGTCAACCATGAATACACTCCGTCATTGGCAGAGACAAAACCGAGATTCGCCTTGACCGCGTTGGCATCGACATCGGTACGTGCCCCGTTGACCTCGGCATAACCGCTGTCCGGTTCCAATAAGCCAAGAATCATTCGCAGCGTCGTCGTCTTGCCGGCTCCGTTGGGGCCCATCAAACCGTAGACCTCGCCCTGGCGAACCGCGAACGAAAGCGAATTGACGGCGCGGACTTCGCCTTTTTCCAAGGCAAAGGTTTTGGTGAATTGATTGACTTCAAGCATGGGACTCAATTGAACGCACCACCGCCACGCCGACAAGTCGCCTCGCGTGCGGCCAACTACTTTGCCGCGGATTCATACAGCGATTTGACCTGCGGGTCGGTCGGCGGCTGGGTCAGCAGCACGTACTGGGCGAGCTGTCTCGCTGCTGCGGCGTCTCCGCTTTTTCGCATCGCGGCGATCATTGCCAATTTGGCTTGGTGCCAGGCTGGACCGCCCTGTGGCAACTGGGCCGTAAGCGATTGCCAGGCTTTCAATCCGGCGGCCTGCGCTGCGGTATCGTTGGCATCGGCCAAGGCGGCCGCCAGCGACATTGACGTCGGCAAATTGCCCGGTTCGCGGGCACGAATCTGGTCCGCAAGTTCGCTTGCGCGCTGCCATTGGCCGGACCAACCAAACGCCAGAACGGTGGGCAATGACGGCTGCTCGACGGTCAATTGCATGATCGCCTTGGCAATCGTTGGCCGTAGTCGTGTCGATTGATTCCCATCGGTCATCAAGCGAAACGCGATCGCGCTCCGCAAGCTCGCATCCTGCGCCGCAACGAGATCCGATGGAAGCTCCGGTGCAGCGCCTTGTCGCACACTAAGCACGCTCTTGGCAAACGGTTCCGTAATGTTCTCCGCATCGAGTCCGTGAATCGCACCCGGCGGTCCAAACATTGCTTGCAATCGTGCTGCTTGGCTGCGGCGAGCCGGTGACGGATTGTCCAAGCCTAGCAAGCCAATCGCTTCATCGAGTGTACCGTCGCGTTTCCCAAGCGGAACACTCACAATCGCCTGCAGCCACAAGTCACCGGCATGGACGATTCCTGGCTCGTCGAGCTCGACTCCTGAATCCACGGAAGGCAGCGCTGCCCTGGCGGCGGCCAGGGAATCGCCTTTGGATTGATGCAGCCGTACCAACCAATCAATCGTCGTCGCGATCGAGCCCGCGTTCGGCCACGTGCGGATCGATTCTTCAAGTTGCTCAGCCACCGCATCGACCGACGCAATGTCGGCCAGCAGTACGGATGATTGTAAATGCAAATCCGCGGCGCCGTTGTGCTGGTAATGTTGCAGGGAAATCTCGCGCAACAAGTCCGCCGCCCCGCGTTGGTCTTTGGCCACACGGCAGGCTGCGGCTGCGGAGGTTGCCAACCGAATCGCGTCGCCGTCATCGGTTGTTGATCGTGCGGCGCTGGATAACCACTCGGCTGCAGCGGCGGGTTTGCCATCGCGCAATAGTTGCGCCGCTTGGGCCAAGACAATCCGCGCGTCGAGTTGGTCACCTTGGCCGGAAACTCCCGAGCGGAGGACCAGCCGCTCGGCCAATCGGCGGGCATAATCACCGTGGCGGACGGCAATTTGTTGCAGCGCGTCGCCGATTCGCTTGCGCAGGTTATCCGAATCATCACTCACCGATGTCGCCAACAACCATTCCAATTTGGCAAGATCGAAGTCGATCGAATTGGATTCGCCATTGGCTTGATCGAGCCATTGGCCGGCCAGATCGAGAACACCGCGATCGATCGCCAGCCGCGCGGCCAAGATGATTGTTTTCTCGTCGTTGGCATTGGTTGCGATCAGCGTTTTTATCAATGCGTCTGCTTCGTCGAATTGTCGCAAGCGTCGTCTCGCTTCGGCGAGCAATCGTGTGGCATCGCGCCGCTCGCCAGCGTCGATGGGCAACGAGTCAATCAAGTCGCCCGCCGCGACGGCGGCCTCGTTCGCCGCAGCAACCTCATCCACCGTGCCGGGCTCGAACAATTCGCCGCGCAACATCAACGTTTCAATTCGACGCATCGTGATTTCGCGAACCAGTGCATTCAGATCGTTCGCAAGATCCGAATCACGATGCTGGTTCTCTTGAACAACTGCGGCATCGCTAGTTGATTTGATCCGCTCGCCCAGCGCAACGTGCAAACGCACAATCTGTTTAAGTGCTTCATCGCGGGCTGGGTCTCCCAGCGGTTTGAGAATTGCCGACATCACGTCGCGGCGAGCTCGTGCGAGACTCGCGAGCGTGCGCTGGTACTCGATCCAAGGCGCTCGCGGATGATCGGGATGCGCCGCGTTCCATTGGTCGAGCATCGCGATCGCTTCGCCGAGATGCACCGGCGATTTGTCTGGCGCGTCGCGAAGCATTTCGACGATGCAAGTTTGTGCCGCATATAATGTCCAGCGCGCGGCCTCGTCGCTGCCGCTTTTTGCATCCGCCAGATGCCGTTGGCAAATCTGTTTGGCAATATCGGTCATGCCGCGTGCCAGCAGTGTGTCGATCAGATCGGCTGACGTCGAATCGGTGTTTCGCTGGACCGGCTGGGCGGCTGAGGATGAATGCACCGCCAATGCCAACAGCAGCCCCAACCATTGATGAAGTCGCCTCGAGTAGAACAATTGTCGCAATTGTTCAGCCAGCAGTGAGCGGTTTGTCATGTGACGTGGTAGCCAAGTTGCTTGAGCAGTTCGGCGGCGCGAAGACGCTGGTCGCCTTGAATCACAATCATGTCGGCCTCACGCGAGCCACCGGCACCGCAATGGTTTTTCAACTGCGTCAATCGCTCAGCTAACGCCGGGTCATCGGCGAAGAATCCGCGAATCGTCGTTACGACGCGACCTCCTTTGCGTTTCTCGATCGCAATTCGGAGCTTCTGGTCTGCGGGATCTTTGGGGCTTGGAGGCGATGGTGGGCACCGACAATCAGCCTGCAATACGCCACAGCGATCGCAGTGGAAGGAATCATCCCATTTTGTACCGGCAAATAGGCCCATCGTCGCCTGCTCAATTGGGTATAATGATTTTCCTGCCCAGCCGCTCACGCCGCTGCCCGACAGCGGCCAGCGTGTTTCTCCTTAAACATGGAACAACCCACAAAACGCCATGCTTGCTATCGACTTCAACGCTTTTGTTCGTGCCCACGCAATCGTCTCGGCGCTGCTGCTGGCAATTGTAACGTCTGCGATTGTCGCAGAAACAACGGACGCGGTCGAACCGGCGGGCGATGCCGCCCGTTGGGGCGAGTTGTCGATTCGTTACAACCGCGACATTCGCCCAATCTTGGCGGACAATTGTTTTGCGTGCCATGGCCCGGACAGCGCTTCGCGAAAGGCGGAACTGCGGCTCGACGACTTCACCTCCGCGTCCGAAATGAACGCGATCGTTCCCGGCGACGTCGAGGCAAGTGAGTTGTTGAGGCGAATTCGATTGCCCGAGAGCGACGACTTGGCGATGCCGCCCGGCTCGGGCCATAAACGTTTAAGCGACGACCAAAAACAAACGCTCGAACGTTGGATTGCACAGGGAGCAAAGTACGAGCCACATTGGTCATTGATCGCGCCCACTAAGCCCGCGATCCCGTCGGTAGTCAACGAAGCCTGGGTCCGCAACCCGATCGATGCGTTTGTGCTCGCGAAGCTCGATGCGGTCGGTTTGCCACCGGCACCCGAAGCCGACCGGCGCACGATCGCGCGGCGGTTGTCGTTGGATCTGGTCGGTTTGCCGCCAACGCCTCAGACCGTCGAGGAGTTCGCGGGCGATCCTTCGCCGGATTATTACGAACGGTATGTCGATGCATTGCTGAAGTCGGCGCGGTATGGCGAACATCGCGGACGCTATTGGCTCGACTATGCTCGATACGCCGATACACATGGCATTCACTTTGATAACTTTCGCGAAATGTGGTCCTATCGCGATTGGGTGATCGATGCCTTCAATCGCAACTTGCCGTTCGACCAATTCACGATTCAGCAATTGGCCGGTGACCTCTTGCCGTCACCGACACTCGATCAATTGATCGCCAGCGGGTTCAATCGTTGCAACATCACGACGAACGAAGGTGGCATCATCGATGAAGAATACAAGGTGCTTTACGCGCGTGATCGAACCGAGACGACCAGTACGGTTTGGATGGCGCTAACGACGGGATGTGCGGTTTGTCACGACCACAAATTTGACCCAGTCTCGCAACGCGACTTCTACGCGTTGTCGGCGTTCTTCAACAACACGACCCAGGCAGTGCGCGACGGCAACATTGCCAACACACCGCCGATTGTCGATGTTCCGCTACTTGAAGAACGGGCGCGATATGGTGAACTTAATGCGTTGATCGCCGACACCAAATCGGACAGTGAATCGGCGCGCGCCGCAGCGCGAAAGCAGTTCGATGCCGGTGACAAGCCAATGGATGCTCGCGCAGTCGCAAATAAGATCACGACCGAGCGACTGCGGTTCCATGCGTTGCTCAACGAGGGCAGCGGATCGGGCGTGGCGTCAGTCGTCGATGGCAACCTCCGCTTGAACATGGGTTCGCAATCATTAGTGTGGGCCGAGGGTCACGTTGCCCCGGGGTCGCTAGTAGTCAACGACAAGTCGAGCGTCGAAGTGGGTGACGTTGTTGGGAATCTTGAATTCGACAAGCCATTTTCGTATGGTGCCTGGATCTATCTGAACAATGCCAATCCGACGGGTGCCGTGATTGCGCGAATGGACGAAGCGAACGAGCATCGCGGGTTCGATTTGTGGCTTGAAGGTGCCCGCATCGGTGCGCATCTCGTTCACAAATGGCCGGAAAATTCGGTCAAAGTGGTGACCAAGGAGGCGCTACCCAAAGACCAGTGGCATCACGTTTTCGTGACCTACGACGGCAAGGGCAAAGCGGCAGGTCTGCAAATCTATGTCAACGGAAAAGTGCGTACCGACCGCATCGCCGAGAAGAACAAATTGACCGCCAGCATTCGCACCGATGTTCCGTTTCGCATCGGCGGACGCAGCGCCGGCAACCTGCCGCAAGGCGTTCGCGTTAACGATGTGCGCGTCTACGACCGCAAGCTTACCGACCCCGATGTCGCGGAAATCGCAATCAACACGCGAGTCAGCTACGTTGCCCAACAGCCATCCGACAATCGCAATCCAGAGGATGCTGACGAATTGTTTGCCTATTGGCTGAAAGAATCTTCGCCTGATTACGCCGCAGCGTTGGCCAAAGTCACGGCCCTCGAAGATGAAAAAGAGGCTATTCGCAAACGTGGCACCGTGGCCCACGTGATGAACGAACGCGCCGAACCCGCCGTAGCGTTTGTGCTCGAGCGTGGCGAGTATGACCAACAACGAGATGAAGTCGCCGCTGCGGTTCCGGGTGTGTTGCCGCCGATGGCCGCCGACTTGCCGGCCAATCGTCTCGGCTTGGCCAAGTGGCTCGTTGCACCGGAGCATCCGCTGATGGCGCGAGTGACGGTCAATCGCGTTTGGCAAGAAGTTTTTGGCACCGGTTTGGTGGCGACGACCGGCGACTTCGGCGTCACCGGCGAATTGCCAAGCCACCCCGAACTGCTCGATTGGTTGGCCGTCGACTTGCGCGAAAACGGTTGGGACATGAAGCGTTTGTATCGGCTGATTTTGACCAGTTCGACCTATCGCCAATCCGCCGCAACCACGGCGGAGAAGATTGACATCGACGCGGCAAATCGATTCTTGTCACGCGGCCCACGGTTCCGCTTGGACGCCGAAATGATTCGCGATTACGCGCTCCAGGTCAGCGGTTTGTTATCGACAAAGATCGGCGGTGCGAGCGTCAAGCCGTATCAACCCGAAGGGGTTTGGGAAGCGGTCGCCATGACGCCCAGCAATACGCGAATTTATAAACAAGACGATGGCGAAGCACTGTATCGCCGCAGCATGTATACGTTTTGGAAGCGCAGTGCTCCGCCAGCATCGATGGATGTATTCAACGCGCCAAGTCGCGAAGTATGCAACGTCCGCCGCGAACGCACCAACACACCGCTGCAGGCGCTGGCGGCGCTGAACGATCCACAATTGATCGAAGCGGCGCGTCACTTGGCCGCCAAATCAATGCGTCAATCGAGCGAGACCGACGTGCGAATCGAGTACCTGGCGAGCCAGGTTTTGTTGCGGCCACTAAGCGACGACGAACGCAAGATCGTGGCGGATTCGCTAGCGGCGCTGGCGGACTATTACGAAACGAATCCTGAGGACGCGGCAAAGCTAGTGGCGACTGGCGAGTCCACTGTGCCAAGCGATTTGGCCGCAACCCAGTTGGCGGCGCTGACGATGCTGGCCAATCAATTGCTTAATGTCGACGAAGCTCTCAACAAATAGGTGCAAGCGATGAACGAATCCGATTTACAACAAGCGATCGCCAGACGCCGATTCTTGACCGCGACATCGCAGGGGTTTGGCTATGCGGCATTGTCGTCGCTGTTGGGTCGCGAGGCGCAGGCGGCCAGTCCGCTGGCGAGTTTTGGTAACGCGGTGCCGGCCGTTGGCGGTATTCCTTCGCTGCCACACTTTGCGCCCAAAGCCAAGCGCGTCATCTATTTGCACATGGTCGGTGGACCGTCGCAATTGGATTTGTACGACCACAAACCAGGGATGGACGAATGGTACGACAAAGATTTGCCCGAATCGATTCGTAACGGCCAACGCTTGACGACGATGACCAGCGGCCAGGCGCGGTTTCCGATCGCACCGTCGAAATATAAGTTTCAGCGACATGGTCAATGCGGCATGTGGGCCAGCGAACTGTTGCCCTACACGTCGCGAATGGTCGATGACATGTGTTTCATTCGTTCGATGCACACCGAAGCGATCAACCACGAACCGGCCATCACGTTCATTCAAACGGGCAACCAAGTCACCGGTCGACCCTGCATCGGTTCGTGGTTGTCGTATGGCTTAGGGTCAATGAACGAGAACCTGCCAACGTTTGTGGTACTGGTCGCCGAACCGAGCAACACCGAGCAGGTGCAAGCGATCTCGGCGCGACTTTGGACCGCCGGCTACTTGCCCGGACAACACGCCGGTGTGTCGTTTCGCAGCAAGGGCGATCCGATTTTGTTCATCAACAATCCGTCGGGCGTCTCCAGCGATATCCGCCGGCAAACGCTTGACGGGATTAACGCGATGAATCGTTTGGCCTACGAGAAAATCGGTGACCCCGAAACGCAAACTCGCATCGAACAGTACGAGATGGCGTTTCGGATGCAGGCGAGCGTGCCTGAGTTGACGGCGATCAATGACGAACCAACCAGCACGTTTGATTTATATGGCGAAGATGCCAAGAAGCCGGGTTCGTTTGCCAATAGTGCGCTGATGGCGCGGCGATTGGTCGAGCGTGGTGTTCGCTTTGTGCAAATCTATCACAACAATTGGGATACTCACGGCAACGTCAACGGGCGTTTGCCTTCGCAATGCCGAGATGTCGATCAACCATGCTGGGGTCTGATCCAAGACCTCAAGAAACGTGGCATGCTCGATTCAACGCTGGTGATTTGGGGCGGCGAATTTGGCCGCACGATTTACAGCCAAGGCCAACTGACCAAAGAGAACTACGGACGCGACCATCATCCGCGTTGCTTTACGATCTGGATGGCCGGTGGCGGCGTCAAACCGGGAACCGTCTACGGCGAAACCGACGACTTCAGCTACAACATTGTCAAAGACCCGGTCCACGTTCGCGACTTCCACGCGACGGCGCTACACCTGTTGGGAATCGACCACCAGCGGTTCACGTTCAAAAGCCAAGGTCTCGACCAAAAGCTAACCGGCGTCGAAGAGGCAAAGGTGATTGAAGCGTTGCTGGGCTGAGCGCGCGCGAAGCAGGGCCAGTAAAACCGGCCCTAACGTCTTTTCCAAAACGGCGACAGGATTATGTCAGCCGTTCGACGCTGATGACCGGATTGGCGAACCAAACGCCAATGATCTCGCAACACGGCGGCAGCGCAATCTGGTCAATGCGGAAGTCGCCGCCGGTAGTAATTGCGGTCGGATCGATGTCGAGGTGGTCGGGCAACAAATCGGCAAAACCCTCGACGCGGAGAGTCTGGTAATACTGCGTCAAAACCAGTCCTTCACCAAGCACACACGGCTTGACGACTACGGGAATATCGCGGACGACAACCGCCATTGACGACGAACCGGTTGCGCCATCAGCCTCGGTCGAGGCCAAAGTCTTTGTCATTATCGTTTCCGATAGGGGATGTTCATTTTCGAGTTGTCTTTTGGGGAAAAGACGCACGGAAATGAAACGGGGTGGGGAGGTTGGGCAGGACGTGCAAGCTCAGCTTTCAATCTCACTCGGCAGGTGTTTGCCAGAGGATGAGAAAAACTGGCCATTTGGCTGGGGAAACTCACACTAATGCCTTTTCGCTTGGCACCGCCAGTCCAGGCCGCCTTAACATGGATCACGGTGCATGCGTTGCGTAAGTTTAGTCTCCCTTAATCAAGTGAAGAAGGCAAGAAAGCCATGTTTGCGTGAATTTTTTACGATATTTCGGATTTCGCAAGATGGCAAGTCTGGGAAAGCTGTTACCGCGCGGTCCAGCCGCCATCGACGGTGAGCATGCTTCCGGTCATGTAGCTGGCGGCGGGACTCGACAAAAAAATCGCCGCCCCTTGAATCTCGCTCATCGTGCCCCAGCGCTCCAGCGCCGTCGCACCGACGATAAACCGTTTCGCCTCGTCGGTATCCGCGATCGGTATGTTCATCGGCGTCAAAAATGGTCCGGGGCAGATGGCGTTGACCGTGATTCCGTCGGCGGCCAATTCCAGCGCTAGCGCGCGAGTCAACTGGACCACGGCACCTTTGCTGGTCGCGTACGGCGTTCGGTTTGCTAGTCCGACCAATCCCAACGTGCTGGCCATGTTGACGATCCGTCCGAATTGTTGCCCGCGCATAATCGCCACGACATGCTTTGCACACAACCAACTGGCATCGACGTTAACGCTTTGAACCTGGCGAAATTCGTCGAGCGTGATAGTTTCAATCGGCCCGCGAATGTTGATGCCGGCATTGTTGATGAGGATATCAATCCGGCCGAACGCGGCGAAGCATGACTGGATCATCTCCCGCACATCGGCTTCGCGCGACACGTCCGCTTGAAGCCCGATCGTACTCACCGGGTACTCATCGGCAATGGTCGCCGCCGCCGCCGATGCTTCATCGAGATGGCGACTGACCACGCAGATGTTTGCGCCCGCCGAAGCCAAACCCGCCGCCATTGCTTCGCCGAGACCTTTGGAACCGCCGGTGACTATCGCCACACGGTCAGTCAAATCAAACTGCGAAATTCCTGCCCAGCGGGTCATGTCAGAGCCTTATTGGTTAAAGAATCCAGGTGGCAGCGAGTACGGTGTTTGCTGCGTCGCGGCGGCCGGCGACGGCGCGGTCGCTGCCGGAGCAGTCATCGGTGTCGTCGCAGTAGGAGCTATGCCTGGCGGATTCCACGCGGCGGTGCTTGGGGCTAGTGCAGTCGCTTGGGTTGCTGGCACACTGCCTTGGCCGGACATTTGCGTTGTTTGCTGCACTGGTTGCTGTGGTTGTTGTGGTTGCTGGAACGCATTGACAAACTGGCCGGCGGCGGCGTAAGCCTGCGGCGCAGCTTGGGCAATGCGGTTCGCTGGACCATCGATTGCGGCCAACATTTCTTTCGACCGAGTCACCGCCTTGCTGACCGCCGAATCGCTGGCGGCTTGGGGCTCGAACTTGATGACTTCACCGAGGTGAGTCTTCGCTTCGGGCAACTTGCCGGCCTTGTAGTGCAGGTACGCCATGTTGAAGTGGGCGACGGCGGGCTTATTGTGTTGCATGAGCACGTTCATCGCGCCCTGGGTGTCGCCCGAATCGTACTGGGCATTGGCGAGATTGTTAGCAAAACGCGACGTGCCCGGAGCGAGAGTCAACGCTTTGCTGATCGATTGGCTGGCACCCGCCGCATCGCCCAACTTCGCCTGCGTCAAACCGTAATCGTTGTGCAAACCGGCATCACTGGGATTCTGTTCGATTGCCCGTTTGAAGAAATCCGCAGCCGGTTGGTAGCTTTCTTGGCGAAAGTGCAACCGCGCGATGCTGGCCAGTGCGGCAGCGTTCTTCGGTTCGGCTTCGACGGCGCGAGTGTAGCTTTGCATCGCTTTGGTGAAGTCGCCCGTGGTTTCCCACAATTGACCTTGAGCGACAAACACATCAGGGCCGACGCTGGCGGGCGTATCCAAGCGTGTTGGATCATCGGCGGCCAAGGGATTGCCGTTGGCGTCGGTCGAAGCTTTGTTGCCACCGAACAAACCAGTCACACCATTCTTTGTTTTGGTGTAAGCATTCTTGGTCGCCATGCCCATGCTACTGACCTGGCCAGTTGCCGATTGGCGTACGGCGGCCAGCTTGGCAGTCACACCGGTCCCCGGAGGTGTCGTAGCGACCGAGTCCGTCGACTTGTGAAATGGGTTCAGCGCTGCCAGCGACATTCCGCCGGACATGCAGCCAGTCATAGAAATTGTAAAACCTGCGGTGATCAGCCCCGCCAAAGCGGTGCGTCGTACGCGTTGGGTAACATTCACGGTCAGTCCCCTATTCGGTGGCGAACGGCGATCGCCTGGCGCGTCGTTCTGTTGATTTGAATCGATTAATGTTTCAGCAGGCACCGAGGCCCACAATCAGTGGAATCGGTGCCCGCTGCTGATCCGCTTTAGTCGATTCGATCCGAACAGGGGGAAAATCCGTTGCTATCAAACCTCAACCGCCTTCGGTCACACCGGCTGATCCCGTTGACGACGTGCTGGGCAATCTAGGCGCTGGTTGCGCTTCGAGCCATTCGCGTTGGATGCGGGTGGCCCAAGCACCCGAAGCCGTGCTCGGTTCGATTTCGGTAATCATCAACTGCGGCGCTGGACCACTCGTTTCCACCACGGCCAACGACTCACGAACCGAGGCCAAGCGGGCGGCGGTTTGCTCGGCGGAGCGTCCCCGCAGCACATAAATCACGCGGCGATCGGCCGGTGCCTGCGTCGCGATCCAACGAACTCGCGAGTTGCCTTCGGCCAAGAGCGCCCCATCGCCTTCGCGGAAAAACTCGCTGCCCAGCGTATTATGCAGCCGCCATCCATTCTGTTTCATCACCTCGAAAGGGGCGACGGCTTGGCGCACCGAATCGTCGGTGAACGGCTGGGGCCAAGCATTATTGCGTTGATAATCAACGTGAACTGAATGCCAAAAACTGTGCCAATCTGCGGAGGCCTCGGCGGCGATTCCACCGAGCGCAAAAGCGCAAGAGATGGCAAGGGCATGACGTGACTTGACGTTCATAAGGCGAGTCCTTCCGCCGGAAAATGTTGCGAATTTATCTGACCAAGCGAGCTCCATTGCATCCTTGCAACGCAGCCTGACACCGCTCAACGTCATTAGCGTTTCGCATCGTCTAACCAAACCTTGAATCTTCGCATTGAATCCATTCGCCGGTCGCCGCCGGAGCATCGATCAGATCCGTCACTCGCCCTAGGACCTGAATAACCGCGCTAGGTTCCGCTGGTTTCGGCGCTATGCGCGGCTCGGCTCGCGGAGATGCCTTCGTGGCCTGATGTTTTGACATAAGGTTCATCACTATGCGACCACAGATATCCCATCCACGACGACGCGGTGCCGCCGCAGCCGAATTGGCAACCATGCTGCCACTGCTGTGCTTGATCACATTTGGATCGATCCAGGCCGCCAACACCATTCATTTTAAGCAAGGCCTGACGACCGCCGCTTTCGAGGGAACGCGTGTCGCAACGGGCGTCACCGCAACGCAGCAACGAATCATCGACCGTGTCCAAGCCATGTTGGACGCTCGCCAGATTACGGGCGCGACCATTGCCGTTGATCCGTCGAGCGACCTGGTTACCGTGCCCTTTGGCACCCCGATCGCCATCTCGATCACCGCACCGATTTCAGGCAATGTCAGCGGTCCGACGTTCATTCAGTTTTCCGACACGATTACCGTGACCGGCCGCACATTGCACTAGTTTCCCTCTCATCGTTGGCCCATCGTGAATAAAAACAACCGTTCGAAACGTCCACGACGCGGTGCGGTGATTGTGCTGATTGCACTTTTGCTGCCAGCGTTTCTGTTGATCGTTGGATTCTCAATCGACCTGGCACACATTCAACTCAGCCGCACTGAAATGCGATTGGCCGTCGATGCTGCGGCGCGCGCTGGTGCCGAAGAACTTTCGCGCACCCAGTCGCTCGACAGTGCCCGAAATGTCGCCAAAGATGTTGCGGCGATGAACCCCGTTGCCGGCAATATGCTTTCGCTGCAAAACTCCGATGTGGACTTCGGCCGTGGTTCTGTCAATCAAAATGGCGGCTGGGCTTTCGACGCAAGTGGGGCGCCGAAAAACGCGGTTCGAATCACGGGCGCTCGTAATAGCGCCGCACTCGACGGCAAGCTGAATCTTTTATTGGGTTGGTACTCGAATCAATCGGGCGTCGATCTGTCCGTGCCCGCGATCGCCGCCTTCCAGATTAACGACATTGGATTGGTGCTCGACCGATCCACATCGATGAAGCAAAGCATCACGCTTGATCCCGGGCCATCTTATGATGACCGGTTTTGCCAGCCGCCGCTGGCCGACAGCGGTTGGACAGCACTCGATTCCGCCGTCGCAGTTTTTATTAACGAGATCGCTGCGACGCCCGCCGAAGAACGAGTTTCGATCGTTACGTTCTCTTCAGCGATCGACCCGAATGTTAACTGCGGAGCGCTGCCGGCCGCGACGCTTGACCAAACCGTTTGCAACTCCATTGCCGCGCTCGAAAGCACGATGCAAAACCTCGCCACCACTGTCTGGAACGGTAATACCAATATAGCAGCCGGTATCCAAACCTCGCACGATGACCTGCTCAACGGACCGTCTGCGCGATCGCTCGCCGATAAATTTATGTTGGTCATGACCGATGGCATGGCCAATGAAGGCGACACGCTCGCCGCTGCCCTCGATGCCGCTGACGCCGGGATCAAGATCTCGACCGTCACGTTTGGGCCCGGTGCCAATCAAACCGCCATGCAAGAAGTCGCGTTGATCGGTGGTGGTGTTCATTACCACGCCAACGACGCTGCCGAACTTGTCGAAGTGTTTCGCAAGTTTGCCGCCCAAACCGCACTGATCATCAAGTAGTCCCAGGTCAACAATGAGTATCAACATCATCGCGATTCGCGATCCCAATCAGCCGCATTCGCAAATCGACACCCGAGTCGATTCACGGCGACGTCGGGGAACGGCATTGGTCGAGTTTGCGGTGGTGGCTCCCGTCTTTTTTATGTTCACGTTCGCCTGCATTGAATTTGCGCGCGTCAACATGCTTCGCAACACCGCCGAAATTGCGGCCACCGAAGCGGCTCGCGCCGGTGTGATTCCCGGTGCAACTGCTGGTGACTGCTTGGCCGCCGCCAACGGTGAACTCGCGGTCCTCGGAGTCTCTGGACATTCGGTCGCCGTTACGCCCGATCCGCTGACAAGCGCCGCGACTACGGTCCGAGTTGCCGTTGACGTTCCGCTGACCGTGGCCAACGGCTACGTCATTACGCAATTCTTCGTCGGCAAAACGGTTCGTGCCAGCGTCGAATTGCGCCGCGAAAAATAAGCTCACACGCTCAGCATCGCCGCGACAACACTGGGCAAATTCGTTGGCGTGATGCCAGCCACATTGATCCGCCCGCTGCCGACAATGTAAAGACTCTGTTCGGTGCGCAGACGATCGACCTGCATCGCTGTTAGACCGGTGTAGCTGAACATGCCAGACTGGTTCAGCAAAAAACCGTAATCTCGTTTCGCACCAGCGGCTTGCAGCGCATTGACCAACGCCGCTCGCATTAGCGAAATTCGCTCGCGCATCTGGCCCAACTCTTCGTGCCACAACTTGGTCAATTCCGCGTCACCCAAAACCGTCGCCACAACGGCAGCACCATGTCGCGGCGGATTGCTGTAATTGCTCCGCACCATTCGCTTCAATTGACTCAGTCCCGCCTTGGCGGCCGCCGCGTCTTTGGCCACCAACACGGCCGATCCAACACGCTCGCTGTAGAGTCCAAAGTTTTTCGAGAACGAACTGGCGACAAGTATCTCGGGACATTGCTCGAGCACCACTTGCAAGCCCGCCGCATCCTCGACCAAGCCGCGTCCGAATCCTTGGTACGCAAAATCGATCAACGGCAACAGTCGCTTTCGCGCCATCACTTCGGCGAGCTCTTGCCATTGCTGGATCGTCGGATCAATTCCGGTCGGATTGTGGCAACAGGCGTGCAACAACACCGCGTCGCCTGACTTTGCGTTGGTGCCGATGTCATCGATCATCGCCGCGAAATCCAAACCGGTGCGCGACGCATCTAAATAACGGTACGACTCCACCGGCAAACCCGCCGCCGTGAATACATTGACGTGATTTTCCCAAGTCGGATTGGAAACCCAAACCGCAGCCCCAGGAAATTGATGGGCAATAAAATCGGCCGCGACGCGAACGCCGCCGGTCCCGCCGGGCGTTTGCACAATCGCCAACAACGACGGATCGATCGACTCGCCAAACAATAAATCGCCCACGTGACCACGGTAGTCGGCCAACCCTTCGATCCCCAAGTATGTTTTCGTTTTCTCCGATTCGACGAGCCGCTGTTCGGCTGCTTTAACGCAACGCAACACCGGCGTCTGGCCCTGGGCATCCTTGAAAACGCCAACCGCCAAGTTGATTTTCTTGGTGCTCGGATCAGCTAAAAAAGCTTCGCTGAGTCCAAGAATGGGGTCGGGTGGGGCAAGCTGAATCGATTCAAACATATTGTTGTGAAGGGGCCGAGGAACGTCCAGCGCCGCAAAAAACATGCGGCCACGGTATAATTCGCCCCAAAATCGTATCGACCGACACCGTGATTGACGAGACCCGCCCATTTTTGACTCCACCAGCGACTTCCTCGTCGTCGGCGCTGGTTCCGCAGGCTGCGTCGTCTCGCGAGTGCTGGTCGAGGCTGGTTTTCGCGTCACGATGGTTGAATCGGACCATGGAAAACCGGTCAATCGCACTCCGGCCGAGTACCTCGTACAATTCGCCACCGCCGACGACTGGAACTTTCAAACGACGCCCCAACCACACCTCGGCGGGCGGCGCTTGCGGTTCCCGCGTGGTCGTGGTCTTGGCGGTTCGACGCGCATCAACGCTATGATCTGGTATCCGTCGATCGCTGATCTGCAAAGACTCAGCATTGTCGGCGGCGACGACTGGCCAATCGAGTCGCTCGCCGCAGCACAGGACATGGTGACTCGTTGGGTCCAACCCGAATCACCGCGCTGGGTTTCAACGGCGACAAATCGATTTCTACGCGCCGTCAACTCGCTTCACCATCCGCTCGCCGGCCCGATGTTCCCGTTCCAGCGGATGACGCGGCGATCGGTTCGTGTGACGGCCTGGGACGTGCTCGCCGAAAGCCAAAACTTCAACCGCTTGTCGCTCGTTCGCGGTGACACCGAGCGTGTCCTCTTTGACTCGTGCCGCGCCGCCGGGATTGAACTGGCTCGCTTGCCCGGCCAGTCAAGAACAACGAAGCTGGGCGCGCGTCACGGAATAATCCTGGCCACCGGATCGATCGCGACACCAGCGATCTTGATGCGCAGCGGCATCGGTCCCGAAGACGTTTTGCGGGAAGAAAAAATCGATCCGATGGTGGTCAATGCTTTCGTTGGTGCTGGGTTGCAGGATCACTTGATCATGCCGATTGTGTTCGCAATCGACAACGCATCGCGATTTCCGTCCGTGCAAATCATGCACGACCTGGCGCGGTTTCGCATCGCCGCAACCGGTCCTCTGTCATCCAATCTTGCCGAATGCGGAGGCATCATTTCAGCAATGACTTCATCTCCGGTGCAAGTGCATGTTACGCCGACGCACTACCTTTTGCATCCTCACCCGCGTGCCCCGGCAGCAATGACGATCGGTGTCAATCTCTGTCAACCGCACTCACGCGGCCACGTGCGGATTCGCAACCAAACAATCGAAATCGATCCGAGTTATCTCAGTGATTCGCGTGATCTTGATGCATTGGTCCAGGCGGTCACGTGGGTTCGCGGGTTGGTGTCCCAAAGTTCCCTGGCGACGTTTGTAAACAGGGAGTTGATACCCGGTCGCGACAAAGATTTCGCCGCATCTATTGCCCGATCGATTCGCCGGTATGCCCACACGCTGTATCACCCGACCAGCACTTGCGCGATGGGTGTTGCGAATCAGTCCGTTGTCAATAACCAGCTCGCCGTACGCGGCGTCAGCGGTTTGAGCATCGTCGACGCATCGATCTTGCCAGCCATCACAACGGTCAATCCCAACGCAACCATCATGACGCTCGCGCTACATGCCGCAAATTTGCTCAAACGCAGGCTGTAACCCATTGTAAAACGATTGTCCCCAAACCATTGGTCCATCCGGGTTTATCGTGGATAGGCAGGATGTGCTGTTGGATTTTTTGAGGGATGGCTCCCGTGTCTAAAGTGACTGAAGGACGATCCTGTGCCGTACAATTGACGTGCCGGGTGAAGCGGACTGAAGCTCTGCGGGGACGCAACTTTGGAAGCAATAGCCCGGTCGACCGTGCGACAAAGGTGCTTGTCGGTCGCCGGCGGGATACCCGCCGGCGACTTTCTCGAATCTTCAAAATCCGGGTTCCTAGGCAAATCCACGAGAAAGTCTGATGGACCGAAAAAACTGGTATAGGTAGAAACATCGTTGAGAGGTTTGAATGGCTTGGTCACAAGGTCATTCGGTGGGGCGGATTGCTGAAGCACAACAAAGTCAAAGACCTAAAATCAACTACCGTCATCGATATGATGCGAGCCGCCTTCAGTCATCCGCGTATCCAACAAATCGAACACCTACTAAACGAACGACCTCGAAAGCGACTGGGCTACCAAACACCCAACGAAGTTTTTACTCAAGCGAATGCCAAATCGCGGTGCGATTGAAATGAACATCCGCCGGTCCATTGAGTTGAGCGTACCCGCGTAGTTGTTTTGAGGCTTTATTCAGATCGCCCATTTGGAATTACCGTCGCTACTTGATGTCGATCAATTCGACTTTGAAGTGCAGGGTTGCGTTGGGCGGAATTGAACCGGGGGAGCCGGCGCGTCCGTAACCGAGAAACGATGGAATCTCGAGCTCTATCATTCCGCCTTTGCCAACAAGTTGCAGTCCCTCGGTCCAGCCAGCGACGACTTGGCCAAGCGCGAATGTTGCCGGTTCGCCACGTCGGTAAGAGCTGTCGAATTCGGTTTCGTCATCCAACCAACCGACGTAATTGACTGTGACGCGATCCGCTGGAGTCGGTTTCGCGCCGTCCGACTTGCGCAAGATTCGATACTTCAGTCCCGACTCGGTTTGTGTGAATTCCGTGGGAGCATCGGTATCGGCAGGACCGGGTTGAAATTGCGGCGGGGAAATGCAACCACCGCATAATCCCATTGCCAAAACTGCCGTAGCAAACTCGCGTGAAATCAACATTGTGAACCTCGAAACTTCAGTCAAACCTAGCCAACACACCAATCATCCGTAAACCACTTTACTCGATCAGCGCGACGTGGGCTGTAGCTGGTCGCTGGGTTGAACTTTCTTTTCTTGAGAAAGATCAATAAGCCGTCAGCCGGAACGCTAGCGTGTTGCGACAAGACGTCAACGTTTTCACTGGTCACCGTCCAGTCATACAACAGTTTGTTGTCACGCTCGAACCGCTCGTCGAGATATCGTGCATCGACCGAGCTAGCGAGGACAAAGTCGCATTCCTGTTTGCAGAGAAACCCCAGAAAGCGGCTGGCCAGTGCACGCGTACCATGCAAATCGCCGTTCATCGTTGCCGCCGCAACACTCCACAGACTGACAAACCCATCCGCATCTTTCGATTCGGGATCGATCTTGATTTCTAACTTGGGATCAAATTCGATAGCGACCTTTGTCGCGTCCAAATCACCGCTTGTGACTGTATCGCTTGCTGCTACGTTACTCAACGAATCGCTCCAATGACCATGAAGAAAAAACAAATCCGACGAACGATCATCATCGGCACTGTGGGGTGCGGAGCATAAGCAACCAATGGCGAATCGCAAAGTGGGTTAGTGAATCGCCTCGACTTTAATCGAATCGAAATCTGCGGTCCCGGTTGCACCAAATAAACCGATGCGGACGATCGCTTCGCGGGTCTGTGGCGGGATTCGAATCAAGCGACTTTGCGATTTCCAATCTCGCGTGCCGCGTATGGGGCCAATCACAAATGCTCCGACTTCACGGCGCTGCTCGTCATAGAGACTGAGCACGATCGACGGCAAGTCACCTGTGCGAGAGCCCATCTTCACGTCGTTCGTTCGGATCGCACCACTGAGTCGAATGGTCACGACCTCGCGACCATCGATCGGTATGCCTTGAAGCAAATGAGAACTCAATTCGGGCGTGCCATTTTCGAACCTAACAAAGCCGCTGCCCGCGAACGCATCGCCCTGCGTCGCTTGCACTTGGCGGCCATAGTACCAACCTTCGACGGTATCAATCGCGGTTGCGATAGCGATTGAATCCGTTTGGTCACTGGTCGCGGGCGACGTTTCAAATTCGCCATTTACCACCGTGGGATTGGCCGCATCAGGCTGTCGCACACGAGACTGTTCGGCCTTTCCGGTCATCGGCACGAACAACGTTGGCTGCAACGCCGTGCGCTGCAGTTCACCGTCTTGCTTGGTCAACAAGTAGAGTGTTTGTTGATAGCGCTCGCCGACGGGAATGATCATTTTTCCGCCTTCGCGTAATTGATCGACCAGCGGTTGAGGAATGGATTCGGGGCTGCAGGTCACGATGATCTTGTCGAACGGTGCATTCTCGGGCCAACCCAAGAACCCGTCGCCGACGCGCACATGCACATTCTTGTAACCCAAGTTGTCCAGCACAACGGCGGCGCGTTCGCCGAGCGACTGGACAATTTCGATCGTGTAGACGTCGGCCACCAATGGGCTCAGAACCGCCGCTTGATAGCCGCTGCCGGTACCGATTTCGAGCACGTTGTCGGTTGGCTGAGGGTCTAGCGCCGCGGTCATCCAAGCAACGATGAACGGACTGCTGATCGTTTGGGCGTCGCCGATTGGCAACGCCATGTCGAAGTACGCTTGGCTGCGAACGTGTCGTGGCACAAATTCGTGACGTGGCGTTTGCCGCATCGCGCGTAAGACGCGTTGATCCGTTACGCCCGCAGATTCAATCCGGTCGCGGACCAATTGCTCCCTCAAGGCGTCAAACGGATCGTCGCCTAAACACGACGTTGGACCGACGACGAGCCAGCTTACACCACAGAGCCACAACGTGAACGCCATCATTGCGGAAGAGCGATTTCGGTGAGTCGGGGGGACTGAATTCTGTGGCGGTCGCATTTTGGCGGTTTCCGGGGAAGGCGACTTGGGGTTCGTCACGATCAAAGCACTCGTTTTATACTTTGCCGGTAGTGCAATTTAATTGATTCGCTGAACAGAACATCCGGCGAAGTTGCCTGTATCGGCGAGTTTGCGGGCTAGGTAATCTTGCACCCCCACGACGACATGTTCTACAGAGGGGACGTTGTTATTTTCGATTGCACTGTTAACAACCGAGTTTTCGGTACAGCACGCACGAACGAGTTAATCATGAAAATCCACACCGGACATTTGCTAACTTTTTGCATCACAGTGGCACCGCTGGTCGGATGTGCTTCTTCGCGGACGTCTAACACCGCGCGGACGGGTACTGAACAGGTGCTGCTGTCCAACGCGATTGACCGCTCATTGAACAACGTTTCGTTCGACCAGATGTCCGGTCGCAAAGTGTTCATCGACGACAAGTTATTGGACTCGGTGGATAAGGGATATGTGATGGGTTCGCTGCGTCACAAGACGCTGGCCGCTGGTGGTTATCTGGCGACGGCTGCGGACCAAGCCGACATTGTGTTGGAGCCTCGCAGCGGTGGCGTCGGCACTGACACCGAAGAAACGTTCATTGGTATCCCCGCGATTAGCGTACCAGGCATGCCAATCTCGCTGCCCGACTTAAAACTGATTTCGCGAAATACTCAACTGGGAACTGCCAAGATTGGCTTGGTTGCCTACGACCCGAAAACGGGCGCGAGCTATGGCCTCGGCGGCCAAACGACGGCTGTCACCAAGCACGACGACATGTATGTGCTCGGCATGGGACCGTTCCGCAGCGGCGCGGTGCGCGAAGAGCGTGAGAAGGCGGTTGGCTACGAATCACCAACGGGCACGATCGCGACGTTAACGGGACAAAAGCCGTCTCGCGTGGCTCGTCAAGTTCCGGTCAATTTGGTCGATGGTGCGACCACTCGTATCGCCGAGTTGCCAACACCTGCGACGGTGGATTCGACACGTCGCTAACGGCTCGATCTTAGCATCACCGGGATGCCATAAACCTCTTCAAACATCGAACCGTTTTGGCGCAGTGCCAATTGTTCCATCGCGTTGTCCTCCACACCGGACAACTCGATCACGATCCGCTTGCCCTCGCGAACGCAGCGGAATTGGCGGACCCGGGCGTTATGGCCTTCATCTAGCGCGATCGCCACGCGAAGGATCGCCGCCAGCTTCGAGATCACCACGCGGTCCTCACGCGGCAACGTTGCGTATCCTTCGTGCGAGGGTTGCGGTGACGAGCGACGATGATAACGCGCGACCAATCCGACCAACAACAAGTCATGCTTTGACAGCCCGAACAGTTCGCTGTTGCGAATCAAATACATCGCATGTTTGTGGCTGCTACGCACGTTGATGAACAGTCCGATTTGGTAAAGCAACGCGGCAACATGCAGGATCACCTCGAAGCGTTCGGCCAAGCGATGCTCGCGCTGCAGTTGCGAAAACAATTCGCTGGCCAACCAAGCGGTTTGCAACGCATGATCTTCGTCGAAGTCACACTTGCGGCCCAGTGCGATCGCCGATCGCAAAATCAAGTTACGAAACGCGCTCGTCCAACTGCCGCGCAGCGCCATGTCGTGCAGCAGGCCATCGCGCAGGTTCGTGTTGGACACGAGAATCGTCGGTAGTTCGAAATGCTTGGCGATCATTTGGTAGGTCAGCAGCGCGGGGCCAATCGTCTCCGCTTCGATGTAGCTGATGCCGTATTTTTTTACGATTGCATCGTCGTCCAGGCGCAGGATGTCGTCGCTCAACTCGGTCAATTCAAGTGTCGATATTTCGGCCAATTCGTCGGTGTTCCAATGGCCCAACAGGTGCCGTGCGGCAAAGCGAATATCACCGCCAATGGCGATCATCTTGGTATCGCTTTCGGGCTGCAGCAATTCCGTCATGCGATCGAGAATGCGACCAATTTGATGCTCCATCAATGCTCGGCGACGCGATGTCGTCGTCGTCGCTGGTTGCAACATTTCAACCAATCGCAATGACCCCAAGCGAAACGTGTCGCTGAGGATCATGTTACCCTCACGCATCACCAACAACTCGGTGCTGCCGCCACCGACTTCGATCACAACGGTCCGAGCGCGAGCCAGTTGCTCGTCTTGTTCAAGGTGCGGATTGATACCCATGTAGGTGATGCGATTGACTTCCGCTTCGTCAATCACTTCGACCACTAAACCGGTCGCAATGAACACGCGGTCAATGAACGCGAGCCGATTGACCGCTTCGCGAACCGCCGATGTCGCCACAACGCGGATATGCGAACTCGAACGGATACCAAACTCGCGCAGCACGCGTTGAAACCGGCGCAGGATCGACGCCGAGCGCTCAATCGTGGCGCGCGAGATCCGCCGATTGGTGAACGCCTCGCGCCCCAGCTCGACCGCCTGGACCAACGTGTCAAGCGTTCGCACGCTGCCACCGCGATGTATTTCCGCAATCGTCATGCGGATGCTGGTCGCTCCGATATCGATCACGGCGAGCGTGCGAATCGAGGCCGCGTCGGTGGTGGCCGGTTCGCCAGCGACCAGTTCTTCAACGCCTTCGCGAGGCAGATTATTCATGTCGAGCCCATTTGGCAAACGGAGCAATTGGAAATGGGCTGCGAAGTCACGCCAGCACCTGAGCACATACTAACGTTTCGCATGCCGATGCAGCATCGGTGAACGTGTGAGCTTGCCAGCAGCGTGCCAATGCGGCGTCAATGTTGTCGCTGCGATCATCGAAAAAAAGAATTCGCTCCGCAGCGACACCCGCCAGACGTTCAGCGACTTCATAGATCTGCGGGTCTGGCTTCATCGCGCCAACTTCGTAGCTCAATACCACCGCGTCAAACTTTCCTTTCAATACGGGATAGTCATTGGCCAGCAGCCAGCGCCAATGGGCAACGCAGGTATTCGACAAAATCCCCAGTCGCATACCGCTGGTGCGCACCGAATCTACCACGGCTTGCATCTCGCTAATCGGCTCGAACATATCGCTGAGCAACTCCATCCAGGCGTCCGTGGGCGCGTCCGTGGGCGTTAACTCGAACGCCGATCGTGCCCATTGAGCCACGGCTTCCTCGTCGAAATGACCATGCTCGAAACGGTCTTGAACACCGCTTTGCCACAGCACTTGGCGAACGCGCTGCGGGTCCAGTCGCCACCGGTCGGCGACGTTGTTGCAAGCCCGCGCGACGTCAAACCGCGCAAGCACGTTGCCGAGGTCAAAATAAACAAACTCAACAGGCACGATTGGTGATTGTGTCACAGCATCTTGATCCGCAAGTTTCGATACCACGCTTCGCTTGGCGGCCCAGCGTGAATTTGAACCGCAATCACACCCTGGGTTTCGATCCCCGACTCCATTTCGGTGTAGTCAACGGTTTGTTCATCGTTGAGCCAGATTTCGATTCGTGGTCCGACGCAGCGAATGCGATAATCGTTCCAGTCGTCGGGTTTGACGATTCGCGACAACAAGTCCGCGTCGGGCTCGACAAGAAACCGGCGTCGGCGCGATTCGTCATAGAGTGCGCCCCAAACCGATTTGTCGCCTACACCGCCGACGTCGGCTTGGTAGCCAGACACCTCGTCACTGTCGGCGACCCGCTGGGTGCGAAACTGGACGCCCGCATTGACGCCATCACCAACGACTTTGACTTGCAGGCGTAATTCAAAATCACCATAGGTCCGCTGCGTGCAAAGAAAAAAGTTGTGCGGAATCTTTTCTTCCAATCGCCCCGCGACGATCGCCTTGTCTTCCACGCGAAACCAATATCCCTTGCCTTCCCACTGGTTAAGCAGTTTGCCGTCGAACAGCGGCGCAAACCCCTCGGCCGCTTCGGACTCATTTTCGACGGCAACCGCTTGCGGATCGTCTTGAGCACCGGCACAGCGCCAACCCACAAACAGCAACATGCTATAGAGCAAAAATCGATTCATTTCCGTTCCCAAATCTGATGACATGAACTCAACGGGATTCTAGTGCCGCGCCGCTAAGTGTTCTACGACGCTCCGCCAGCGTTACAATACAGCAGCGATTCACAATCGGGTTGATCGACAAGGAGATTTATCGAGTGCAAATTGTTGTTGCGAGAAACCGGGCCGAGTTGGGTTCGTGGGTGGCCGGGCAGGCTGCCGCTGAATTGTGCAAAATCATTGCCGAACATGGTGATGCAAGTTTGCTTGTCGCGACTGGCTCGAGCCAGTTCGAAGTGCTCGATGCGCTGTGCCGTCACGATGAAGTGCCATGGGATCAGGTCACAGGATTTCACCTTGACGAGTACGTGGGGCTTTCGCCGGATCACCCAGCTTCGTTTTGTCGATACCTGCGAGAACGTTTTGTTGATCGGGTGACGCTGAAACGCTTTCACTTTTTGCGCGGCGACGGCGATTCAACGATGACGGCCAGCGAGACGGGAGAACGATTGCACAGTCACGGTCAAGGCCGTCCACCAATCGATGTCGCGCTGGTTGGGATCGGCGAGAACGGTCATCTCGCGTTCAATGATCCACCTGCGGATTTTGAAACAAAAGAACCGTACTTGGTGGTTCGACTCGACGCTGCGTGCCGCAGGCAACAAGTCGGTGAAGGTTGGTTCAGCGACATTGCTGCGGTCCCTGAGTTCGCCATCAGCATGTCGATCCACCAAATCATGCAGTCGGCGCGAATCTTTTGCAGCGTGCCGGATGAACGCAAAGCCGAAGCGGTGCAGCGGTCGGTTGAAGGCCCCGTCACACCGCTTGTACCGGCCAGTATTTTACGAACGCATGGAGCGCTGACGTTGGTCGTTGATCTCGCCGCCGCCAGCATGCTTTCACGTGTAATTATTGATCAGGCGATCGAGTTGTAATGTCAATGCCGTCTGGTTTTGTCGACTTGCAAGTTAATGGATACGCCGGTCTGGATTTCAACAGCGATATCTATACCGATGAGGACCTTGTCAGCGTTTGTCATCGCTTACGAGCTGACGGTGTGGATCAAGTTTTGGCCACGATCATCACGGCATCGCCTGTGGAGATGCGATCGAGGATCAAGCGATTGGGCGACGCGATTTCGCGCGATCCGTTTGTCGCAGCGGTGATCAATGGGATTCACATCGAGGGTCCGTTCATTTCACCTGAACCGGGATATGTCGGTGCCCATCCGGTTGAGCATGTTTGCGGGGCTGACGTCGATATCGCCAAGTCGATGCTCGATTCAGCAAACGGGCTGGTTCGATTGGTCACGTTGGCACCAGAGTGTGATCCGGGTTTTGGTTTGACGCATTGGCTTGTCGGCCAAGGTGTGATGGTTGCCGGGGGACACAGTAACGCAACGCTGGCGCAAATGCGCGGCGCGATCGATGTCGGCATGGCCATGTTTACCCATTTGGGAAATGGCTGTCCGGCGATGTTGCCGCGGCATGACAATATCGTCCAGCGTGTGCTCGCCGTGGCTGACCGCATCGCCGTTTCGTTTATCGCGGATGGCCACCACATTCCGAAGTTCGCGCTGCGCAATTATCTGCAACAGGTGCCGCCGGAGAATGTAATTATTGTCACCGATGCGATTAGCGCGGCGGGGCTCGGTCCGGGGCGATACTGGCTTGGCCAGCAAGTGGTCGACGTCGACAACGAAGGGGCGGCGTGGGCCGCCGATCGGTCGCACTTTGCCGGATCGGCGGCGACCATGTTGGCGATGGTGGATGGATTGAAAAAAATCGGCTGCGACACAGACTCAATTGCGCGATGGACCAGCGAAAACCCACGTCGATTGCTTGCCACACGGCCCCAGGGCTGGTCAAACGACTAGAGTCTATCGATCACAAAGCCATTGTCATTCGCGGAACTGGAGTTGCCGTCTTGTGGATATATCGCTTCCCGCTTTTCTCCAGGAACGAATTATTTGGTTGGGGGACAAGTTGCTGAGGGACAGGTTGCTGGTGGCGGGCGGTACGGCCGATCAACGAGGGGAGTTTGTTTGTTATTGGATGCATCACGCCGTTCGTGGCCATGAGAACCCGGCGCTCGATGTTGCGATTCATCACGCCACGATGCTGAAAATGCCGCTTTTGGTCTATCACGCCATTTGCGAAGAGTATCCCTACGCTTCGGACCGCCACCATGCGTTTATGTTGCAGGGTGCTCGTGATGTCCAGCGCGAGCTGGCCGATCTTGGCGTCCGATATGTTTTTCATTTGCAACGGGAATCACACCGCGGACCTCATTTGCGCGAATTGGCCAAGCGTGCCGCCGTACTTGTGACTGAATCGATGCCTGTGGAACCGATTGTCGGCTGGATCGAACGGATACAGTCGGCGTGTTCGACACCCATCGCCGTCGTCGATTGTGCCTGCATCGTTCCGTTGACGTTGACCAACAAGGGATACACGCGAGCTTACGAGTTTCGCGATGCGACGAAGTCGATATTGGAGCAACGGTTAGCGCACCCGTACCCGCACCAGCCGGTTACCTGCGAACCATATTATGGACCGCTACCGTTCTATCCATTGAATCTGCAAGACGCTGACCTGCGTGAATTGATTGGCAAGTGCAAAATTGACCATACCGTCGGTCCCGTCATCGATTCGCCTGGTGGAAGTCGCGCCGGTTACGTGCGGTGGGAAATTTTCAAGTCAGACGCACTGCGCCGCTACGCCAAACGTCGCAATAACGCTGCAGATCAAAACGGCGTCAGTCGTCTGAGCGCCTATTTGCATTTTGGCATGACGAGTCCCTTTCGGATTGCCCGAGAAGCGGCCGAGCATCAAGCCGACAAGTTTCTTGATGAGTTATTGGTGTGGCGCGAGTTGGCGTTCCACTTTTGTTTTCATCAACAACAACCGCTGGACTCGATAGAGCGAATCCCCGAGTGGGCGCGGCGGTCGCTTGAGCTGCATCGGTCGGACTTGCGAGAACAGAACTACTCTTGGGAATCGCTTGCGCGTGGAAAAACGTGCAGCTCGTTGTGGAACGCGTGCCAGCGTAGTCTCCTGAAGCATGGCGAATTGCATAACAACCTGCGGATGACTTGGGGCAAAGCGATGTTGTCATGGACTGATTCTGCCGAGCGGGCGTTGCACATGATGATTGATCTGAATCATCGCTATGCACTGGATGGGCGCGACCCGAGCAGCTACGGCGGATTGCTTTGGTGCATGGGCCAGTTTGATCGCCCGTTCGAACCGGAAATACCGGTTTTTGGTCATGTGCGACCGCGCAGTCTGATTGAACATGAGAAGCGAATTGACATGGGCAAATACGTAAGCTTGGTCGATCGATCGATTGCCGTCGAGCGCACGCGAGTTGCCGTCGTCGGCGCAGGGATCGCTGGCTTGGTCGCCGCTCGAACGCTCAGCGATCATGGATTGGATGTTCATGTTTTTGACAAATCGCGTGGTATCGGTGGGCGGATGGCGACGCGCCGAATTGATGACGTCATCCGTTTTGACCATGGGGCACAATACTTCACCGCTCGCGACGAACGTTTCACGCGACAAGTCCACTCGTGGATCCACGATGGAATTGTCGCGCCCTGGCATGGCCGGGTTGTGCAATTGAACAAGGGCGAGGTTGTCGCGGAGAAATCCAGCACTTCGCGCTACGTCGCGACGCCGGGAATGAGCTCACTTGGGCGGCACCTTGCCATCGGATTGAATGTCACCTGCGAAACGCTCGTGAAAGAACTGCGGCCCACCGACGACAAGTATGGGGAACGTTGGCATCTGTTGGACGAATCGGAAAGCGATCTGGGAGGGTTTGACTATGTGATCGTCAATGCGCCCCCGGCTCAATCTCTGCCGTTATTGCGTCCGCACTCGCCGTTGGCGATGAATATTGAGCCGGTGACGATGTCGCCTTGTTGGTCGCTGATGATTCAGGTCGAGACGATTGCGGCGATCCCATTTGATGCTGCGTTTGTTGACGATAGCTCGCTTGCTTGGATTTGTCGAAATGATACGAAGCCGGGACGGGCCAAATGCGACCCGGCGTGCTGGGTGCTCCATGCGTCGGCGAAGTGGTCAACCGATCATTTGGAAAGCAGTGCTGAAGACGTGACGGTGCATCTTCAACAGGCGTTTGCCGAGTGCATCGGCGTCGGGATCGCAAAGCTGAGATGCTTGGCCGTGCATCAATGGCGATACGCAATCCCAGCCACTACGCTCGATCGCGATTGTATCTGGGATCCAGCCACGAAGCTCGGCGCCTGTGGAGATTGGTGCGGCGGGCCGCGCGTCGAAGGAGCCTATCTCAGCGGAGCCGCAATCGCCGGTTCGCTGTTACGAGACATGACGATCGACCGTCGAGCCAGCAGCGCGAAAACCGAGTATACCGGTCAATTGTTTTAGTTTGTAAAAATGCTGACCAGCCCCAGTGCTTCGACTTCGTTTTGGACTTGCACGGCGTCGAGTTGGTCGAGTGTTTCGGCAACTTCAATCTCGAGCATCTGGGCAAACAGTTTCCTTGCCTCGACAAGCAACGGAGCAAGTTTTTTAGGGTCGACTTGAACGTCAGACTGGGTGTTGATCCGGACGGCGAGCATTGCTGCATCCTCATCGCGATGGTCAGTCGCTGCGCGAAGCACGGTGTAAAACGGTTTTGTGGGATCCTTATGTTCGGCCCGCTCAAGGCATCGCCATGCGCGCGTGAGTAAACCGTTGCGCCAATGAGCCAGCCAGCCGGCCGAGTCTGGCGTCCAGGTTGCGAAATCAACCTTGGGGCGCTTCGCCTCGGGCAACTCGGTGACGACCGACTTGGCTGCGGAGCGAATGCCACGCATCAGAAAATCGCGAATTCGACCCTTGCCGTGTGCACCAAATCCCTGGGTAATCAGGTGGGATATCAACCGCTTTAAACTTTCATCCGCGATCGATTCGTCACCTAAGCCTTGGAGCAGGTGCTCGCGCATCGGAATTAAGTATCTCAACACGAATCCAGCCGCGTTGTCGGCAGCGGTCCAGGGTTGCGAGGTTTGAGACAAACCTGCGGCGGACGTGGATGAGGTTGATGAGGTCATAAATTGATAATTTGATACTAAGCCGTTTTATTTTACGCGAATCGCCAGCGCCGGGGCAGACTCTGACTTGCCTTCGCGACTAAAGAATCGGTTCTGTTTGTCGCCATGGGACGTGCGGACTAACAAAATGCTTACGGTTTGCGTCGCGGAACGGACGTGTTCGTCCAGAGCGGTGCTAAAAAACCGCAATTGGTCCTGCCGATTCTCCTCGACGCCACCGGAATTGTCGAACTCGATTTGCCCTAAAAACGGCAAAGATTCGATTGAACCAGCCGACGGCGATGTTGCCCAAGCCAAATGCTTGGCACCCTTTTCGATCCAGTTTTCGTCAATTTTGTCCGTCACAGCATACGCATTGATGGTCGATTTCCAGCGCAAGGCATCCTTGTCGAGCGTCAACAATAACACGGCGCGTTCGATTTCGCCGACGGGCGCGGTACGCGTTTGCAGGTCGAATCGCAGGTAAGCATGTTCGACTACGCCATCGCTATCCGCATTGCGGCGGTGGGTGGAAATAAAAGATCGTCCGCCGAAGTCTTCATCTGATCCGCGACGCACGAACGTGTCGGCTCCCCTGCCCTGCCCCGTTCGCAGCGTCTCGAATCCGATCAACTCTCCGACCGCCAAATTCTCGACAATTAAGAAACTCGATGTGGTTTGACCAACGTAGCTTCCACTGGGTGATTGCAGTTCGAAGAACGCTTCGTAGTCGCCGGGTTTGAGACCGCCAGTGCTGAACAGCACATCGACTACGGCAGTTTGGCCGGCGGGCGGCAATTGAGACGTGGCAATTTTTTTTGGAAAGGCGGGTGCGGGCCGCTTTGCTTCGCCGGCGCGTTTGATGAACGTTCGTATCTGTGCGACTTGCCGTGCTTTCGCATTGACCCGGCGTGGGTCGCTCTTGGCTTCACCGGCGGTATTGGTCAATCGCAACTGAAACTTGGCGCTTTGGCCACTGGGAATCGAGGGTGCCGCAGCGATCGCTTCGGCGAGCTGCAGTGGTGCCAACGATGCCACGGTCACCGCCGGTTCGGTCTCACTAACTGCGACATGCACCGGAGCACTGGCAACGGTGCTTCGCGAGTAGAAGAACCAGCCGCCGAAAATTAACAACGCCAGTGAAGTGAGTCCGGCAACGGGTATCCACCTCGCCGTTGGTTTCGACCCGCGACCGTCTTTGGCGTCGGTTCGGTCGTTAGTCGATGAGTCAGCCGAACCAGTGGCCGTGACGATCGTAAGCGCGGCATGAGATTGGTCGCGTACTGCCGCGACGGTAGAATGAATCGATGAAAGTAGTGCGCGAGCCGAGTGAATGCGGTCACGTGGTTCTTTGGCAAGCAGTCGCGTGACAATGTCGGCGTAAGGTCGAGGTAAATCCTTGGCAATATCATCGGGTCGCGGTGGTGCGTGAGCGATGATCTTGATGAGTTGTTCGGGAATCGTTTTTGCAATGAACGGCAAGCGTCCACAACACATCTCGAACAAGACAACACCCAGACTATACAAGTCGCTGCGATCATCAATCGGTTCGCTCTGTGCCTGTTCGGGTGACAGATATCCTGGCGTTCCGACTACCGCACCGCGACCGGTTAAAGTGTCGGTTGGTGTGCTGGCCAGCGCTAAACCGAAGTCGAGAATCTTGATGCGGCCGCCCGGTTGCTCAACCCAAATGTTCGCGGGCTTGATGTCTCGATGAATGATTCCACGATCGTGTGCGGCGATTAATCCCGAAGTGATTTGCGTTGCGTACTCGAAGATCTGGTCGGCAGTTAGCAATTGTTTGTCACGCAACAAACGCTCCAGCGTAAAGCCTTTGAGTAATTCCATCGCCATAAACGGCGTGCCTGAAGTTTCACCAACCTCATAGACGGTGACGACGTTATCATGCTTGACCGCCGCCATCGCGCGCGCTTCGTGAACAAATCGCTTGCGGCTGTTGGTGGCACCCGCGAAACGCTTGTGCATTACCTTCAACGCGACCGCTCGCTCAAGCCGCGTATCAACGGCCCGAAATACTTGCCCCATGCCGCCTTTGCCAAGCGGTGCCAAGACTCGATACGGCCCCAACCGTCCGAGCTCATCGGTGGCCTGCGCCGGTTCGAGATAATCGTATTCTTCTGTACCAATTGCCATTACCCAAGCATCCACCGCAGCAATTTCAATGTCAACGAGCGGCCTGCAGACTAAGCGGAGGCTCAACGGGCTGCAACTGGCAACTCAGCCGATCAGCCGGCGACGCGGTTCCGCCCGGCACGTTTGGCTTCGTACAAGCGGTCGTCGGCCAATCGCAGGATCTCCGTTGGTGACTTGGTCGATTCCGGGCAAAGACAGGCAATTCCAACGCTTACCGTGACTTCGATCGGGCCAATACTTGTCGCAAAGGCGCGGTCGCCGATTGCCAAACGGCACCGCTCAGCGATCAACGCGGCGTCCTCGGAACCGGTCGAGGTGAGCATCAGGCAAAACTCCTCGCCGCCAATTCGAGCCAATAAATCCTCGTCTCGACAGAGCCCGAGAATTCGAGCGCCGAACTCGCGAAGTACCTCGTCTCCGATCAAATGCCCATGCAGGTCGTTAATGCGTTTGAAGAAGTCAATATCAAGCACTAGTAGCGACAGCGGTTGGCCCTGGCGCTTTGTTCGGGCCACCTCGCGGTCGAGTGCTTCGGTTAGGTATCGCTTGTTCACCGCACCGGTCAGTACATCGCGTGTCATCGCCGTGTAAACCGATTCGTGATACTTCGATTCGACGCTGCCAGCCGACAAAAATTTGAAGATGAAGGTGCCGATTTGAATGTTGTCGCCCGTGCGAAGTGCCCGCTCAACGACGCGTTCTTCGTTGACAAGCGTACCGTTGGTGCTCGACAGGTCACGAACGCGATAACCATCTGGTTCGCGCAGCAACTCGGCGTGATGCCGTGAGACACTTGCATCGGCCAGCACCAGATCAACGGCAGCATCTCGCCCAATGATCATCCGGTCGGCGACCAAGCGAATCATTCCGGCGACAACGTCGGCGGGGTACATTTGGACCAAACATGATTCGTTAATCGAATCGGACCGCTGGCTAAGGTCTTTGCGCAGCGTCTCATCGTCCCCGCCTGTGTCCGCCAAAGTCGCTGCGTTTACGAACGCGCTGCCGAAGTACGACTGCGATGGAAAGGACGGAGGGACGGTTCGCGACATTTTAGGTGGTCCGCAGTTTTGCTTTATAGATCCTCAAAGTGTGGGTCATGGAATCAATCCAGGCTTGTTGCACCGTTGCTTGTCAGCGGCTTAACCTATGGTGAGCCAACCGGTCGTAACGGTTGCAACAAACCGACGGCTTGCCGCAAATGAAAAAGAGCGAAAAATGAAACTTCTTGTGATTGGTTTACTTATCAGTATTTGCCACGTCTCACATGCCGTGGCGATCGAACCGATTGAAATGAAGCTGTGGCCGAACATCGTTCCGGGCGAAGCGAATTTTAAGCTGCCGGATTCGAATCCCAGCGCGACCGCGCCGCGCAACGACGGCATCACGCGGATAGCGATTGTCACCGAGCCGACGATGACGATTTACCAGACGACCAATGCCGACGCCAATCGACCGGCGGTGCTTGTTTGTCCCGGAGGCGGCTACAACATCTTGGCATACGATCTCGAGGGAATCGAAATCGCACAGTGGTTCAACTCGATCGGTGTGACCGCAGTTGTATTGAAGTACCGAGTCCCGCGACGCGACGTCGATACGCCTCACGCTGCACCGTTACAGGATGCACAACGCGCGTTGCGATTGATGCGTCAGAATGCCAGCCAGTGGAACATCAATCCTGAGGCCGTTGGCATCCTTGGATTTTCCGCAGGCGGTCACTTGGCCGTGATGGCGGGCACGCACTGGGACGACGAAACCTATCCGCAACAAGATGAAGCCGATGAATTAAACTGCCGTCCCGACTTTCTGATTCCGATTTATCCTGCGTATCTGGGCGACGAAAAAGTGGCGGGGCCGCTGAGCCCGCTTGTGCGAGTCACCAAAGAAACGCCGCCGACGTTTATTGTCGTCACCGATGATGATTCAATTCGTGGCATTAACGCGGCGATGCTTTACGTCGAGTCAAAGAAAGCGTCCGTTCCGGCGGAGCTTCATATTTATACAAAGGGTGGCCATGGATACGGACTGCGCCCGTCCGCCAACCCGGTTCACTCGTGGCCACAACGTTGCCAGGAATGGCTTGTGTCGATGGGCGTAATTGGATCGGCAGACGCTCAATAACGCCATGCTACCGTCGCGCGGGCCATCGCGGGCTCGACGGGATGGAAGTGAAAATCTTCGGCAGCCGGTAGGCCGAACGGCTGGGACTCATAGAAGTACGTAATGTCGTTGTCCTTGCTGTCGAAGACATTGAAAACGTCAACGGCAACGGTAGTGCGTCGAGTTTGACGACCGAGCTGGATGTTAGCAACTGTGGTGGTATCGCTGCGCGCCGAATTGTCTTCGATCAGCGCGGCGGGCCCATAATGTCGGACGCGAAACGTGCCATACCAGGGTGAGTATTGCGGCTGGACGGTGAAGCCTGTGCTGAGCACGTTCTCGATCGCGTTGGGAATTCGGTCGCCGCCATCAAACCGGGGGCGAACATGTGAATAGTCCGCGTCGAGGTTCAACCAATCGGTGACCTGGTAGTAATTCGTCCATGTGATCCCGCCGCGATGGCTTGCCGCTCCCGCTTCGGTCGTGCCGGCATCGCCGACAAAAACCAGCTCGGAATCGATTTCCAAATACCACAGAGCAAGCGTCGAATTCCAAGTGGGCGTCAGCCACGATCGCAGGCCCACTTCGCTGCCTTCGCTCTTGACCAATGGGTCGGCGGGATCGACGGACGAATTGATCCCACGGGCATCGTTGCTGTGAAAACTTTGGCCCCAGTTGAAATAGGTTTCGGTTTGTGACCAGGGACCAAAAATGAATCCAACCTTGGGGCTGAAAATTCCGGCTTCGTTCGAGTTTGTGTCCGCAGGGTTCAATTCCGAGCGGGTGTGAAAGCGAAACAGGTCACCACGCAGTCCGATTGATGATCGTGCCCAATCGGTCAGGCGTGCATCGTTGGTGTAATACAAAGCGTAGTCTTGTTGATCAACACTATCGCTGCGAACCTGAGAAACCAATTGACGTTGGTTAGTCTGGTTCAAGCCCAGGTTATAGATGTTGTCGTTGCGAAATTGAAAACCGAATGTATGGTCGGCTGATTCGCGGTGATACGTCTGGCTCGCATTGAAGCCGGCATAATAACGATTGTCGATCTGCTCAATTTGGTCACCATTGACGGGATCAACAAGGAAGTAGGTGAAGTTGGAAAACAGATCAAGGTCATAGTAGCTAACGTAGGCATTGGCCTTGGTCGTGACGTCGTCATCCTTGGCCCAGTATTGGGCATTCAAGCCAATGCGCGTCGTATCGCCACCATCAGTCGGATCTAGCGAACCGAATCGTCCGACTAGCCCAGCGTCAACGGCGCGCTGCGAAACTTGATTGGTCGCGGTCCAATTGCTGTCATAGGCAAAACTGCTGAGTGAAAAACCTTCGTACCTATCTCCCACGCTCCAGCGAAGTTGCGCGTTGACTTTTTCGAAGTCTTCGGGCACATCCCAGGGGCCGTCGTAGAACGTCGTCTCGAACGCATAGAGCAAACTACCGGCACCAAGCTCGAATGAATCCGCGATTAGGGTGCGGTAGTAGTCGAAAGAGCCTGCGGTGGCCGTGGCAATGCCGTTTGGCAACTCTTGAAACTGATGGAAATCGGCTGAGCCTGCGGAGCTGAAGTCTCCAATATCGGCGGAATAAGGTCCAAGTCGATAATCGATCGATTCGACTAACTCGGGAATCAAAAAGTTGATATCGAGATAACCCTGGCCGTGACCATGCGACGGCAAATTCATCGGCACACCGTCGATGCGAATGGCAAAGTCGGTGCCGTGATCCAGGTTGATACCGCGAACGAAGTATTGATTTGCCTTGCCGGTGCCGCTGTGTTGGGTCGCAATCAACCCGGGGATCGTTTCCAGCACATCGCCGGGGCGATTGAGCGGCCGAAAATCTAACTGAGCTTGGCCAATGCGTCCTGAAGATGCCGAATTGGTTTCACCAAGTAGATTTTCACCTCGACCAATTGCCGATCCGGTACCAAATGGTCCGCTTGCGTTTGCGGCCGGGACGCCTTGGCTTGGCGAACGGCCCGCCGTTGGATTCGGATTGGTGCTCGATGGGGTTGGGCCAAACGAAGGTCCCTGCAGGTCGATCGATTCGGCGAACGTATCGACAACGGGAGCCTGGCCGGCTGCTGCACTTTGGTCGCTTGTACCCAGCGGTTCTGGCGTCGCCTGGGTGGCATTTGGCGTGATGGGATCGGCTTCAACGACGGTTTCGGGCAGCTTGGGTACGTCCTGTTGGGCGCGCACCAGTGGCACCTCAGCGGCGAAGATGAATAAAAAAAGAAGAAATCTTGGCGATAGAAACATCTTCGTTTTCGATATCACGAGTAAGCTGATTGAAACGACCGATAACTCGGTAAGCTTCCTTTCGGCCAAGCGCGCGCAATGCTGTTCGTCGAAACCAAGTTTGACGATCAATCCAATACGATCTTTGGCAACAGTCGTCAGAACCGACATAAGTTATCAATCACGAGACAATGCACGGCAGTATCAGACGACGTACCGCGATCGCACTTGGCACCAGTTCGGCGATTCATTTCGCGGCAGTTGTTGCTGCGGCGTGGACATGGATTCCTGCTGAGTCACCTCAAGTTGAGATGGCGCGCGGCAAGGCGATGGTATTGATATTGGCGATGACAAACTCGCCAGCCGTCAATACAACACTGGCAACAATCGAAATGCCAGAAACCGCCGAGCCCCTGCCGCAACGCCCGTCACCATTGGCCGATGAACTTGAGCGACCTCAGTCGACTCAACCGTTGACGGCGAATTTGATGGGCCAAATTCTCGTTCCCAGCGAAGTCACTTTTTCGGCCGCTGACAACCAACGCAGCACCCATGCTGAATCGCCGCCTCAAGTCCAAGAGCCTTTGCCAACAACTCGGCCACGCATCAGGCGATCATGGGCGGACGATTTCGAGGCAGCGACGGTAATCAACAAAATCGCAGTCCAAGACAGCGGCGCTAAGTTCGACATGCCGCCGAAAAAATTGCCGGAGAACCAGCCACCAACTTATCCGGTCGAGGAACAGCAAGCGGGCCATCAGGGCATTGTCACGTTGCTTGTAAAAGTTCGCAGCGATGGAATTGTGGAAAGTGTGACTGTCGAAGCGTCAAGTGGCCTTTCGCGATTAGACGCAGCGGCAATCGCCGCCGTCGAAAAATGGCGTTTCGCGCCAGCACAGCTTCGCGGCCGAATGGTCCAGTCCGAAGTGTTGGTGCCCGTTCGGTTTAGTATCAAAGCCACTGCCTTCTGAGATCATCGAACAAGCTAGTCCAACTGCTCGTCGCGATTTCAATGCTTCGCCGCTTCTTGGGCCATCGCCAATTCGTGTTGAATGGTTTCGGCGAGACGAATGTCACTTGGTTTTCCTCGCTCGTTGGCGAGCCAACGCGACCATTTTGCGGCCTCGATGAGTCCTAACAATCCTCCACCGGATGCGGTGCCCAGCGAATAGGTGACGCGATGTTGACGTGCCAATTGCAGACGAACCAGCGCCGCAGCGAATCTTGCCGCCATTGAATCGATGCCTTTATCGCTAGGCCGATCAGCCGCGTAACCGCTGGCGGCCAATCGAGCAACGAGCCAGGCGGCTGCGTCGTCGAGCGCCGTTTCGTTACGCAAGTCATTCGCCTCGGTTTGGTCCGGAGCAAGTTGAACGCGCCCAACTACGACATTGATTTGTTGGAGGTGAACCATGTCTGTGAACGGGTCATCAGCGTCGGTGCGAAGGTTGCGGCTGAGTCCGGCGACGATGTCGCTGGCCATTTGATAATGCTGTGCCGCATCGACCGATTGGTTGCTCAACCGAAACAGATCACCAAGCCGCAGGTGGCATTTGGCTTGTTCCAATCTGGCAAACGGATCATGGTTGTCGAATTCGTGATCTTCGGCGGCATCGAGCGCAACCGACTCGTCGATCAACGTCATGTATTGCGTTTTAGCGTGGTCAATCAACTCGGATCGTAGTGACTGCAGGCCCGGATATAACTCCAGCGATCCACTCAGATCGATTAGCCAGGAATCAGCCGCCTCGCGCGTTTCGGCCAATGATCTCAGCACCGCTTGATGAGCAAGTTGGGAGGCGAGTCGCGCGGCTCGTTCGTTTTGATGGGCGTGGTGGATGGCGACGCCGAATACAATCGATGACATCAACAACGCCAACGCCGAAGTCGCAATCGCCGTTGTGAGCGTGCGATGGCGGCGGCACCAGCGAACGATTCGATCGGCCAGTGGCTCCTGGTACGCCGAGACGATCTCGCCGGCGAGAAAGCGGCGGACGTCGTTGGCCAATTCGATCGTCGATTCGTATCTTGAGTCAGGATCGAACGACGTTGCTTTTTGGCAGATTGCGTCGAGCGCTTTAGCAACGCACGCTTGGGCCTTGCGCGGTGCTTCCCATTGGCCACCGCGAATTCGCGTGACGATGTCGATCACACCCATGCCGGAGTGCGGGTTTTTGCCAACGATAATCTCGTACAGGATCACGCCGAGCGAAAAGATGTCGGCTTTCGGAGAGAGCGTTTCGACTTCGCCAAGCGCTTGTTCTGGCGACATATAGGCCGGTGTGCCGACGATAGTTCCATGCGTCGTTTGCTGGTATTGGTCGGGCGAATGATCGCCCATTCCTGGCACTGAGCGCAGACGGTCAAGTACGGCATTGGCACCGGCGAGCATTTGCGGGACCGACCGCTTATCACCTTCGTCGTTGGCAGTCTCCGCTTGCTGAAAGCGTTTTGCCAAGCCCCAATCGACGACGATCGTTTCGCCAAAGCCACCGACCATTACGTTCGCTGGCTTCAGGTCACGGTGAATGACACCTCGCTGGTGCGCGTAGCCGACGGCGTTGCAGACATCAATGAATCGGTCCAACAGCGGTGCGATTGCAGTTTTCAACGAGTCGTTGGTCCATTGCGGCAGAGTACCATCAGCCGGTTGATGTATCGTTTGAATATGATGCCGCAGCGAGTTGCCTTCCAGCAGTTTCATCACATAGTAGGAGTCGCCATTGCTCGACGTACCAAGCTCATGCACCGGAACGACGCCGGGATGTTGCAATTGACTGGTGATCTTGGCTTCATGCAAAAATCGTTGGCGAGCGTCTTGAGAAACTTCACGCGAACCGATGATTCGCTTGACGGCAACTTCGCGTCCCAGTTGAACGTCGAACGCGCGATCAACGACGCCACAACCGCCACGTCCAAGCTCGGCGATACGGTCGTATCGATTATCCAGCGAGCGACGGTCGCCGCCCGCGCCACGGTTGACTTGCGCAGCCGAATGAGCGTGGCCAAATGGTGCTGCGTTTAACGGTCTTGCCGAATAAGCTGGCTCGGAACCTAGCGCTGGGATGAGCGTTGCGTCGCTCGACGCGGCAACATCGTTGGCGTCGAACTCGACGGTCGAGAATTCATCTGCGGTTGACATGACGTAGGGTCCGCTGCAAGAAAAGCACGCCCCAATCGCGGCGTGATCAAACGACAGCGAAACCCTAGGTTGGACGACGCGGCCATGCCGAACCGATCGAGGGAAAAATTGCGAAATTCTTTTTGACGGTCGCTAGTTCGCGTTTGCCAATGCCTTGTCGGTGATGATGCGATTGACCGCATTGAGCATCGCTAAGATCGTTGCTTCGACCGTATCGGTGCTGGCACCGACGCCGCGATAAGTGCGGCCCTTGTGCTCGATCTCAACGTTCACCTCGCCGATTGCATCACGTCCCAGCGTGGCGCTGCGCACCTGAAACTCTTTGCAAACCACTTCAATGCCCGTGATCTTTTCCACTGCCCAGAACGCAGCGTCAATCGGTCCATCGCCCTGCTCTACCGTCTGGGATTGTTCGACATCACCGTGCTTCAGCGTCAAGCTCACGTGCGGCGTCTTGGCTCGCGCGCTGGTAACCTCGTAATCAACGAGCGTCCATTCACTATCCATGCCGCCGCTGATTTGTTGTTGGACCAATGCCACGATGTCGCCGTCGTAGACCTCCTTCTTTTTATCGGCAAGCGATTTGAACTGATCGAAGACAACTTGCAATTGTTCGCCGCTGAGTGAGTAGCCCAGCGCCTTGGCGCGATCGGCGAGCGCCGCGCGACCGCTGTGCTTGCCAAGGACCAGGTCGGTCTTCGAGAAGCCGACTTCTTCAGGTGCCATGATCTCGTAAGTCGTGCGTTCCTTGAGCATGCCGTCTTGGTGAATGCCGGACTCGTGCGCGAATGCATTGCGCCCGACGATCGCCTTGTTGCGTTGCACGACCAAACCGGTTGTCTTGGTCAACAAGCGACTGGTCGGCACCAACCGCTTGGTGTCGATTCGTGTATGGCAATCGAAGTAATCACTCCGCGTGCGGATCGCCATGACGACTTCTTCGAGTGCCGCATTACCGGCGCGTTCGCCGATGCCGTTGATCGTGCATTCGATCTGCCCAGCACCGGCACTGACCGCGGCTAAGCTGTTAGCGACCGCCATGCCTAAGTCATCGTGACAATGCGTACTGATGATCGCGCGATCAATGTTCGGTACTCGATTGCGCAGCATCGTGATGCGATCGAATACTTCGCTTGGCGTCGCATAGCCGACGGTATCGGGAATGTTAATCGTCGTGGCACCGGCGTCAATCGCAGCCTCGACCACTCGACACAAGAAATCATGTTCGGTTCGACAAGCGTCTTCGGGAGAAAATTCGATGTCGTCACAATAGGCTGCACCGCGCCGCACACCGGCGATCGCGCGCTCGACAATTTCGTCGGTTGTCATCCGCAATTTGAACTCGCGGTGAATCGCGCTGGTCGCAAGGAATATATGAATCCGCGCTTCGGGCGCGTGCTTGAGCGCTTCCCAGGCGCGGTCGATATCCTTGTCGTTGCAACGGGCCAAGCCACAAATCGTCACGCCGCGAACGACGTGCGCGATTTGCCGCACCGACTCAAAGTCACCCGGTGAGGCAATTGGAAATCCAGCCTCGATCACATCGACACCCAACTCAGCGAGCGCCTGGGCAATCTCCAATTTTTCGGCCAGGTTCATGCTGGCACCCGGGGATTGTTCGCCGTCGCGAAGTGTCGTGTCAAAAATCTTGATCGTGCGTGAGCTGGTTGTCATGGCTTTGCATGCAGGTGAAAGGGAAAACGGAAAGACAATAAAAAAACCCCGAAGGTTCCGAGGACTCGGAAAATTCGGGGTTCGCTTAGTTTTGTTCGTATTGGTCTGGGACTGATTTTCAACCGTCCCGTTTTTCGACTAATCCAACAAACAACCGAACCCCGAACGCAGCGTAAGCTGCGCCAGAAGTAACGATCGTCGGCGGATGAGTCGAGCGGCCATGATGAAAAGATAAGCACTGCGGACTACGTTCGTCAAGCTAATCCGACTCGAAAAAGCCCTCTTCGTTCGTTCCGCGGTCGCCTTTGGCGTCGTAGTCCAATCGTTTGGTCGTCGCATTCTGCTGCACCGCGATCTTGAAACTTTCACCGTCGGCGTTCTTGCCGGTTCCGCTAAAGCCGCCGGCGGCGGGCGCGAGATCGACTTCAGTGAGATCCATTTTGCGTTTGATATTCGCCTCGGCGTCGGCCTCGGTCCAAACGCCGGGATGCGAAATCGCACCGCCACATCCTGCGGCAAAAACCAATGACCCAACGAGCATCCTGCGATGCAAAAAACCATACAGACGATTCATTGTTTATCACTCCAACCTGTAAACGCGACACGAAACTATTCTACTACACGCTGCCCAATTCAAACGCTGCGAGCGGCCAACGAAGCCTTCGTCTCGTCCGTGACCACGAGGTCAAATATGGGCGATGCAATCAATGTGGTGACAATCGCCATCACAACCAAGCAGGCAAACAGACCTTCGCTGATGATACCTCGCTGCAGTCCGATATTGATAATGATTAATTCCATCAGGCCGCGCGAATTCATAAGCGTACCGATGCCGATTGATTCGTTCATATTCAATCCCGAGAGCCGCGCCGCGACTGTGCAGGCAACTCCCTTGCCGATGACGGCGGCCAACAAAACCAGTCCGCAAATGCCCCACAACTGCCAACTGTTGAGCAAACCGATCTTGGTGTTCAAGCCTGAGTAAGTGAAAAACAGTGGCAGCAGCAAGGACACGGCCAACGGTTGGATTCGGTCGCTCAGGCCTTTGCTGATTGCTCCTCTTGGCATGGCGGCTCCGATCACAAACGCGCCAAACACGGCATGCAGATGGATCAGATCGGTGAACCAAGCACTCAACGCCAAGCAACACAGCCCAACGGAAAATCCTGTTTCGGATAACTCGCCATGGTTATCGACAAGTCTGTTTTGAAGGCGACTTAAAATCGGACGAACAACCAAGAGCGCGACGACGCCGAAGCACGCCGCACCACCGACGGCCCAAATCGCTTGCATAAGATTGCCATCAAAGCTGGCCAATACAATCGCCAGCAAACACCACGCCGCAGCATCATCGATCGCACCGGCTCCCAACGCGACGGTGCCCATCAAGGTGCCGGTCAAGCCCTTGTGATGGATGATCCGTGCGAGCATTGGAAAAGCGGTGATGCACATCGAAGCACCAAGGAACAACATCGCTTCGGCCGGCTTGGTTTGCGCCGGAAACAGCGTTGTGTGCTCGACCAAGAACGCCGCCAACGCTGCACCAAGCAAAAACGGAACAAGCATCCCCGCCAGCGAGACGGCAATCGAACTCTTCGCATGATTCCGCACCACGTCGAGACGAAACTCCATGCCCACGACGAACATGTAGAGCGCCAGCCCTAATTGCGACGCCGGAAACAAGTAGCTTTGACTGTCGCGAGATGTTTGGCTTGGATCCCAGGGAAAAATTGCCTGCTGAAGCTCCGGCAAAAGAGCGCCAAAGAGCGATGGACCAAGCAGAACGCCCGCGATCATCTCCGCGACAACCGGGGGTTGGCCAAATCTCGCGGCGACTAAACCGACGACGCGACACGCGACCAATATCACGGCGATCTGTAAAAAAAACTGAACCGCCAGATCGACGTTCGTCATAATTGTTTAGGACTGGCCCACGGTATGCACAACCAGCAGATTATGCGCTTTCTGCATCACTCCGCTGCCGGTCACGAAGACGACTTTATCGCCCGCTGAGAAAAAACCATTTGCACATCCCCAGGTCGATATTTCATCAAATAATTTAGCCGTGTCCTCGAGCTGCGTGACATGCAGCGGCTTGATGCCCCAGAGGATATTCATTTTGCGCAGCGTGATCGGATTGTCGCTGGCTCCGATCGTGGGGATGCGGCTGCGGCTTTTGCTTTTGACCCAGGCGGTGCCGCCGCTGTGAGTTGCAATGACGATCATCTTGGCTTTGATCGCTTCGGCAATCGAAGTTGCGGCAGCGGTGACCGCAGAGGTAATCGGATGCACTCGCTTCGTCTTACCGGCGTCATCAGGCAGGGTCACCAGCAGTTTTTGTTCGGTGTGGTGCATGATCCGGTTCATTGTCGCCACGGCATCAAAGGGATAGTCACCGATCGCGGTCTCGCCGCTGAGCATACAAGCATCCGTGCCGTCAAGAATTGCGTTGGCAACATCACTCGCCTCGGCTCGGGTCGGGCGTCGGCTGTGGTGCATCGATTCGAGCATCTGTGTCGCGACAATCACCGGCTTCATTTTTTCGCGGCAAACACGAATGATCTGTTTTTGCGCCACCGGTGTTTCGGCGATGTCGATTTCAACGCCCAAGTCGCCGCGTGCGACCATCACACCATCAGCCGCGTCAACGATCTGGTCTAACTGCAACAGCGCTTCAGGCTTTTCGATTTTGGCGATGACCAACGCCGGCGAATCGTAGCTGACCAATAGATTCTTCAGCGAGTGAACATCTTCAGCGGTGCGCACAAAACTTAAACTAATAAAATCGATTCCGCACTTCGCTCCCCAGATCGCGTTGTCAACATCGGCCGGTCGCATGGCCGCGACGCTGAGCTTGACACCCGGCAAATTGATGCCTTGGCGACTACGAATCTCGCCCGCCGAGGTTACCCTACAAACCGCCATCTCGTCGGTCTTCGATTCACAAGCCAGCGACACCGTCCCATCGGCCAACATCACGCGGTCGCCAACTTCAAGCTCGTCGATTAAGCGTTTGTAGGAGCTGGTCAAATGGTTTGGCTCAGTCGCATTGTCACCGCGAACGAAGATTACTTGCGCGCCGTATTCGCACATGAAAGGATCGTTGACCAATTGGCCCAGTCGCAACTTCGGCCCCGACAGATCCAACAGCACGCCGATTGGGAAGCCGACTTTTTCTCCGGCGGCGCGAACGTTGGCGAGCGATTGCTCATGCTGTGCGCGGTCGCCGTGGGCGCTGTTGATACGGAAAATATCGACACCGGCTTCGATCAATTGGGCGAGCTGATCGACGGAGTCACACGCCGGACCGACGGTTGCGACGATTTTCGTGCAGGCTTCTTCGAGTGAGTTTCGTGGCATCAGGAGCTTTCCTTGGAGTCGCGAACGGAAGATCGATTGTCAGGAGTTTAAGCGTTTACCAGCGAACTGCGAGGCCATCATCGCAGCGGAAAATTTGCGGTGAAAGCATTCATGCCCGTGATTTCAAGTCGCCTAGGATTAAGTCTCGTGCGGGTTCCCGTGCTGGCCATCTAATGCGACAATCAACGCCGATTCGCGGCCCCAGGGATGATGACCAACAACTCCTACGCCCCCTTTGATTCACACGTAAAACACCTTGGACCAGTCGCCCAACCGCCAGTCGCCCAACCGCCAGCGGCCCAATCGCCAGCGGCCCGTCGCCGTCGTCACCGGAGCGTCGCAGGGACTCGGATTAGCGATCGCCAATTGCTTCGCCGATGCGGGATACGTGGTGATTGGTGTAAGCCGTAACGAGGTGGCCCGCGACGGACGTTTTACTTGGATCACAGCCGACGTGACCGACGCGGCATCGGTCGACGAACTGTTTGCGAAAGTCGCGCGCGAGCAGCAGCGTCTTGATGTGCTGGTGAACTGCGTTGGCCAAAGCGATCGCGGGTTGATCCAAACGCTTGGCGTTGAACGACTCGGCGAATTGTTCGCGACCAACGTCACCTCCGCCCTGCTCTGCTGCCAAGCGGCGCTGCCGATGTTGAGAGAATCCAAGGGCGTCGTGGTCAACATCGGGTCGCTCGCATCGAAAGTCGCAGCGCGTCACCTGGGTGCATACCCGGCGGTGAAGCATGCGCTCGCTGGCTTAACTCAACAATTGCGTTTGGAGTGGCGCGAATACGGAATTCATGTGGGACTGGTCAGCCCCGGACCAATTCGCCGCGCTGACGCGGGTCAACGATACCAGTCGGCAACCAGTCCCGCGGGCCTGCCGCCCGGTGCGATGCAACCCGGCGGCGGAACTTCAATTCGCGGATTGGCACCCGAACGTGTTGCGGAGGCGGTTTTGCGCTGCGTTACCAAGCGAAAACCGGACATCATTCTGCCGGGATATACGCGGGCGTTGATTGTGATCGGTCACGCTTGGCCAAGACTGGGCGATTGGTTGCTGCTGCGAATGACGTCGACGTAATGGGTACCGTTTGAAAACGGGTCGCGTTTTACGTTTGATTTTGGTTTGTGAGCGGTTCGGCGCTAGCCATCGGTGCCGCTCGGGAAATGCCGGTGGCTAGCGCCAATCCGCTCACCGAACCTGGCCAATTCCAGCCAGATCAATCGTTACCGGCTCAGTGTTTCGTTGACTTGGCGAATATAGGCTTTGCCCGCGGCGCTGTGTGGTGCGATTAGGTTGTAATGGGCGATGTAGTAGAGCGCCATAATGCCGTCCCAGACGCCGATCTTTTTCCCCTCGTCATAGCTTCGTGCTTGATACGAGATTGGTACTTCGTAAAGCCGGGCTGTGGTGCGCGAAACCAATGCGGTGATTTCGACTTCCATCCCATAACCATGACTGGTCAATTCCAATGGAACGATGACATCACGACGAAATGCCTTGTAACAGGTTTCGATGTCGGACATATTGCGATTGGTCAACATGTTGCTGGTGAAGGTTAACAACTTGTTGGCAAGGTAGTGATAAAAGTAGGTCACCCGCGCCGCGTCACGCGCCAAGAATCGGCTGCCGTAAACCACGTCAGCCTCGCCGCGCAAAATCGGTGCGATGACTGCAGGAATATCTTGAGGTGAATACTCCAGGTCGGCGTCTTGGATGATCACAATCGCGCCCGTAGCAAGTTTCAGCGCCGTATCGATTGCTCGCGTCTTGCCACCGTTCTGAGCTCGACGAACCAGCTCGATCCGCGCGTCTTGCTGGACCATGGAATCGACCACTGCTGCAGTTCCGTCGCTGGAATGGTCATCGACAACGACAATTTGTTTGACCAACGAACCCAAGACCAACAATCGCTGCAAAACCAACCCGATCGATTTCTCTTCGTTGTATGCCGGAATCAGAACGCTGAGGCAGGCGGCTTCGTCAATGTTGCTGGTAGCGATGGGGTTGGCCGTGGATCGTCGTAGTAGATCGGAAGAAGCATCGAATTATGGCGGAAAATGAAACAGCATCAAGGCAACGCGATCTACCGCCAAAATCACCGCAATTCGGCGGTCAAATATTCATGGCCGGTGGCGATCCGTGCCGATTGAACCGAAAAGTCGGATCATTGCGATTTCAACATGCTTCCATTTTGCGTCGGAGCGTCCGCCATGGACCGTCTTGATTCTCGCCGACAAATCGCAGCTTTGGCATGGGTTTTGGGACTGCTGTTGCATACCGGTTGTGCGACGCTGTTGAGCGACAAGAAATATCCGGTGGCGATCGACAACGTCAACGGCTCGACTTATTTCTCGGTCCATGACCGCAACAACGAATTGGTTTACCAAGGCGTCACGCCCCAGCAGGTGACATTGGACGCCAAGTCGATGCCGTTTTGGCCCGCTAAATACAAGGTTGTGTTCGCCGGTGACCAGGGACGGACGCAGCAATCCGAGATCCGCGCCAGCTTTGATCCCTGGACCGCGGGAAACATTGTTGTCGGCGGTGTGGTCGGTTTGGCGGTCGATGGATTCACTGGCGCGATGTTCAAATTGCCGAAAACGCTCAACGGAACCGTCCCGCCGCAGTACGCCGTGACCGACATCGACCAAGGGTCGATGCTGGCTCGTGCGGCGATTGGAACTGGCAGCGGCAACGAAGCGACCGCCGCGGCCCAGCCGCCGATCAGCGGACCCGATGTCCAAACCGCGACGGCCATCCAATCGCAGGACACAGCCGGTACAATCTGGCGTTAATGCTTCGCCCAGATTAAAAATGAGGGCAAGCGCAAAGTGTTCTACGACGCTCCGCAAATGCCCAAGCTCACGATGACCCCTGCTGGACTGTCCGATGATTCGACACTCGAGCTGCTACGGCGGATCGAATCGGGCGAGGTTTCCGCTGCCGACGCACTGGCGCTATTTCGCCAAAACGAGGTCGTCGCAATCGGCAATGCCACGATCGATATCGGTCGCCAATCACGTTGTCGGTTTGGCGAAGTCATTTACGGCGAAGGCAAACCGGCGGATTTGATCGTCGCGATTGCTCGCCAACAATTGGCCCGCGATCAAAGCGTGTTGGTAACGCGAGTCAACAATTATCAGACTGCGGCGCTGAGGGCCGCGTTCGCGGCGGCGACGCATCACCCGATCTCGCGAACCGTGCGAATCCCGGCATCCGCAACTGAATCGTTGCCCGCGGCGGCGGCGCGCGTCGTCGTGGTGACGGCGGGCAGCACCGATGAACCGGTCGCCGCCGAGGCAACGGAAACACTCACATGGATGAACGTCGCCAACGAATCGATCCGTGATGTCGGTGTCGCGGGGCCGCAACGTTTGTTGGCCGTGGTTCCCCAGCTACGCAGAGCCGCGGCAATCGTCGTCGTCGCCGGCATGGAGGGTGCGCTGGCAAGCATCGTCGGTGGCCATGTTGCCTGTCCCGTGATCGCGGTGCCGACGAGCGTTGGCTATGGAACATGCTTCGGCGGCATCACTGCGATGCTTGGAATGATGTCGTCATGCGCTGCAAATGTTTCGGTCGTCGGTATCGATGCCGGTTTCAAAGCGGGCTATGTCGCCGGATTGATTGCGACGCAATTGAATGATCTGCAAGCTGATTTTGCGAGTCGGGCGAGCGATGAATAAAGTGCCACCCTGCCCTCCCCTGCCGCTGCGCCGGCGCGAGCGTGACTCGCACAAGGGAAACTATGGTCGCGTGCTTTTAGTCGGTGGTTCGCGCGGAATGGCGGGATCAATTTCGTTATCCGCAATTGCGGCAATGCGTAGCGGCTCTGGCCTGGTGTCGGCGCTGGTGCCAGATCGTTGCCTCGAAACCGTGGCCAGCTTTGATCCGTGCATGATGACGATTCCCGCAGCCGACGACGGCGTGGGGCAATTCGAGACTTCGGCATTGGACACGTTTGAGAAGCACGCGATGACGGCCAGCTCGATCGGCATTGGTCCCGGCATGGGCACCGGAGCCGGCTCGATCGCGCTGGTCACGCTTGTGCGCGGGATCAAGTCGATCCCGCGAGTGTTTGACGCCGACGCGTTGAATATTTTCGCCCAATCGAGTGATGAATACGCCATCGACGGTCCCGCCGTGCTGACGCCACACCCCGGTGAAATGCAGCGATTGACCGGTGTCAAAGCGGCGGATCGCGATGCGCAAATCGAGGCGGCGAAGGAATTGGCCGCTGACCTACGCGTTGTTGTCTTGCTCAAGGGTGCCGGAACGTTTGTGACCGACGGCATACATTCCTGGACGAACGAAACCGGCAACCCCGGAATGGCCAAAGGCGGCAGCGGCGACTGTTTGACCGGCGTGATCACGTCGCTGTTGGGCCAGGGTTATCCGCCGTACGACGCCGCGAGAATGGGTGCTTTTTTGCATGGTCTGGCCGGTGATTTGGCGGCGGGCGAGCTGGGCGAAATGGGAATGACGCCGGTCGATTTGATCCGGTATTTGCCAGCGGCGATCGAGTTAACCCACTCGACCACCGGCCCGATCAAGTCATAATCATTTGCCACTCAACCGCCCCGCGCTGCGAGTATGACCCGCACCATGACCTGGACCTTGACCTTAAACCCCCAGCAATGGTGAAACTACACCGCTCCGTCGATACGATCGGCGGCCAGCTTCGCGGTGGCGCGATCAGCATTGGCAATTTCGATGGCGTGCATCGTGGACACGTGGCTCTGTTGGCGGAATTGCGGATGCTGGCCAATGAACTCGGTGGACCCGCGATCGCCGTTACGTTTGATCCGTCGCCGGCGTCGATTTTGCGACCCGATAAAGCGCCTCCGCAATTAACGACGCTTTCCCGACGAAGCGATCTGTTGCTTTCCTGTGGCGTCGATGATGTGGTTGTTTGCCACACGGATGCAAAATTACTAAGCCAATCACCGGAGCAATTTTTTCAGCAACTTGTGATCGAACAATTGGCCGCCAAAGGCATGGTCGAAGGCCCCAATTTCTATTTTGGCAAGCAGCGGGCGGGCGATATCCGCGCGCTGGAAAAACTGTGCGCTGAGCACAAGATGCGTCTTCGCATCGCCCTACCACAAGGCGACGGTCAAGGACTAGTCAGCAGCACGCGGATTCGCGAGCAATTGGCTGCGGGCGAAGTCAAATTAGCCAATGAGTCGCTGACCCAGCCGTATCGGCTCGCCGGCCAAGTTGCGCGTGGCGCGGCGCGCGGACGCCAGCTCGGCTTTCCCACGGCGAACTTGGAACAAATCGAAACGATGATTCCTGGTCCGGGCGTGTATGCGTGTCGGGCAAGGCTTGAATCCGGAAGCGTTTTGGTCGCGGCCACGCACATCGGCCCGAACCCCACTTTTGCTGATAGCGAAATTAAAGTCGAAGTGCATTTGCTCGACTTTTCGGGTGATCTGTACGATCAAAAACTTGAAGTTGAGTTCGTGACGCGGGTTCGTGGTGTGATGCGATTCAGTTCGAGCGCCGAACTGATAGAGCAGTTGCAATTGGACATTGCGCAAACGCGACGCGAAATATCGTAAACGCCTGCAGGTGGCCGAATGTTGAATTGTCCGTGATGCGGTACAATCACAATTATGAAACCAATGTGCAAGTTGACTTTTGCTGCGATGCTTGTGTTCGGGGCAGGATGTGGGCGTCAGTCGCCGGCCGATCGCACGCCCCATCCAAACGACCAATCGATGGCTCCCGCTGGGTCAGTTCCCGCGGAGGTCAAAGCGGAGAACGCGGCCATTGTCGCCGATGATGTGCAGGCTTGGATTGGTAACGCTGGTTTGCGGCGGTTGCGAGTCGCCGGCAGTAGCATCAATGACGCGGCGTTGGCACTCGTTGCGCAAAACTGCAAACTCGAACTGCTGGACATCTCGGGCTGCGAACAATTGACTCCTGTTGGGATCGCCGCGTTGTCCACATTGACGACGCTGAGGAACCTTAAAGTCAGCGGCGCTGCCGTCAATGACGATTCGGTTCCATCACTGAAGGCGCTAACACATCTTGCCGCATTGTCGCTGCAGCAAACGGCCGTCACCGACAACGGCATTGCGATCGTTGCCGCTTTGCCCGAGCTAAAAGAATTGACCCTCATGGCCACGCCCGTAACCGACGCGTGCTTGGCGTCGATTGCTTCGTTGACACAATTGCAAAAGCTAAGGTTGCGTGGCACGCAGGTGACCGGTCGCGACGCCGCCGCGTTTGGCCAGATGAAGTCGGTTGTCGACCTTGATCTCAGCGAAACGAGTTTTGAAAGTGCAGGCCTGGCTTCAATTGCGACGATGCCGAACTTGAAAATGCTGAATTTGTGGTTGACCAAAGTGGACGACGAGGGCATCGCGGCACTGACGGCGAAAACGCAGTTGAAACAACTCAATCTTGATAACGTCAAAGGAGTGACCGATCAGTCGCTTGAGGTGATTTCACAAATGGTCGATTTGGAACTGCTGCATCTTGGTGGAACGTCGGTCAGCGCCGCTGGTTTGCCAAAGTTGTATGGGTTGAAGAATCTTAGAACTCTATTCATCACGCGGCTTGAGTTATCGCCCGAGGACGTCGAGGCGTTGCGCAAGGCGATGCCGTGGTTAACCAAACTCGAATCTTAGACGCCGGTCCAATGTCAAACGGATTGCCCACGATGAACCCGACGATGAAGGACCCCGAATCGTTGCTGGCGAGGTTTGGCTTGCAAGCGTTTCGGCCTGGGCAGCGTGAAGTCATCGATGCGATTGGCGAAGGCGCCGATGTGTTGTGCGTCATGCCCACCGGTGGCGGCAAGAGCTTGTGTTATCAATTGCCGGCCCTGGCGCGCCAGGGGACCACGATCGTTATCTCGCCGCTGATCGCGTTGATGAAGGACCAAGTCGATACGTTGCGGCGACATGGCATTGCCGCCACGCTGATCAACAGCAGTCTCTCGCCGAGCGAGCAAGAAGACGCGATGCAAAAGATGGCCGCTGGCGAGCTGGACTTGATTTACGTGGCACCCGAACGACTCCGCAACACGCGATTTCTCGAAGCCGTCGCGCAGGCCGGCGTCCGCTTGCTGGCGATTGATGAAGCCCACTGCGTCAGCGAATGGGGCCACGATTTTCGGCCTGACTACGCCCGGCTGGGCCACTTTCGCAGCCGTTACCTGGGCGGCGTGCAAACGATCGCCCTGACCGCGACCGCCACGCCGCATGTGCGTCAAGACATCCAAGCGATCTTGGAAATGAAAGACACCCGCGAATTCGTCACCGGGTTTGCGCGGGAGAACTTGCGGTTTTCCGTCGAGCATTTCACCAGTGATCGCGAGAAGAACGAGGCGCTGCTGAAGTTTGTGAAATCGCAAACCGGCACCGGAATCATTTATGCGGCGACTCGCAAACGATGCGAAGAATTGGCCTCATGGCTACCGGAAAAATCACGCCGCCGGATCGGAGTTTATCACGCGGGGCTGGATGCGAACCAGCGGCGATTGATCCAAGATGAATTCATGTCTGGCAATTTGGCCGCGATCGTTGCGACCAACGCCTTTGGCATGGGAATCGACAAGTCAGACATTCGCTACGTCGTTCACTACAACATCCCGGGCAGCCTCGAAGCCTACTACCAGGAAGCTGGTCGCGCCGGTCGCGACGGCAAAATGAGCGAGTGCCGCTTGTTGTTCGCTTATTCCGATCGTTATGTGCAAGAGTTTTTTATTGAGAACCGCTATCCGTCGCCTGAGGTGGTCGAGAAGGTTTATGACATTTTATTGTCGCGCGAAGAAGACCCGATTGAACTAACGCTCGACCAGGTGCGCGAGGCAATCAACTTAAAAGAAACCGCCGAGTCCGTTGGCACCGCCGAAACGTTACTAGCCAAAGCCGGTGTTCTGAAGCGACTGGACAACAGCGCCAATACGGCGGTAATACGTATCGATAGCGAATTGGAAACGCTGGTCGATTTGTTGCCGCGCGAAGCGAAGATTCGTCGCAAGGTGTTGCGCGCCGCTGAAAAGGTTGTGGGCAAACATCGCGGCGAAGATGTTTATGTTCGACCTCAGCGATTGGCCGAGATAGCGGGCGTCGATCGCGAGCAATTGGCGCGAACGTTGCGCGAACTCGTGCGATTGAAACAGTTCGACTACGTGCCGCCGTTTCGCGGTCGCGCCGTTCACTTCACACAACGCGACGTGCCGTTTGAAGAGCTCAAGATTGACTTTGATGAATTGGCCAGACGCAAGGCAGCGGAGTATGAAAAGCTTGAAGCGGTGATTCAGTTCGCGCGCACGTCACGCTGTCGCCAGCGCGCGGTGTTGACCTATTTTGGTGACCCGAGCGTCAGCGATTGTGGAAATTGTGATCGCTGTGATCCGACCGCCAAGTCGATGACAACCGGATCGGCGGGCGCTGCCATCGAGCAAATACCCGTCGGCTCAGAGATCGATACCAAGGCGGCGGCGGACTATGACCAGGAGGCTTTTTCGCGTGGCATTCGGATCGTGCTCAGCGGCATCGCGCGAATGCACGGTCGGTTTGGTAAGGCGATGATTGCCCAGATGCTTGGTGGCTCGAACAACAAAAAAATCTTGCAGTGGAAGTTGAATCGCTTGAGCACCTATGGAATGCTCGACGGTCTGAAGCTTCCGCAAATTGTCGAGCTAATTGATACTGTCATCGAGACCGGGTTGGCGACACAGGTTGAGGTCGACGACCGGCGGCCAACGGTGAAGTTGACCGCCGATGGTGACGCCGTGATGCACGCCCGCCAACCTTTGCCCGCGACACTCAATGTGCCGTATCCGCTGGCCAAGCGATTGGCGTTATTGAGTCGCAACATTGAACGTGGCGATGTGTCGGCCGAGGCGTCTACGCACGCGCCCGGCCCGGCAGGCGAAATTGAAGTGAATTCTGACGCTGGGGCTTCCACTTCCCAGGACGGCAAAGCGTCGGTCGCCGTGGTGCAGTCGCAAGCAACGTCTGACTTGGCCGATCGGCTAAAACGCTGGCGTGGCAAGACCAGCGCGGCGTTGGGAATTCCGGCGTATCGGGTGTTGTCCAACGCCACAATCGAACGCGTGGCTGAGTCCCGGCCCAAGGATTCGGGTGAATTGGAATCAATTCAAGGTATCGGTCCGGCGACGGTTGAGCAGTTTGGCGATGACATTTTATGTATTGTCCAGGACGAGCCCCCGGCACCATTGCAGCAGTCTCCCCTTCGGCCGCCGGCAATTGTCGTAGCGACACCGCAGCCCGTGATCGTCGCGACGCAATCGGCCGAGTCGGTGGAAGCAATCGTTGCGTTGACCACTGCCGCTGCGGTTGGCCTCACGAACAATGAGTTCTATTGGACGTGGCGATTGCTTCGCGACGGTTATTCTTGGGTTCAGGTTTGTGAAATTCGCGGGCGAGATGCTGCCACGCTGTCGGCTGATTTGGCCGCTGCGGAGCGGGCGGGGCACGCGGTGTCGCCAGATTGGCAGCCTCCACTTGGCGGCTGATAGATCCACAAACAACTCGGTTAGCCATTTCGTCGCCCAATCGCTACAATCCCCAGGACTGAGTGGGGGTTTGTCGAGATTTTGGTTTGCTTTTTGCTAGTTTTTGCGGAAAGCTTCCCGCTTTGACAAAGTCCTACTGTGAAGTTGCCCTTTTTACGTCGCCCGATCGATCAGGAACCTGTTGAGATGGAGAAACGGACCGAAGACGGTTCGCCGCAGCGTCGCACCGGCAACACTTGGATGATTTTCCTGGTGTTGTTGATCGCTGTATCGCTCATGTTTTTCAATCGCGAAGAACCGCGTTCTGAAATCAAGGCCAGCTTCTTTAAGGAGCAGTTGGCCAAGAACAATATCCAGAATGTCACCGTCGGCGAACTGCGAGTTCTGGGAACATTCAAAACGACGGTCACCACGCCGATTCCACCGGGCTTGTCCGAAAAGGATGCGTCGGGCAATGTCCGCAAGCCTGAGCCGTTGCTGAAAAAATTCTACTTCGTGCGCCCCTCTGGTGATGCATATGCAACGAAGTTGATTGAAGAACTTGATGCGGTGAAACGCAGCGATTCGACGCAAACATTTACCTATGACTTCTCCAGCCCCGATAACACGGCTGAGTTATTTAGCTGGCTGTTGATGATCGGTTTGCTGGTTGGATTGCCACTGTTTCTGTTCTTCACGCTGCGGCGAACGCGCAACGACATTATGGGCGGCGGATTTCTGTCCGGCTTCAGCAAGAGTCCGGCCAAGCGCTACGAAACGTCCGACCAAGCGATCACATTCGACGATGTTGCCGGCTTGGACGGTGTGAAGGCAGACCTGCAAGAGATCGTTGATTATTTGAAGACGCCGGAGAAATTTCAAAAACTTGGCGGGCGCGTGCCCAAGGGTGTGTTGCTCAATGGACCTCCCGGTACGGGCAAGACGTTGTTGGCGCGAGCCGTTGCCGGCGAAGCCGATGTGCCATTCTTTTCTGTCAACGGATCCGAATTTATCCAGATGTTTGTTGGCGTCGGTGCCAGCCGCGTGCGTGATTTGTTTCGCACCGCCAAGGACCAAAGTCCAGCGATCATTTTCATTGATGAAATCGACGCCGTCGGCCGCCAACGCGGAGCCGGTTTGGGCGGCGGTCACGATGAGCGTGAACAAACACTGAACCAGATTCTCGGCGAGATGGATGGCTTTAGCCCCAACCAAACTGTGATTGTTGTGGCGGCCACGAACCGTCCCGACGTGCTCGATCCGGCGCTGTTGCGGCCAGGTCGATTCGATCGCCACATCACGGTTGGTCGTCCGACGATGCGTGGGCGCGAAGAAATTTTCAAGGTCCATGTCCGCGAAGTGCCACTGGGTGACGATGTCGATTTGAAACGATTGGCTGCGGGCACCGTGGGATTAACTGGCGCGGACATTCGGAATATGGTGAACGAAGCGGCGCTGTGGGCTGCGCGAAACGACAAAAAAGAAGTCGACATGTCGGACTTCGACTACGCCCGCGACAAAATTTTGATGGGCGCAAAACGCGAAGAAATTTTGCAGGATTCGGAGAAAGAAAAGACGGCCTACCACGAAGCGGGACACACGCTGACGGCTTGGCACTTGGACGGAGCACACACCGTTCACAAGGTCACCATCATTCCCCGCGGTCGCGCCTTGGGAGCGACCCAGTACGTGCCCAACGAAGACCGTTTGAGCATGTCACGGCGCGAACTGGAACACCAACTGGTTGTGCTGCTGGGCGGTCGCGCTGCGGAAAAGATCGTTTACAACGAAACCACCGTGGGTGCCGAAAACGATCTCGAACGCGCCACCGGCCTGGCCCGGCGGATGGTCACGCACTGGGGCATGAGCCCGAAGATTGGCCCGGTCAGCTACAAGACCGGCGACGAAGATCCGTTCTTGGGCCGCGAGTTGCATCAGTCGCGACCGTTCAGCGAACACACCCAGGAATTGATTGACGAAGAGGTTGCTCGCATTCTGCTCGAAGCCGATCAAAAGGCGGAACAGCTCTTGCGGGAACGTCGCGCCGAATTGGAATCAATCACTCGTGGGCTGCTCGAAAGAGAAGAACTCAGCGAATCCGAAATCGCCGAGTTAATCGGTCCATCGACCCATACTCGTAACGCGAAGAAAAACGGTCAACCCAAACCGGAGACGATCATTGCTCCGGATACAATCAATCCGGCTGCCGAGCACACGCCCGGTCCCGTGATTGGCCGCGACCTTCGCCAAGACTAATGGCTAAGAAGCGATCGAAGTTTCGCACCGAGTTTCGCAAGAACCACCAAGGTCGAGTTCGTCGCGGCGATTTCACACGCGACTTTCAGGGCGGTGACAAGACGGACTCGTTGGCCGACATGGCCCGCGATGAACGCGTCAGCGGCAAAGGCGAATTGACTCGCAAGCGAACGGTCATCGGCAGCGATGCGTTGCCCGAGGATTCTTCGGGCTTGGCCGTGAGCTTGTCGGATCACGAGAACAAAATTCGCTTCGGCGTGGTGCTCAGCGTGCATGGGCTGCGCAGTCGTGTGCGTGGCGACGATGGACTGGAGTACCAATGCATCGTGCGACAATTGCTCAAGTCGTTGAGCACTGATCAACGCAACGTGATTGCCACCGGCGACCGCGTTGGATTTAGTGCCCAGTCGGTTGATTGGGCAATGATCGAACGCATTGAACCGCGCCACGGTGTGCTGTCGCGCACCAGTCGCTCGCGCCAGCACGTCATCGCGACCAACATCGATTACATCCTGATTGTTGCCAGTTGTGCGTTGCCGGGAATCAAGCCCGCGCTGATCGATCGCTATTTACTGACGGCAGAACAATGTGGGATTCGTCCGCTGATTTGCTTGAACAAGATCGACTTGGTTGACGCTCGCGAGTTGCAACAGATCGCCGGCGTCTACGCACAACTTGGTTACCGCGTGTTGATGACGTCGGCAACGACGGGCGCGAACATCGATTACCTTAAAGCAATGTTGGTCGGCAAGCAGACCGCGATCGCCGGCCAGAGCGGCGTCGGCAAGAGCAGTCTGCTCAACGCGATCCAACCGCAACTTGGTCTGCGGATTGGTGAGGTCAGCCGCGAGAACCAGAAGGGTAAACACACCACGACCGCGGCAACGTTGTTGCCGCTGGATATGGGCGGTGCGGTGATTGACACACCGGGAATTCGCCAATTTCAGTTGTGGGACATTGATGCCAACGAAGTGGCGACTTTGATGCCTGATTTTCGGCCCTATGTCAGCTTGTGTCGCTACCCGAATTGCCTGCATGTCACCGAGGAAGAGTGTGCGATTAAAGAAGCGGTGGCCGATGCACGAATCGACGCCAGGCGGTATGACGCGTATTGTCACTTGATCGAGGACGAGCTTAACGTATGATTTTTGCCGGTTTTTCCCGTTCGGTTGGCGGACGAACGCTCGCTGTGCTGCCGTCGAGCGATAATTCAGCGGAATCCAGCGATTTCTGCGTATAATCAAGGTCTCGTTCCAACTTCTCGTTATCGACAATTCTTGTGGAAAACCAACCTTCGATCCGCCGACGTGAGGACGAATCACTCGAGGGCTCGACCGTTCAGCGGTCGCCGCAAACCCGCACGCTGGGGGGGGTTCCGATCGTTGTCGCGCCGAATGGTTTAGGCGTCTCGGGAGTTGGCTCGACCGTTTCGACAAACAAACCGGAGCTGAACGATGACGTGAAGACAGTGATTCGGCGTGTTGATATCGATTCGGCGGGCAAACCGGCGGCGGTCATCGGCGCGGGGTCGCCGGCCTCGGTGGCAAGTGTCTTGTTGGGCACCCAGCTCAACCACTTTTTGTTGGAAGAAATGGTTGGCGGCGGCGGCATGGGCGCGGTCTTTCGAGCCCGCGACGAACGCTTGGATCGAGTGGTCGCAGTCAAGGTCATTCCGTTTGTCGGCGAAGATCAGGACTTGCAACGACGATTCCGCAACGAAGCGCAGAACGCGGCGCGGCTTGACCATCCCTATATCGCGCGGGTTTTTGACGTCGGTCGTTTCGAGCAATGGCACTACATCGTCTTCGAGCATGTCGAAGGGATCAACCTGCGCGACATGGTTGCGCGTGATGGCGTGTTACCAATCGACGATGCGGTTTACTATTCGCGACAAATCGCCGAAGCGATCGAACATGCCAGCGGCCGCGGGATTGTTCACCGCGATATCAAACCGTCAAACGTCTTGGTCGGCACGGACGGTAATGTCAAAGTCGTTGATATGGGTTTGGCGCGCAGCCAACAATTTGAGGTCTCGGGCGACATGACGGCCAGCGGCGTGACGCTGGGTACGTTCGATTACATCTCGCCTGAACAGGCTCGTGATCCTCGCGACGCGGACGTACGCAGTGACATTTATTCGCTTGGTTGCACGCTGTACTATCTGTTAACGGCCAGCCCGCCCTACCCCGGCGGCACCATGCTTCAAAAATTGCTCAGCCACGGTAGCTCGCCACCGCCAGACCCGCGCGAGCTGCGGCACGAGGTTAGCGACGACTTGACGGCGATCATTCATAAGATGCTCGCCAAAGATCCAAAGGATCGATACCCACGGGCAATCGATGTGGTCGCTGACTTGCGTGAGTTGGCGTTTCGCGAGGGCCTGCTTCGCGCCCAGTCGCGTGGCACGCTGACGGTGGCACCCATCGACCCACTTTCACCGATCCTGGCGCGTCACCTGCCATGGATTATTGCGGCGGCATTGTTACTGATGAGTGCCATGTGGCTGCAGATGATCTCGTCAGTCAGCCGTGATGATTTCGATCTGACGGCACCTCCGGCAGCGGCCGCCTTGCTTTCGGAAACTGCTTTGCCATTTAACGCTAGCGAACCGCAAAATTCCGCTGTTGCGGGGTCTGGGGACATTGCTGAGAAGCTGGCGGTGGGATCAACGATTGTTCCGCCAACCGTTTCCCCAACACTATCAACCAACGCTGACGCGGCGGCACCACCATCTTATGCCGAATTGGCGATGCCGAGCGATGTGGCCCGCAGCGCCGTTCGCACGGCTGATCGTGTCTCGCCGCCTCCGGTGCCGATTGATCGCATTGTCGTGGGCACAATTGAACCACAACCATCAACGAAAGTTGTCACGACGTTGGTCGAGGCAGTCCGCCTTGCCGACGAACTTGGTGTCGATCGAATCGACATTGCCGAACCGGTGATAACGAGTTTGCCGATAAAGATAAATCGAGATGGATTGACCATCAGTTCGACGACGGGGCACAGCGAAATTCGCTTTGTCACGGGGGAATCTCTTTCAATGCAACGTGTTGCAATGCTCGACATTGGCTCACACCCGATCGAATTTCAAAACTTGCATTTGTCCTGGAGTGTTCGTGGCACGTTGACCGATGGCGGTTCCTTGCTTAGCGTCGCGGCGAATCGGCTGGTGCGGTTGGCCAATTGTACGATTACGATCGAGAATCTGACGCAGCGCGATGAGGTCTACGCGATCGAGGTTACTGCCGCCGGCGTCTACGGAGCACCAACGGACACGATTGCCTCGACCGGCATCGTCGATAGCGGTGCCAAATTATTAACCGGGATCGAGTCCGTATTGGCACCCAGTACCGATCGCAGCGCCGAAAAAACTTTGATTCCGCCGTTGGTTGCGATCGAGATGGAGAACGTTGCGGTACGTGGCGAAATGACGATGATTAACTTGCTCGATGCGGTGCAACTTCAGTTTCAATGGGATAACGGGCTGCTGGCCGTGTCGCGGCGCATGCTTGAAGCAAACGGTGCCAACGTAAAGCCTTCGTTGACCGCAAACCGCATTCAATTGTCGTTCAACCGCGTCACCGCCTTTACACGCGAAGGATTGATGCGAATGCGACTGGGTCCATCGGGTGCCTATCCGCTGCAGGTGGATCGCGATAGTCGCCAATCGGTGTTCCATTGCGAGCCAACCGCCAGCTTGATCGAGTTTACCGGCTTGGATTCGAGCGTTTTGGATGCGGGACAATTAGTGCAATTGCGGGGCGAAGACAATGCCTATGATTTTGATCTGGTCAACGATCCGGCGGTCTTGCTGCTCAGTCGCTGGAATGGCCAGGAACAAGTCTTCCGGCTGAGCGACCTTTTGGCTCCGGAAAAACCAGCATGGTCTGCGGATCGGTCGCCGCGTTGGGTCGTTCGTTGGACGAAGCCAATTCCCAGTGAAATCCCGCCAAGTCGCTTGCAGTCGAGCCAATTTTTGCAGGATGGAACTGCGGTTCCGGGGTTTGATCGCAACCTTTTGCCCGCATTCCCCGCGAAATCCGCGACTTCCGAGATTTGACTTTTGACCACCCGCGATGGTTTAATGTTGCGTTCCGATTCCCACCTTAACGCCTGTCACTTGGAGCTAACTACATGAAACGTTTCGTATTGTTCCTATCGCTGCTCGGATTGTTTGTTTCGCCCGCGCTCGCCATCAACGAATTTGCTACGGAATGGAAGGCCGAATACATAACCGATACCGCGTCGGACGAATTCAAGATGTCAGCCAAAAAGGCCGGCTGCAATGTTTGTCACGTGAAGGACGGCAAGAAGACCGAACGCAACGAATACGGCAAATCGATCAAGGAATTTTTGAAGAAAGAAGACTTTACCAAGGACAAGATCAAAGCCGACCCCGTCAAGGCTAAGGCCGCGATTCTCGACGGCATTAAAAAGGCCGGCGAAAAGAAGAGCTCCGACGGCAAAATGTTTGCTGAGAAAATTGCCGCTGGAGAATTGCCCGCGACCGATTCGGGCCTATAAAGAACATTCGCCGCGTGCGATTTCGACCACGCTGGGCGCAACCGCGCCCGGCGTTTTTTGTTTTCAACGATCGCCATTGCCCAACCCATAACTTCAGAATCACCAAAATGAAATGTAACGCTTATTTTTTTGCCGCCTTGGTGGCACTCATGTGCACGTTAAGTAATCGCCGATGAAGCCGCGTCAACGATCGCGGTTGAAGAAGGCTACAAGCCGATCTTCGATGGCAAGACTCTCGACGGTTGGAAAAAATCGGCTGAGAATCCCGACAGCATTTCGGTCGAAGATGGAAAGATCATGATCTCCGGCGAAAGGGCTCACCTGTTTTATGACGGCGAACTGGCACCGCTGAAAAACTTTCACTTCAAAGCCGAAGTCATGACCACGCCGGGCAGTAACTCCGGGATTTATTTCCATACCAAATATCAAGCTGATGGTTGGCCAAAGTATGGCTATGAGTGCCAGGTCAATGTCACGCATAAAGATCCCAAGAAGTCCAGTAGTCTGTATAGCGTTGAGAACATCGCTGATCCGCCCGTAAAGGACAACGAGTGGTACACTCAAGAGATCGTTGTGCAAGGTCGAAACATCAAATTGATTCTAAACGGCGAGACGATGGTCGATTACACCGAACCTGAAAGCAAGGCCGCCGAGTCGGACCAGTTTGAACGTCGACTCGGCGAAGGTACATTTGCAATCCAAGCCCATGATCCCGCCAGCAAAGCGTACTTCCGCAACATTCGCGTGAAGCCGCTGCCTTAATTGTGGATTGCCGCTTAGCGCAAGTTTATGTCGATCGCTGCCCAATCTGTTGAACATGTCTCCAACGAAATGATCCATCGCCTGAAAACGTGGTGGATGGTGATGCGGATTTCGCTGGAGGAACGTTTGGCGTATCGCGGCGACTTTGCACTCGGCACGCTGATGCGGTTCTTGCCCATCATCACGCAGATCTTTCTTTGGGGTGCGGTTTTCGGTGCCATCGACACGGGCTCCGGGAAGCCGACTCAGCTTGGTGGCTACAACTTTCCGGAGATGGTCGCATACTTCTTGTTGACCATGATCGGCAGGGCATTTTCAAGCATGCCGGGACTCGCCGGTGGCATTGCCAGCCAAATCCGCCAAGGTGAAATCAAGCGTTATTTGATTCAGCCAGTGGACCTTGTCGGATTTCTGCTGTTGGGCCGGGTCGCTCATAAATTAGCCTACTATTTCGTGGCGACGCTGCCGTTCGCGCTGGTGTTCTTTCTGTGTCGCGGATATTTCGTCAATGGGTTTCCGCCGCTGCATGTATTTGCGGCATTTGTGGGTTCGCTGGTAATGGGGTTTTTGCTCGGATTCTTTCTCGAAGCGACCATCGGCATGATCGGGTTCTGGTTTCTCGAAGTCAGTTCGCTGTTGTTTATCTTCATGTTGTTCAGTTTCTTTCTATCGGGTCACATGTTTCCACTTTCGTTGTTGCCCGAGTCCGTGTTGGCGGTTGTCAACTTTTTGCCTTTCAAATACTTGGCGTACTTTCCGGCGGCAATTTTTTTGCAGAAGATTCCCGATGCCAATTTGCCCTGGGAACTGGCAGTTGAAGCCGCCTGGGTGGCGTTTTTCATTATCGCTTGCCGAGTCATGTATGCTCGCGGCGTGCGTCGCTACAGTGGCTTTGGCGGATAGTTCTGCGTCAAGGATTGTGAGCGGAATGGCGCCAGCCACCGGCCTCTTAACTATCGGCGGCTTATGCCGGACCGCTCACCAAACCAACCGCAAAATTAAGTTCAAACAAAGCACTACAAATGGCCCAACGTATCGCGCAACCAAACTACCTTAACGTGCTGCTGACGTTTGCGCGAAACAGTTTGATTCGCGATATGACGTTCCGCGCGAACTTTATATTTCAGTGTATTAGCAGCGTGTCGTGGACGGCGATGAACGTCGGGTTCTATTTGATCATTTTTCAATTCACGAAATCAATCGGTCAAGACACCGGTTGGCAACGTGACGAGTTCTTTTTGTTTCTGGCGACCACTTGGTTTATCAATAGTTTGGTTCAAGCATTCTTCATGTCCAACGCCGAAGAGTTCAGCGAGTTGATCCGTACCGGTGGTCTTGACTTCGCATTGCTCAAGCCGATCGATACGCAATTCCTGATTTCATTTCGGCGGATTGAATGGAGCGCGTTGTCAAACTTCCTTGCGGGGATGTTGATCGCCGCTTACAGCTTGTATTCGATGGCGACTCGAGAAGCCGATCCTTTCACGCCATCGATATTGTCGTTCGTGTTGTATGCGTTTTTTATCGCTTGCGGCGTGGCGATCATGTACAGCGTGATGATTTGCTTGGCCGCAACAAGTGTCTGGTTGGGCCGTAATCAAACGTTGTATGACTTCTGGTTTTACATCACGAACTTCAGCCGCTACCCGATGGAGATTTACAACCGTGGCTGGGGCACAGCCCTATTGGGCTTGTTTACGTTTGTGGTGCCGGTGTTGGTTGTGGTCAACGTCCCGGCCAGGGTGCTAGCGATGCCGTTGCACCCGCGAGCCAGTTGGGAAGTGCCGCTGGCCATCTGGGCTTGTGTAGCGACCGTTGGCAGCGTCGCCTTTAGCCGCTGGTTGTTCAAGCGGTCGCTGCTGAGTTACCGCAGCGCCAGTTCTTAATTTGCGATCCGCAAACGTGCGCCGATGCATCACGGTGGAGCGCACCCTGATGCAATGTGAAAAGCTC
>JBGSVE010000005.1:0-19778 GCA_041753075.1 Pirellulaceae bacterium
TGCGGCTGGAAGCCCCAGCCACTTTGTCTTCACTCGATCCTAGCCCGCGAGCTTTCTTTCTTCGGCGCTGTTGAGTTTGTTGTAAAGCGTCTTCAAACTGACGCCCAACTGCTCCGCCGCAGCTGGCTTGTTGCCATCGTGCCGCTGGATCGCTTGCTCGATCGCCATCAATTCCATCTCGCGCAAACTCATTGGCCCAGACTCGCGCAATTCCTTGCGCAGTTGGCGTTGGCCAAAGTGGCTGGGCAAATGTTCCGGTCGAACCGGCAGTTTGTCACACAATATCGCCGCATGTTCGAGCACATTGGCAAGCTCGCGAACATTACCCGGCCAAACGTGGGCGCGCAATAATTGTCGCGTCGCCGGGTCAATCAATTCCTCATTCGCACCGGCCTCGGGTCGATGGCGACGAATCAAATGATTGGCAAGCGAGTCAATATCCGTGACCCGTTCACGCAACGATGGAATGCGAATCTCAAACGTGTTGATGCGGAACATCAAATCTTCGCGAAACGATCCCGTCTCGACCATCTTCTCGAGATCGCGGTGCGTCGCGCAGACAATCCGAACATCAACATGCAAGGTTTGGTTATCGCCCACGCGGCGAATGTCACCCGTCTCGAGCACACGCAACAACTTCGCCTGCATCGACAATGGCAACTCGCCGATTTCGTCCAAGAACACGGTCCCGCCGCTGGCGACTTCAAACAATCCAACGCGCGCCGAATCGGCTCCGGTAAAAGCACCGCGACAATGGCCGAACAGTTCGCTTTCGATCAATTGTTCAGGCAGTGCACCGCAATTGATCGCCACGTAGGGTTGGTCGGCGCGGCGGCTGTGCGTATGGACCGCCTTGGCAACTAATTCCTTGCCGCAGCCGGTCTCGCCACGAATCAATACCGAGCTGTCCGTCGGTGCGACGCGCTCGACCAAGCGGCGAACATTCTGCATCGCCGGATGGTCGCCGATCAATTGGTTATCGCCCTCGGCGCGACGAACGCGATGTTGTAGCGCCGTCAATTGTTTCTTCAATTGTCGTCGCTCGGCAACACGCCCCAAGACGTTGGCGATTTCGGTCAAGCGGGTTGGCTTCGTCAAGTATGCAAATACCTGATGACCGATTGCCTCGATGGCCGTTTCGGCGCTGGGGTTGCCGGTCATGATGATCGCTTCGATATCGGGATATCGCTCTTTCGCGGCCTTGATGACTTCGATACCGCTCATCCCCGGCATTTGCAGATCAACAAACACGCAATCAAAAGGTTCTTTCTCGAGTGCGGCGACGGCGGTGAATCCATCGGGACAAACCGTGACCGTGTGACCCCAACGCGTCATTTCGCTGCGCATCAATTGCTGGATATGCTGCTCATCATCGGCGAACAGAATATGGATGCGATTGGCGATCGGTGTTTTGGCTTCTTTAGGCGACTCGGAGCGGCTCATACAATTCTTCCCGGTAACGATTTCGATCGGTTGCTTTTTCAAATTCGGTGGACTGTTCCGCAGGGACTTCAAACTGCAGTTGCGACCCACAACCTGGACCGTCACTTCGCGCCGTCAATTTGCCGCCGTGCTGGTTGACGATACGGTGCGTGATACTCAACCCCAGCCCCGTCCCGGAGCCGTCGCGACGTCGTGTGAAAAATGGCTCGAACAAGTGTTCCAGCACTTCTTCGGTCATCCCACAACCATTGTCTTGGACGCAGACGCGAACCCAAGCCGCTTCGCGAATTACGTACACATCGACCGCGCCCTCGGTGTCAACGCTTTCCAATGCATTGGTCAACAGATTCAATACGACTTGGCGAATTTGTTGGCCGTTGATGTGCGCGGAGATCATGCCATCGATATGTGTCCGGATCGTTTTGCAGCGATATTGGCCGAGCGTGCGCACCATCGCGACCACGTCGTGAACCAGTGCACCGACATCGACTTGCGAACGTTCGACGTCGCCCAGGCGGCTGAAGTCAAGCAGCCGCTGCGTGATGCCCTTGCAACGATAGGCTTGGTCTTGAACCAAGTGCAACGTTTGGCCAAGCGACTGCGCAACGTCCGCGGAAATCACTCGCAAGTCCGATTCGCCGTGGAGGACATCGTGCAGGCGTGACTCCAGCGCCTCGGAACTCATCGCAATCGCCGCCAACGGGTTGTTAATCTCGTGAGCCACACCGGCGGCCAGGAAGCCTACGCTGGCAAGCTGCTCGCGCTGAATCACCTCACGGCTGCGATCGCGCACTTGGCGGTCCAAGTCGGCGCGTTCGAGTTCGAGCATCGAGCAGGTTTGTTGAAACTGGTCGGTCATTTGATTGACCACATTGGCCAACTCGCTCAATTCATCACACGTGCCCAAATCAATGTGGTGATCGTAGTGGCCCGCTGCAACCAATCTCGCCCCGTCAACCAGCGTGCGAAACGGCTTCATCACGAGCGACCGGAACAACAACATCAACAGACCAAAAATCGATACCGCTGCGAACAGGCATGACCACGCGATGGCGATCCCGGTGCGGTACTCGTTCTTGACGATTCCCGAATACTCCGCCATGCCTTGGTGCATCATGCCGGTTAGCTCGCCGACTTGATTGGCAAGCGAATCGAGTTGCCGCTGCATCATTGAGAATGATGATTCATCGCGATCGATGATGGGGCTGAGATGCGAGGCTTTGATTTTGTCGAGTTGAGCACGAATGCCGATCAGCACTTCGGTCCGCTGACGCGGATCAACGAACAACGATTGGTCCTCGTCGCCACCGGCTAATAGTTGAACGTAACTATCCAGTGCCCGCTCGAACTCGCTGAGCGACGATTCGAAGCCAGCGGTCTCAAAATCGATTCGCGAAGCCCCGAACAGCGTCGGTTGTTCGAGCAAACGGTTCTCGTCGCGAAGTCGCCGCAACCGATGGCCGGCGTCGCGAATCGATTCGGCGGACTGATTCAATTGAATGGTGTACGGAATTTCGGAGGCCCGGTGGCTGATCCCATTGGCCAGCCAACGATAGCTATAAAGCCCCCAGAACGCGCTCGTCGCCAGCACGATGACGACGGCCATCATCAGGCCGAGCACAACCGCTAATTTGGTACGAATGGACCGTCGCGAAAGCACGTCGATTCCTTTCTGGTGCTGGGGCAAGAGCGATAGGACGACGATAGAAAGTTGGCGAACATGTCGCAAGGCCGTTCGTCACCGGCGATCGGTCAGGGCAAGGGGAAAACGAGGCTCCCGCCGAACGATATTCCCAATGACTCAGCCGGAGCTTCGTCCTCCCAACGCTAAGATTAAAGCTGGACGAAGCACTAGAAGGTCCGGTCGATGGCGAAGGTTGCTAGGTCGATCAGCGAACACTTGGCCGCCGATTCCGGTAAAACGCTGACCGCATCCCAGGCGACTTGGCGGTACTGCGAGGCCTCGCGCCGAGTGTAATCCTGCGCATCGCTGGCCGACAAATACGGCATCAATTGGCGATGGCGCTGGGCCGGATTGCCGCGCAAAATTGCCTCAATCCGAACTCCATTTTGTGGCGTTGCGGTCTCCAGCAATCGCAACACCGGCAAGGTCCATTTGCCCTGCTCCAGATCGGTCCCGAGCGTCTTGCCGACCGTCGCTTCGTCGCCCCAAACGTCTAAATAATCGTCCGCAATCTGAAACGCGATCCCGAGAGCATCCCCGTAACCGCCCAGCGCCGTAATCTGGGTATCGGTGGCTCCGGCGAACGCCGCGCCCAAGCGACACGCCACACTGCACAGCTCGGCGGTCTTGCCACGGATCATTTCGATGTACGCGGCCAAGTCGAGATCCACTTGATTTCGCGCCAACACTTGCCGCAATTCGCCTTCGCAAACACGCCGTGCCGCTTCGCCGATCCATTCGCACGCCAAAGTCGAACCCGTCGACGCCGACAATCGAAACGCTTGCGAAAACAGATAATCGCCTAACAGAATACTGGCATGTTCGCCCCAACCGGCGTTAATCGTTGGCACATGCCGCCGCGTTGTCGCCGAATCGAGCACATCGTCGTGGATCAAGGTTGCGGTGTGGACCATTTCCAGCACCGCACCGAGGACTTCGTGATGGGCGTTGATGCCATCGGGTTTGATCGCCGCAGCGGACAACAACATCAGCGCCGGACGCAACCGTTTGCCGCCCAGTTGGACGCCATGGCGCAGCAGCGGTGCGAGCGACTCATATTGCGTTTGCAATTCGGCCTGTAGCCGCCGTTCGATTGCCGCCAGCGGTGCGAAGATCGGACCGTAAACGGCCAAGGCCGATCGGGTTGCCGGTGGCGGGGAAATCGTTTCTCCAGCCGTTTCGCAGGGGTTTGTTTTGTTGGAAATATCGGCAGCAACGGCAAGTGAAGTCGTTTCCATACTGGTAACCTGAGTGAATTAACCCAAATCATGCAAGACGGCTTGTCGCCATGAAATTGCATAGCGATAAAACCGGCCTGGATGGCGGTGAGATAACGGGCCCGACCAAGATAACGGCCAAATCGTTCATACGCCGGTAAAAGTGCCCGATTGGCCGCCCGTTTTCCTTAGCAATCGCACGTTTTCGATCTGCATTCCCCGGTCCACTGATTTGCACATATCGTAAATCGTCAAACACGCCGTCATCACCCCGGCGAGCGCTTCCATTTCGACGCCAGTCCGCCCGGTCGAACGCACTTCGACCATACATTCAACCGCCACGTCATCGATATAGGCAAACTGGACCGCGACTGCTTCGACCGGAATCCCGTGGCACAGCGGGATCAACGCCGGAGTCATCTTGACGGCATTGATCGCCGCAATCCGCGCCACGCCAAGCACGTCGCCTTTGGCCGCTTGGCCTTGGCGGATCATTTGGTTTGTCGCCGGCTGCATCGTAATCCGACCGCCGGCAATCGCGGTCCGCACAGTGATCGGTTTGGGCGAAACGTCGACCATGTGTGCGTTGCCAAAGGAATCAAAATGGTTTGACAATCGATAGTTTCTCGCAACGCGTGGTGGAACAGTTTGCAAACGTAATCTGCTTCGTTGCCCCGGTCTACCTCGATCATTGCGGCTGGCCTAAAATCCGCGCATGTCAAAACGCCGTCTGCTGGTTACCAGCGCCTTACCCTACGCCAACGGGCCGATTCATGTCGGCCACTTGGTCGAATATATCCAAACCGACATTTGGGTTCGGTTCCAGCGGTTGTGTGGCCACCGGGCTGTTTATGTTTGCGCCGACGATACCCACGGCACCGCGATCATGATTCGCGCCCGCAAGGAAGGCCGCAGCGAAGTTGAGCTGATTGCGGCAATGAGCGACGCCCACCAAAAAGATTTTGCGGGCTTCGATATCGTGTTCGACCATTACGGCAGCACGCACAGCAGCGAGAACCAACGCCTGTGCCACACGTTTTGGAAATCGCTGCGCATCGCCGGCATGATTGCACAGCGGCCCGTGGCCCAGCTCTATGATCCCGAGGCCAAGACGTTCCTGGCCGATCGCTTCGTGCGCGGCACCTGTCCAAAATGTGCCAAGCCCAACCAACCGGGCGACAGTTGTTCGAATTGCGGTCACACCTACAGCCCCACCGACTTGGTCGATCCCAAGAGTACGCTCAGCGGTGCGACGCCGGAACTGCGCGAGGCGCTGCATCTGTTCGTGAAGCTCGAAATGCTGCACGACTTTTTGGCCAACTGGATCGCTGGTGGCGCGGTCCAGCCCGAGACGGCGAACTATCTTAAAGGTACGTTTCTGGCCGACGAGCTGCGTGATTGGGACGTCAGCCGACCGGCTCCGTACTTTGGTTTCGAGATTCCCGATTCACCGGGCAACTATTGGTACGTCTGGTTCGATGCACCGATTGGCTATGTCGCCAGCACGTCGCAGTGGTGCCAACTCAACGGCGAGTCGCTCGACGACTGGTGGAAATCCGATGAATGCGAAATCCACCATTTCATCGGCAAAGACATCACGTACTTCCACACGTTGTTTTGGCCCGGCATGTTGCACACCGCGGGCTACAACCTGCCGACGCAAGTTCACATCCACGGGTTTTTGAACGTCAACGGCGAAAAGATGAGCAAGTCGACCGGCACGCTGATCGCTGCCGAAACGTATTTGCAACACGCCGATCCCCAGTGGCTGCGTTATTTCTACGCCTCGAAATTGACCCAGCGAATCGAAGACATCGATCTGGGGTTGGACGAGTTCGCCGACAAAATCAACAGCGACTTGGTCGGCAAAGTCGTCAACCTAGCAAGTCGCGTCGGTAAGTTCGCCGGCGTCACCGGATTGTCGAAAGTCTATCCCGATGATGGTGGTTTGTTCGCCGCCGCCGCTGCCGCCGGTGATGAAATCGCCGCCGCGTACGATGCCGGCGACTTCTCCCGCGCGATGCGACGGATCATGGAGTTGGCTGATGCGGCGAATCCGTTCGTCGAGCATGCACGGCCCTGGGACATGAAGAAAGATCCGCTGCGCGAAGCCGATTTGCGCGATGTTTGCACGATTGCGTTGAATCTGTTTCGTCAATTGGCAATTTATCTATCGCCGGTCTTGCCAAAATTGGCAATGCAATGCGGCGAACTACTGGGTGACCCGATCGTCGCTTGGCAACAAAGCCAACAACCGCTCTTGGGTCGCCCCGTGCAACCTTTCAAACGCATGATGGACCGAGTTCAAATCGAGGAGATTGGAAAAATGATCGACGACAGTAAAGATACCACCGCGACCGCAGCACCGGCGACATCCACTTGGAACGATGGCGACGAGCCGCTCAAGGCCGAACCGCTCGCCGCCGAAATCTCGATTGATGATTTTGCCAAAGTCGATTTGCGGATCGCCCGCGTACTCGCCGCCGAACATGTGCCCGAAGCGAACAAGCTGCTAAAGCTGACTCTCAGCCTTGGCGGCGACCATCAACGCCAAGTATTCGCCGGAATCAAAGCGGCCTACGAACCGGAAAAACTTGTCGGTCGATTGGTCGTGATGGTGGCGAATCTGGCACCGCGAAAGATGCGTTTCGGAATGAGCGAAGGCATGGTCACCGCCGCCGGGCCGGGCGGTGCCGAGGTGTTTGTCTTGGCCGTCGATGACGGAGCCCAACCGGGCCAACGCGTCCATTAGTGCTTGGTTCAGTCGCCAGGATTAGCGGCTGAGCGTTAGCCTTCACTGTCAAGAATCCGAACCCAGGGTGGCTGCTTGTTTGCCGCGCTCGCAAGACTTTACAAAATTGCCCAAACGGTTGGGGACAACCGTTCTACAATTTACGTCGTCGTTAATGACGTTGACACCGATCCGATACCCAGCGAGAGCGGCGGAACAATTGGGTTGGCGACCATTGTCGCCGCCGGGCGCTTGAATCCAAAGAAGCCGCGTCGCTGGATCACTTCGGCGACTTCGGCTGGCACATGCTCGGTCCAACTCATGTCGCCGGCCTGAATCAACCCTAATACCTCGCGTGAAAATGTTGTCAAGTGTTGCGGGTTGTAACTTTCCAATTGCTCGATGCACTGATTCTCCACCAAGTATTCATATAACTTGCGAATCTCCGGTGCAATGCGCAGATTATCGACCGTGGTTAGCACACCGGTCGCACGATCCAATAGCGGGTAGATATAAAGCTTGAGATCATTCTTGAACAGTCGACCAAACGACTCGAGAATGCCGCCATCAAGTTTGGTGTAAAATTTTTCATCGAACAAATCATGCAAACTGCCGGCACCCATGGTGATGGCAATCCTCTTTTTGGTATAACGAGCTAAGTACGCGGCCAGCCGGTAGTATTCGAAGTAGTCGGAGATCAGGACGGTCATTCCACAAGACGCCAACACGTCGACTCGCGCCAAAAAGTCTCGCAGGTCAATGTCGCCGTTGGCCTGCAGATTTCGCATCGTGATTTCCGCGAGCGTCACGACTTGATCCGCTTCGACGTCGGGTTCATCTTGGAATTTTGCGTGCGCGGCTCGCAACATATCAACGTTGACGTGCGTCAGCGGGCGGAAGCTGCCACGTTCGACCAGGATCGGTTTCTTGTAAAGCACCTCGGACGGTTGCAGCACTTCGCCTTTGGCCGAGAACATCGCCGCACCGCTGAGTCCCAACTGGACCAAACGCAGGCTCATTACGCGATTATCGACGTGACGAAATCCAATGCCGGAGAATTCGATCATGTCAATTTCGATGCGCCGCGTGCTGAGGTTGTCCAACAGCGACTCAATCAATTGGTCAGGTTCATGATTGAGAAAAAACGCACCATATAACAGATTCACGCCGACCATACCGATGGCTTCTTGTTGCAGCGCATTCTCGGTATCAAGCATTCGCACGTGGATAATGATTTGGCTGTCTTGGTCGCGCGGGTGTGCTTGGAATTTAACACCCATCCAACCGTGGCAATCGTTGGTACCATGAAAATTACGCGCTGAGACTGTGTCGGCGAAGGCAAAGAACGCCGTCGTATCGCCGCGGCTTTCACGCAATCGTTCGATGTTGAGGCTGTGTTCGTGGTCGAGCATATCTTCGAGACGTTGGCGACACACGTAACGATCGCACGCGCCGTAAATCGCATCACTGACCGCCATGTCGTAGGCTGACATACTTTTGGCTATCGTGCCGGCGGCACCGCCAACACGAAAGAACCAACGGACGACTTCTTGTCCCGCACCGATTTCGGCGAAGGTTCCGTAGCGGCGGGGATCGAGGTTGACGGCGAGTGCTTTGCGCTCGGTATTCGGTCGTTCGGAAGTCATGCCCAGAATATCCTGCCAGAGGTTGCGATGCGAGGATAAATCGGCGTTAGCCGATTTTGCCCGCAAAACGTTGCTCGCAGCGGTCCTCCGGTCCAGGCAATCCGCGTCAATATCGCAAAACATCCTAGCCGGTGCGCCCCTGGCAGCGTACAACCGCGACAACCAGCGCTTTTAGGTTAACGTCGGTAAGGGCAAATACAGGAAATTGCAATCTCTCTCATTCCAATCGATAACGATCCGCTGCGCTGGCCCGAACCAGCCACGCTGCGTGGTTACCACGCGACACTGGTGCCGTTGACTCGCGCGCACTGTGACGAGCTAGCGGAAGCGACGTGCGATGGCGAACTTTGGAAGCTCTGGTACACAAATATACCCAGGTCCAACGAAATGATGGCGGAAATCGACCGCCGCCTTGAGTTGCAATCACAAGGCCGAATGCTGCCGTTCGCGGTGCTGGATGCGAATCTCACGGCGATCGGAATGACCAGTTTTATGAACCTTGACGCGGTCCACAAACGACTCGAAATTGGTTCCACTTGGTACGCCAAACGAGTGCAGCGGACGGCCCTGAACACGCAATGCAAACTAATGCTGATGACGCACGCATTTGAATCTCTCGGCTGCATCGCGGTGGAACTGCGGACGTCGATCTTCAACCTGCAAAGCCGCCAAGCGATCGAACGCCTGGGCGCTAAACTCGATGGCATCTTGCGTAGTCACCAAGTCCATCGTGACGGCTCACTGCGCGACACGTGCGTCTACTCGATCATTCAAACCGAATGGCCAGCCGTAAAGTCGCACCTGACGTTCAAATTAAACAATCTCGCAAGTTGATATAATCACACGTTGAATGTGGAAGAAGGGAAATCGGCGAGATAAGCTACCGTATAAGTATGGTTTAGATTTGACCTATCTCAAATCTAAAAATGGTAGGCCGTTACAAAAATTGACGGTAATTTAGCCACCTGAGCCCGGTCCGCCAGTTGGGGTTGAGCCACCAGAGCTCGGTCCGCCAGTTGGGGTTGAGCCACCAGAGCTCGGGCATTGCGTGTCCCAGTCTGCGAAATACTTCAGCTTGTTCACGCCAAACGACGCCGCGTCAGTAAAACAGATGTAGGTTCCGGTCGCTCCATATACACCACTAGTCGGTGCTTGGTACAAACATCCGCAGTTTCCTCCTTTCGCGCAATTTAAGGAAACCGCTTGGACACCTGTACTCATTGTTCGTAGTCCAGAGGTAGCGTCACCCGCAATGGTAAATTTGTCGTATGTTTGAGGTGCGTCGTTGCCATTGTCTCTCCATTCGTAATTTAGCGGTCTGACCAGTGTCGATGGGCACCGCCATCCACCATTACTATAACCAAGATTACTGTGACACGTACCGCCGTTAGGACAGGTGGACGGCGAAGCTTCAAAGCAGTCCTCCTCTCCCAAGTACAACAAACACATTGGTGGTTCAGCCTTGGAGACGGTCGCAACCACACTTAACAACAATACAAAGCCTAACGATTTCATAACTCACTCTCCAGGAAACACTTCGGAACGAAACTGGGAACCGGCCCAGTCGGTATCAAACAACGCTCGTAACGGCTCGCGCCAATCGTTCAGTTCAAAATCAAGAATGTCATTGGTTGGACAACGATCACCAAGTACGTATTCATACTTGACGGTGTAATGGGATTCCTGCGGACCGTTGAAAGTCACCACTTCGACTGTGACCGGTAACAATCGACCGTTTTGAGTCGCCCATTTCGTTCTCGAGTGAGCAACCAAAGTCGCACCACTAGGTTCAACATGAAACAACTTCTGCTCGCATGGCATGTACTGGGCGGTCTTCGCCAACTTTCGTTCCCAGCGTGTAAATGCGTTATCGGAAACTCTGACGCTCGATTCAAAAACGGCGACGATGTCCCTATTTTTATCAAAGCTCGCCGATTTCATATGGCCGTCGTACTTCATATCGCCTTCAAGCGATTCGGTTGCGTCCTTGGTTTTAAAAAGAAACCAGGGATTAATCCAGGCGCAATGAAGTGGTTTAAATTCAATTGGGTCAGACGGTTGAGTGTGCTTTTTCATTTCTTTTGTTGTACTCACATCGTATCCGTCTTCATCCAATTCAATCATCTTGTACTCCCGCCCCCACTGGGGAAAACCGCCTCGTTGGAACGTTCGTCCGTCCTTCGTAAACTGCATTTGCCAAATTTCGCGATCCTGCTTGTCTAGGAATTCGGAGTCTAGGTCGGTCGAAAGGATTGTTAATGACGAGGCACTCATCTTATGACCGCTGGCCGGCTCGTAAGCCGTTACATAGATACGTTGATCAATCAATGGTGCACCATCCATACTTGTTTGCCACACATCCACCGTTGCCATCACGTAGTGACGTTCCTTGTCAAAACTTTTGACCAACCGTACATAGCGGTCGAGCTTGGCCTTGAGGACGCCTGTTTTATCAGGGTCCGGTGCTTCGTCGGCCACAATCGTGTTGAAGACCAGTGCGGCGAAAAACAACGCAGTGAAAACGCGCATGATTTACCTCGGCTCAAGATGAAATGGAAACTGTTTGTCGCCAAGCACTAAAATGCATTCGTGACTCGCAACGAGTATGCCTGTCAGCGAAAAATTGTATTCCAATGTTGGTCCAAGTTGACGCACAACAGGCGTGCAGTCAGTGGGTTTCCCGTCGACAATAAGTGACGCCTTGACGCCGGAACCAAACGAAGAGCAATCGCCCACGAGAAATAGGCGGACTACGTGAGGACGATCCTTCGCATCGACGCCGTTTTGAACATAGTAAACATTGCTGGGCTCAATTCTAACGTGTCCTCTGCGAAGGATTTCCAAGTCAACGGAGGTTATAACGTCATTTTTGTGCGAGACGACAACTAGTTGATTTTCAATCGTACTTTCGTTTTCGTGCATCGGAACCCGAAACGTGTCATTGTCAATTCGCTCGAGTTGGGAATTAGCGTGAGTTTGAAGTTGTATATCGCTGAAGTCAATTGAATGGTCATGACGAACGATATCAACGTCGACAAACTTTGCATCAGGCTCTACGACAAATTTTCTGAGCGGTATATCGACACGGTAACGTGGTTGCATCCTTACAGCTAATTTGTGCCAGCCGAGTTCCGTATGGAACCTTATTTCCGTTGAAAACGGTGCTTCGCCGCTCGGCGATATTCGCAACAGTAGATCTGTCGATTCACCATTCGCCAAACTGTCCTTCTGGACGACCGCGGCGGTACAACCACAAGATGTTTTTAGGTATGCGATCGATAGCGGTACGCCAGAAGAGTTAACAAGCTTCAACGAAATTCTTGTTTCCTCGTGATTGAGGCGCTCGCCAAGTGCAAGTTCACTAAGGACACGATCGATTTTCAACTCGACCGAACCTACATCCTCAAATGACTCAAGAACCGCAGTTGGAACTTCAATTGTGGTGGAGTTCTGAGCTACTGCAATCGAAGCAGAAAGCAGAAAGCAGAAAGCAGAAAGCAGAAAGCAGAAAGCAGAGCGTTTTTCATGAAACTAAGATCTCCAGAAAAGCCAATCAGCAATAGTCGCGAAGCGAATAGATTGGCAACAGACAATTCGGGCGTCTCGATGTCAAGAAAATTATCCAAAGAAATCGAAAATTTCGTCCGCTTTGGAAATTGGGATGTGTTTTGTTCAAGCAGGTTATTGCAAACTCGGCACGTACTTTGACTTTCAAAAAGACCCGCTTAGGGCGGCCTTCGGTTACGACGAATTCTTCGCTTTGTCGCAAATCACAATTGAATCGTTCACCACTATTTTTTCCTCACTCGCCGTTGGCTCCTAAATGACCGATTTTGACGGTTGTATTGAATAAAGGGTGTCTAGGTTGCCGATGACATGGGCATCGCGGAGGGCGCGCGCTCGTTTTGGAGTGTGCTTCGAGTTTCACGCGATTTCGGAGTGCCATTGCATGCCAGAAACCATTATCGACTCGCTGAAATCCTTGTGGAAAGCGATCTTGGGCCGCAACGAACCAAGTCAATTGGCGTGGGGTGTGGCCTTTGGTGTGTTGCTCGGCCTCGTGCCGCTGGGCAATTTGTTGGGCGTTGCGTTTGTCGTCGCCGTACTGACGTTGCGAATCAATCACGGCGTTGCGGCGCTCACCGCGTTCATCACGCTCCTATTGGCGACGCACGTTGACCCTTTTTCGCATCAGCTTGGTCACTTCGTGTTGACTCATCCAAGTTTGCTGCGACAGCTTGCCGGCGTCTGGCAATTGCCGCTTGTTCCCTGGACCGATTTGAACAATACCGTCGTGATGGGCAGCACGCTGATTGGCTTGGCCGCTCTAATTCCCATTTTTCTGTTTGCCTATCCAATGTTTCACCTGTTTCGTTCCCAAGGCACACCGATCGACGACGGCAACTCGTCGCCACAACCGATCCTTGGCCGCAGCGCCGCACGAACCGCCAAGGCAACCCGCGTCGCGGTCAATCGAGACCATCGCACCGAGCCCGCCTTGCCGCCAATGGAACCATCGGCGGTCGACGTTGCGATGTCGGGGATGGTGAAGCGGTCGACGGTCGCTACGCAAGCCAGCGAACCGCAAGTCGTGGAAACCCGCATTGATGTGATTCGTTTGGGCCAACGCAACGATGCGCCGCGCGTTGAGGCGACCGACATTTCGCAACCTGACCAACCGATGAGCGAAGCACTCAACTATCTACTTCGCCAATTGCAAGATTCGCGACAACGGAGAGCAGCATGATTCGATGGCGTTTTATCTTGACGCGGGCGTTGATCGTTGTCTTCGCGATCGTATTGCTACGTTTTGCGATGTCGCCGCTGATGCGCTTCGTGACAACCGATGCCATTCAAACCTCAACCGGCGCAACCGTCGAACTGGGGCGCGTCCACGTTGGGTTTTTTCCACCAACGGTTCGCTATGACAAGGTAAACCTGCGTCGCCCCGGCCGAACCGACGCCTCGGTGAAGGAGTTGCAAGCTGACTCGATTCAGCTCGAACTCGATGCCGACGCGCTGCTGCATCGCCGCTACGTCGTCCGCGATGGACGCATCGAGGGCTTGCGATTGGACGGCAAGGCATTTGAAAACGCGCTTCTTGATCCGCAACCGGAAGCCGACCGCGTTATCCCGACGGACTGGATTTCGCAAACGATCCAATCCTCGGCGACGAATTCGTCCGACCAGGCTGCTTCCGCAAATACCGATTTGCAGATCACACGCCTTGCCGACCAAATTCGCCGACGCTGGAAAAGCGAGTACGGCGTGTTGAGCGAACAGGCGGCGAAGCTCGAATCGACGATCGCGAAATTGCGCGACCAACCTACTGGCCCGGAGAACCCGCTGCGAGATTGGCAACGAGTCGACGCGACGGTGGCGCGAACGAAAGAGTTGCAAAGCGAATTGGCAACTGTCCGCACTTCGATCGACGAGATTCCCGCCAAGATCCAGGCCGACTTGGTGTCGCTACAAACCGCAAAACAAGCCGATCAGCAATCGATCGACTCCAGCGTCAACATGACCAGCAACGCGACGGGTTCCAGTGCCGCGACGCAGCTTCTGTCCGGCTCCGTCAATCGCCAGGTCGATCGTTTGAGAAGTTGCCTCGACGTCAGTCGCCAATTGGCGGATTGGACTGGGGTGCAATCTCAACACGTCGTCAAACGAGGCACAAACATTGACCTGCTACCGTTCCAGCGACCGGCGACCTACCTGATTCAGCGCTGCGAGCTTGACGGTGATCTGAGCGTCGGCATGGCGCTGTATCACTTGTCCGGCATTGTTGAAAACTTGACCAACGAACCTCGCTTGAGCGACGAACCATACCGCGCTCGATTGCGATTGGACGGACGCGAAACGGTTCGGCTCGAATACGTTCGCGATGATTCATCGACGGTGCTCCGCGAATCGCTGACCGTGCATTGGCCCGAATTGCCGGCCCAGACCCAAACGATCGGTACGCCAGGTACGGCGGCGATCGAATTACAAGGTGGCCGGATGGAATTGTGGGCGCACGTTGATTCGTGTGGCGATGTCGTCCAGGGACGTTTGGTATCGCGACGAATTGATACGACGATCGATGTTCGTGGTGGTGCCGACAGTATGAATACGCCGCTGGCGACGCACTTGCGAGAATCCTTGGCCGGAGTTGACCGCGTCGAAGCCGATGCGAACTTCACCGGCTCCTGGAACGACATGGCGGTTTCGATCAGCACCAATTTGACCCAGCCGTTGGGCACCGCCATCGATCGTGCCGCCGTCGCTCAAAGCATGACGGTGCGGGCAAAATTGGCCGCAACGCTCGAAGACACGTATCGCAAACAACTCGGCGAGCTCCAGAACTTGCTCAGCATCGAACAAAATCAAGCGCGTCAATCGCTCGCCAAGGCAGACGCGACGATGCAGCAGTTTAGCGACAAGGTTTTGACCGAATCGCGCGCCGCCGATGCGTACCTGGGCAGATTGCGAACCCCGACCTTGAAGTAGTTAAAGCAAACGGTTAATTTCAGCGATTAATGCCTCCGGTGCATCGTGTGTATAAGGTACATCGAGCGCGGTTTTGGTTTTCAAGTCCTTGATCTGAACTCGTTTTGCTTCCCATTCGTTGTTGCCAGCGATCAACGCCAGCTTGAACCCTTTTTCGTCGGCATACTTCAATTGCTGGCCGAGTTTTTTAGGTTCGGGAAACAGTTCGCAGGCAACGCCGCCGAAGCGCATCTGGGTTGCCAATCGCAAGTAATCATTGCGCAGGCTTTCGTCGAATAAAGCGATCAAAACGGACGCCGGTGTCGTGACGGTTGGCAGCATTTCCAATTGCTGCATCGCGGCCAGCAATCGATCAAGGCCCAGCGACGCACCGATGCCGGGCAAGTGATGTTTGGTAAACATGCCCGCCAAATTGTCGTACCGTCCACCGCTGCAAACGCTGCCGATCGATGGCAAATCATCGAGAAACGTTTCGACGATTACGCCAGTGTAATAATCCAGTCCGCGGGCGATCGAGACGTCAAGCTGCAGTCGTGCCGGTTGCACGCCCGCCGCCATTGCACCGTCAATGATTTGCTCCAACCGCTCGATGCCGCCGGCGGCCAGTGCGTTGCCGCCGGTTACTGATCGTAAGGTCTTAAAAACTTCACTCGGGTTATTCGTTGCGGTCGGGGACGAGCAGTCGGCGAGCGTCAACACCGCGTCAGCCTGGGCTTTGGTGATGCCAGCGACCGCTACCATTTCGGCGATCGTTTCGTCGCGGCCAATCTTCGACAATTTGTCGAGCGACCGCAGCACCGGCACCGATTTTTCCAACAACCCCAAATGTTCGAGCAAACCGCTGAGGACAGCGCGGTTGTTGATCCGCATTTTAAACCGTTCAAAACCGATCGCTCGCATCAGCGAATCGATGACGACAATCATTTCGATATCGGCAACAACGGACTGGGTACCAATCGTGTCGAAATCGCATTGCATGAACTCTCGATAACGGCCGGCTTGAGTATTCTCACCGCGCCAGACGGGCGCAATGTGATAACGCTTGAACGGGATCGTTAGACTGGCAATGTGCTGTGCGGCGAATCGCGCCAGCGGTACGGTCAAGTCAAATCGCAGTCCGACTTCGCGTCCGCCATTGTCGGTAAATTTGTAAAGCTGGCGATCGGTCTCGTCGCTGCCTTTTCCGGCCAAGACTTCGAGCAACTCGAGCGCCGGTGTGTCGATCGGTGCGAACCCAAATGAACGAAAGGTCTGCCGCGCAATCTCCATGATTCGCTCGCGCGGCATCATCACGTCAGGCAAATAATCGCGAAACCCCTTCAAGGTTCGCGGCATAATTAAGCTAGGGTTAGACAATCGGCAAACCCGTCGGCCGGCGACTGCGGATATTGCCCGACTCGTCAGGCCCAAACATGGCTTCGGAGTATTCGTAAACCTGCTCCGGTGATTCAAAATACTTTTCGTAACACCAGTCGTCCTCGAACTCACATTTCTCGGTCGTGTAGTCACGACAGATTTGCGGGCGCGTTTCATAAATACCACAGCGATAATCGTCGCGGAGATGTTTGCAGGTCGTATGCACTAGCAGATACCAAACATCATCGTCGACAAACACCGACGCGCGATCATGCAACAAGTACCATCGCATGTAGTCAAAATCCCGACGTTCGGTCGGTTCATCGATTGGCAAGGCAAAATAGTGGCAGCATTTTGCGGTGCAATGGTCGCACAAATTGACCACATCGGGATAATCGGCGCGGCGACGTTTTTCGGGCGGGCGAACGGGCAAGCCAACAGACATCGGAACCTGCGTTGAATGTATAGTTTCGGATCGAGTGTGACCGTGATTGCGAGCGGCGAAAGATACCACACCCTGTTTTCGCCGGGTAGGGTTCCGCTCGATCCTTTGTGACCCGTTTGCCTCGAACCGAGTTCGCCAAATCGATGGAAGTTGTTATCACAGCACTGGGCCCCGACAATGTTGGCTTGGCCGATCCGATTATCCATTACGTCACCGGCGTGGGCGCTCGAATCGCGGAAATCCAGATGTACGACCACGACGAAGAGCATTTGTTCGCAATGCTGTGCCGCGCCGACGTGGACGAATCCCAAGTGCCGATGTTGCGTCTGGCGATGACCCAAATCGGCCAACACAAGCAATTGGCCATTCGGGTCTGGACCGCTCCGGCACACGCTGTGCGACCGCGACTGGCCATTTGTGTAACCTACGTCGAGCACACGCCGCGGGCGATTCTCGCAGCAGTCCGCGACGGACAGATCGATGCCGAAGTGGCGGTGATGATTTCCAACCGTCAGAAATGCGCGAAGCTGGCCGCTGAATTCGACGCGCCGTTTATTTTGATTGGCGATGAAAACGGCGTCGCGGATGACGCCGCGATGGTTGCGACGCTGGATCATTACGACATCGACTACGTGATTTTGGCGCGTTACATGCGGGTACTGCCGCCGACAACATGTTGGCAATTTGCCGGTGGCCGCATCATCAATTTGCACCACGGGTTATTGCCCGGCTTTCCAGGGTTCCGACCGTATCACGATGCCCACGCTTCGCGAATGCTGACATTTGGTGCCACCTGCCACTTCATCATTCCCGAACTCGACGCGGGCAACCAAATCATCAACCAACGAACCTTCGCCGTCGCGCCGGGAACATCGATTGATGAGATCATTCGAATTGGCGAAAGCGATAACGAACCGGCATGTTTGGTCGAAGGCGTTCGTCGCGTCGTTGATCGCGAAGTCTATCTTCACTTCCACCGCGTCCGCGCTACGTTAGCAATGAGCGGAAAATAAGTCAGTAAGCAATGAACAATCACGCCCAATCGATTGAACTGCTAAAAACGCTGATTCGCTTCGGCTCCGTGTCATCGTCAAGCAACGTTGCGATCACCGATTTTGTGTCGCAGACGCTCCAGCACCTCGGTTTTTCGTGCCATCATTGTGATTACATTGACCACGCTGGCGTTGCCAAGGCAAATCTGATCGCGTCGCGCGGTATTGGCGACGGCGGCGTGGTTTACTGTTGCCACACCGATGTTGTCCCAGCGGATCAATGGAGTGGTCCCGGTTGTCCGTTTGATCCCGTTGTCGAAAACGACCGCATCTATGGGCGCGGTAGTTGTGATATGAAGGGTTCATTGGTCGCAATGATCGCTGCGATTGGTCAGATTGATGCACAGACCCAAACAGCACCGATCCATGTCATTTGCACCGCCGACGAGGAACGGGCATTCGTCGGTGCCAAGCAGCTTGTCGCCAACTCGCCGGTTTTTCGTGCCTTGGTCGCGTCGCAGCCGTTGGCGATCATCGGTGAACCGACTCGAGGCGAAATCATTCATGCGCACAAGGGAATCGTCAGCTTTCGCATTACCAGCCGAGGTCGCGCCGCCCACAGCAGCACCCGCGACGGCGTCAACGCGAACATCGCGATGGTGCCAATGATCGCCGAACTGCTGCGACTTTGCGAGTTGACCGAGACCGATCAGCGATACTGGGACACGCGGTTCGATCCGCCGACATTGACGTGGAACTTTGGCTTCTCGGATCGGTGCGATACAACGAACATTGTGCCCGAGCGTTGCGAAGCGTGGGTGTTGTTTCGTCCGATGCCAACCGTCGATGGCAGCGATTTGATTTCCGCCGCAGCGGACAAGGCCGCGTCGCTTGGGTTAGCGTTTCGCATCGAAGAAGGCGGCGGCCATGTTTGGATTGATCCCGACGATCCGGCGATTTTGGAAATGTGTGAGATCGCGGGACAGTCGCGAGCCAAGACCGTTTGCTATGGCACCGATGGAGGCGAGTTCACCGAATTGAAACGCATGGTGGTCTGCGGTCCCGGTGACATTGCCCAGGCCCACACAAGCGATGAATACCTTGCGATTGACGGGCTCAGCGCAGGGATCGATTTGTATGCTCGCGTATTGCAGCGATACACCTGCTAAAGGGTCCATCCGGGTTTATCGTGGATAGGCAGGATGTGCTGTTGGACTTTTTGAGAGATGGCTCCCGTGTCCAAAGTGACTGAAGGACGATCCTGTGCCGTACAGTTGACGTGCCGGGTGAAGCGGACTGAAGCTCTGCGGGAACGCAACTTTGGAAGCAATAGCCCGGTCGACCGTGCGCCAAAGGTGCTCGTCGGTCGCCGGCGGGATACCCGCCGGCGACTTTCTCGAATCTTCCATCGCGACGACTTTTGGACACAGGAGCCATGCCTCCAAAATCCGGGTTCCTAGGCAAATCCACGACAAAGTCTGATGGACCAAACCATTGGGACAATGGTCCTACAATTTCACGACGACGCAGCGTCGTGGAACATTAAACGCTTGCCGTGACGGCCTTGTGTCCTGGGCGATAATACCCCAGGGTCTCCAGCGCCGCGTACACTTCATCTAATGTCTTTTCGCCGAAGTTGGAAATTGCCAACAACTTCTTTGGCGTCGCGTGCAACAAATCACGCACCGTTAGAATCCCGGTTTCTTCCAAACAATTGGTCGTCCGTACCGACAATCCCATCTCCGCAATACTCAAGTCCAACCGTTCGCGACGCA
>JBGSVE010000006.1:0-14766 GCA_041753075.1 Pirellulaceae bacterium
ACTTGGCGGGCGATAAAGGGTATCGCGCTGCCTGGATCGATGACCTATTGAAGGACCTCGGTATAAATCCTGTCATCCCGTCCAAAGCGAATGAAGATCGTGATGCTCGCGGTTTTGAATTCGATCGCGAAAGCTATCGCGCCCGTAACATCGTTGAGCGAGCTATTGGTTGCTGAAGGAATGTCGCCGCGTGTTCTCTCGCTTTGATAAGACAGCCATCAACTACTGCTGTATGATTAAAATGGCGATGATCGAGAGATTCCTGACACTATGCAATACGCTTCACTCCTGTTGATCCTGTGTCTGCTGGCGTGCGATAGCCGCGGCGATGACAACGATACCAAGGACGCTTCAACTGAACAGAAAACAAGCGAACAGATCAAATTCCAATTCGACGGAGTTTGGAAACCGAAGGGTGCGATGCTTGGGGGCGTGTTGCTGACTCCACCCGCGCTCAACGCCATTACACTCAGAATCGACGACGGCAAATACGAGGTTTCCATCGAAGGTGAAGAACGCTCCGACAAAGGCACGTTTACGCTTGACGAGAACGCCGCTCCGAAGCGGATGACGATCAAGAGTACTTCGGGGCCCAACCAAGGTAAAACGTTTCTCGCAATCTACGAGATTAAAGCCGAGGATGCCATGCGAGTCTGTTATGACCTGTCTGGCAAGGAGTTTCCCAAGGAGTTCAAGGCGCCGAAGGACACCTCTTTGTACCTTGTAGGGTATCGCCGACAAGCATCACCATCAACGAACCCTGCCGAAGCCCTGAATCAAAATGAAGAGCAAACCATCCCAGACTTCCAAGGCCGATGACCATACGACAGCTTGGCTGCGAACAGGGATGACTACACTTTGGTCGATGCGCTTGGCCTGCGTGAAATTAGCGTTTCAACCGTGCTGGTGTAGCTTGGCAACGCCGCCGAATGTTTCCACTGGCTCAAGCGGCAATTTTGCTCGCTTGGCATAGTCTTTGCGATTATGTTGCCCCATTGCGAACACGGCTGTCACGGTGACAGTCAGCAGCGCAATCCAAAACGCACTTTCTTGCACAGGAGATTGGCCATGAAGATGATGTTTCCAAGCACCCGGGTGAACCGAACCTTCGGCGAGTGGGCGAGCGACGTGAACACGTTGGTCGACTCATTGTTCACTGCGTCGGCGGACGGGACTGCGTCGTCTGCCAGCTTTACGCCACGCATGGATATCTATGAGACTGATGACAAGTTCGTCGCCACCTTCGACTTGCCAGGCGTGAAACTGGCGGACGTCAACATCGATTTGAACGAGGACGACTTGGTGATACACGGCAATCGCCAGGCGACGTCGGAGGCGCAGGACGATCGGTTCTATCGCGTCGAGCGTTGGCACGGGGAATTCCGCCGCAGCTTGCGATTGCCTCGCAGCGTTGATCGCGAGCAGATCGCGGCGGATTACCAGGACGGCGTACTGAGCGTTTGGTTACCGAAATCGAAGGCGGCCGCGGCCCGCAAGATCTCGATTCGGGGTGGTGAATCGACGGAATCAAGTTCGTGATTTCGTGAACACAAATGCTCGCTGAAGACCGCGACGAAGAATCGACTTCGTCGCGGTTTTGTTATATCACGGCGGAATTTCTGCTACGCCAGGAAATCAAATGGTGCCGCCAACTTACCGGTGACTCCGCGCGGATCGCGTCGCAAAGTCCTGTTTTGCCGGCCAAGTCAGACTAGTTTTTTTACTAGTTTTTGGTCGTGACATTCTGATTGTCTCCTTGTCGTTTCGCCCGCTGCGTCAATGATTCCCACCAATCAGAGTCAGCGGTTGGCCCGGGCGCAGTCGTTCATCGCTGTCATCAACGATCGCTTCCAGGCGTAAACAGGGTTGCAATAGCAGCGCCGATTTTGAGCTTGGATCAGCGCGAACGGCCAACGGCCCGCCGACCGTCGCGGCCATCGCGGGGTGCGGCGGTGCGAGTCCAGCTTGCTGGGTCACATTGGAGACGCGGCCCTGGAACCATGAGCCATCGCCAGCGCGAAGTTGAACGCTTGTTGTGAGCCAGTGGGCAACGCGGTCAGCGCTGTCTTGGGGAGCGGCGATGATGACTTTTTTATGCAACGGGTCGGCAACGTAGCAGAACGCATCACCCTCGTCATACCAGCGGCCTGCCAAGTTACCAATCTCATCGATCACAACGCGGCCCTGTCGTGGCGCTCGAATTGTCAAGCGTTGTTCGCGCTGGCGAAGCGTTTCTAATCTTGAGGCCGTCGCCAAGTTCGCTTGCTGTTGAGCGGCGGCTTCACTGGTCGCATGCAGCTCACGCATCCGCAACCAACGTGACTCGCCAATCGCCAAATCGAACTCGGCCTGAATCCGCTGGCTGGTCAATTCGGCGCTGACCAATTCAGCAAGCGGATCACCCTTGGCAACGAGTTGGTTTTCGGAAACCAGCACACGAACGAGCTTGCCCGCCGAAACGCAACGAATGGGCGCTTCGTCAACGTACTCGACCACGCCCGCCCAACCGCCATTGAGATGATCACGCAGTTGCCAACCGCTAGTACCGATCGCGGCGAGCACCGCGCAAACGATGGCAGCGCGAACGATCGACGCTGGACGATGCGACCATTGACCAGTCCATGACTTTAACTCAACTAACGCCCTGGGCAACAATCCGGCGGCAATCACCGTCGTGACCACCATCATGCCGACGCGACCGTAAAAGGCAGCCGCCATTGTCACCAATCCAATCATCACCATGATTCGATATCCGAAACACCCCGCACCGTAGGCGAGCATGCCAAGCGATGTAATCTCGTGTTGGGGTCGCTTGCCGAAAAACAACCATCCGCAGGCGGCGCGTAATGATTGGCTTGCGTCACGCGATAGATTGGGCCGGCCAAGCCAATCGCTCAAGGCGAAATAGCCGTCCAATCGCATCAGCGGATTGAGGTTGAACGCGATCGAGCTGACTCCCGCCGTTAGCGCGACGCTGACCAGTCCATGAGCAAGCGATGGCGACGTTGTTTGACACCAAATCAGCACTGCGACGGCGGCGACAATCAATTCGCAGTAGACGCCTGCGAAGGCAATCATGATCCGCGCCCATCGCGAGCCGATTCGATGGGCGTCGGTCAAATCGACATACGCGACGGGCGCTAAACACATCCAGGCAACGCCAAATTCGCCGACGCGTCCGCCGTAGCGCCGACAACTTACCAAATGGCCCGCCTCATGGACCACCTTCAGCACCAACCAAACAATCGCCAACGTCGCCCACCCGTCGCGACGGCAAACGATCACGATATCATGCAAGAATCGATCTCGATGCAGCACGACCAACGCCATCGCGGCGACCATCAGTAGCGCAAACGCGGCAATCGCCAAACGCGAAAACATCCATCCCGTGATTCGTACCAAGGGCGACCAATCAGCGTCCGCCGAGCACAACGGCAACTTGATCCACATCAACGACGATCGATTGGTATCGTTGCGTGTTGCGCGCGATTGGGCCGCACCTTCGAGCAAACCCTCGACGGTTGCCCAGAGAACCAGCGATTCAGCTTGTGTGGGCGTCAGCGGTTGTTTGCTGCCCTCGATGGCGGCAAGATTGCGAGCTTCATTGAGTGTGCGAGTGCCATCAAGCCGCAGCAGTAATTCGTACTCGGACGGGCCGATGCGATGAAAGCGGCCCAGTCGATCATCCTCAATCCGAATCCACGGACCCGCAGCCCGACCGCCGCGCGGCACCGCGCGTAAGTCGCGGCGAAGGCTCGGACGCGTGACGCGAATATCTTCTGCCGGAGACGGTTTGGTTGCTGGTTCAGACATGCGTTAGCTCCAGCTTCGGATCCGTTGCCAGATTCGCTGGAACAAACTCCACGCCCACGGACAGGGTTCGCCGTGAATCGTCGCGGTACCGCGCATACCCGACCTCAAGCGATTGTCGTACGCGGGTAATTCGCACCGCGCCACAAAGACGTAAACGCCTTGTTCATTTGGCTCGGCTCGCGGGTGAATCGCAGTCAAACGCAAATTACCAACCGTGCCGATCGCATCCAGGCAGATCGAGGCCTCATGGCCAACCCGAGCATTAAGAATTTGGTCCGACGGAACTTCGACATTGGCCTGCATCGCTGCGGTATTGGCAATCTCCATTAACAGTTGGCCGGTTTCCAACGGACAACCAACCAAGCGCGACAAATCTTCGCCCAGCACCACTCCGTCCAGCGGACTGAGCAGCTCGGATTGCTCCCAATGTTTCATCAACAACGCCAACTCGCTTTCGACCCGCTTGGCCGTCCATCCCGAGACTGCCGCGTCGCTCAGCCGCGATGCCGAGAGGTACGTCGAACGTTCCGACTGGACCCGCTGCAACTCCGCGCGAAGGGCTTCGATCTTGTTGGCCGTTTCTTCGACATCGATCGTGGCAAGCCGTTGGCCAACGGAGACGGCTTGGCCAGGGACAACATGCACAAACTTCAGCAAACCGGAAAACGGAGCGACGACAACGCGACGACTGATCGGCTCGACCACCACATCCGCAAGCACTGGATAGCGCACGGGAATCATGCCAACACACATCGCGGCAATCAACAAACCGGCGGCAAGCTTCAGCCGTGAACGCGTGGCCGCTTTGCGCAGGTGGTTCCACGATTGCAGCCATGGAGTTGGCGTGGTTCGCTGCAGCACGAGCAACCACTGCGCCAACAGCGGTGTGACGATCGATAAGAATTCAGCATGACTTGCAACTGCGACGGCGTCGTGGCCGGTTGACCAAGCAATCACAATCGCGCCGGTGCATTCACCATCGTCGGTCATCAAGGGAATCGTCGTGATCGACGAGTCGGCGGGTAGCAGCCGCGCCAAGCGACGATGGGCCAAACCTGCAGTCGATCGCGTGCCAGCTTGATTGACAACATGCACGCGTCCCGTTGTCACCGCTTCGCCAAGTGCAGCCTCCAGGTCGTCGCTGCGATCGGCCGGCGGTTGCTTCGGACCAACCATGTTCGCCAGCGAACACGGGGCGGATGACGAAGTGGTGGAGCCGATAGCAACAAAATCCGCGCCGACGAAGTCAACGATCATCTGCGCGGCCTGGGCGCGAGCTTCGCCGTCGGTCTCGAGGTTCAATAAACGTGACATGAAATCAATCGCCGCCGCTGCTGCGGTCACCACCACAGGCTTGATGCTTGGCAACGACACGACAGGCCCACCGATCATGCCGGACGACATGATGTCAATGCTAGATGACAATGGTTGGGTCGGTGCAAACATGGGGTTCAGCGTTGCCAAGGTGCGGATGGCGCGAGTGTTCGCAGCGTTTGTCGTGGCTGGTTCTCATTGGCGGGCGCATCGCGACCTCGCGACGGTGCCAGCGAGATTTGGCAAGCTTGGCCCGCCGACAATTCACGGTTCGGGTTCGGCAGCCGCAAATGGATGATCACGTTGCCCGATCCCGCATCAATCACGGGCGAAATGAATTCGACAACGGCAAAATGCTTTTCGCCGTCGATCGTCGTTCGCAGCGATTGACCTGGTTTCAACGACTTCGCTTGCAATCCCGTCGCCGTCGCCGAAACCCTCAGCGGATCCAATTGCACGACGCGAACCAAATGGGGATCGGCGGGCGAGACGATTTCGCCGACATCTTTAAGCATTTCAATCACGATCCCGTCCAGCGGCGATGTGATTGTCATGCGTTGCAAATAGGTCTCGGCTTGGGCCAATTCCAACCGCCTGCGGCTGGCAACTTCCTCGTAGGCTTTGACTCGCGCGGTCGCCTCATCGCGTGTTGATTGAGCTTGCCATAGTTCTTGTTCGGTGGCATGGTTTCGACCGTGTAGCGCCAACGTTTGCATGTATTTGCGCTCACCAGTGCTCAGTGTAATGCGCGCGGCATCCAGCTCGCCAGTTGACGCGGCGGCATTGCGAGCGACTTCAACGTTGGCGCGAACGACCGCGTCATCGAGCTTCGCGATCACTTGACCAAAGCGAATCGATTGACCCGCTTCGACGCGAAATGCCGCGATCGTCCCGGTGTCAGGCGAACCGATTTTGATGTCGCGATACGGCTCGGTGTAGCCGTCCATCAACAGCAGCGACCTATCGCTGGCAACGTCGGGCGAAAAATCTTGGGCCGACGACGCGCTCGCGAAGATGCAAAGAAGTAATGGAAGAACGATGACTTGTGGTGATTGGTTTGTCAGTGGGCTCATGGCGATTCGTTGGTCGAAAGGGTTGCTTGTTGAAAATAAGAGTCGCGCCGAGTTTCTTGCGCCGCCAATCGTCGTCGCGCCGCGGCCATTTGTTGTTCGCTGCGATTTGCGGCGCGGCCAACGGCTCGCCACAATGTTCCAACGGACGTCGGTGGCGATTGTTGGCGGCGCAGAAATCGTTCCAATCCGGACGCGTACTGCATCACCAAGGCATCATCGGCGGAAACAAACACGCGATACGAACCGGGTTGGCCGCCCCGCGCGGCACGACCAACCAGTTGGCGATCAAGTCGGACTGAATGCCGTGGTTCAGTCACGACGACGTGAAGTCCACCAAGCTGTGCGACCTCGTCATCGATTTGGATGTCTGTGCCACGCCCTGCCATGTCGGTTGCGATGGTAATTTGGCCATGCTCACCGGCGCGCCCAATAATGCTCGCCTCGTCCTCCGATTGCGTGCCATTGAGCGTTTGCGAATTCAAACCCGCGAGCGCAAGCTGCGCCGCCAGTGCTGTTGTTTCTGCGACCGTGCGCGTACCCACAAGGATTGGCCGGCCGCTGGCGTGAACATCGCGAATCTCGCTCTCAATTGCGATCCACTTTGCCGCCGCAGTGGAAACGAATCGCGGCGTCATCGCGATCCGTTGGCAAGGCAGACGAGTTGCGATGCGGACTGCTGGCAAACGGTACGTCCGCAGCATTTCTGTGCGACAATCCCAGGCCGTTCCGCTGCAACCGGCAAGCTTTTTGTAGACGTCGAAGAATCGCCAACGAGTGATCTGCGACTGTGCAGTTGTTTCGGCGGTGACGATTAGTTGTTCTTTTTGCTGCACCGCCTGAAACAATCCATCTTGCCATTGGCGACCTTCGCTGACCCGCCCGGTGGCATGATCGATGATGGCGACTTCGCCGTCGCGAACGATGTAGTCGTCATCACGCCGCAGCGTATGTAGCGCGTCGAGTGATCGTCGGACGTATTCGCACCAAGGCCGCGCCAGTGTTGCTCGCGGATGGCTCTGCGTAGCGATGGTATCGCCGCGCTGGGTCAGCAAACATCGGCGGCTGGTTGGATCAAGCGTCCAGTCGACACCGATCGACAAACCGTCGGCCACGTCTTGCGCCAAACGATAAACACCATCATCAACCGCCTGGGCGGCGCTGATCGGTGTTGCCAACACAATCGGCGTCGCGGCCTCGTCAATCAGGATGTGATCAATTTCGTCGATCACCATCGTGTGACGCCGACGACACAGCAACGGCTCGTCACCATCGAATTCGCAGCCGGCAGTGCCCAGCGGTCGGTTGCGGCGAGACTTTTTCGTCACGCGATCACGCAGGTAGTCGAACGCAAATGCATCGGCGGTGCTGTAGGTGATGTCACAATCGTAAGCGCTCCGTTTGACACCGTTTGTCATCTGCGATTTCACCAATCCGGCCGTCAGACCAAGCTTTGCAAACACCTGATTCATCTGCAGGCAGTCTCGCTCGGCCAGGTAATCATTCGCTGTCGCCACATGCACGCCATAGCCGCGCACGGCGAGCGCAATCGCCGCCAGCGCCACGCAGATCGTCTTGCCTTCGCCGGTTGCCATTTCCGCGATGGCACCGCGCGCCATCACCATTGCCGCTTGATGCTGGACACGATACGGTATCAATCCGATACTGGATTTCATCGCGGCGGCGCCCAGCGCAATCGCCTCCACCAGCGAGTCATCATCGGCCAACCGATAGCGAGTCAGTTCCAACAAGCGAAGCCGCGCGTACTGCGTGGCCACGTCATCATCGCCAAGCGATTGGCAACGGGCAAACGATCGCTTGGCCAAGGCCAACTCACCGGCGCTGCGGCGATGCCACCACGTGATCATGGTTGGGCTCCGGTGGTGATCGGGCCGGCATCAATCATTTCGATCTCGATCGGACTTGGCAGATCGATTGGGTGCGGTGAATCATCGAGCATGCTGTCGGCTGCGGTTCGGCGAGATTGCAGCAGCGTTCCGATAGCGCGCAGGTACCGCACTTGGGCCAGCGCGTGATCAACTTCGGCCAAAACGGTTGCACCCTCTTCATCGGCGAGCCGAGTTTGAGCCGCAATCAAATCGTCGAGTAACAGAATCGCGGGTCCATCACTGTTGGGCGCAGTTTGCCAACGATCGAGCAAGAAGTCGGCCTCGGCCTGGGCGGCGGCAAGTGCGTCATGTCGTTGCCCAAGAGTTCGGTAGCTGAGAAACACTTGGTGGATCGAGAATTCGACGTCGCGGCGCGTTGTTTGAACCGCGGACTCGTAGCTGGCAAGCGCCTCCTGCAATTCCAATTGGCGGCGATGCACGCTCGCCTTTGCGGCTCGATTGCCGGCGGGCCGTTCCCAAGCAACACCGACGCTGTACGACGGGCGACCATCAACGAATTGCCGCGAGAATGCATCTCCCAATGTTCGGTTAGCCGCCAAGCCAGCGACATAAGTACCGGCAATCAAATCGAGACGCGGTAACAATTCGTTCTTACTTGCGCCCAGACGAATTCCCGCAGCGCGAATTTCTCGTACTGCTTTGTCAACTTCGGGCCGCGCCGCCAGTGCGGTTTGAATCGCGGTCGCTGGATCGACGAAAGCAGGTGAGACGGTCGGGCTTTGAGTGGGAATGACTTCGGATTGATAATCGACGATGCCAACAAGCCGGCGCAATTCGATGGCCGCAAAGTCGGCGGCGCTGGCGGTGCGCATCAGCTCGGCCTGTTGCTGGGCAGTCGACGCTCGCGAGCGAATCAGTTGGCGACTTGATGTGTCAAGCGCCACTCGCGTCGCCAATGATTCCGTTAACTGCGTTGCTCGATCGACCGCTCGCCGTCGTTGTAAGAATGTGGCCCGAGCGCGATACAGTTCCCAATAGCCTTCGTGGACCCGCAACAAATAATCTTGGATTCGCGCGATCGATTCAGCACGGCTGCCGTCGGCAAGCAGGCGGGCCTCGAAGACGCGGCGCAAGTTGTAGCATTCGCCACGACCGGCCAACAACGGTTGAGTCAGCGTCAATTCCAACCGCGACGTGCTTTGCGGATTGGGAACCAAGAACGATGAATTGTTGGCTTGCCATCCCATCCGCTCGGCGACTTCAAGCTCCGCACCGGACGTGGTGCTTTTGCGGGCACCACCACCGGCGGTCAAAAATTGATCTTCAAATCGACCGCCGACGGAACCGGTCGTCAACGTGCTGCCGACCGGATCGCTGCGATCGTCCCAGGCCGATTCAAGAAAGTTAGTCCAATCGAACGCGGCCTGCTGGCGCGTGATCTCGGTTCGTTCGATTTGTGGCTGGACGTTAATCAGCTCGACGTCGGGCGATTGGGTCAACGCACGCATCACCGATTCGTCGGCGGTGATGGTTGCAACGTTTGGTCCGATTCCCAGGGGCGTTTGGATTGCGTCGCGCCACCAGGGTACGGGGAGCTCGCCGCTGGAGTCCGCCGTGATCACCAGCGGAGCATGGCCGGCTTGTTGAGTAGCCGATTCGCGCACGTCGCCATCTTCGGCCATGGCAACTGCCAACGCCGATAACATCAGGATCGCTGTCCCTAGCAATTGCGAAAGGATTTGCATGGCTGCGAAGAATTGAGACCGCTGCGATTGGTACAGAGACGTCCCTGTCCGCTAGAGACCACATCGCATCCTTTGGTTAATCGTCGCATAACGGCTTCCGGTTGATTGCAAACGGTCCCTTTCGATTGCGGTTGCGGTACTCGTCGTCACCAACGCGATACGAACGGCAAGCTGTGTATTAACGTCGGAACCGTCAACACCGGAACCCACTGCACAAGGGCGCCAGGAAACCGACCACGTTGGCCAAGTCGTTAACGATTGGGTAAAGATTGCGATTTATGTTTCTCATAGACCAACCCACTTCTCCGCAGGCGTCGTCGATGAAAAATCTTGCTCCAAACACGCGACCCGCGCCCGTCAATCGTTGCGCCGCCGAGCTTTGGACGCGATGTGTTTTGGCAATCGACACGGCTCTTTCGCTGCTCAATGATGCCACCCGCACGCATGACTCGGGTGCGGAATCGATTGACGCGGTGCGATTGGAACCACGCATCCTGCTCAGCGCCACGCCAGTCGCAGCGATTGTAGACGTGGAGTCGATCGTGACGGTGGATCCGAATAGGACGGTCGATGCAGAAAGCGATCAATCAACCACGGCGACACGAGTTGAGTTGATCGTGATTGATCCACGGTCAACCGATGCTGACGCGCTCATTGCCGAATTATCGGCGGGTGCAAACGCCGACCGGCGATTCGACTTTCTCGTGCTGGACGCCAGTCGCGATGGCATTGGGCAAATCAGCCATCATCTGGAACAGTTTGGCCAAGTCGATGCCATTCACTTGCTGTCCCACGGTGCGGACGGACGTCTCCTGATCGGATCGACGGTTTTGGCGAACGAGAACCTTGACAGTTTCGGCGATGCATTGAGTCAATGGCGGAATCACTTTAGTGCTGATGCAGATTGGTTGATTTACGGTTGTAACGTCGCCGACACGACTCAGGGGCAGGCGTTTGTTAGTCGACTCGGTGTTGTCACGGGACTGGACGTTGCCGCCAGCGATGATGCCACCGGCGGTCAACGTTTGGGCGGTGATTGGGACTTTGAGTATCAAGTTGGTAGCGTTGCAACGACGTCCGCGATTACCGGCACCCTGGCAGACAATTGGAACGGGTTGCTGCAAGCGATCACCGTGACGACAACCGCCGATGTGCAGGATGGTGATACGTCCTCGATCTCCAATCTGCTCGCATCGCGCGGTGCCGACGGATTCATTTCACTTCGCGAAGCGATCATCGCAGCCAACAATACGACTGGCGGAGATGCAATTTTTCTAAGTGCCGGGTTCTACGGCATTTCAATCACGGGAACGGGTGAGACGGCATCGTTGACCGGTGATTTTGATATCACCGATGACTTGACAATCGTTGGCGACGGTAGCGGCACGACGACCATCTACGGCAATAGTCTCGACCGAGTCGTATCGATCCGCAATGGTGCCGATGTCACGTTCACCGATTTGGCAATTCGCGGTGGATCGGTGTCCAGCGGAAACGGTGGAGGAGTGGCGTTGTATGGCAGCGGAACGTCGCTGACAATCGAGCGCGTCGTCATCGCCGACAATGCGGCGTATCGCGGTGCTGGTATCCACAACGATCAAGGCACCGTGAGCGTGATTGATTCTACCATCACCTCCAACAACAGCAGCGGATTCGGCGGCGGCATTTTCAATAGCGGGGGTTCGGTAATGCTGCAGTCCTCCGCCGTGTTGTTCAACACGTCGGTCATCAATGGCGGCGGCATAACGAATGAAGCTTCGGGTTCGACGTTGTCGCTGACAAATGTCACGGTCAGCGGCAATAGCACGTCGGGCCAAGGCGGCGGTATCTACAACAAACGTACCGCGACGATTCACCATTCGACGATTGTCAATAACACGGCGTTGGGAGGCGGCAATGGCGGCGGAATCTACTTGTCATCGCCGGGCACCTTGGCAATCCAAAACTCGATCTTGGCGAACAACAGTGGCGGCAACGCGAACACAACGCTGACCGGTTCTTTGGGTCACAATCTGAGTAACGACTCAAGCGGCGGACTAACCCATGCCAACGATCTGGTTGGAAACGTAGCAATCGGAGCACTCGCCGATAACGGTGGTTTGACGTTGTCGCATGCGCTTCTGGCCGGCAGCGACGCGATCGATGCGGGAGTGTTGTCTACCGGTTCAGCGACCGACCAGCGAGGATTTGCTCGCGACGTCCAAGTTGACATTGGAGCCATCGAGTATCAACGGCTATCGCCAAGGGGCGAATTGTTAATCAACCAAACCACCGTCGGTCGCCAAGAGACCACTGCGAGCACGATCGAGAACGGCTTGACTGATCGCGGCAGCCAACAGTCTGTGGCGCTCGACGCGGCTGGAAACTACGTCGTGACCTGGGCCAGCGAGAACCAGGATGGATCGGGCTGGGGCGTCTACGCACGCCGCATCGGGGCCGACGGAAATCCGCTAACGGGCGAAATTCTGGTCAATACGTTTACCGCGGGCAACCAATTCTGGCCACGCGTTGCCTCGGATAACCAAGGGAACTTTGTCGTTACGTGGACCAGCCAATCGCAGGATGGCACGGCGTCGAGTGTCTACGCTCGCCGATACTCCTCCGCGGGTATCGCACTGTCCAATGAATTCCGTGTCAACACCTCTAACACTGGATCGCAATCCAATTCGGTGATTGCGATGGACCGAAACACTGGGAGCTTCGTCATGGCATGGCAAGGCAATGGCTCCGGCGACGGTGACGGCATCTTCTTTCGACGATTCAACGCCACTGGGACTGCGATCGACGCAATGGACCGGCTCGCCAACCAGACCAATCGCGGGATTGAATACGACGCAACAATCGCGATGCTCACCGGTGGCAAATTTGTGATTGCATGGGGCCATACCGACGATATTTACCTACAACGATTCGACGCCAATGGGACCCCACAAGGGACCGAACTTGTGGTCGATAATCTTTTGATGGTCAGTAAGACGCCGTCGATTGCGTCCGACGCTGCGGGCAACTTCGTCATCGTCTGGACAAACGAATCGGGCATCGGCGGCGGCATCTTCGCAAAGCTTTACAACGAAGCTGGTACAGTCACAAAGAACACCTTCTTTGTTGATGCAGGCAATCGAGACAGTCCCGCCGTTTCGATGTCGGCGACCGGCGAGTTCATTATCGTTTGGGAAGAAAACGGCGATTCCGATGGGCTGGCCGTGATTGCCAGGAAGTACGATGCGGCGGGTGATGTGATTGGTTCACGATTCCGTGTCAACACGACGCAGACTGGCAACCAACAATCCGCTTCGATCGCCGTGATCGATGCGGAGAATTATGTTGTCACCTGGAGCGGCAACGGCGGCGGGGACAACGAGGGTGTCTACTCGCGACAATTCGGCACGGATTTAGCGCCAGCAAACGTGTCACCGATCGCGGTGAATGATTCGTACTCGGTCAATCGCGGCGGTTCACTGGCGGTCGATGGATACGCCGATTGGTTCGATGATGATTGGTCTTTCCGCCAACAGTTAACCGTTACACTGGCCAGCGGTACCGTCTCGCTCACCAATCATCCCGTGCGAGTGCGGTTGCATGCGTCGGCACCCGACGCCATCAACATCGACTACAGCCAACTGGCCGTTGGTGGTTCCGATCTACGTTTCATCGACGCCGACGGTAACGAACTCGTCTACCAAATCGATACATGGAACACGACCGGATACTCGACGGTCTGGGTCGACGTTCCGCAACTCGAAGTCGCTGATTCGCACAATCAATTCTGGATGTATTACGGCAATGCGAACGCGCCCAACGGCGCGCAGGACTCCGCAGTTTGGGATTCGTCATTCGTGGGCGTCTATCACCTGGGCAATTCGACGACCGATTCCACATCCAACGCGAACAATGGCACGCCGACGGCAATCGGTTACGCCAATGGCGAAATCGGCAGTGGGGCGTCGTTTAACGGCACTGATAGTCAGGTCAACTTGGGTTCGGCGGCGAGCTTGGACAACCTGTTTGCCGGCGGCGGGACGATCTCCGCGTGGATCAACCCGGTGTCATGGGGTGAGGGCGGTTTTGGCCGGATCGTTGACAAAGCGTCATCCGTGAACGCGGCCAATGGATACGCGTTTCAGGTGGCCAACGAAGGCACCGGCGGTCAATTGATATTCGAGCATGGTTTCAGTGGTACGGTTGGGCGTTGGTATACCCAACCGGGTTCGATCACCCTTGGTGTCTGGCAGCAGGTTGTCGTCACCTACGACAATTCGTCTGCCTCCAATGTGCCGGAAGTCTACATTGACGGAGTGTTGCAGACGCTTAATCAGACATCCACGCCAACGGGTACCGCACAATCCGACGCAGCAAACAATCTGGTTATTGGTAACCACAGCCAGGCCTCGTCACGAACATTTGACGGAACGATTGACGAAGTTCGATTGTCGAACACGATTCGCTCGGCCGATTGGGTACGTTCAGATTATCGCACCACAATAAGTGCGCCAGCCACCTCGGGCTCTGTGCAGTTGGCACCCACCGGCGTGCTGCAAAATGACGACGGGCAATCGCTCACTGCGACGCTTGTTACCGGTCCCAACCATGCGTCGACCTTTGCATTGAATGCCGACGGATCGTTCAACTATGTCCACAACGGTAACACGGCGACAGCCGACCAATTCACCTACCAGGTTTCCGATGGGCTCGGCGGGACTTCGATCGCGACAGTAAATCTAAACATCTTATGGACCAACACGCCACCGACGATTTCATCAATCGCCGATCAAACAATTGACGAAGACACATCGTCGGGTCTGATCGCGTTCACGGTTAGCGATGTCGAGTCGTCAGCGGCAAGCTTGGTTGTGACGGCGACGTCGGACAATCAATCGCTCATCGCCAACGGAGCGATCACACTTAGCGGCAGCGGCACCAATCGCCAGATTTCATTCGCGCCACAATCCAACGCATCAGGCAACGCGACGATCA
>JBGSVE010000007.1:0-88372 GCA_041753075.1 Pirellulaceae bacterium
TCGCGACGCAGACGGGCCAGTTCTTCGGATTGGCTCAATGGAATACGTGTCTTCACGGCTTGCTACTCCCTTTAACATGACAGCTTCGGTTCAATCGATCGTGCTCGCCACATCGAACACGTCCTTGAGAATGCGAAAGATAATCGATTCCCTCGAAAAGGAAAACGGGAATGAACCGCCCTCAATCAACTTTAACCAAATCCTGAACCGGAGCTGACTTTGATAGCATTGAAACGACGATCAACGTGATGAATGCTAGCGGGATCGTTACGATGCCGGGCTGGCTCAGCGGTGCCCAAGCCGATTCAGCGGGCAACCCATAAACCTTCTGGTACGTATCACCGGAGAGCAGCACCCATAACAGCGAACTGGTCATGCCGACAAAAACGCTGGCGATGATTCCTTGGCGCGTCGTTCGTTTCCAGAACAACAGCATCACCAGCGACGGCAGGTTGGCGCTGGCCGCGATACTGAACGCCCAGCCGACCAAGAAGGTGACGTTCATTCGTTGGAACGCGATGCCCAACAAAATCGCGATTGCACCGACGACCACGGCCGCCAATTTCGCCACGCGAACCTGCTTGTCGCCATCCAATTCGATCCCCAAAAATCCGACCATCAAATCGTGCGCGACCGCACCGCTGGATGCCAGGATCAAACCGCTGACCGTCCCCAATACCGTCGTAAACGCGATCGCCGAGATGATCGCAAACAACGTGGGACTGAGGCTGCGGGCCAACAGCGGTGCGGCCATATTCGTATCCTGGATATCGAGCGTGCCGCTGGTCATCGCGCCTAGGCCGAGGTACAGCGTCAACACATAAAAGAAGCCGATGCTGGCAATGCCGACGATCGTACTTTTTCGCGCCGCCGCTTCGTCCTTGACCGTGTAGTAGCGAATCAAAATGTGTGGCAACGAAGCAGTGCCACAAAACAGTGCCAACATCAACGACAAAAACTCGATGCGGTCTTTGGTCTTACCGCTGCGAATGCCCGCAAATATCGGGTGCTCACCGGGACGCAGCACGCGGCTGCCCGGTGTTGGTTTTTGGAAATACGCGGTGGTCGTGCCACCGTCGACATGCTTGACGGTCTTGTTGCCCCACAAGACGATTTCGCTGTCCTGGACAACGCGAAAAAACTCCAGCGGCCCCAACGGCCCCGTCTCGTTGACACCGCCAGGCAACTTCGACAGATGACCGACCGGGCGCAGCAAACGCTCGCCCTTGCCGCTACCCAGCGGCAGTCCATCGACTTGCTTTGCCCCGTCACTGGTGAGCGTCAACGCTTGTCCCTCGCGCAAGGTTGCTTGGCCATTAGCGGTCGCAACTGAGAACAACGTATAACCGCCATCGGTCTCGTTTTCCAATCGTACGAATTCGGTTCGCTGCCATCCGTTACCATCCGGCAAGACGCGGCGACCGGCGAATTGGGTTGCCGTTTCCAATTCACTCTCGCTGATCGGGCCGATCGATTCGTAAACGTGACCGTCGGCACCACCACCGCGAACTTCAAAGCCACGATTGAGCACCATCACCGCCAGCACAAGACTGAAGAACACCAACAACGAGCCTTTGAGAAATTGGACCCAAGTCGTCGAAACCATTCCCGCTGTGACCACGATCACCATCACCACGACGCCGACCAAAACCACACCGGCCCAGTGCGGCAACCCCAACAGCGGCGTGATCAACGCACCGGCACCGACCATTTGTGGAATCAAATAAAAGATGCTGACCACCAACGTGCTGACGCCAGCGACCAACTTGATCCCCCGCGACCCGAAACGGCTGTCCAGCGCATCGGCGAACGTGAACTTGCCCAATCGTTTCATCGGTTCGGCGATCACGAACAACGCGACGATCCAGCCGGCCAGGTAACCAATCGAATACAGGAAACCGTCATATCCATAGGCGGCGATCATGCCGCAGATACCCAGGAACGATGCCGCCGAAAGGTAGTCGCCGGCAAACGCGATGCCATTGATCGCCCAGGGGATTTGGCCGTGGGCGGCGAAGTAACCAGCGGACGATTTGGCGCTGCGGCCAAGATAAAAGCTGAGCCCAACGGTCGCGGCTACGAAGGCGAAGAAAATGCTGACCGCCAGCGGCGAGATTTCATGAATCATCAGTGTGCCTCGCTGGCTTCGTCCGCCGGGGCGACACGGGCGAGCATGCCATAGACAAACGCCAACGCGAGCGCGGCCAAAATTAGCCCGAATCCGTAAATCAAGGCGAGGTTCAGCCCGCCAAAGGGTCTCCACTCCAGCGCCGCCGGCAACAGGGCGCTGAGAAGCACGAACCCGACATACAACAGCAAGTAAACAAAGAACAGCAGGAGCCCCAATCGCGAATTATGCCGACGCACGCTCGCCGTTTGAGGCCCAGACGGTAAACCAGGCATGAATATTGACCCACACTGAGAAGGCGACGATTTGGGGGTCATGATCCTAGCACATTTGCGGTCCCCCGTTGCGACCCCGCCGCCCAAATCATGATGCACGTCCGAACAACAGAAACCTAGCGACCGCTGCGGTGTTTCCAAAATATCAAATGGATTTTGCAACACCTTCGGGGCGACGCTCAATGATTGATTCGATGATGAAAAGCAGGCTGTTTCAGGTTTTTGTGGTCTGGTTTGCATTGACGGCATTCTTAATTGCCGCGCTGAATTGTCCCCGCGACCAGGTCAAGGTGCGCTATTGGCAAGACCGCTGGTCCTCGCCGAGCAATGCGACGTTTGGCCAATTGTGGGTCGCCGAGCAGGAATCGCTCGGGCGATCTTACGGCTGGCCATTCTCGATTCCATTGCATTCCGCAGGCGCGGTGGCACCCCGCGAGGCGCTGCCGTCGATCGCTTGGAATCTCATCTTCGGCTTGATCGCATGCGTCGTCGCCACGTTCACCTGCGGCTCGCTGCATTTGCTAGTCAAATTCCGGCATGGCTTGCTTGAATATATCGGCAGGAAGCAAATTCTAATCGCGACAGTTTCAATTGCGATGGTCGCTTGCGCCGTGATAGGCGTTGGCATCGTTCGTGTCCGTAAAATCCTCAACCACCAACAATTGGTTCAGCGTTTGCGTCCTTATGGCACGGTCGGTATGGCGTTTGAGGCTCCGGCGGTTCTGGTCAGCCGCTTGCCAGCCTGGGCGATGTATCCATTTTTTAAGATCGAGAGTTTTGACGGCAGCGTTGACGGTCTTGAGATCATCAAGCAATTCGATTCCGCGCCGAACCTAAGATTGGTAGCGATCCAAAACAGTGCCATTGCGGATGATGTTTGGCAAACCCTGTTCAGCGATTGGCGCGTTCAGGAGGTGCGGCTTAGTGATTGTGAGGTGCAGTTCAGCGAAGTTGCATCGATTCACAACACCACTCTTCAAAAGTTTTCGATGATCCAGTGTAGCGGTGCGGATGCGATCATCCCAATGCTTCGCCATTGCGATCAACTTCGCTCGGTATTGCTAAGCCGATCATCGCTCAACGACCTGAGCGGAATTGGCGACGCGCTGCCTCCGCAAGTCCAAGAGGTTGTATTGACACTGGAAATCGCTGCGGGAAGCAAGCTTGAGCTCAAGGGTCTGGACCAACTGAAGTCGCTCAAAATTGAATCGGCTTTTCGCTCATCGCCAAGTGACTATCTGGCGCTCCGTTTGGTCGATTTGCCTCGGCTGGAAGCTTGCAGTGTGTCGTCATCGATCGGCTTGGACATGCAGGCTCTGAGGCTGCCGCGATTACGAAAAATAGAGGCGATTGGCTACGTTCGCGGGCCAGGCTATGCAAAGGGAGCGGGCTATACAACTTATGACCAGGCATCACTGCCGGCTCGCATTCTGTTGATCGATAACTTGCCATGTCTTCAGCAGCTTCGACTCAGCGGCGATCATTTGAAGCGATTTCAATTCATCAATACTCCCAACCTGAAAAAACTTAGCATAGGCACCACGTCGTTTTTAGGTAAACCAGAGTGGGAATACGAGCCCATCGATCCGAATGCCTGGATCGCAGACCTAGCTGATTGCGACGGGCCGACTTCGATCGACCTCAGTGATGTGTCGCTGGTGGGTGTCGACTTCACGCCTTTGCAACACAACCCCCGGATCAAAGAAATGATTCTGGCAAACACCGGTGTTTCACTTGCTCAGATCAACCATGCGAGTCGCGACGGTCATATCAAGTCGTTTGATTTGCGCGGCTGCGATTTGAGTAAGCATGAACTCGATTCATTGCTGTCCTCGACCCCGAACATCCAGCGGTTAGTTGTGGATACCGAACACCTTAGCGAGATTCATATTGTTAACCAGCCTCGGCTGACGCATCTATTGGGATCCAGTGTAGATCTGGCAAAGGCGGTCCAGATCATTGATTGTCCACAACTGACCGGGGCGTTGGTCCTGGGCGATAAGATCGAAACGTTTGAGATTCGTGGTGCCCAATCCTTGAATGCGATCTCGATGCGAGGTCCGCTGCCTGTGAACGCGATTTTGGAAGGTATACGCGACCTCAGCATCGCCGAGTTTCCCGGCAATCAATTCACCGACAGTCATCTGCGATCCGTTTTGAACTGCCAATCGCTAAGCGAATTGATTCTTGATAATCCCAGCGTTAGTCCTGGGGCGTTGAGCGAGATTGGTCAGCTAACAAACCTTTCGGTACTGCGCGTACCCGGTGCTCCCGTTACCGACGAGGTCGTGGCAAACTGGCGCGGGCTGCGAAATTTGCGAGAGATCGACTTAAGCGAGACGACCATCACCGGCCAATCACTCAAGACGCTCGCCCAATTACCAAACCTACAACGAATCAGCGTCAACGACACAACGATCGACTCCAGCGACATCGCTGTGATTGCCCAACTCCAAAGCCTGTTGGAACTCGAACTCGCCGGATCATCGATCCAGCCGCAAACATTGATTGAGCTCTTAAACCCATATCGGTTGGAGCGAATCAATTTATCGGGAACCGTTTTGGCAAAAGCGATCGTCGAGGTCTTGGCCAGCGAGACCGCGAATCACCTTATGTTTCTTGGGCTTAGTCACTGCGGACTTTCCGATGCCGATGTGTGTGCGATTACTGATGCGAACCCCGAGTTGGCATTGGATATATCCGGAAATGATGTTTCGATCGAAGTGGTCCGTCGTTTGTCTCAGGCCGGTCGGCTGATCGCATCGAGCGATCGATTGGGCTTCGAGCGATACTTGCAAGACTTGGACGGCAACGTCACGAACTCACGTTGGCTGGGCTCGCAAGCCGCGAAGAAACAGTTTGCGACACGCCCCTATGCAAGTTTGGACGTCGCATCGTTTTCAGAATACATAGACCGACAGCGCAGCAAGCGTTCGCCGATCTTGGCGCGTCAATTCGATCGATCGCGCACTTTCGAAACGGTCCCCGGCCCGCGCCCTTGGCGGCGTTGGTAAACGAATGCCGTTGTCATAGCAGGTCACTCGCCAAGCTTGACAAGTTGCCCTTCGACCAGTAGGTCCGGGTTGGCAATCACCTTGTCGCGATCGCCCAGTCCATCAAGAATTTCGGTGCGGTTGTCACGCGTGGGGCCGACTTTCACTGCGACTTTGATGGCGCGCGAATCGGCATCCACCATCCAGACAAACGACTGTCCGGATTTGTCTGTCGCGACCGCGCTGGCGGCACAGAACAAACGCGGTGCTTCGCTGATTTGCGCATCGGTTTCAGCCGCCGGCAAAAAGTACACCGTGCCGCTCATGTCCGGAAACAGAAAATTATCGGCATCGCTGATCTCGACCTGGACCTTGATCGTTGCCCGCGCTCGATCCCCCATCGGAATAATCTTGCGGACAATGCCGTGATACTTTCGTCCCGGCACCGCGTCGATCGTGACCTCGGCATTGCCGCCTTCGGTAACTCGATTGATAAAGTCTTCTTTTACATCGCATTCGACTTCTAAATGTTCTAAATCGGCGATCGTCGCGACGCTGCCGCGACCGGACGCTTCGCCCATTCCGCCGGGCAATATCGACTCGCCGACCTCGGCGTCTTTGGAAATCACGGTGCCGTCAAACGGGGCGCGAATGAACATGTTCTCTTTAAGTTGTTCGGCTTCGGTTTGCCGCGCCACGGCCAATTGAACTTCCGCGGCCAATGACAATTTCCGCGCGACGGCTGCTTCATAAGAAAATTTCGCCTGATCACGCTCGGACTCCGAAACGCTTTGTTGTTTCCACAGCGAATTGGCGCGGACTAAGTTGCTTTCAGCCTGGTTGATAGCGACAACTTGTTCGGCCAGCGCCGCGTTGGAGCGGGCAACCGATGCTTGCGACGCGGCCAATGAAGCGTCCATATCGGCATGTTCGAGAATCGCCAGAATTTCGTTCTGCTTAACGACACTACCCTCGTCAAAATTCAAGATCTCGACGCGGCCGGGTGCCCGTGCGCCGATTCTGGCTTGGCGACGTGACTCGACATATCCCGTCGCCACGACCACCGCATCGGCAGAACGACCGATTTGCTTTTGCACGGTGACCAGTCTGACTTCGGGTCGCTTCTGGATCACGTCAGGGACCCAGTCAGACGTTCGTATGCCAAGTGAACCGAGCCACGACGACGCTTCGCCGGAGCCAAAGATGCGATACGCTGCGAACGACACGCCACCGACAAGTAGCAACAAAAAAACGGGCCACCAGTGCCGCCGGCGGCCAGTTCGCGGCGTCGCCAAACCTTCACCGCGCTGTATTCGCAACGACGCCAATGGATCACGCGTAGTCGCCGAGGATTGGCTCGTCGAAATCGGGGATTCAGGGATAACGCTATTCATAAGCCCCAGCATAACGCAACGGCCGGTCATTCAAACGCCAAAACGGCGGCATTTCGGGTATGATTACGCAATCACGTAAATGAGGCTTTCGAGGATGCACGGTAAACGGACGGAGCGACACCAGATCATGGTCTCAACGCATACGGCAACGACGATCCTGGCAATGCTGGTCTGTGTCGTTTCGGCGTCCAACGCCCAGTCACCCACCGTCGCACCGATTGTCGCGTCGGTCGTCAGCCTCAACCAAGCCATTTTCGGTGAACCGTTTGGCGTGGCAAAGATCGAGTTTCCGATGTCGGCGGCAGTGTCGCCCGACCGTGTCGAACCACTGGAAGTGTCCAACGACGAGGGGCGGATTTTTTATCCCGTCACGCGAGATATTTTAGCGGCAGCTCGTTCGGCGCTGCGTCGCGATGAACCGCCGGGCGAACAACGAATCGGTGGTGGTCGGCTGCTGCGGCGCGTCGGTGATTTGGTTCGCCAAGCGACAACCGCCGACGATGCACCGCTGGTCGTGTCGCGCGAGGTTTGGTTTTTGTTTCGCGGCAATGGACCCCTGCGAGTTCGCACCAACGTACCGGACCAAGCTGGACGGACTGAGTTCATATTGACGCCGCTTCCCGGCACCGTGGCCGATGACCATGCCGTTGCGCTAAATCGCTGGTGGTCAGCCTATGGCGCTGCGATGCTCAAACAAATCGACGCGGGAGATTATCCGCCAATCGTCGAAAACTATCTGGTCGCGATGCTGTCGGGTCGATTGAACCTGCCGTTGCCACCCAAGTTTGTCGTTGATGCGTCGCTTAGTGATCCTTCGATAGTCTCGACGCTGGAACTGATTGCCGGCACCGAAAAAATCAAGTCCGCAGTCTTTCGTCGCACCGCGATTGGCATCGACCTAGCCGACCAGACGGCTGACTTGCCGATTCCGCCAGCACCAAATTGGGCGCTGGCGTCGCCGCCGTTACCAGCGGTTGCACCGGAGCTTGAGCCAATGGCCTCGCGCGTGCCGCCGGAATGCTTTTACATTCGCTATGGGTCATTCGAGAACTATCTGTGGTTTCGCGATTTGTCGGAGGAGTATGGCGGCGATATCGGTCGCATGATTGCGCTGCGCGGCAGCGACGACGGTGCGACCCGCCGGGTCGAAGATCAATTAAACCTAAAGATGACCCAGCTTTCGCGGATGCTCGGCGGCAGCGTCATCGAAGACCAGGCAATCGTGGGGCGCGATTTATTTCTTTCCGAGGGGGCGTCGCTGGGTGTCGTGTTTCGCGCCAAGAATGCGTTTTTGCTGCAAACGTCAATGAACTCGGATCGCACCGCCTTGGCCAAGTCCGATCCCGAGATCAAACTTACCAAACCAAAAATCGCTGGACGCGAAGTTTCGTTTTTGCACACGATCGACAACCGCATTCGTTCGTACATGGTCAATGATGGCGAATACATCTTTGTGACCAATAGTCGTGAATTGGCCAAGCGGTTTATCGAAGTCGGGCAAAGCGGAGTTTCATTGGCGACGACGCCCGAGTTTGCGCTGGCGCGACAATGGATGCCACTGACTCGCAATGACACGATCTTCGCCTATTTCTCTCCCGCAATGCTGCGCGGCTTGATGGCACCGGAGTATTTGATCGAAGTTCGCCGACGACTGCATTCCGCTGCCAATATCGGACTGGTGCGTTTGGCAAGACTCGCGGCAAGTTCAGAAGGCGAACAATTTGATGCACCGGAGGACTTGATGGCGGCTGGCTATTTGCCGCGTGACTTTACCAGTTCAGCCGATGGCAGCGGGTTGTTGGCAATTGGCGACGACATTGTTGATTCGCTTCGTGGACGAGCCGGAACGCTATTGCCAATTGCCGATGTCGAATGCAAACAAGTGACTGCAGCGGAGCGCGATTGGTACGCCAGCATTGCGTCCTACCACGAGTCAAAATGGCCACAAATCGATCCGGTGTTTGTGGGCCTAAAACGTCAAGTTGTCAGCCAGTCGCCGGCGATCGAGCGGCTGGAAATTCACGGTGAAATCGCTCCCTTCGTGGCTGACAAGTACGGTGCAATCGCTAAGCAATTGGGACCACCGACGAATGTGAAAATTGACTTTGCGCCCGATGATATTGTCGCGGGCCAAGCGCACGTCGCGTCAGACCAACTTGGCGGCACGATTCCGCCGCATCATTTGTTTGCCGCGATTAAAGATTCGGTGCCACCAACCCCGGAACAGTTCGACGGGCTGTTGCAAACCTATCAGTCGCTGCGTTCGCTGCCGGGCTATCTTGGGGCGTGGCCGCAACCGGGACTGCTAGACCGCTTGCCCCTTGGCTTGGGACGTGGCCAACCGGTCGGCCCAGGAATGTCGCGGCTGATCGGCGGACTGTATCGATACCAGGGCGGAGACTTCAGCATTTTATCATTCCAAAGCGATGTGTTGTTGGCTTCGTTACCATTTCTTGCCGCCACGCAGGCTGAGGACTCGGCTCAAGTTCGCTTGCGGGTCGGCAATCTTGATGGCAGCCAATTGGAATCCTGGGTCAACGACCAACTGTATGCTCGCAGCGCCGCGACGTCGCGCGCCGGAGGGCAACTGCTCAGTCTGCTGACCCAGCAATTGAAGGTTCCGGTCGACAACGCGAGCGACGTGGCGGGCCGGTTGATTGGCGGCAAGTTGCAAGACCCGCTCGGTGGCCAGTACGTGCTCGCTGCGGTCGCGGCCGATCGCGGTGGCCGCAGCGGATCGACAAGCCGTTCATGGGTTAGTAGCGTTGCGGGTTCCGCTCGACCCAGTCAATACATTGCACCTCCACTACGATGGTTTCGCGGCGGCGAAGCTGACCTGACGCAATTGTCAGATCGACTTTTCATCAATGCCACGATCAATATCAAGCGGCAATAAACAGAGAGTTTACCACTTTGCGAGGATTGTTTTCCGTGGATCAACGGCTATCGCTGGGGCGTTGGTTTGGCATCGACCTGTTTGTGCATTGGTCGTTTGCGTTACTGCTGGTATACGTCGGTTACTCGACCGCGGCCGAGGGCGGCTCGCAAACGATGGTCTTGTTTAGTGTGGCACAATTGCTGGCCGTGTTCGTCTGTGTCGTGCTGCATGAATATGGACATTGCTTGGCGGCGCGGCGATTCGGCGTCGGCACGTTTGATATAACGCTGTATCCGATCGGTGGCGTGGCGCGGTTGAAACGAATCCCCCGTGAACCGATCCAGGAGTTTGTGATTGCGGTTGCTGGACCAGCGGTGAATGTGGTGATTGCGTTCTGCTTGAGCTTGTTAATCGTGGTCGTCTACGGCCGGTCCGTTTGGATAGAAATTGCACAGTGGCTTTGGGGAATGTTTGTCGGCAACGTCGATCAAGGCAATGTCCAAACCGTTGAATCTTCGGTCGCCGAACCTTCGTGGCTGACCTTTATCGTCACGTTGTTGGCAATCAACCTGCTGCTCGTGGTATTCAACATGGTTCCCGCTTTTCCGATGGATGGCGGACGGGTGTTGCGAAGCTTGCTCGCCGTCAAGTTACCCTACGTAACGGCCACGCGTTGGGCACAGCGGATTGGTGTGGTGTGTGCGATTTTGATGGCAACGTTCGCCGTGCGATCCGATCCGCCGAGGTTGGTGATGTTGTTGATCGCGGGGTTCATCGTTTACGCCGGTCTGATGGAAGCGCGTTATGTGGAATTGAGTGATCGATTGCAATCGCTTTTGGTTCGGGATGTGATGACCGGGCAACCGCCGAGTTTGTCGATGAACACAACGCTCGACGATGCCCAGGGCTGGTGGCGCGACCAAACGATTACATCCGCAGCGGTTGTCGGACTGGGCGACATTGTTGTCGGCGTGATCTCGTTGGCCGATATCGCCAGACACTTGCGCGAGCCAAACAGCCGGCGGGATTCGCGGCCGCCGTTGGGTGGCGAGATTACTGTTGGCCAATTGACCGATCACGAGGCACCCACGGTCGAGCCAAATGTTTTGCTCGAATCGATCATTGGTGGCTTCCGCGACTATCGGCAAGTTCCGGTCGTCGATGCCCAGCACCGACTGGTCGGTTGGCTTGACTTTGACAGTATGCTGCCGCGCAGCACGCTGGCTCGCGCGCGACTTCCTTTTACAACACCGGAACTGGCGGCGGAGGCGGTGGTGGACTAGGCGGCGGTGCCTGTTGCTGTTGTTGCTGTTGTTGCTGTTGTTGCTGTTGCTGTTGCTGTTGTTGCTGTTGTTGCTGTTGTTGCTGTTGCTGTTGCTGTGGTGGTGCGGGAACCGGCAGCGCGTTGGCAAGAATAATCGGTGCTCGCTCGGTCATCAGCCGACTGCGACCGACCAACACCTTGCCGCTAAGGAATTTTGGCGCGACCCACGAGTTGCTGTTCATCGCAATCAGCACCTCGACATCAACAGTCGTCGTGTTTTCGACAATCGGATCGGGACTGATGCTGATCGACTGCGCGGTGGTACCTAGTTTGGCCAAGTAATCGGTCGCCGCAACCACCGCATCATCGTGACTTGCGCCCGGAAAGATGGCCGCGCGGGCCGCTTCGTACGCGGCACAATCAGCGTTGTGGCGAAGCATGGATGCGCGAAAAAACTCGATTCCGGCAAATACAAACACCATCAGAACTGACAGCGACAACGCAAACTCAACCGCAGCGGCACCGCGGCGAGGATTGTCAAACGATGTTCGATTATGGGTTGTCATGGGCTAGAAATTAGGGTTTTTCAAGTGAATCGTAAAATTGAAATGGAACAAAGCACTAGCGAGTAATCAACGTCGGCAGGCTGCCGGCGATCTCGTTAAACGCGGCTTGAAGCTGGCTTGCATTGATCGCGTGGTAGTGTTTGCCGCCACCGATGGTCGCTACCGACTCCATCAATGTTTGTTCGGCTTCATCGGAGAACGTCAGCGTGAAAACGGTCACGTTTTGGTACTTGGCGCTATAGGCTGCTGAGATTGGATTGGTCCCATAGTTGTGAACACCATCGGTCAACACAATCATTACTGGCGTCGCCCAAGTACGATGCCGCGCCGGATCACCAACGGCACCGATACCTTCATAGATGCCATCGCCAATGTTGGTTCCCCCGGAGGTAAAGTTGGCGGAAATGTCGGTCAAGCTGGCCGTGATCGAATCGTAATTGCCCGTCAGCGGCTGGGGCGTTGAAATGCCATGGTTGTAGACCGACAACGAAAGCAGTTCATTTTGTGGCGAAGCATTAAGTTGATTGATGAATACTTGGACGGCGGCAATCGCATCAAGCCAACGCGCTTGTGCCGGTACCGGATCACCAAATTGCCAACCCGGCGGTGCGTTGGTTGGATTGGGCGGATAGGCAGACATCTCTTGCGCCCCGTAGGCCATCGAACCACTGCGATCGATCACCAGCGCAATATCAAGGTCAACCTGCGTGCAGGTTGCCGTGCGCATGGGACGAAATTGAATCACGCTGCCGAACAGTGGAAAGACGGGATTGATCTCGCCGCCAACGCCGGCTGCCAGGCTGTTCGTTGTCAATCGTACGGCGTTGCCTTGAGCCGCCACATCGAAGCTGTAACTGGACGCCAAATTGGCGCGAGATGATATGCCGAACTCGAAGTCGCTTGGTTGCAGCGGCAAGATTTTGGTGCCAATCGGATTGCGCGCGGCGACTTGAATCGCAGCGGTTCGAGCTGCCGACTCGTCGCCCGTTGCCGCAAACACGCGACCCGCTGCGCTGACCGCGGCGTCGGTTGCGATCTGCGCCTCGGTGTGGATCAACTGCAAATAGCTGAGGTTGATCGCAAAGCCGGCCAGAATAAAAACAACTGGCAACAAGATCGTCACCAAGACAATGGTGGCACCGCGACGCTTGGCAATAGGTTGGCTCGATCGGTTCATTATTGATACGCCAATTCGACGGATTCGCTCAACGTGTTGCCGGCATAGAACCAACCGCCGATCAACGAGTTCGGGCCACACGGTGCGGCAACCGTAACCCGAAAGTAATCGCCCGTGTTCAAGTTCGCAGGTTCAGTGGGAATCATTGAAACGGTATAACCCGTAACGGAGTGGTCGGTCAGCACAAACTCGCTTTGAGCTTGGACATTAATCGACGCACTGCCTGGCAACAGCCCGACTCGAGCGCCCTCGAATGCGGCGATCGTCAACGTTTGCTTGAGGTGAACCATCGCGCACGCCTCGATGGTGGCCAATGTCAACATCACCAGCACCGGCAGGCAAACGGCCAGCTCAATCAGAGCCGCGCCGGTTGTCCGCGTCGATCGTTTGGATGTGTTTAGCATTGCGGGCGACTGAGTATGGACGAAGCGCTACATGAAATCTAAAGTCCATTTGGAACCTACGTCAAAATCCCAAACCTCGCCAAGCTTTCAGCGACCGACCCTTAAATTGGCACATGAACTGGCCGCATTCTGCAAGTCAGAATGGTATTGACGGTCGGTGCGGTTAAGCGGGGCTTCGAGGTTTCTACGTCAGCCAGGAAATCAGGCGACCGAAAAAGGAACCACTGAACGGGTTCGCGCGAGTTTGATAAATGATCGTTCCGGGGCCGGTGTAGCGATTGACAAGCCCTTCACCGGAAAAGTACGAATCGACGGTACCGGCGGTCGCCTTGACCAATTGAAACTGCACCGTGTCGCTGAACGCGACGACGAAACGATTGTCGACAACGAAGTTCTCGCCTGCGGACAATTCGCGTGTGATGACCGCTCCGTAAGTCGCACAAAAAATATCGCCGGACCCTTGTGTGTGCATCACGAACAAACCTTTCTTGGCCATCACACCGCGCACACCGCGGTACTTGAAATCAATGCTTACGCCGGTGCTGTTGGCCAAGTAGCTGCCCTGGGTCAAGAAATAGCGACAGCCGTCAGCGATTGAAAGATGGACGATGTCACCGTGCAAGCGCGGAGCCAGGATCAAGGTTTGGTCGCCGCGTTTGGCGCGAAAGATGGTCGCGAAAAAGCTTTCGCCAGACATCAAATTGCGCAGTCCGCCGGTCATGCCTTTGCCGGTTTGGCCACCGACGCGCGCAATGATCTCGACCCCTGTGGTCATCGAGATCATCGATTCGGGTTGGGCGATGATTGAATCGTCTTCGTCGAGTTCAAGACACAACGTCGAAAACATCGGCCGGTGGCCGATTTCAAACTTCATGGGACAATCTCGCCGCGCTGCGGAAAAAAATGCTCTTTCAAGTTGTGAGCGGATCGGCGCTAGCCGCCGGTTCCGACCGGGAAACACCGGGGGCTAGCGCCCAGCCGCTCACTCATTGCTTACTCGATATCGGGACTGTATTTCTGTTTGACGATGTAGCCGACGACACCGATCACCATCATGATTCCCAGGAAGATGAACAACGCGACCAAGCGTGACACGCCCAACACTTCGGCGATCGAAGTCACGATGATGTCATAAATAATGATGCGGAAGAACCAGCGAAAGATTTCGCCAAGTCCGCCTCGAGCCAACAGCTTTGCTTGTGAATGGATCAACATCGGAAGGTTCCTTGGGGGCTGGTTACCAAAACGATTCGGACCAAAGCCTATGCTCTGGCAGGAGTGGCGTTCAAGTAGGGCACCAACGAAAATACTCCCAGGGGCCAGAGCCTGTTTTGCCGGGCGGTTGATGGATGAAGCCGGTGCTGGTAGCCAGCGCGACGAGATCACCGGAGCCGCGCGTGTCGATCACTTCGACGGTCGCATTGTTCATACTCTTGACCAAGCGAAACCAATGCAGCGGTAACGTCTTGTCGAAGTCATTGGCCAACTCGACCATCGCGTTGGCCCGCGGTTGCCACATCGACTGGCCGCTCTGTTTGGCCAACAGCGGTACACCAAACCGCGTCATTCCAACCAGCGCGCTGACCGGATTTCCGGGCAAGCCGAGTATCAATTTTCCGTCGGGCGTGGCGGCCCCAAGGATCGGCCGACCCGGTCGCATTGGCAAACGATGAAACACAATTTCTGCGCCACTTGAAGCGATCACTCCGGGAACGTGATCGTAGTCGCCTTTGGAGACGCCGCCGGTCAAGATCACCGCGTCACCGGCGTCGAGCGCGAGATCCAATTGCGACCGCAGCTCCGCGGCGTCGTCGCGGCAGCGGCTGATCCGTTGGCAATCGATCCAGCGATGCGCCGCGCAGGCGGCGGCGATTGTCGGTCCGTTGCTGTCGCGAATTTGCCACGGCTGGGGCATTGCCGCGATGTCGAGCAATTCATTTCCGGTCACGATGACGGTGACTCGCACGGTGCGATGTTGGTCAACTTGCGCCGCACCGAAGCTGGCCGTCGCGGCAACCATTGCGGGCGTTAAAACGACACCGGGCGGCAATATGCCGTCACCGGCTTTGCCGTTCTCGCCGCAAAAACGAATATTTAAGCCGCGCGTTGTACCACTGGCTGGTTCGAGCCAGCGAATCCGTTGTGGATCGCTTTCGTCGGTGTGTTCGCGCATCACAACGGCTTCGCAACCGCTCGGCACCGGCGCGCCAGTAAAGATGCGCAGCACCGCGCCGCTGGGCAACGTTTGCGGCGGTTGGCCGGCTTGCGTTTCACCAGCGACCGGAACCAATGGATTCATTAAGTCGGCCAAACGGATCGCGTAACCGTCCATCGCTGAGACGTCGATAGCCGGACTGTCACGATCGGCGTTGACGCTTGTGGCAAGCACACGGCCCGGTGCCGGTGCGATGGTTTCAAAATCCACGATCGCCAATCGCGCGGCAAGGTTGTGCAGCGCCGCGTCGATTTCGCTGAGTACCGACAAGTCGCTATTCATCGCGGTTTGAGCTCCGCGCGTTGGACCAAATCGGCTGGTAAGTTAACGTTGGCATTGGCGGTTGCGGGCAACAAAACTTTATGCACCTCACGGAACTGCAACCAACCGCTGACGCTGCGGCGCGGCGAATTGGCGACGGCTTCGAGTTCCGACAACAACGCGACGGGGTAGATTGCTACGAGCGGTTCAATCGCGACGCCATCGAAGCTGGCGCAAGTCGGCATCTCTTCGCTGGCCGCAACAACCATTCGCCGCAAGTCATCGGCGGCGAGCCGCGGCATGTCCAGCGGTGTGACCAAGATGGCGCTGTAACCGTTGATCGCGGCGAAGCGCAAGGCGGTAACGAGGCCACCGACAGGTCCCAGCCCCGGCACTTCGTCGGGCAAGTCACGCCCGGCCACGATGACTTGGGCGGTCAACTCGCCGACCTGCGCGATCGCGTAGTCTAGGAACGTGCCACCGCGCCAATGCGGCAGCAATGCCTTGTCGCGACCCATCCGCGACGACCTGCCACCGGCCAAGACGACGCCGAGGATTCGTTGGCAATCGGTCACTCGTCGCGTCCGTTGATAAAGTCGATCAGCATCCGCAGGCGACCGAGCGCACGGCGATCAAAATGGAACGTCAATCGCGGCAACCCGGCCAAGTCTTCTTCGCTGGATTCTTCGGCGAGCGGTCCGGTTTGCTCGAACTTGCCATCGACCAAAATGTCGGCGAATTGCTCGTTCATCCATTCGAGTCGAGCATCGGTAACCGCTTCGGTCAAGCGAAAGACGAGTTGGTTGCGGACGTAACGCATCGAATGGTAGACACGATAGAACGTGACGATTTCCTTGGCAGCGACTTCAACATCGTCCGTGATTAAATACAGTCGCGGGTCCGCGGGGCTGATCAAGTTGGTGGCGAGCAGATGTTTCTCGAAGAACAACCCGAGGTCATGCCAATAGCTGCCACCGGGTCGGTCCAGAAACACGACGGGCATCATCGTTTGTTTGCCCGTTTGTAACAGCGTCAACGTTTCGAGCGACTCGTCGAGTGTTCCGAAGCCACCGGGCGCAGACGCGACGGCGCTACATTCTTTGACAAACATTAACTTGCGGGTGAAGAAATACTTGAGCGTGACAAGCTTGGGGTCGCGATCGATGTAGTCGTTGGCGCGTTGTTCAAAGGGCAGCATAATGTTCAAGCCCATCGACGCTTCGCGACCGGCACCCTTGTTGCCCGCTTCCATGATGCCGCCGCCGGCTCCGGTAATCACCATCCAACCATGCTCGGCCATCCGCCGCGCCAGCGCTTCGGCCGCTTGGTAGTCAGGATGCTCCGGACGCGTTCGTGCCGAACCGAAGATGGTGACTTTGCGACGACGACGATAAGGTCGAAAGACTTTGAACGCATAACGCAATTCGCGAATGGTCCGCGACAGCAGTTTCAAATCGCCTCGCGCCGTGCGGTCGGCCTCGAGTCGCTCAATCGTTTGCCGCATCTGCTCGTACAAGTCGTCGTTGGTCGCCGTGCCCGTCGGATCCGATAACGCCAGCGGTTCATCGGCGGGTTGGGGACGACGCAATTCGTCCTCGCCGATTGCTTCCTGGGGCAAATCGCGGGGCGGACGAGGTGACGGTTCGTGGTCGGACATGAATCTCAATTCAATGAAGGGCGACGGCGGATTGCGGTTGGTCAATGTTTGGCAAAGCGGACAGTTTAGAGGAAACGCAAAGTGCCGTCATCGTCGCTTGGCCGTTACACTGTGGGCGTTTACCTTGTGAGCGGATCGGTGCTAGCCGCCGGTTCCAATGGGAAGTACCGATGGCTAGCGCCCAATCCGCTCACTGAACACATCAAGTCGAACAGACAATCAATCGATAGATAAAAGGCAGCATGAAAATCGGCATAGTCGGCACGGGAAACGTTGGGGCAATCTTGGGCACGCGGCTGGGCTCACTCGGCCACGAAATACACTTTGTAACTCGCTCGCCACAGAGTGAACTCGCTCAATCTTTGACCACTGTGCCCGGTGTGGTGTCGTTGACCGATCGCCTGGCGACGCTGATTCCCGCCGTACCGCTGTGCATCTACGCGGGCCCCTACGATAGTGCCCGCGAAATCCTTGGTGGCGTAAGTGATTTTCAGAATACGATCGTCGTCGATTGCACCAATCCGCTGAACCGCAGCTTCGATGCGTTACAGCTGGGGCATACGGAATCGGCCGGCGAAAAGATTGCCGCTTGGGCCGCGGGCGCTCGTGTTGTGAAAGCGTTCAACACAACCAGTGTCGCGACGCTGGCCAATCCGACTTATGGCGAACATCGCGCCACGCAGTTCTATTGTGGTGATGATGCCGAGGCGAAACAGGTGGTCGCGAAGTTGATCGACGAGCTTGGCATGGAACCCGTCGACGCCGGACCGCTGAGCAATTCGCGATACCTCGAAGCGACCGCGATGCTTTACATTCATCTTGCCGTTCGCGGCGGCTGGGGCGGCAATTGTGCACTGAAGATGCTGCGGCGATGAGGTATTGTAGAACGACAAAATGCGTCAGGTTCCGGTTTTTGAGGCCTTCGTTTACAATCGACAGCGATTCACTTGCCCAACAATTAACCGAGCCCAGGTCGCGCCGCGCTGATGCGTTTTCCTAAACCGTGGACCAAAAAGCGTGGCAAACGGATGCTCGGCGGTACGCTTGCGGGCGTTGTCGGCGAGTCAATTTTCTACGCCGGATTGTTTCTCGCCGGTGTGTTCGGATTCGCATTGATGTTGTTCCAACGGTTCGGCGACTCGTCGCTGGCGGTTGCCAATGCAATCTCGGCGGCAGCACCCGAGGCGTTTCCCGGAGCGGCGGCGGCGACGGGCGAAGCGTCCCGCAGCGGCCTGGGGTTTTGGATTGTCGTGATCCTGTCGCTGGCGCTGATCGTAGTCGGCGGGTTGTCGATGACCCTGAGATTACTAAGTGTCGGAGCCAGTGATGAGCGGCGTCGAGCATTGGCGACGCGGGCTGCGGCAATTGAGTTTGGCCCGGTCAATCGGCTGGATGAACAATCACCACCGTCGGTGCCCGAGGGACGCGGCGTCACCGACAGCCCCGGAATGCGTTTGGCCTACCGGCTGGCGTCTGAGGGTTCTATGGCCCGTCATGCGATCGCCGCCGCAGCAATGTCTTTGCTTTGGAACGCGGTCTGGTTTGTATTGCTAGCGGTGGTAGTTTCGGGGTTCTTCAGCGGCCAGCCACGTTGGGTTTTGACGTTTTTGTTGCTGCCGTTCGCGGGGATTGGTATGTGGGCGTTTCGTTATTTTCTCGATGCGTTGCGGCGAACTGCAGGCGTGGGGGCGACGATTGTCGAGATCAGTCATCACCCACTTTTTCCGGGTGAAGAATATGAATTATTCGTTTCGCAATCGGGCAGGTTGAGTTTGCGGCGCTTGCGGGTTGAGCTGATTTGTGAAGAGGAAACGATGTATCGCCAAGGTACAGATGTGCGAATCGATCGGCACATTGCAATGACGAAAATTTTGCACTCCGAACGGGATGTCACCATTGACCCGCATCGCCCATGGGAACAGAATCTACCGCTCGAGCTCCCAGCCGACGCGATGCATTCATTTCGTTCTGCTCATAATGCTGTTTGCTGGAAAATCACTGTCAGTGGAGAAGCGCGTCCTTGGCCATCGTTCTGCCTAAACTTTCCCGTTTTCGTACACCCGCCCGGTCAGCGACCGAGTCGACTCCCGCGTTGACCGTCGAATTGTGCCGTGACGATGGGTGTTATGTCGCGAATCAATCGCTCGAAGCAACTTGGCGCGTCGGGCGGACGGTGGCCACCGAATTGGAAAGCATCGAAGCGTCGGTGTTGTGGTTCACCGAAGGCAAGGGTGACGAAGACTTGCACGTCCATCATTTCCAGCGCTGGCACGACGGCCATCTTGCCGAACTCGACTTGGGTGCCTCGCACCGGATTCAATGTCTGTTACCAGCCAGCCCGCTCAGCTATGCGGGCACTCTGATTCGCATCGGTTGGTGTGTTCGCGTTCGCATGTTTCGCAAAGGCAATCGTGAGTGCGTGGCGCAGCAACCGTTTTTTATGGTTACTCATCCGGTGCGTTAGTGCTTTATTACCACTCTAATTTAGTGATTGTGAGCGGAATAGCGATAGCCACCGCGACCCGAACTACCGGCGGTTAGCGCCGGTTCGCTCACTTGACGAACCTTGATCACCGTGAACCCGTTTTCGACTTGTCATGTCCGCCCCGAGAGCAGCCAATATCGCTTTGCCCTTGATGTGGCAAACAACGCGTTGGCGTTGAGCGACTTTGCCACAAGCTTCGCTTCCCATTTGCGAACCCAGCGGCGGCTGGCGATCGTCGGCCCACATGGCAGCGGCAAAACGACACTGCTGCGGTCGCTGGAACCGTCGCTGCTCCGTGAATACGAAACGCTCGCGTCGTTGAGGTTGTCGTCAAGCGATCGATGCCCGCGAAGAACACTTGGGCGCTGGCTCGACGAACAATTGCTTTCATTGCCGAACCCAGCCGCGTCGACATGTTTGATCGTCGATGGACTGGAGCAACTGGGTTGGCTCAGCCGCCGGTTGGCATTGTCGCGAATCGCCAAACGACCTGGCACCGTGTTGATCGTGACCAGCCACCAGCCGCTCGCAGCGATCCGAACTGCTTGGACGACTACCTGGAATCACGAGTTGGCGCGGGCGTTGACGCGAGAGAAGATCAGCCACTGCGACGATTCGATCCAACGCGATTTGATCGCGTCGTATGACAAACAACTCGCCGCATCGGGTGCGTCCCCGAACTTGCGCGACGTGTGGTTCAGTCTTTATGACCGATACGAAATTCTGCGGCGTAAAACAATATGCGCTCGTACTAGTGATTAATTGGGACGAGACGATTGTAGTACGGTTGTCCCCAACGGTTTGAGATCGCCTAAACGGTTGAGGACAACCGTTCTAAAATTTTACTGACCCGAAATTTGAGCTGCGACGCTGCTAACCGTTAACGTTCGGGCGAGCCGAAGCGGTGTTATGGAAATCGGGCTGGTAGCGCCGATATTCAATGAACATCGCGATCACGGCAATCAGCATGAACAACATGCTCAGCAGTAACATAATGGTATAGATATTCGCCGGCTGCTTGCGCGGACGATCACTCGATGGCTGTGTCGACACGGTCACCCTCTTGAATCACACCTTCGCTGTAGTCCGCCAAAATTTGGCCTACCGAACGATCCGGTTCGGTTCTCAACACTTTCACCTTGGCAATATAGCGACCACTGCGGGTCACATCGAGCAAGTGTCCGTTCCTCAGGCCGTCGTCAAAGCCGATCGACAGTTCGACCATCTTGCGACCACGATCGATCACCAGCACCGTGCCATTGCGATCCGGTGGTGCACCGTTGAGCGGTTCGTTGATATCGATGCCCTTGAGATCAACCACTTCTTTGTAGCGCCGGACCTGGGTCATCAATTGATCATTGCGGTTAGTTTGTTCTTGTACGATTCCCCGCAAGCGATTCATCTGGTCGACCAATTCCAACGTCTCGGCAAACAACGAGTCGCGGTCTTCTTGTTCTTTGCGAATTTGTTCGCGCAGCTTGCGGGTTTCTTCGGTCAGGCGTTGTAATTCTTCGGCGCGGCTGCGATCGACCTGGGACAATTCGGTGCTCTTGGCTTCGAGCTGGGCAACGGTCGCTTCGCTTTTGCTGAGCAATTGTTCGAGTTGGTCGAGTTGGGTTTGAAGAGCGGCCAGCGCGGTGCGGCGCGAAGCTTGTTCGCGGTCCAGGGCAAGCTGGGTGCGTTCGCGAGCGTCGCGCAGTTGTTGATTGGATTGTTCAACCGTCTCGATTCGTTTCTTCAGCCCGGTATCAGGATTCAGCACCACGTCGCGCCAATTGCGGTGCGATGCGTTGGCGACCAATGCCAATACCATGAACACGATGCTCAAAAAGCACGTGAAGGCCAAAAACCATTTGCCCAGTAGTGTCATTGCGTTTGATTCTCGGTCGAACAGGAGCCAAGCAGACTAGCGAAACCGGTTGTCGTGAATTGCCGTCGGACAGCCCGCTGGGTGGCAATTGATAAGCGCCTCGGGGCCATCGCTCACGACTGTCAAAAGTATAGTTGCCGACCAAAAGATCTGTCAAAGAAATTTGGCCCTGCTTCAGTTTCCTTATTCGGACTACCCGTCACAACCCAATCGGCTATCCGTAATCGGTTCACTTTGCCCTGTCATTTGTACTGATTTCCCAGGCCGCCGTAACCTAGGCTTGCCGCAACAAGCTTTTCTCGCGCCGCGGCCAACGACGCTCGGCGACCTGATTTTTTACGACAGTTGAGTAGTAACATGATCCGCTCAATCACCGCAGCACTTGCCAATCGCGACGAATTTCAGCCCGCCGAACGCCGCGCACTCCGCTGGATCGCCTTGGCCACGATGCTGGGAAGTTGTGCTGCGGCACTGACCGGCACGGCCGCCGAACACGAACAAAACCCGCCGGTTGCTGCCGCCGCCGATCCGGTGCTAGTCGTTGGCAACGCCGCGTGCGTCAAATGCCACGCATCGGAACAGGCGGTCTGGTCAGCAACGCCGCACGCGCGAACGTTCGATGAATTGCATCGACGCCCCGAGGCTGCACAAATCGCGGCCAAACTCGGCGTCGCCTCGGTCAAACACGGCGACCGCTGCGTCGCTTGTCATTACACCCAACAAGTTGCCGGCGACCCCAATGCCGTCACCACGGTCTCGCGCTCCAGCACACCCGCCAACGCTAACTTTCACTCGATCGCCGGCGTCGCTTGCGAATCGTGCCACGGTGCGGCCAAGAATTGGCTCGAAGTACACCACGATTACGGCTCGCCATCGGCAACGCGTTTGACCGAATCGGCGGCGCATCGTAGGGACCGAATCACCCGCAGTGTGGCGCTCGGGATGCGGAATCCACATAACGTTTACCTGGTTGCCCAAAGCTGTTATCGCTGTCACACCACCGGCAACGAAACGCTTGTCAATGTCGGCGGTCACTCGGCCGGTAGCCTCGATTTCGAATTCGTATCCTGGAGCCAAGGAACCGTTCACCACAATTTTGTGAATAGCGATGGCAAGCAGAACCAGGCCAGCTCACCGGAGCGATTGCGGTTCATGTTTTTGGCCGGTGTGATTGCCGACACCGAAGCGTCGCTGCGGGCGCTGGCAACGGCAACCGTGAAAGAGACCTATGCGATGACCGTGGCCAAGCGCGCCGCGCGAGCCGGTTCACGCTTGCGCAGCGTCGCCGAAAAGATCGACGATCCGCGCCTGGCACAAGCCGTTGCCGTGTTTGACGCTGTGGCGATCAAATTGAACAATGGCCCACAGCTTGAATCGGGGGCGAATGAGTTGGCGATGATCGGCTGGGAGTTGGCCGATGCCGAGACGAACGAAGCGGGAGCAGCGCTGCGCGCCAAATTGCCCGCGCTCGATCCATTCATTCCCGCACGCCAGACTTGGAAGTAGCGTTAGCTATTGGCCGATGGAATTGATGGCGTCGGGGAACCGAAAATACGTATGGTCGGCACTGTGCATCCGCGTATTCTTGTCATCGTGAACGCTCGACCAAATCGATTGGTCCTTAAACGACAGATAGATCTCATGATCAGTCATGCGGATCGGTGCCAATCGCCATTTCCAAATGCCTTGAATGCGATGCGCTTCCACCAGCAACATCAGCTCCGGATCGGCACCGGCGTCGCCAAGCATTGAAAACAACGCTCCCGCTCGGTCGGGGCTGTTGTAAGTTGTCAACTCCTTCGGCATAAGTCGCAACTGCCATCGCTTCTGTTCCGCATCAATCGTGTGGGCGGTAACAAAACGAGTGAGCTGCCGGATCGTCAGCATTCGTCGCTGCGGATTCTCAGGCACCTCAGTGCTCCCGGCGAGTTCGATAAACTCAATTCCTTTCACTGGCTTCCAAGCCTGCGTTGCTCGCGTATTAGTCGAATCAAGGACTGACTCGGAAAGCGAATGCAGCTCGTGAACAATCCGTTGTTGCGTGGGATTGAGTTGCCAAGGAAAGGAAAACAAGGTTGCCAAGGCGGCGGGCACCTCACCGTCATCCCAAAGAAACAGGTGCCCAATTTGGCCGCCGGCTCGCCGCGGATTCGTCCACACCATCACTGGCTGCTCCCTGAGCACAAACTGTCGCTGGTGCGTCGCATCCGCGTACAGGTCGTATTGTTTTGCGGCCTCGAGATGAATCGGCAACATCGTGTCCGCTGACACGGTTTGCCCGCGCGCCGGATTCGCTGCAGCAAGCCAGGTCAATGCAACCACACAAAGCAAAAATCGTTGCGTCAAGGTGTTCTCCGATTAGGCCAAGGGTTCGCCAGCGACTGGATTTTAGACACATTGTCTGTGTCGGTCAATTCGCCCCGGCGGCCTTTTCGACGGAGTGAAGCGGGAGCGAGTTTGCGATCTGTTTGTGTAGCTTGAAACCGAAGTATCCGTCGGTCAAGCCGATGGGATTACGACGAACTAGGTTACAATGATGCTCCCGACCAAACTATTTCCCGCCAACGTATCAAGTTAATTTCGATGATGAGTCCTTTCCGCTGTTCCTGCTTTGGTTGGCCATTACTTTCTGTTTTGACGACGACGTTGATCTGCCTCGTCAGCAACGCCGATGACGCAACTGAAACGCCACCCGAAGCGGGACACAGTGCTCACGGTGAGGCGTTCGACGACGGACCGCGCCAAGCGGCTCGGTTGTTGAGCGGTCTGGCCAAGATCACGTTTCCTACCGCTGCGAAGAATTCTCAGGCGCAGGCGTTCGTTGAACAAGGTGTCGCGCAACTTCATGGCTTTTGGTATTTCGAGGCGGAACGTTCTTTTCGACAAGCAGCGGCGATTGAACCTGAGTTGGCAATTGCCTACTGGGGCTGCGCGATGGCCAACATCGAAAACTCCAAACGCGCGATCGGGTTTATTGGCGAGGCGAAGAAACGCTGCGGCGCGCCGACGACCGGCCGCGAGAAATTGTATATCGAAGCTCTGGATCGATATTCAACCGCCCGCGACAAGGCGCAGGAGTCAACCGACGACAAGAAAAAAGAAGCCCAGCAACAGGCGCATCAACGTTACATCGCGGACCTCGAAAAAATCATTGACGACTTCCCCAACGACAACGAAGCGAAAGCGTTCTTGGTCTTACAACTGTGGCTCGCCGATCAAGATGGCTTGAAGATGCCCAGTCGCTATGCCGTCAGCGCCTTGCTCGATGGCATCTTCGCATCACAACCGCTGCACCCGGCGCATCATTATCGAATCCACCTGTGGGATAAACAACGTCCCAAGAACGCCCTTGATTCGGCTGCCAAGTCCGGTCCCGCCATGCCCGGTGTCGCTCACATGTGGCACATGCCCGGCCATACCTACTCAAAGTTGTTCCGCTACGACGACGCCGCCTGGCAACAGGAAGCCGCAGCGCGTGTCGATCATGCCTTCATGATCGACACCCGGCTGATTCCTGACCAGATTCATAACTTCGCCCACAACCATGAGTGGATGATCCGCAATTGGCTCAACCTGGGACGAGTGCAAGACGCGATCCGACATTCCAAGTACTTAATCAGCCTGCCACAACACCCAAAATACAATACCCATAAGAAAGGTAGTTTTCATTTTGGACGTGAGCGATTGCTGCAAACCCTGACATCGTTTTCCTTATGGCCACAATTGATCGAAGAGGCGTCTGGGCCGTTTCTGTCAACGATCGACAATGAAGCAGCTAACCAAGAACGCAATGCTTGGTTGGCGGTGGCCTACGTTATGGAAGCAAACAGGGCGGAAGGTCAGAGCCGTCTGCGGGCGTTGCGTCGGAAGAAAATCGAATGCGAAACTCGGTTGCTCGATGCCGAGGAGCAATTGGCCACGGGAGATACCGATAAAACATTGACCGACTCGATTAAGGAGTCAAAGCAGCAGATCAAGCATTTTCAATCACAATTGGCGCGCGTCCAGGCTGCGGCTGCGACCATGCGTGGTGACAAAGAATCGTTGGCACGAACCGCCAAGACCGCAAAACTCGATTCCGTCATGCTGGCCCAGTGGCAAGTCATTGCAAAAGATTTGGAGGGCGCGCAGAAAACAGCCGAATTGGCGGTCAAAGCAAAACGCGGCGAGGTGTTGCCGCTGGCTGTCTTGATCGACATTTTATGGCGACAAGACAAGCATGACGAAGCGTTGAAACGCTTTAGCGAACTGCGAAAAATCGCCCACGTCGCGGATCTCGACACGCCCGTGCTGACTCGCTTAGCCGCGGTCGCCGGAGCTGCCAAAGTGAGCGGGGATTGGCGAATTGCCAAGAAGATGTCCAGCGACGTTGGCGAGCGACCGGATTGGAAGGCGCTCGGGCCAGAGTTTTGGCATGCCGGTGCCGCCCCTACGTTTGACGTCGAAGCCACCGACGGCAGCATTTTCACGAGTAATGACTTGGGTAGCAAACCGCGTTTGGTGTTTTTCTATCTCGGCTTTGGTTGCCTGCACTGCATCGAGCAATTGAAAGCATTTTCACCATTGGTTGAGCAGTTTCGCGCACTTGGCATTGAGGCAATCGCGATCAGCAACGAGGATCTGAAAACATTAAAATTGGGCATCGAAAATTTTCCCGACCCGATCCCAATTCCCTTATATGCCGACTCGCAACAAGCCGCCTTCAAAGCGTTTCGCTGTTGGGATGATTTTGAAGCCGCGCCGCTGCATGGAACTTATTTATTAGATGCTCAAGGCCAAATTCGCTGGCAAGACATCGGCCCCGAGCCATTCAACGATGCAAAGTTCTTGCTAACTGAAGCCGAACGTTTATTAGCGCTGCCCGATTGATTACGGCTGGGAACTTCATTTGGTGCAATCCATCTTCCGATTGCGCCTTCCGAGCAGAAAGTGTACGGCATCGAACAAAGTTATCTTGCCTGATCGATGTGAACAAAGGTTCGGCAATAGCTGACTTAGTCGCCTAAGCAGTGCGAAAGGCGAACTATGGCAATTCGATGGGCTCGGCCATTTCGCTGTCTAGCGCCAACCAGGCGTGAACCAATTCACGCAGCTTCGTCGGTTGGTCAGCGGCCAGGTTATTGGTCTCCGAAATGTCGGCGGCTAGGTGATAGAGTTCGAATGGTTCCTTTGCGCTGGGCCGAACAATTTTCCAATCGCCTTGGCGAAGCGCGGTCTTGCCGCCTTGCATTCGCCAGTAGACGCGGTCATGCATCGCGCCGAGTCGTTTGCCGCTTAAGAACGGCATCACATTGACACCATCGAGCGCTACGTCGGATTCGAGGCCGGCCATGTCGAGCGCCGTTGCCGCAACGTCGAGACTCAGCACGACACGCGGCTCGGCAACATCGGCTGGCAATGTGCCTGGCATCGACCAAATCATTGGCACGCGAATTCCGCCTTCGTATAAATCACCCTTGCCGCCGCGAAGTGGTGCATTGCTGCTGGTCAATTCTTTAGTCGGACCGCCGTTGTCGCTAACAAACACGATCAACGTGTTTTCGATAAGACCACGCTCTTGCAGCGCAGCGGTGATTGCCGCGACGCCACGATCCAGTGCAATCAACATCGCGGCGAAAATCTTGCGTTGTGGATCATTGATTCCATATACTTGGTCGACGTCGGATTTCCGTGCCTGCATTGGGCTGTGGACGGCGTTGTAGGAAACGACAAGTGCCAGCGGCGAAGCGTGGTCTTGGTGAATGTACTCGACGGCGTTGTGTGTAATCGCATCGGTTAAATAATCACGTTCTTTGATCGATTTGTCGCCGCGAACAAGCGGATTTTCGTCGTCGTAGGCTGGTTCGTCATTGCCGGTGTAATTGCCACGAAACAAATCGCCGGATCGCACCATCTCACCCGCCGAGACCGATTTACTCCTGAGCATGGTGTAAACGTTTTCATACGGCGGCCCCGGAACGTAATAGTGGCCCTCGTGCAAAAAACCATAAAATGAATCAAAACCTCGCGCCAACGGTTGCTTCGCTTCCGAGGCACCAAGATGCCATTTGCCGATCAATGCCGTGCGGTAACCACTGTGCTTCAATTCGGAGATGAACGTGGTCTCGGTAACCGGTAGGCCGGCGGCCGCCAGCAGGTTGCGTTTGCCCGTTGGATTCATGTCATAGCCGAAGCGAGATTGAAAACGCCCCGTCAAGATTCCAGCTCGACTGGGGCTGCAATACGACGACGTGACGTAGCCCGCGGTACAGCGAACACCGCTCTTGGCCAATGCGTCGATACCGGGCGTGGGAATTTGTTGGTTGCCTTGCATCCCGGTTTCGCCGTAGCCAAGATCATCGGCAATTATCAAGACAATGTTTGGTCGGTCGCTTGAGTCGGCCTTGAGTAACGATAAACTAAAGGCTTGAGCGAAGAGTGTTGCCAGCGCCGCAGTGGCGAGCGGAGTTGATTTGATCATTGCGATTCCCAGGCAGATGGACTCAGATTGCTGTTACGATAATCTCTTGGTGATGTTCCGGTCAAAGCACGGAATTGTCGGCTGAAGTAGTTGCTGTCCGTAAAGCCAACGGCCATGGCAATCGCCGTGACGCTGCTGTCGCTTTGTGCGAGTAATTTACACGCTTGACGAATTCGTAATCGAATTAAATAAGCGATCGGCGGACAACCCATTGTCGACTCGAATGTTCGCAGGAAATTTCGCCGCGACATGCCAGAGATTTCGACCAGCTCGTCCAGCGAAACGGGGTCCGCGTAGTGCCGTTCAATCAGCGAGATCGCCTCCGCAATCCGCAACAGTGACTTGCTTCGTGGATTGCGCGATTGGCTGTAGCAGCGAGAAAGAAAAGTGACCAACTGCAATAGTGTTGTTGTCGCCATCACGCCAAACCCGGGGCCACGGTCGGTGAGCTCCAAACTAAGCTGATCCACCAAACTAATCGCCTGCACCAATTCGGGCGGTGACAATTGCAAACGGCTATCGAACCCGTGGCGTTTTCGCCAAGCAGGTTCGAGTGTGAACAACGCGTGATATCCGGGAAGCGACGGCAAATCACTCAGCGTCATCGGCAACTCGGATGCGTCGAACAAGACGTTGATCAGCCGCAGTTGATCCATATTCAAATAGTCGTGCGGTCGCGTTGGCCCGATCACAAACGTGTCGCCTGTCGCCAGTACGTAGGAATCCTCGCCGGTGATGTGCTCGCCTTTGCCACCCGTGATGATCACGATCTCCGAGAACTCGTGGGAGTGCAGCCCAAAAGGCTTTTGGGGATCACGCCGCTCCACAACGATCGGAAAACCATCCTCGTGAAACCAGTCCTGCTTCTTCAGCACCTGCATAGCGAATCGTTGCCCATAATGTAGAATCGGCTGCCGGTAGGAAGCGGAAAGGTTGTGCATCACGTTATCGGGTTCGACCTAAAGACCGACCGCAGGCTGGCACTATTGTGCTGGTACGTGTCGCAATCGTCAAGGTTTCCGAGACCCCGGCGGCTTAACGTATTGTCACGTCTCTCTCACTCGCCCCAGGACATCGCGGCATGACGAATTCGGCAAACCTTCAAAAAGCTTTTGAGCTTTCGGTTGAACAATATGAATCACTTGGTGTGAACGTTTCACAAGCTCTGAACAAGCTGCGCGAAGTTTCGATTTCGGTCCAATGTTGGCAAGGCGACGACGTCGCTGGCTTTGAAGGGAACAAAGACGCACTGGGTAACGGGCTTGCGGTGACAGGCAATTATCCTGGCCGAGCACGCACGCCCGATGAGCTGCGCAGTGACTTGGAACTCGCCTATTCGCTGATCCCAGGGAAGCAGCGTTTGAATTTGCATGCGCTGTACGGTGAATTCGATGGCCCCGTTGATCGTGATGCGATCGGCGTCGAACACTTTCAAGGTTGGATAGATTGGGGTCGTGGTCAAGGTGTGAAACTGGATTTCAACCCCAGTTATTTCTCGCACGAAAAAGCGAGCGACGGATTCACGTTAACGCACGCCGATTCTGGCATCCGTCAATTTTGGATCGATCATGGAATCGCTTGCCGCAAGATTGCCGCTGCGATCGGCGCGGCTCAAGGCAATCCTTGTATCAACAACTTCTGGGTACCCGACGGATCGAAAGACACGCCGGCCAGCCGAAAGGATCCTCGCCAGCGGCTTGCCGAATCGCTTGATGAGATCTTTAACGAAGAACTTTCGCCCAGTCACACGCTTGATGCGGTGGAGTGCAAACTGTTTGGCATCGGCAGCGAAAGTTATGTCGTTGGGTCGCATGAGTTTTATATGGGCTATGCGATTTCCAGAAACAAAATGCTGTGCCTTGATGCTGGACACTTTCATCCAACCGAGATGATTTCGGACAAGATTTCTGCGGTGCTGATGTATGTGCCGGAGTTGCTGTTGCACGTCAGTCGTGGAGTGCGCTGGGACAGCGACCATGTCGTGACTTACACGGACGAATTGCAAGCGATCATGCAAGAGATTGTTCGTGGCGATTATCTCAATCGCGTTCATATTGGACTCGATTTCTTTGACGCCAGTATCAATCGTGTTGCAGCTTGGGCCATCGGAACTCGCAACGCGTTGAAGGCAGTTCTTGCGGCGTTGTTGGAACCAACCGAAACGCTGCGACAACTTGAGCGTGATGGTGATTACACGGCGCGGTTGGCTTTGATGGAAGAACAAAAGTCGATGCCGTTGGGCGCGGTTTGGAATCATTATTGCCAAACGTCCGGCGTTCCCGTCGGAGCCCAGTGGCTGGAGAAGGTGCGTGACTATGAGAGGAATGTTCAATCTTTGCGCCACAACGAATTGGGTGCGGTGATTTAATTTGCGAGCGGACGGGCGCTAGCCGCCGGTTTCGATCGGCAAATACCAGGGGCTAGCGCCCGCCCGCTCACTAAACCTTCGTGCTGTTCAGCTAATCAAACTTTTAACAATCGGAACCTACTTTCATGAGTGAAGACAACTCAAATTCAGGCGGAGAATTTGAACGCGAACCCGTTCCCGATTCGGCGTTGCTGGGAGCGGGCAAGTTCTGGGGCATGTATGCCGGCGAACACGCCGCAGGCACCGAGTTCATGATCGGCCCTTTGTTTTTGGCCGCAGGAGCGAGTTTGCAAAACTTGATCCTAGGCTTGCTGCTGGGCAACTTCCTGGCAGTTTTGACTTGGCGTTTTCTTGTCGTCCCGATCGCGATGGTAAAACGGTTGACACTGTATTACCAACTTGAGCGCATTGCCGGTGGTTCGCTGGTCAAGTTCTACAACTTGGTCAACGGTCTGCTATTTTGTTTTCTTGCCGGAGCAATGGTCACCGTGTCCGCGTCGGCAGTCGGCGTACCGTTCGGCATAGCGTTCGATGTGCCTGAGGCAATGTTTGGACTCAGCAATCTATCGTTCACCGCCTTGGTCGCGATCGTCGGCGTGTTGATCGCCGTGATTGCAGCGGGCGGATATGAGCGTGTTGCTCGAATTGCGAATATCGCGGCACCATGGATGATTGCCGTGTTTGCCGCTTGTGGCATCGTATCGCTGGTGCAAATGGATGTAACGAGTATGGCCGCTTTCTCGGAAGGCAAGTTTTGGACTGACGCGATCGCATTTGTGCAAGAGAAGAATGGGCCACAGACTTTTGGCTTCTGGCAGATTGTTGTGTTCGCCTGGCTGTGCAACGGAGCGATGCACTTTGGGATGGCCGACTTGACGATCTTTCGATTCGCTCGCAACAAAGCTTCGGGATGGGCACCTTCGATCGGCATGTTTCTGGGGCACTACATGGCCTGGATTGCCGCGGCCCTGCTGCTTGCCGCGCTGATCAAAATTCAGCCATCGCTCGCGCTCGGTTCCGATGGCAAGGTAACCGCGAATCCAGGGCTGCTCGCTTTCCAATCGCTCGGATGGACGGGCATCATTTGTGTTGTGATCGCCGGATGGACGACGGCGAATCCGACGATTTATCGCGCCGGTTTGGCCTTCCAGGGTGTGTTGCCAAACAGCTCTCGAACCGCCATGACACTCGTCGCGGGCGCGGTGGCGACGATTGCCGGAGCGTTCCCGAATCTGTCGGCACAGTTGCTCGGTTTCGTCGGGACATACGGAACGATTCTCGGCCCGATGGGAGCCATCATCTTTGTCGACTTCTACTTGATGAGAAAGTTTGGCCTGCGAGATGAAGACGCGTTTCATCGGAGAACGAAAGTCAATATCGCGGTGTTGATCGCCTGGCTCCTTCCGGTCGCCGTCGGACTCTATCTGATCATGGTGCCGACGATTTGGTTTCCTGAAAAGCTCTTCGCCGCTTACGCCGTGATTCCTTGTTGGGTTGCATGCGGAGTGCTCTACCTCGTGCTCAGCAAGTTCACTCAAAACAAAGTCACAGCAAACAAAGGAAACGTCGAATGAATACGTCTGCAAAAATTGTTTCCCTGATCGCCCTCAGTGCAGTCATCATTCCGTGTCTTCTGTTCTTCATCGGCATGATTGGACTGGATGCTGTGAAATGGGCGGCGCTGGCTGGCACGATCGGTTGGTTCGTCGCAACGCCGATCTGGATGAGCCGCGAACTGCCAAAGGATGCAGCGGAAGTGGAGATTTAGGATGCACTGAACGCGTGGTCCGTCAAATCCCAATGGTTACGGGTCCAAAATTAGCAGATGGGCTGTTAGAATTTATCTGCAACGCAGCGTTAGATTCAATTTGAACCAGCGCTATTGAACCCGCGCATCCAGATCTGCTTTTCGAATTGGTTTCCGGCAGCAATCAAATGGCTCATGCACGCTAGGTAGGCAGCTTCGAGCGAGCAGGTTTTTTCGATGACGCCAGCGCCGCGACTGCGCGATTCGTTGCGCCGTTGGCTGGCTGAGATCGCGAGTACGTCCAGTAGTTGCGTGGCTGTCGTTTGGTAACTTTGTTGGAGTCGTCGTTGTTCTCGTCGATGGGTTTGGGTGCCCAGGGCTGGGACCGACATGCGACCGCCCAGCGCGAGCCCGGTCAGACGACGGCGCAGCGAATCAAGGCCATCCGGGGGCGAACCAGGCTGCGGTGTTTCATCGCTTAAGATCAGTTCGTCGCTCCAGCGTCCAATGCCAGTGAAGTGATGTCGTTGCAGTCGATCCAATCCGATGTTGCACACACTGTCCCACTGCGGCGGCAGGTCCAGTTCGGGTCGCGCACCTTTTGTCGCGTCGTCATTGATGTTTAAAGTGGTCGGGGCAATCGCGATCAGATCGACTGCACCCGCCGCAGCAAGTCTTAAGCGACCAAGGCATCGCAGCGACAAGCCTGGGCAACGCGCCAACAGGGCCAAGTTTTCGCGATACGCCAATTGTGCATCATCGATCGCAATTGTCAGCCGCCAGGGAAGACTGACTCGTTCGACATCGACCAATACACTCGCACCGCGTGGGCCGACAATCACAGCATCGAACGCGACCAAATCCCAACCACCATGACGCTGCGGCTCGGACATTAACGCACGCTGAAACACTCGCCGAATTTGCTCGTCCAGCGGCAAGCCGAAACGCCCCGCAGCGAGCCGACCGTCGCTCCCACGCGTCGCGTGCACGGCCCAGCGAGTCGTCTTGCCTTTGCCGAGGCGGCCATCGCCGGACACCTGCAAATTTTGTACAGCAAGCAAACCGCGACACAACGCTTTGGCGTCCAACGTCACGGTTCCCAGGTCAATGCCACCGCCATACGCCTGCAAAACAAGTTGCCGATCGCCAGGCCGTAGTTCATTGACCGTGAACAAATCTTCGTCACCCGCCACACTGCCTTGCAGGTAAACGCATACGCCTGCGTAGCCGCTGAGCGTCAGGATCGGCTCGGCACAAATGCCTTCGAGCTTGCGTACGTCGATGGGATCAAAGCCTCGGCGCGATTGGCCAACGAGCCACTGCGGCGCGCTGGTTTGTGTGTTGATGCGGTGAGCAGTTAACAGCGCACTAGCGAGGTCATCCCTTAACGCGCCTGCATCGGATGTATCGCGATTGGCCCGCAATCGTCCGCTGCCTTCGACAATTCGCAAGAGCGTATTGCCCAGCGCAACCAATCCGCACTCGCGACACTGATGCGCCGCTCGCAGGATACTCGATTGCACCAGCAACCCCGCACCGCTTGCGCCGACGCGAAGCAGTGCCGCGACCGCAGCTTGGGCCAATCGCGCCGCCGTTTGCATTTCTTCAGTGATTGTGGACGTGGCTGGGGCTGCCTCAGTCTCCTGACTCTGATCCGCAGAATCATCGTCCGTTGCCGTCGCCAAGATGTTGATGCACGCGACGACGTGAAAACATTTTGGTGTCAACAAGCAACTGCATTGCAATTGCTCGGAGGAAACAATCACGCCGCCCTCGCTGCGTAACTCAACGGTTTCTTCGCCGGCTGCGATCGACCATCGGTCTGCGTTGAAAACCCATTGCCAACGATCGGCAACCACGGGTTCGGCATCGAGTCGTTTGCGAACACGGCCGGGCATTGAATCGATCAGTTCGGCCAGTAAGATCGCGCTGATTCGCGGTCGCGGTACGTTCATGATAAGAGGGTTCCTTGCGGTGAATTCGCTGTCTGTCCAGCTTGTCCGCGAATTTGATCGCCGACCCAATCGGCCAATCGTTCGGGGCTGACCGCGGCCACCGGCATGCCCGCGGCCGCGACCATTTGTGCGTAGCCTTGATGAAACCGCGCCGTGCCTGTGTCATCCAGCGCGGCCAGCCCGACGCACTTCGCACCGGACTGCGCAATCGCGCGAACTTCGGCGAGCATCTCGCCCACCGAAACTCCCTCCTCAAAATCCGACACCAACACGACGATCGATCGCGACGGCACTTTCAATCGGGACCTGGCGGCACCTAGTCCCAAACCAATATGCGTCCCGCCGCCAACCTGCACCTCCAACAGCAATGCCAACGGATCAGTCACATGCTCGCTCAGATCAATCACCTCGGTACTGAACGCCAAGAACCGAACCGATAGCGCCGGCAACTCCGCAAAAATTGCCGCGCACAACGCAGAATAAACAACCGATGTGGTCATCGATCCCGAGACATCGACCACAAACGTTAAATGCCAATCCATCTCGCGTCGCGATTGCGTGTTGAATAGCAATGACTTGGCCACGATCGCTGGCCGGCCATCGTCGCGTCGATAGGCATTGATCAAGTTTTCGCGAATCGTTCGTGGCAAGTTCAAGCGGCGCGAACGTCGCCGCGTCGGCCTCGGCGATGACAATCCGCTCATCGCGGGGCGAAGGCGGACGGCCAGGCGTTTGGCCAGTTGTTCTGTGATCCGCTTGGCCAATCGCCTCATCCGCTCGGCTCGAACTTCGGCCAAGCCGCCGGCGAGCGACAACACCTGTTGCAACAATTCGATCGACGGCGTGACCGCATCGGGATCAAGCAAGTCCAAGGCAACTTGATTTCCCCTGCCCGCCGACTCGCCCAACACTTCTTGACAAATGTCGGCACCAAACAATGCTTCCAAATCATCCGCCCACTGGGCTGTCGTCGGCATCGGTGCTTCGGTGCCGCCGGATTGGCGGTTGGCCAGACCGCCTTGCGAGCCTTCGCCGCGTCCGCGACCGAACAATTGATCTAAACTACTCGCTGCACCGGAGCTTGCTTGCCGATTCTCCGGCGGCAGTCCAAGTATCATTCGCCAACGATCCGCGAGCGTGATTCCATGCGCGGGATCTGTCGCGGCGATCTCATCGGCGGACGAGTCGTCAGTTATTTTTTCTTCGCTTGCCGGCGCGTTGGCTAAATCAAATTGAAAATTCGGAAAGATCGCCAGCACAGCTTGGCGTCCCGCCGAATCGGCCTCGCGCCGCATCGCGACCAACTCCGTCACATCACTGAAGCCATCGGAAGCAATCGCGGCGAATGCGGAACCACGCTCGTGGTAGGATTGCAAACGAGCTTCCAGCAGTCGTATTCGGTTGGCGGGTGAAAATTTATGAAACGCACCGCGCAGCGACGGTAGTCGTTGTAAAAACGAATCGTCGTCGGCGGTGCGAATCCGCGACTCCAATCCGTCTAACCAAACCATGTCGCCTTGCATCATTGCCAAGAGCACGTGTACCGATCCCGCTAACGCATTCCTCAGGCGACTTCGCGACTGAGTATCCACGGCGGCATCGAACCAACCGCCGAGCAATTCCGCGAACTGTTCCGCCGTCTGTTTTTGCAGCACGCACAGCATTCCTGCGGCCGCTCCGCGCATCAAATCGCTGCCTCGCCCCAGCGTCCGCTGGCACCAATGAACCAATCGCAATTGACCCGCGTCGAGCAGCGCAATCGCCGTCTTGTTGCCATTATCGAGATCGCATTCCAGCACTTCGCGCAAGTCACCGTTGAACCAATGGACCAGATCGCTGACACCGATCACATCGTTGTCATCGTGCGAGCCTTCGAGTCCTTCCAAGCGATCCAAGCAGGCGCGCAACAGCGCCGCCATTTGCAAAGAAACATTCGTATCGCGAAACACCGCGAGTATCGGCGGATACGAATTGGCTTCGTCGCGCGGCAGACCCGGAATGTGTCCAGCGGAGATGCGTCCAAGTATCGTGGCCGCAGCGACCAACTCGACCAACCCGCCGGTTCTCAGCAATGTCTGGTCAAGTGTTTGCAAGCTCCGGTGTACGAATTGGTTTAAGCCACACTGCGTCGCGATCTCCAATTGCTGGACAATCGACGCAGGTGGTGTCTGGTCACTCGTCACACTTCGCAAGATCCCTTCGACCACCTGCGGCAGCGCCACGCCAAAGCGCGACACCGCTTCAATGGTCGCCGAGGTCCCTTGGTGCCAAGCGACTTTCCAGCGCTCGGCAAGGTTCTCGCGTTGACCTTGTTCGATTGAATCGACACGCGTCGCATAAGGGATTGAGGCCGCGCACAATCGTCTCAACACCACGGCTTTGGCGCGTTCACGCGGCGATCGCAGCACATCCAATCGGACCTCGCGCGGTTCGTCGCCAAGGGTCCCTTGCGTGGGCAAATGCAACGATTGTAGCAGCGTTTCGAGCGACACGGCCAAACCGCAACGCGGCACACGCCCGGACACCGCTCCTTGGCGATTACCAATCAAAACATGCGCCGACGCTTTAGAAACCTCGCGCGCCCGGCCGTGCAATTCGCCTTGCACCAAGCAGGACTGAATCGACTCGATCAATTCGCTTCTGCCCGCCGCGGCAAGTCCCCGCAATCGCGCCAGATCGCGCATCATTCGCATGATCTCGCTGGCGTCCGGCGTTCCGGCGACATGACCGCGATGACGCATTTGGCGGCAGATGGCGACGATGATCTCACCCGCTGCGGCATCCATGGCGGTGAGGCTGTCGGCGGTGACCATTCGTTGGTGCCAAACCGGATCCAGAATCCCAGCCGGATAGCCGCTGCGTTCATCAAGTTGTTCAAAGCTGTAAGGCACCAGTGAGACGCCGACCGCCTCGGACGATGCGGAAAGTTCGGCCAGCAGTTTTTGATCATTCGTCGCTTCACGTTCAACAACTTCGCGAACCAGCGCCGCGGCGTGGAACGAACCGATTACGGCGGCGCTATGCGGCGGTGCGGCGCGAATGCACTGGCGCATCGCAGCCTCGCGCAATCGATCTCTTGGCGAAACGATCGGCGAGCTGTGGCGGACGGCCCAGCCGAACATCAGCGCCGCTTGGCGAGTTGCGTCGGGATCAGCGAGCATTGCCGGTGATTCGACCAAGCGTTCCCACAATTGACCCGTGTCACGAGAACTTGTTCGTCGCAGCAGTTCGTCCAACAGCAGGCAAGGATCCGCAAGTTCTACAGTGTCCACGACCAAGTTCGCCTTCGCACTCACCGATAGATCACAAGCGACAACCGGCACACTGTGCTTAAACGCCCACTTGATGGCGACCAGTTCAGGAGAAAAATCGGCGAGCGGATAGAACGCCAAATCGCCACTCGCGTTGGCTGCAGAAATCGCAATCGGAGCGACCGTGTCCTGGTCCGCCAAATACTCAAGCCATGGATTGAAATCCGCAGGCATCTCGACCAACAATTGATCCGGCTTGAATGAATCGAGCATTGCCCGAATCGTTCGCGCGATCGCCGCGGAATGATGACGAACGCCAATCAGCAGCGGCGTTCGACATTCGCACAGCGGTGCGATATGATCGGAAGGGTCGTTCATCAAGTAAATCGTATGGCAACGAGGGGGTTGGGATGTCAGTAGCAAATCAAGCCAAGGAGGTTTACGAAGCGGATTTGCGCCAACGATTGGAAGCCGAGCATTTCGGTGAGTTTGTTGCGATCGAACCCGATTCGCGTGATTATTTTATTGCGATCACTTTCATTGATGCCGCGATGGCCGCGAAGAAATGTCACCCGACCAAGAAATCTTTTGTGTTGCGAGTTTGTCACGAAGCGGCAGTGCATCTCGGAGCGGCCACTAAGTGATCGGCCGCGTTGACGACAACAAGCGCGCTTTGTTACCAGTTCAAGTTCGTGCGAAGTTCGCGAAGCAATCATTTTCGGTTGATGCGTGGATTGACACCGCGTTCGATGGACACTTTGTTTTTGCGTTGGCGTTGATCGATCAGCTTGGTCTTGAGACGCTGGTAGAAACCGAGGCTATTTTTGCGGACGGCAGTAAGGTGACTCTGGAAACATTTGTCGCGTACCTCGATTGGTTTGGAGCTGTGATTCCGGTTCAGGTTGTTGCGAACGATAGGCAATACCCACTTCTTGGAACAGCGCTGCTTGAAAATTGTCGCTTGACGATTGACACCAACAAATTGGTTGAGTTGAATTTAGTCGAATTGGCGCACTAACCCTCCAAGTCTCCTCGCAATTCAGCGAGTCTTTTCCAAAGAAATGCACCCGTATCGGCGCGACGCCGCACCGCTCCGTCCCAATAGCCGAGCAAACGCTCGCGATCCTTTGAATCATCCTTCATCACGACGCCTAGTAGATGTCCGGGCAATCGCGAGACAGGGTCAAAGCCCGACGGAAAGAACACGCCCTCACGATGAATCGCCGTCGTGATTGCGACTGCCTCGGCGGTGCTCATCACTGTGCTGGGTTGCTGAACTTGCCAACCCTCGGACGTACGGCCGGATCTCAAGTCGCGGAAAACAGTGACCAACAATTCCACCAGCGCTTTGTCAACCGCCGGCGCAGGACCGCCGGCCGACAAGATCGCTGTGGCGCGGCGCGAGACCAATTCGACTTCACGATCGGCGTCGGCGATCGGTGCGATCGTCTCAAAGTTGAAGCGTCGTTTCAGTGCCGCTGACATCTCCGACACGCCGCGATCACGCAGGTTTGCCGTGGCGATGACGTTGAACCCCGGCGAAGCAAAAACGCTCGAATCATCACCGCTCAATTCAGGAATCATCATCCGTCGCTCGCTCAAGATTGAAATCAATCCGTCCTGCACTTCGGGTAAACAGCGTGTGACTTCTTCGAACCGCACGAGCTTGCCGCTGTTCATCGCTTGCATCACCGGTGAGGCAACGAGTGCGTCAGGCGTTGGCCCGCGATCAAGCAACATCGCGTAATTCCAGCCGTAGCGAATTTGATCTTCCGTGGTGCCGGCGGTGCCTTGAATCGTTAGCGCCGACGTACCGCTAATCGCGACGGCAAGCAGTTCGCCCAGCATCGATTTCGCCGTTCCCGGTTCGCCAACGAGCAACAAGCCACGTTCGCCCGCCAAGGTGACGACGCAGCGTTGAATGATGTCGCGCGGACCGAGAAATTTTTCCTCGATAACCATTGATTTTGTTTTCGACGGACCGATCCGTTGGCCATCGGTGCCGCAAATAAAGTCGATGATCGCTTGTGGAGAAAGCAACCAACCGGCCGGACGATGGGCGGTGTCGATTTCGGCAAGCAGTTGCAATTCGTCACGATGCCGCAGCTCCGCCGGAGGATTTTGCATGGTGGCGGTAGCTGCAGTCGATGCAGATTTCTTTGGCATAGTTGACGATGATTGGGGATCGAGTGTGAGCGGATCGGCGCTAGCTGCCGGTTCCGAGTGCGAACGACCGGTGGCTAGCGCCAATCCGCTCACTGCTTGCGTTTTTTCTTGGTGATGGTGTCTTCGTAACGCGGGATGTCGCCGTGTTCGATCCTTGACCATGTTGATTGGAAGTGGCCAGCGATTGAACCGTGGAGCACGATTCGGTCCGCGCTGCCGCCGCGCAGACGATCGGTATTGGCGTGTCCGAACAACGGCAACTTCCATGATTCGATCGGCAAGTTCGGTTGCTTGAGCGGTTCCCATCCGCCGGGCAAGAAGATGTCTCGACCGGCGCGTTCACGTTTGGCTTCGACCAAGTGCCCGGCGGCGACCAACTCGCTGGCCGCGGCGGCGTAGTCCTTCGTCGCCCACTGGTTCCATCGCTTCACGTTGGCCGCCGTGGGATCGTACAGTGCCAGAACCTGTAGATACAAAGCGGCCGCTGATTCGCTGACCTTCAACTTCTTAGCACAAGCCTTGACAATTTCCGGCACTGACAACCTCGGGTCTTGTTCCCAGCTTCCTGCGGGCAACGTGCTACTGCGGATCTCGCTGGCCAGTCGCGTCATTGCATCACTGCGCATTAGCATCACGCCTTGGGCCGCAAGATTATGATGCACGCCTGGTTCCGAATAATCGAATGTTGCGTTGACCGCTGCGGACAACTTGGCAAACGCTTTATCATCCGTCAATTGCGCCGAGCGAAACAGCATTCGGATTGCCGGAGGTATTGTAGCGACGACAACCAACCCGTTATCGCCGCGATACAAACCATCAGCCGCTAACTCCAGTTTGGTGATCGTCGTGCTGAGCCTGATGATGGTATCGTCAAGCTTCAACTCTTGATCGAGGGGCGCGGTAAAATTGGCCCCGAAAGGAAATAATGTTGACGGTTCATCTAGGAACTTGCGAACTTCGTCGACCACATCCGGAATCGCAACGCGAGCTTCGGCACCGGTGGGTAATTCGTAATTGATCATGGCGAGCGATAGAAGCACATCGCCCAATAGCGTCTCAGGCACAAACCGCGGCGTGGGATCGTATTTCCTGTCGATCATGTGGTAGACCGCAGGCCGACCGGTCGGGACCAATGACATGGTTCGCCGCTGCAAAAACTCGGACGCCTGCGGGTCGGCGAGTAGGCTGGCAATGTGCGGTTGGTGATCGCCCAAATCAAGTTTCTTCAGCAGCTCTGCGGGCAACGAAATCGTCTTCTTCAAAAACTGTGTCCACTTGGCAATCATCTGGTCAAACGCACGATCACGTCCATCGAGCATCGCACCACCCGGATTATTTCGCACGCCAATCGAACCGACGGTTGACGCTAATTCGATGGCGTTTAGCTCGGCGATCGCGGTTTGGATATCTTTGACTTTCCACGAGTAGAAATCACGAAGCTCTTTGGTCAGCTTCTCTTGGCCGTAGTTAACGGTGCGCAGGTTGCTCATCCACGCCAGCGCCGGTGTGATCGGATGAACACCGATTTTTGCAGCGGCGTCAGCCAATTGTTCCGTTGACGGCAGCGGCAACGCCTGCACCGTTTTCACTCCTTTGATGAATGACAACAAGCTGTTGCGGTTCCAGCCTGGGTCAAGCACGGTTGTTGAATCAACGGTCAAACCTTTTGGTGGTTTTGGTTTCCCGTTGGCTGAATAACCGATTACAGTCAGGACGTTTTCGTAATAGCTGTGTTGCACAATCGCAACGAATCGATTGTGGCCTTCGACAAAAGTGATCGGATGGGCGTCCGCTCGCGCGGCCAGTGAATCGGGCTTCGGTGTTTGGTCTGCGCCTAACGCCACATGATATAGGTGTATCTTCTCGCTGAGCTGTAGCAGGCCGGAATCAGCCAAACAACTCAGCGCATCAAGCCACGGGCCCCCGAGCCGCTGGGGTATCGATTCCCCAGCAGACTCGTTCACACCAAGTGACCAAAAACATTTCCAGACTAACGATGGTAAATCGTCGAGCAGTCCAAGCCAAAAGGTTTGGCAAGCAGGGATTTCATCGTTATCGCAGCCGCTCAGGAATTTCCCCACCGCCATCACATTGGCCGAAATCGAACGCTCTTCGCTAGGCTGGTAATAACAAATCGGCGACCGTTTCTGTTGCGTCATAAACGTGAAACCCGCGTCGGCTCGCTGGGCGTCGAACGTCGGCAATGCGGCTTGCGGCGTGTTGGGATCAGGCAACACTCGCGTCAACAGATTTTGCAACGAAATCGATTCTTCAGCGGCCAAGCGTGCCAACCGCGCAATGCCCGCAATCAATCGCGGCGGTGCTTGGGGCAGTATTCGCGTGGCAACCGTGGCGGCAATCGTGCGCTCGGGGTCAGGGTTGGCCGGATCATCTTTCCTTTTGTATGCCTGGTGATTCGTCAGGCCAGCTTCCAGCAACTCGCTCGCTTGCTTGAGCGTAAGTTTTCGCAGCTTCTTCGATGAGTCGAGGCAACGTGGTTGCATTAAGTTCAAGAAGATAGTGGGAAGCACTGCGGGTTGGCCGAAAGCGTACTTCTGGTGGCCATCATAAGACCCGAAAGCGATCCCGGTTTCTGAATCAACGAGCTTGCCACCGTCATGCAAAATCCAAAATGAGTTTGACCCCGGCTTGTCGATCATCGCCTCGGCGAAGCGGTATCGAGACGTGGTTTGCTGGTCCGCCGTGACCACACTTTTGCGACCATCAATCCCCTGGTACTCAATTGCCGCATCACGACGGCGAACCACACGCCAACCGATCAAACCAGCCTTACTGCCCAATGGCGATTGGCCCGCTTGAGTTGGTTGTGGCATCAGATAGCTGGACCCATAGACAATTGTTGCACCGGAGGGCAGCGACTCCTCGAAAAACGGCGGGACGCTATCGCGCAATTCTTTGCCGGTGCGCGGATCAAGCTCCGCAATCGCCGCCGGCGGAATTGTCGTCTCGTTGTGATTCGACCAATGAACCGCGTCTTCCTTCACACGCCAAAACCGAGCGCCATCATGGAACCACTGCCGTGTTGGCCTTGGCCACTGGGCATCGCCGGTGCGGACAGCCCGCTCGCCGCAAAAGTATTCGTCGTCGCCCAACGGGACAATTTGCGATCGATGCGAACCGTAATAATGGCCTTCGTCATGCTGGGTGGATTTGCCCGGTTCGCTGAGCCAACGTACGAACGTGTGCCAACCCAATGCCGAATCACGAACCATCATGAGCACATCGTCGCCGAGCGGAACCAGGTAGTTCAGAGATTCGGTCGGCGACAATTTTACCTCGCGCGGCGGGCAACTACTGGCCGGATCAATCACATGCACGAAGCCGTCGAGCACATAAGCCAATCGCGGAAACGATGGAAAAATCAATTGCTCATGCCGTCGACTCACCTTCGGCAACGGCTTTTCATCGGCGGCCTTGTCCAATTCCGGCCAACCGTATTCGTCGAACACACCGGCGATTAGCGTGCGGTGCAGAATCGTTGCGAAGTCGATGCTCCGCAATCGTTTGACAAGCTCAGGAAACTCGACCAACACGCGCGGGCGAATGCAGTTTTGCAATTCATTGGCGGCCTGCTCGACGTCCACCAACCCACCGACTTCGAACGCCTTCAATTGTTTGTCGAGGTATTGCCACCAGGCATCACGCACGACCGGATGTCCCGCCGCCGCTTCATCAAACGCGCGTCGAGGGGCCACGTCGCGAGACCACGACGAACCCTTACCCGGACTGTCTCCCGCGAACGAAACCAAGCTTGGGATCGCAACCTGCAGCGCTGCGATAAACTGTGGCTGGGCCGCGACGTGCTTCAATTGCGAGTTGCGCCGCGGGTGATCGACATCACTTCGCAGCCAACCCGCAAAGTCGAGTTCAAACCACGGGGGAATCGGCACCTCAAGTCCCAGATCGAGGTACGTTTCCAGCACATCAACGTCAATGCTGCGACCGCGATGAACCGAGGTGAATGTCATCGGTTTGGCTTCCGCTTTCAACACCTCGGCCATCGATTCCAACAACTCGAACACGCGTTTGTTCGGCGAGCTTTCGACTGCGGCAATCGCGCCGATCCAATGAGCTCGTCCGCCGGGCAATTCGACTTCCTTGGGCCATTGGTCCAGCGGTTGCGAAATCATCGGCAACACGCCCCACTCATCGAGCAGATCCAGCCATTGCCAAACGGGACTGTCGGTGCGGTAACTATATTGAGGGTTGGTATGGACGAGTAACCAAGCGGCAAAAGTTCGCTCACGTTTGGCGATGCGCGCGGCGGCTTGCTTAACCGACTTCCAAAACTGGATCGACGCACGGGCCATCGCGGGTGAGGTGATGATCGCCTCGAGCACCGACTCCAGTTCAACGATCGGATCAAGCTTCGCCGCCTTAGCCATGCGGTTAAGGTCGATTGCGACGTTGGTTACCGGTGGCATACCGCCGAGCGTGCGACGAATGACTAAATCCTTGAACGTCTCGTAAGCATCGGCGGGCTTGAATTGTTTCTCGAGGTCTTTGGCATAATCGGACAACGCCTTGCCCGACAAACAACCGCTGAGTGCAAATTCAAGCACCGCATCACGGCGATGCTCGCGATCAACCTTCAACGCATGAACCCGCTCGGCTTCGAGTGCCTTGTTGAGGCCGCGACCGGCGTAGGTTTGGTTGCCCAAGTCTTTGAACGTCCGCGCGACCTGCTCCCAAAACGGCGGCAACAAATCACGCACCGACTTGTTCAACTCGTCGGCCATCTCGGTGTATAAATCCCACGCGGAACCTGGTTTCGACGCAGCCTTGCGGGCCGTCGATTTCATTCGTTTGACGAGGTCCAATGCGTACTTGGCATGCTGGGGTTGATGCACCAGCGACCAGTGTGCGAAATCGAGCGCGGTGCGCGTCTGCATCGCAATCGGTTCGCTGATCGCGGTGCCTTGAAGTCCCAGAAATTCCATCGCCAAGTCTTCAGCCGGCACCAACCGATCGGCGCTGAGCGTGATGATGACGCGATTCCCCAGGACCGCGGCAGCGTAAGTTCGGGCGACGATCGTTTCCGTCGTCTTGGGATCGCATTTCGATTTTATGGCCACCAAGCCGCCGGCAGCGAGCTGAGATTCGACAAAGTCTTTGCTCATGATTCCGGCGACTCCTGCTTTTCAACCTTGCGCTTGGCGTAGATCGCGCTGGCCATGCGAACCCCTTCGCTGAACGTTACCGCACCGACATCACGAATCGTGACCGCCTGTTGACTCTTGTTGACAAAAATCAATTCACCAGTCTCCGTTTCCGCTTCGGGATACTCGCCGCCGATGTAATAGCGCGCTTCCAGCGGCAGGATGCCTTCCCAAACTTTGCAGGTTGCATAGCCACCACGAACGGGATACCCAAGCCGACGACAAACACCAATGGCAAAGTTCAGTTGTTCGAACACGCCACCTTGGTAATCACGAATCGACGTCAACGCAGATTGTTCTTCGGTCGGTTGATAGACGGGGCGGTACAATTGTTCGATTGGTTGCACAGCCTTGATGTCACCGGCCAATTCACGCAGGTCGTCAAGTTCGGCAATCAGGATCGGATGCACAACGGCGATGGCGGCGCTCTTGAGCCACTTCGATTCGCCATCAAGGTCAACGATACCGATGCCTTTTTTTGCGTCCACATCGCGGAGCAATCCGACATGCTCAACGTCGAGCTTGCCGGCCGCGTTGGCCCCGGCGATCACCATGTTTTCCAGCGCCGCGCGCCAAGCGTCGTCGGGCCAAGTGTTGACAATGACCTCGCGGGGAACGACCAGAGACCGGAGCATCCAATGTTCGACGGTGTGTAGGCAATGCAGCGCATGGTCATTCATCCACGCGGCGAGGGCTTGCAGTTGATCGAAGACCGGTTCCTCTTTGAGCCATGACGGAACCGAGGCGAGCCGTTTGCCTTTGGCGTTCAAGCAAACAACTTTGCCGTCGTCGAGACCGAGCTGATGTTCTTTCGGAGCATCGAGCCACGAAGTGGGCATTGAGGCCGGTGCATGAACAGCCAAAGGTTGCTCCCTATCGTTGAACGGTTAGAGAAAAGTATGTCGTAGCTTAAAGCAGCAGGATAGCGATTTGAACTGTGCTGCGGGAAAAATCTTTGCCACGCCTGATTCGCTAATTCATCTCAAATTCTCGCGGTTTCTTCGCCAATTCAGCGGCGGCAACTTAACGTCAAGTTAACGCTGCGCTGACCGACTATTCGCTGTTTCATTTTGGGCGAGCACTACTTTATCGCCTGCACAAACTGGGCGTCAGCTTCAAAAAAAGGAATGTTTCAATGGCGGGTTTCATTGCGAATACACTTCGTTTGGTGAGTACGAAGAAGCGAGCTCGAGCGTCTTCGACGTTGAAGCGCCGACGACAAATGATCGAGCATCTCGAAGCACGCAACCTCTTTGCCGCCAGTCTGAATATCGAGTTTGGCGGCTTTTGTGTTCCTGAGTTCAACCCGCTGCCGCAAATCACGAAGGGGTCAGGCTCCGGTGGTCCGAACCCAACGATCACGCCCGACTACACATTGCAGCTTTTGCATTTTGCCGATGGCGAAGCGGGTTTGTTGGCACCGACGACGGCACAGAACTTGGCCGCGCTGGTCGATGCGTTTGATGGTACCTATGCGAACACTTTGATCTTGTCGGGCGGTGACAATTGGATACCTGGGCCGTTTGTTGCTGGCGGCACCGACGCAGCGGTTCGTGCAGTGCTTAATGACGTCAGCGGTTCAACAATCGCCGCCGGAGTTAACATTCCGATCGCAGCGGTCGATATTGCGATTCATAACGAGATCGGTGTCGAAGCATCGGCGGTTGGCAATCATGAGTTCGATCTTGGCTCGCGAGTCTTTCGCGATAGCTTCTCGCCTAACCTTGGCGCGGCGGGCTGGTTCGGGGCAAACTTCGTTCACGTCACGGCCAACCTCGACTTCTCGGGCGACGCCGATCTCGCTTCGCGATTTACCAATACACTCGACGGCGGTACGACGACGCTGATTCCCGAGGCGACGACGCTGCGAGGGCGAATCGCTCCGTCGGCCGTGATCACCAAGGGTGGCGAGAAGATCGGGCTTGTCGGTGCCACGACTCAACTGATCGAATCGATCTCATCACCCTCGGGCACCGAAGTGCGCGGCTTCCCCGTTGGTCCAGGGCCCAATGGCGAAACGGACAACATGACGTTGCTGGCCGCGCAGCTTCAACCCGTGATCGATGAGCTGCGGGCCGAGGGTGTCGACAAGATTGTGTTGATGTCGCACTTGCAAGTCATCGCCAACGAGCAATTGTTGGCGACGCTGCTCAATGGCGTGGACATCATTTTATCAGCCGGCTCGAACACGCGACTTGGAGACGCCGACGATGTTCCCGTCGCGTTCCCAGGCCACGCGGCAAACTTCGCCGGCACCTACCCGCTGGTGACTGCGGGCACAGACGGCAAGCCAACGTTGATCGTCAATACGGACAATGAATACACCTACCTTGGCCGTTTGGTTGTTGATTTCGATGCCGCTGGCGACATCATCGTCTCGAACCTAGCGGGCTTAACGGCGATCAACGGTGCCTACGCATCGACGACTGCCAACGTCGCGGCGGCGTGGGGAGTCAGCGAAGCAAACTTGGCGACGACGGCATTTGCCGATGGCACCAAGGGTGAAGAGGTCCAAGATTTAACCGACGCAGTCCAGGCGGTGATTGCCGCCAAGGATGGCAACGTCGCTGGGTTCACGAATGTCTATTTGCAGGGCGAGCGGTTGGCCGTGCGAAACCAAGAAACCAATCTTGGCAACTTAAGCGCCGATGCGAATTCGGATGCGCTGGCGTCGGCCTTGGGCGCAAGCTCCAGCTCGACGTTCGTCGTCTCGCTGAAAAACGGTGGCGGGATTCGTGCGCAAATCGGCACGGTTTCGGCACCTGATCCCGTGACGGGCGAAGTAAATTTCTTGCCGCCGCCAGCGAACCCCAGTGCGAATAAACCGGCGGGCGCGGTGTCGCAGCTTGACATCGAAAATTCGCTCCGGTTCAACAATACGTTAATGGCGTTTGACACCACGCCGGTTGGACTCAAGGCGATTCTTGAACATGGCGTTGCGTCGTTGCCCAATCAAGGTCGCTTTCCTCAAATCGGTGGCGTGTCGTTCTCATTCGATCCGACTCGATCGGCGAATGACCGCGTCCGCAACATCGCTTTGATCGATGAAAATGACCGCGTGATTGTCAAGGTGTTCGAGAACGGTGTTGTCGCGTCGACCGCACCGACATCGATCACCGTTGTCACGTTGAACTTCTTGGCTCAAGGTGGCGACGGATATCCGATCAAGGCGAATGGTGACAATTTCCGCTACCTGCTCGATGGCCCGACGATCACTTTGTCAGCGCCGGTTGACGAAACACTCGACTTCAGCGCGGCGCAGAATTTGCCGGCCAACGTGCTGGGTGAGCAAATGACGCTTGCCGATTACCTTGGCACACGTTATCCAACCGCACAAACGGCGTACAATCTCGCTGACTCGCCAGCGACGCGTGATCGGCGAATTCAAAATGTGTCAGTGCGAAACGATGGCGTCTTCGACAATCTGCCGGCATTGGCCGTCACGCTGCAAAACACGATCGTCTCGTTGCCGGAAAATGCCAGTACGAGTGCCGCGACGAAGCTCGCTGATATCGTCATCTCCGATGACATCTTTGGCACCAACGCACTGAGTCTCAGCGGAGCCGACGCGGCGAATTTTGAAATCGTCGGCACCGAGTTGCGGTTGAAGGCCGGTACAAAGATCGACTTCGAGGCTCGCACCAGCTTTGCGATCACCGTGCAAGTCGATGACCCAGCGGTTGGCGCTTCACCTGACGCATCGACGAACTTGAAGTTGTCGATCACCGACGTTGCCGACGGTGCCGCACCTTTGGCCAGCAACTCGCTCGTCGTTGTACCCACGGGCTCGTATGTCAGCGGCAATGTAGGTGTAGCGGAAATCGTCGCGCACGATCCCACGCTGCAACGACTGTTTAGTCTCAATGGCGTGCTGAACCAACTTGATGTGCTGGACATCTCCAACCCGGCCAACCCGACGTTGCTCGCGCCTATCAGCTTGTCTCCGTTCGGTACGCTGCCGAACAGTGTTGCCGTCAATAACGGCGTGATCGCCGTTGCCATGGAAGCCTCGACGAAAACCGAACCGGGAACGGTTGTGTTGTTCTCGACCGCGGGCGTGTTGCTCAACCAGTTAACCGTCGGAGCCCAACCGGATAGTTTGACGTTTACGCCGGATGGTTTGAAGGTTTTGGTAGCCAATGAAGCCGAACCGAATGTCGGCGACACGATCAACCCCGCTGGATCGGTCAGCATCATTAATCTTGCCACCGGCGTTGCTGCCGCGACCGTAACGACAGCGACGTTCGACGCCTTCAATGGCCAAGAAGACAAGCTTCGCGGACAAGGCGTTCGCATCTCGGCCGGCAAGAGTTTCGCGATCGACGCAGAACCTGAATACATCGCCGTATCGCCTGATGGGCTGACCGCGCGGGTCACGTTGCAAGAGAACAATGCCTTCGCGGTTCTCAACCTCACGACCAACACGATCACGGAAATCCAGGCGTTGGGTTTGAAGGACTACAGCACCGGAACGCCGGTGGTGACGACGTATGACTTCGATGACGCGGCGCTGCCCGTGATCGGCACAACGGCTACCGGCCAAGACCTTAAGCTCGGCGGTTTCTCCGGTTTGCACTTCGAGGGCACTGACGCGGTGACTGGCAACCTGCGGTTCATCGCCAATACTGACCGTGGACCCAACGGCGAACCGAGCAATGTGCTTCCCGCGGTGCCCGGCAACGAGCGACCGTTCGCGCTGCCGAACTTCGTGCCCGAGTTGACGCGCTTCGAGCTCAACCAAACGACGGGTCAGGTTTCGATCACCAGTCGCATTCAACTGACTCGCGCCGACGGCACGCCGCTATCTGGCTTGCCCAACTTGCAATCCGGTGCCCAGGGTACGGCTTATACCGATGAAGTCGGCGTTGATCTGAACGGCAATCAAATCGCCAACGATCCATTTGGCGCGGACTTGGAAGGGATTGTCGTCGCGCCGGACGGCAGCTTCTGGTTGCCCGATGAATACCGACCAGCGATTTACCACTTTGATTCAACTGGCAAATTGCTTGACCGATTCATACCACAAGGCACCGCTGCGGCCGCCGGCCAACCTCTGGGCACGTATGGAACCGAAGCGCTGCCAGCCGTCTACGGACAATTCCGCCGCGCCAATCGTGGGTTCGAGGCGATTGCGTTGGAAGGCAACAAGATCTACGCCTTCATTCAAACCAACCTCGACAATCCAAGCGGGTCTGCCGCAGTTCGCAACAACGGTGTCATCCGCGTGATTGAGTTCGATATCACGACCAGCGCCGTGACGGGTGAGTTTGTCTATGTGATGCGCGACACGACCGCCGCCGGAACCGCAAAGACCGACAAAATTGGTGACGCCGTTTCGCTCGGTGGCGGTCGATTCCTGGTCGTTGAACGCGATGACCGCACGACAACAGACTCCAACAAATTGATCTATGAAATCAATCTCACGGGCGCGACCAATGTCTTCGAAACTCCGATCGCAACGGCAACTTCGGGAACAACGCTGGAGAGTCTCAATCCCGCCGGTTTGGTAGCCAACGGCATTCGCGCCGTCGATAAGCGATTGGTCGTTAACGCGGGCGCAATCGGATACACCGGAGTCGGCAAACTGGAAGGCTTGGCCGTCGTCGACAACAACACGATCGCGCTGCTTAACGATAATGATTTCCAACTATCCGGCGCGATCCTCGGTAACGGCTCGGCACCGCTGAACCCAACCCCAGAACCGATTCGCTTGGGTTTGATCGACTTCAGCGGCAGCAACGGACTGGATGCGAGTGATCGTGATGTCGATGGGACCGCGCTGGGTGGCGGGCGCACCAGCATCAACGATCAACCGGTGTTTGGTTTGTTCATGCCTGACAGCGTCGCGGCCTATGCTGTCGGTGGCAAGAATTATTTTGTCACGGCCAACGAAGGCGACGACCGCAATGACTTCATTGTTCCGGTCGAGACTCGTCTTGTTGGTGCGACCACATACGACCTCGATGACACCGCGTTCCCCAATGAGCTGGCCTTAAAGGACAATGCCGTGCTTGGTCGGTTGACGGTTTCCAGTCTTGACGGCGACATTGATGGCGACGGTGACTTCGATCGAATTGTCAGCTACGGAGCGCGGTCGTTTACGATCTGGGACGCGGCGGGCAATCGCGTGTTCGATTCCGGTGATGCGCTGGAACAAATCACCGCGGCCCAGGTGCCGGCTTTGTTCAATGGCAACGGCGCGGCGGCTACGTTCGACACGCGGTCGGACAACAAGGGTCCCGAACCCGAAGGCGTTACGATTGGCGAAATCGCCGGACGAACTTATGCGTTTGTCGGACTTGAACGCGTTGGTGGCTTCATCACGTTTGATATCACCGACCCACTGAGACCCGAGTTTGTCACCTACACCAACCCAGCGGCCGGTCCAAGTGGAACTCCAGGCCAGACCGATGTTTCGCCGGAAGGGATCATCTTTGTTTCGGCTGCGGACAGCCCCAGTGGCAACCCATTGGTCATCATCGGCAACGAAGTCAGCGGCTCGGCGACGATCTATACCGTCAACGTGCCGGGCAGTCCTCCGGTCTTTACCAGCGGTACGGCGTTCAGTGTTGGCGAAGCCAATACGCTCGGCGCGACGGGGCCTTCGACTTCGGCAAGTCCCTATTTGACTTCGGCAAACTCCGACGTCCAGTTCACATCAATCTTGACCGTTGGCGACGCAATCAGCGGATACCGGTTTGTTGGGATTCCGGATGGAATGGGAGCTTATGACAACGGCGACGGGACGTTTACCTTGTTGCTCAATCATGAACTCAACAACACCGTCGGCATCGCGCGAGATCATGGACAACGCGGTGCGTTTGTCTCGCGTTGGGTGATCAATAAGTCGACGCTCGAGGTGGTTAGCATCGAAGATTTCCTTGGCGATGGAACCAGCGTTTACCTGAGCAACAACAATCCGACCAACGGCGCAGCTCACACCGCGTACCTTGCCGCGGCGACGACGGTGTTCAGCAGACTTTGCTCGGCGGACTTAGGACCGGTTAGCGCTTACCAGTGGACCGACCCGGTCACCGGAACAACATTCGGCACCCCGGCCCGAATTTTCCAAAGCGGTGAAGAGTCCAGCGGATCGGCCGCATCGCCTTTGGGCCCTGAATCGACGGTTCTGTTCGGGCGACAGTTTGCATTTGTCGCAACCGATGACCCCAACACAACGCTCGACGAAAGCGGCACCGCTTGGGAGCTGCCGCACGGCGGGTTGTTCGCCTGGGAAAACAACCTCGCCAGCCCATTTGCACAACGCAAGACAATCGTTGCTGGGCTCGACGACAGCAACGGTGGCCAAATCTATTTTTGGGTCGGCGATAAACAGGCGACCGGCAATGTGGTCGAGCGAGCTGGGTTAACCAAGCAAGGCGCAGGCGACAATCTATATGTTCTTCGCGTGCCAGGATTGACCACGCTTGATGTCAACGGCGTGCCCACCGAAACGGCATCGGCTCCGATCAACGGCGCGTTTTCACTGGTCAACGAAGGCGACGTTTCGGCGCTCACGCTGCCTGGCTTGGAAGCGCTCAGCGACAGCAACGGCGCGGCACAATTCCTGCGCCCCGAAGACGGTCAATGGGACCCGAGCAATCCTAACGACTTCTATTTCGTTACCACGCATCAATACGACCAAGTCAAAGATGGCGTCGGTAGCCAAGTGGGCCGCAGCCGGTTGTATCGCTTACGTTTCACTGACATTGCCGATCCGTTGGCCGGAGGTACGATCACCGCTGTGCTGGATGGAACCGAGCGCGGCAACATGCTTGACAACATGACCATTGATGGCAATGGAATGATCATCTTGCAAGAGGACGTCGGCAATCAAGACCACTTGGGCAAGGTTTGGCAATACAACATCGCGACTGATTCGCTTACCGAATTGGCACAACACGACCGGGCCCGGTTTGGCGATGTCGGGATTCCGCCGGTCGCTCCGTTTAGTCGCGACGAGGAAAGCTCCGGTGTGATTGATGTGTCATCAATCTTGGGTGCGGGCAGTTATTTGGTGAATGTCCAGGCGCACTACAACATCGGCGATCCTGAGTTGGTCGAAGGCGGCCAGTTGTTGCTGATGCAAGCCAATGTGATCAGCGGCGAGCAGTTCGTTGCGACCATCACGGCAAGTGATCCCGATAACACAGCGCTGACGTTTGCCATCGCCGGTGGCGTTGATGCGGCGGACTTCACGATCGATCCGCTGACGGGGCGATTGAGTTTTGTCGTCGCGGCCGATTTTGAGGCTCCGGCGGATGCCGATGGCAACAACGTGTATGAGGTCCAAATCAGCGTCACCGACTTCAACAATCCGCCGGTGACACAGTCGATTCAAGTCACGGTTAACAACGTCAACGAGTCGCCGACGAATACGACCGTCGAGGCCGTCAACGTTCCCGAGAACACGACTGCCGTAACGATGGCAACGGGGATCGATCCCGAGGGCGTGCCGCTTGTGTTTGCGATCAGCGGTGGTGCCGACGCGTCGCGGTTCACGATCAATTCGACCAGCGGTGCATTGTCGTTCTTGACGGCACCGAACTTTGAAGCTCCGACGGACAATGGTGCGAACAACTCATACTTTGTCACTGTTACCGTTTCCGATGGAGTCAATCCGCCGGTCAACAAGACCGTCGTCGTCACCGTGACTCCGGTTACGGAGGTTCAAGGAATCGATATCCAAACCGGCCAAACGCAACGATCGTTTGTCCGCAATGTCGATGTGATTTTTGATTCGCCAACCGGCATCGCCGACTTGCTGACGAACAATCGCCTGCAATTGACCCGGCGGAATCTTGATGGAACCGGCGGAGTGAACGTGCCGTTGCCGACGGGTGCTGGAACAACTGTTGTTGGCAACCAGATTCGACTTGATTTTGGGGCTCAAGGCATTGGTGGCAACCGCAACTCGAACGTGGGCGATGGCTACTACGAGGTCGCCGTCGATTTGGATGGCGACGGCAGCTTCGACTCACGCCAATATTTCTTCCGCTTGTTCGGTGATTTGACGGGCGATGGCCGCGTCGATGGCAGCGACAAGATCAAGGTGCTGCAACTCAACGGCAGCTTATCGCCGGAAGGTGACGCCAACGGCGACGGCGTGGTCAATGCAATCGATGCGTTGTATTCGACTCGCGCATTCAGTCGCCGACTGGGCGATGGGCTGCCGGTCAATGATTGATACCGACCACGTTTGCCACAAAAAATGTTTGTTTTCGACCGCCACTTCCTCGACGAGGTTAACCCCGATGATTAAGCCGTTTCTATCTCTCACAATTTGGTTGACATCGTTGGCAATTTGCTCGCACGCTTCGGCCGCAATCACGTTGTCCTACAGCAACCCCAACCCAAACCCGTTAGTCGCTGGTTCCCAGGGCATTATCGATGTGTTCATACGCGATGACATGGCAGCGGCTTCGCTGGATGCGTTTCTGGTCGAATTCGGACTCTCCGGCGGTCCGGCGGGTGGACTGGTCTTTAGCGCTACCCAGTCCGACGCACAGCTTGCCGATCCGCAATATGTGTTCGCGGGGCGAAGCAGTGCCGTGATCAACGCTACGCCGGTTGGAACGGTGGTCGATCCCGTTACGTACAGCGGATTTGACGCGACCAATGACGGTCTAGGCGGAGCTTTTCCGATCGCCTTGTCAGCATCGAACCAATTGTTGTTCCGCTTGGATTTAAATGCGTTGGCGGCAGGCACATACACGCTCAGCGCGAGCGCGACGAATAGTCTATTCCTCGACGGTGGCGTGTCCGAAATACCGTTCAGCGATCCAGGAACGACGATTACCGTGGCCGTGCCCGAGCCGTCAACCATGCTACTTTCCTGCTTTGCCTTAGCCGGTATGGGCTATCGACGTATTCGCAATCGTTAAAACACGTCGAGCATGAAGTGGTGGCCGCTGTGGTAGCGGCGGTTCGATGGATAGAAGTTATGCCACTGCTTGTTGTAAACCGGAATTCGCATTTCCGGTGGATAACGGTGGTACAAACTATTGCTGCTTTGGTAATACTCTTGCCCATAGAAGTTTTGGGGATAGTAAACGTAGGGGTAGTGATAAAAACGGTTCCAGTCGGTCGAACCGTTCGCTCCGCCCCAGGTGCGGCCGTAGGCGCGCTGTTCCGCCGAGGCGGTGGTGGCCGAGGCCAAAGAAACCGCCATGGCAGCGGCTAATACGTATCGAAACATCGCAATCCCCCCCGGATTCCAACGACCCATTTTGCGCGTGCACGCGAATCTCAACCGCCGCACCCTGTGCGGTGCCGCGATCAACAAAATCCACAGTACCGGTTTCTTCGGCATTCTCGTTACGACTGGTTCAGCAAAAGTTTTCACGACAATCGGTAAGCAGGTTCACAGAATCCGATTCGCCGCTGGGCAATAATTCCGTTGCAAAGAAACTTTACCCGCCATCCACGTACGTTTTGGAGAACCGAAATGAGCGATTTTTCCTCACCCGCAGATCAAAACCCCGCCGAGCTTTCCGCCCATTCCGCCGGCGCGATGGCTGTTGATGGCTCCGAGTCCGCCGAGTCCTGTCCCCAGGCTTGTGCGATCCACAAGCCGATGAGGATCGCCAGCTTCGCGGTCATCGGCAGTTTGGTTGCGGCGTATGCGGTGTTGGCGGTTGCTCCGCAGGCGGTCAATGTGCTGCCGCCGGAATTGTTGAGCATGGTCGGTCTTGAGACACCGACGCATTGCACCAGCCACGCGGTCCAGGCTCCGGTTTTGGCAAGCATGGTGACCGACGATATGCCGCTGCAGACTTTTACGGGCGAAACTTCATGCGCGCAGTGCGAACACCACATCGCACCGCTGTTGGCTCCCAGCACGCTCGGTCTGGCGCTGATCAGTAAAGATGGCAACATCATTGTTGTCGAGAACGCTCACGAAATGTATCCCGAGATTTATCGTGACCGCTTCAATCATCTCGCAGCCGAAGTCGTCGGCAAGGTGGTTCGCACCGAAGGCAGCACGCTATGGCTCGAACCGGAGTCGTTGAAGTTGGTCGCCGCTGCGGCGGCGCCGTGAACGGTTTGGCATAACCGTTCTACAATTCTTGTAAACCGAGACGCTTCACGTTGCGTTCAGGTTGGCTTGTTATTTTGTCGACATGAAAACGCAAAACAACACCTTCCGACTGATCGTCGCTGCAATCCTCGGCTTCATGTCGACAGGTCAAGTATCCACTGGCCGCGGTGAAACGCCGGATAGTCTAAAGCCGATCGGAGGCCGCTGGTTCGCCAATGATGCCCAACCACCCGTCTACTACTTCAAGGACGGTGATCGATTCGTTGACCTGTTTTCTTACCACACCCAGGATTCCAACGGCGACGGGATTGCGAATCTTCAGCTCGCTCATGACGATGAATTCATCATCATCAAAAGCCAGGGTTACCCCAATCATCCGACGGCGGTGTTTCCCAACAGCGGCAATCCGAATTCGATTCGCGTTCAACAGTTCACGTTTCGATTGCCGCTGGAGCCAAAGCTCGCCAAATCAATCACGCGATTGCCAATGGGACCGATCGGCGTGGCGCTTAACGGGGTGGTGTTCTTCAATCCGTTTGAGCAGGAGGGAATGAATGCGGTCGAGGGTTATTCCGAAGTCTGGCTCGATTCATGTTGCGGCCATCCCCAGCAATCGGGGGTTTATCACTACCACAAGTATCCCAGTTGTGTGAAGTCACCGTTTTCCGATGATGGAAAACAACATTCACCGCCGCTTGGATTCGCCTTCGACGGTTTCCCAGTTTATGGGCCTTATGAATCGGCCGGCCTGATGGCCAAGGACATTGACGGTGACCAAGCACTCGATGCCTGCAGCGGCCACCAAGACGACCAGCGTGGGTATCACTATCACGTCACACCGGGCCGATTCCCGTACATCATGGGTGGCTATGCCGGAGTCGTCGAGCAATCGAACAATCGCGGCATGCGTCGCGCCGGAACCGGTGCGCTCGTTGACAACACCCAACCCGGCGAGCGTAATCGACCTGTGGTGACCAGCGTTCGCCCGGGAACGGTTTCGCGCGGAGCGGTTCATCAAATTCAATTTGACATTGCGCCCGAGAACGCAACGCGTCGACAGGTTCCCGACGAGAGCCCGTCATGGGTTCAAGTTGGTCCGTATGAAGCGACGACCATGTCACGCGAAGGCAATACGATCAAAGCCCAGTTCACAATTCCCGCCGACGCATCGATTGGCATTTGGCTCGATTGCCACCTCGAATTCGGCGACCGGCGCAATCCCTTAGTGATCAAAAAGAACGATGTGCTGCGCGTGGTCGAATAGGTTGCTGTTGGCTGGAGCAGTGCCAGGCACCGCGGCCCAGGATGTAGTCGCTGGCGTCGGCGGTGATTACGTCGTGATGGGGACATAACTCGATTAACAACTTCTTGGCGCGCGAATCTGATTTCGCATGGCCAAATGTTGGCATTAAAATCGCACGGTCGCCAAGCATCACAAAATTGCAATAGCTTTCGGGCACACGCTGCTTGCCAATCATTCGTGGCGGTGGCGTTGGTAATGAGTGAATCATGACGGTGGGCGTCGTTTGCTCGGCCCAGGATTGCAATTGAGCCAGGTTCCGAGATAAGCCAGATGCATTGGCATCTTTCGAATCCGCTGAAACCGCGACGACGACGTCGGTGGGACTAACAAACCTTGCCAATTGATCAATATGTCCGTCGGTGTCGTCGCCTTCCAGTCCGCCGCCGTCGATCCAAACGATTTCGGTTACGCCCAGTCGCTTGTGCAGCTCGCGCGAGATCCGGTCACGACTCCAACCTCGATTGCGTGTTGGCGTTTCGAGACAATCGGGCGTTGTTAGCAATCGGCCAAGTCCATCGGTCTCGATCGCACCGCCTTCGAGTGTCAACTTGCTCGCTTCGACTTTCACGCTGGCGAGATTGCAAACTTGCGCCGCAGCTGCCGCATCATCATCCCATGGTGGATACTTGCCGCCCCAGGCGTTAAATCGCCAATCGATGCCGACGACTTGATCGCCATCGAAAACAAATGTCGGGCCGTAGTCGCGGATCCAAGTGTCGTTGGTCGCAATGTCGATGAGTTCAACGTTACCAGCGAGCAATTTCTTCGCCGCAGTTGCCAACTTGCCGACCGGGGCGAGCACTTTGACGTTCGTGTACTGCGACGCGGCGCTTGCGGCAGCGGCGAATGCGGCGGGGATGGGTCCAAAATGGTTGGGCCAAGTTTTTTTGCGATGCGGCCAAGCAAACCACAACGCCTCCTGTGGCTCCCACTCGGCCGGCCAGCGTCGCGCAGGCGGCGCTACTTTCGTTGGCTGTGTAGCCATGCGAATAAATCATCCCGCTGGTAGGTTTCGGTCCAAACGTCATGTGCGCCGTTTTCGTACTCGGTGTATTTGGTCTGGGGCATTTGCTCGGCCGCGACTAACGCTTCAATCATCTCGCGCGAGCGGCCAACGGGCACCGCCGTGTCGGCCGATCCATGGAACGCCCAGATCGGCATGCCAGCGTATTGCGCCACCCAATCGGGATCACCGCCACCACAAATCGGGACCGCTGCGGCGAACGGATTGCCGGGCATTGCGGAGGCGAACCAAGTGCCGTAGCCGCCCATCGAAATGCCGGTCACATAAACTCGCGATCGATCCACTCGGCCGCCGGCAATCCATTGGCCTACGATCCCCAGCGCCATCTTCATTGACGGTGACGGTTGATCGGGAAACGTGCCCTTGCCGGACTTCGGGGACCAATCAACGCTGACCCATTTCTGCTCAGCCGGACATTGGGGAACGATCACGATGCAAGGATATTGTGACTGCCGATCGGGCCGAGCAAATTCACCGATACCATGTTTCAATTGCGTCGCGTTATCGTCACCGCGCTCACCCGCACCATGCAAAAACAACACCAGCGGATATTGTTTGGACTCGTCTTCGCGAAAATTCGTTGGCAACAACAAACGGTAGCGATGTTCAATCTTGGCGTCGTCAACGAACGTTTTTTCAATCACGCGACTGGCCAACGGCACGGCCGCCGAATCGCCAGGAGTTTGAGCGCACAGCGGCACGAGCGTCCCCACGATCAAGCCCAGCGCGAAAAAGGAAGCGATGAGCTGCCGAGGCAAAGCTCGCCGGGGAAAATCCGTCATCAGGTTGTTCCTCGGAGTCACTCGAGTTGAATTTCTTCTTTCACCTTTTGGATGAAATGCGGACTCTTTCCGCCTTTGCTCAATTCCTCGGCGCGGGCTTCGGCATCGGACTTTTGGTCAAATTCAAACACCGCGACGCGTTTGAGGTTTTGGCTGAACACACCCCAATACAGCTTTTTGCGAACTTCGATCGCAACCTTTGACTTAGTTTTTCGCGGCGCGGCCTTGCGAGTGCTCGCTTTCCTTTTCGTCGCCTTTTTGGGAGCCGTGATTTCGCGTGCTGCGGCGGCTTCAACTTCAGCGGCTTTCGCCTTACGGCTGACGACCTTTCGGGCCATAGTGGGTGCGGTTCAGAGAGAGGAAGGAGGTTGGTTAAGCAATCAGGCCTAATAGCTTAGCTTTTCATCATTTTTTTGACCACAGGGGTGCATCGGCTTGGAACCGCAGGCTTTCCCCCGTGCCCGGGTGCGTGAACTGCAAACGCCAAGCATGAAGCTGCATCGCGCCAGGCGGTTCTTCGTCGAGCGTTTGAGTCGCACCGATTTCGCCACCGGCCAAATACATCGGATCGCCAACGATCGAGTGTCCCAGATGCCACAGGTGAAGTCGAATTTGGTGCGTCCGCCCGGTCAATGGATGGGCCTGGATGATCGAAGTCTGGTCGGCAAGTTTTTCATTGACAACGAACTCGGTCCGCGCGGCTTGGGCTTCGTTGATCGTTGCGATCGCACGTCCACCCGCCGGCGTCTTCTCCTTTGCGATTGGCGCGTCGCAATCATACCTTTGCCATTCTGGCCAACCGTGACAACGCGCCAGGTAGGTCTTGTGAACCGCACCGCTAGAGAACAAACGCTGCAATTGACCCGCGAACAATTGCGTCTTGGCCAACACCACGATGCCCGTTGTGTTTGCATCAAGTCGGTGGGCCGGTCGCAATGTCGGCAGCGTCAGCGCGGTTCGCAAAATCCAAATCAATGAATTGCGATTAAACCGACCGCTGGGGTGCATCGGCAGCGGTGCCGGTTTGTTGACTACGATCATCGTGTCATCTTCGTATAACACCGCGATGTCGGCGCTGACGTCCGGTTCGATCGTATTAGGAAACAGATGCGCATACCGTTGGCCGGCTTGCGCGATCGCATCACCACCAACGACCATTTCACCCAAGCGAATCCGTCCCAAGCGGAACTCGTCGTCCCAGTGTGCGTGGCTGAATCCGGGAAACAATTGTTCAACGCACCGGCGCATCGGCGTTTGGTCCAGCGCCAAGTGGATGCGAATCGGCCGCACGTTGTCGTAGGCAATGCTGCCGGGCAACGGAGTCGTCGCCGCATGGATTGCAGCCTCGCGCTCTTCGATCGTCGGCAATGGCAACGCCTTGGCTTTATCAATGCAGTGCGGGCATGATTCGGCGGGGACATACGACGGTGACGCTTGGTCCGCCTCAGTAAGCACCGCTTGGCAAGCGAAGCACAACGCCAAGCCCGTTTCCTCGAGCTGCGGATTCAGCGCCACGCGTTTGTCGAACACGAAGCAATCACCATCGTAATGCGCGTCGCCGCATTCTTCGAAGTATTTCAAAATGCCGCCATCAAGTTGAAAGACATTTTGAAAACCGTGCTGCTGCATATAAGGTCCGGCCTTCTCGCAACGAATCCCACCGGTACAAAACATCACGATCGGTTGTTGCCGCAGTTCACTGGGCAACGCCTCAACCGCGCCGCAAAAATTACTGAAGTGGTCGATGCCAATTGCCTTCGCACCGGCGAACGTGCCGACTTCGACTTCATAATCGTTGCGGACGTCGAGCAGCGTGACGTTGCGGCCTTCGTCGAGCCATGCCTTCAATTCACGCGGGCGCAATTTTGGCGACGATGCGCGAATCGGATCGATGCCGGGAACGCCCATCGAGATAATTTCTCGCTTCAATCGCACCAGCATCCGGCTGAACGGTTGGTGATCGCTCCAACTTTCCTTGACATCCAGTCTGGCAAACTCCGGTGCCGCGGTTAGCCATTCGAGGAACGATCGCAGCGGTGTTTCTTCACCGGCAAGGAACATGTTGAGTCCCTCGCGGCTGACCAAAATCGTGCCCCGAAGCTGGGCCTGGGCAGTGCGAGATTTCAGCTCGCGGCGGCGGCGCTCGAGGTCATCCAGCGGCACGAATCGGTAGGAGGCAATGTTGAGGAAACGAGGCATGAGGAATGCAGCTTGAGTCAACGGACCAGTCAACCAATAGGTTATCAAAAATCGCCGTTCTTCCAATCCAGCAACGGTGGTCGTCGATCTGGGGGAGGTTTGACCATCAAATACACGAATGACACGAAATAAACAAATTGATTAACGATTTGATAAGTCTGTCCAAAACGTTTGATGCAAACAAAGTGAAACTCCTTTAACGAAATCTGCCATCCATTCTTATTTCTTGTAGTTCGTGATTCTCGTGGTTACCGATCGCTAGCTGACAATTCGTTCGTACTGAAGTTGTGGATAATGGCCGAAGTTAACGATGATGGCGAGACGAAAGCCGGCTGCTTTTAAGTAGTTATGAACCTGGGCACGATGCTGGTCCGTGATCTCTTTTGCGGCTTATAGCTCGAGCACAATCGCCCCGTAGCAGATGGCGTCAGGGATGTATTTCGATTGCAGACATCGAACATCGCCCCCATGATCGCGTAGCTCTCGTCCTTGAACAGAATCTCGGCCATTTTTTTATCGTCTCCTAAACTTTGAATCCGCGATCATATTACGGACGACTTTCACGCTGTGCGAGCAATCTGGATGCCACGTTGATTCACAAAACACCATCGCACGCTAAAATTGGTTCCATGAACCAGACTTACGAATCTACGGGTGCCGCTGCGAACGATGTACAAGCACCCGCCGCCCAGCACGCTGAGCTGCGCGTTTTGGTTGTCGATAACGAAGCCGCACACGCTCGCGCGATGTCCGAAAGCCTTGAAAAAGTCGGTTTTCGTTGCGAAATTGCGACTCGCGGGCCCGATGCGTCGAAATTGATCGATCGCGAAACCTACGACATCATCGTGACCGACATGGTGATGAACGATGTCGATGGAATGCAGATTCTGGCCCAGGCCCGCCAGCGATTGCCCGACTGTGAAGTCGTGATGGTGACTGGCCATGCGACGGTTCCGGTGGCTGTCGAGGCGATGCAAAAAGGTGCGTTCAACTTTCTTGAAAAGCCGATCACGCCGGTGAGGTTGCGGGCGATTGTCGAGAAGGCGGCCGAAGCGGTGGGACTGCGGCGGACCAACACCGAGCTGCGGCAACGGCTCGACGAACGCTTCGGATTCGAGGGCATCATCTACACCAGCGACGCGATGCAAAAGGTCATCGATCGCTTGCGCCGTATCGCCGCGACGGACGCAACGGTGCTCGTCACCGGCGAAAGCGGCACGGGCAAGGAGATGATTGCCCAGGCGATTCACCAAAACAGTCCGCGTCGTGCCAAACGAATCGTTGCACTCAATACCCGCGCGGTCAGCGAGAATCTTGTCGAGAGCGAATTGTTCGGTCACATCAAAGGCTCATTCACCGATGCGGTCAGCGATCGCGTTGGTGCGTTCGAATACGCCAACGGCGGCACGCTGTTCCTTGACGAAGTCGGCGACATGCCGATGAGCACGCAGATCAAGCTGCTTCGCGTGCTCGAAGAACACCAGATCACTCGCGTCGGTGACAACAAACCGATCAAGGTCAATGTGCGGTTGATCTCGGCAACCAATCGACCGCTCGAAGCGATGGTCGCCGATGGTTCATTCCGCAACGACTTGTATTTTCGTTTGAAGGTTGTGACGGTCGAGCTGCCGCCGCTGCGTGCTCGACGTGACGACGTGATTCCGTTGATGGATCATTTTCGCAAGATGTTTTTGCGGCGTTATGAGAAACCGGCGGCGCATTTTTCACCCGCGGTGACGAAGCGGTTTTTTCATTACGATTGGCCGGGCAACATTCGCCAGCTTCGCAACTTTGTCGAGACGATGGTCGTGCTTGATACCGACAACGTGCTCAGCGAAGAAGACCTGCCGCCGGAGTTGGTTGACCCGGCGGACGCCGATTTGCCGCGCGGCGATGGAGCGTCGATGCCATTGCTTATCGATGCATCGCAGGACGGTTTGATCGGCCAACCGCTGGCCGCGATCGAGAAATGGGCGATCGAAGAAACGTTGCGGCTAACGGGAGGCAATCGCGAAGAGGCCGCAAAAGTACTCGGCATTGGAGCCCGCACGTTGTACCGCCGTTTGGACCAGTATAAAAAAGACGACGGTGAGGTGGATGATGACTTCGAGTCGGACGAATCGGCGTAAGTGGCTGTTTCGCAGCGTGGCGCTGGCGCTTGGCGTGATGCCGATCGTCGGTGCGGAGTTGGCCTTGCGCGTGATGGGCGTGGCGGCGGCCGATTCGCAGTCGCTCAGCGCGATCGACAATCGTCCGCTGGTTGACCTGCATTCGCTGCGACCGTTGTTCGAGCGTTCCAGTGACTCCGCCAGGATGCAGATTGGCCAGTCACGAATGAATTACTTTTGTCCCGCCAATTTTCGCGTCGAGAAGTCGGCGAACGAGTTGCGAGTCTTTGCCTTGGGCGGTTCGACGACCCAGGGCCAACCGTATCGCACCGAAACCGCCTTTCCGTTTTGGTTGGGGCTGCGATTGCAGTCGGCGATGCCGTCGCGCGATGTGCAAGTGGTCAATTGTGGCGGCATTTCTTATGCGAGTTACCGCGTGGCGGCGATTCTCGATGAAGTGCTGCGGTACGAACCGGATTTGATTGTGCTTTACACCGGGCACAATGAATTTCTCGAGGCGCGGACGTATCACTTGCAGCGCCAAGTGCCACGTTGGTTGGCGGGACCATTGTCAATCGTCGCCGACTTGCGATTGGGACGTCTGGCGGCGCGATGGATTTCCTCGGATGAATCGGCGGTGCCGCCGACGTCACTGTCCAGCGAAGTCGATACCTTGCTTGACCATACCGATGGCATGGAGGCATATGTGCGCGATGACGATTGGAATGCGGGCGTTCACCGGCACTTCGAGTCGACGCTGGCCGCGATGGTCCGTCGCTGCCAAGTTGCCAAAGTGCCGCTGGTGCTTTGTGTTCCCGCAGGCGACTTGGTCAAGACACCGCCGTTTAAGTCGCCGCCGCCGCTTGATCTTGAAACTTTAAGCGATGCGGCGGCGGAGATCGCTGCGGCGAAGGCGATGCTGGCGAGTGAGCCGCGACACGCTTTGTCGCATTTTATTCTTGGCCGGTCGTTGTTCGACGAAGGCGAGTCACAGCTTGCCCAAGCACGATCGCATTTGGTCGCCGCTCGCGATGAAGACATTTGCCCGCTGCGTGCCACAAGCCGAATCGAAACGACCGTTCGTCAATACGCCGTTGCCGATGGAGTATATCTAATCGATGCACCGGAGCGATTGGACGAGCGCAATCATGCCGGTGCGAACTTTCCCGACGGCATTCCGGACCCACGCTGGTTTGTTGATCATGTTCATCCCACGATTGCGGGGCATCAGGTGATTGCCGGCGAAATCTATAAGCACTTGGTGCAGCGAGGTTGGTGCGAACCAATTGACGGGGCCGAAGTGACTTACCAGCAATCGCTCGCCGACCACATGACGACACTGGGTGATGAATACTACGGCCGCGCCAAACAGCGGCTCGAAGGAGTCAATCGTTGGTCACGACGCTTGCGTGATCGCTAAGGAAACGTCCCCATTTAGAATTATGGTTCGTTAGTTGAGCGGATCCGTACTAGCCGCCGGTAGTTCGATTCACCGGTGGTAAGCGCCGTTCCGCTCACGAACTGAGAATACGACGGCGGAGCGTCGCAGAACACTGCGCCGAACGCAGGACTCCCTTTCGATGAAGCACTACGGCGCGACCATTCCGTGCACTCCGCCGAAACTTTTGACCGTTCGCCCGCGAGCCAACTCGGCTGCGGTTTGGCGACCAGTGCGGACAATCATCACCCCAGGACGCGATGCGCGGGCTGTCAAATCCACCGCGACAACGTTGTCGCATCGATAAGGACCGGACAGCGGAAACGTTAGATACCACTGCGCCTTTACAATCGACTGCGGATCATTTGTCGTTAGCAAACGCGGCGATTCGATCAAGCCCGCGCTCAAGTAAACGGTTTCCGTAGGATCGATTCGCTCGTTGATCCAGGCGACAGCACCGCGCCAATCTTCGCCGCGTCGTATCAGTTGAAACTTTCCGCTGGACAGCTTTGCCATCGTGCCTTGTTGAAACATCAACGTCAACAGAATCGCCAGCGCCATCATGGTTCTTGCCAGTACGCCCGCACCAAGCGGCTGAAGTTCATGGGAATGAACTGACCGCAGTGGCGCGATCGCTGCGCCCGCTGTCCAGGCGAGCAGCGGTAGCGCGGCAACAAAGTATCGCCGATGAAAGATCGGTGCGATTTGAAGGTAGGCGATGAGCCAATAGCCAAGCACGCTGAAGATCGCGACCAGGCCCGGTAGCCAAAACGGACAGACGGCTTTTGTCGCCGCGTCGATTGTCCTCGAGTCAACGCGATGACGCCTTTGCAGTAGTCGCCATGCAAACGGAATTCCAATCAATGAAAACCACGGCCAAGCCTGCCAGATTTGCATGATCGACCTTGCCGCGCCGAACGATTGCCACTGCGACCTGTTCTGCCAAGCCTGGCCCAGCACGCTGGCGATTGGCCACGCTGTCGAGGCGATCAATACAACAAAGAGTACCAAGATCAATCCAGGGCGACCGATCGCTGGCGAAGCCGTGTGCAACCCGCGACTCCAAGCGAACCGAGCAATCACAAACAAGGCGAGGACGCCCAACGATGTTGGTTGGCACGCGGCGGCAACGGCAACCGTCACGATCGCGGTCATGTGGTGCCAACGAGTTTGATTGTTCGACATCGTCAAACCGACGGCAACCGCACTGCACAAAATCACAACCGCGTAAGGACGCAGTTCGGTGCCGTAGAAAATTGCGTCGGACTCCAGCGCGATGACTGCACCCGCCACCGCACTGGCCAGCGCACTTTGATAAGTTCGATACACGGCGGCGGACATGACGACGGCGGCGGCGGCGGTCGCCAAAACGCTCGACAATCGCAACACAAGTTCCGAGTCGCCGACGATCAGTCTCCAAATCCAAAGTCCCCAGAAATAGATTGGCGCTTGGTTGCCAGCGGCGGCGCGCGCGGCGACATGGTCAAACCGGCCCCAGACCGACCATGCCGAATGCAGTTCGTCGAGCCAGAAACTTTCGCTGCATGACGGCAACCGCACCGCGATTGCCAACAGCGCGACCAAGCTGGGAATTGCAAACCTTTGCCATCGCCAACCGCGCGAATCGAACCGTGCTAAATCATCCACTTCAATGCGCGGCCACCGCGTGGGGACTCGGCGACGCGGCGCGGCGCAAGATTTCACAGGCTTGGTCGATATCGCTTCGCGACACATCAAGATGAGTGACCAAGCGAATGGATTGCGGCGAGATCGCAAAGCAATTCAGTCCCGCCGCGTAAAATTGCTTTACGAACTGCACTGCCGTGCCCCATCGAGCGTCAATCGCGATGGCGACGATGTTGGTGTCGATCGCATCGCCAATCACGGACAACGATTCGCACTGGCCCACCGCGGTGCCGAGCAATTGGGCGTGAGCATGATCTTCGACAAGCCGATCGCGATGGTGCGTCATTGCGAACAGTGCGCCCGCGGCGATCATGCCTGATTGACGCATCGCACCGCCAAACAATTTTCGCGTCCGCCGCGCCTCGTTGATGAATTCATGCGACCCGGCCAGAGCGGACCCGACCGGTGCACCGAGACCCTTGCTAAAACAAACGCTAACGGAATCAAACGGTTCGCTTAGCTCGCTTTCCGGTACGCCCAGTGCAGCCGCCGCATTCCACAACCGCGCCCCGTCCAGGTGTGTGTTCAGTCCATTGGCATGTGCCCAATCGCAAATCTCGCTGGTGATTACGGTGGGTTGAATACGGCCGCCGGCGCGATTGTGTGTGTTTTCCAAACAGACTAATCGCGTTCGCACCATGTGGTCGTTTTCGGGGCGAATCAGGTGCTGCAATTGGTCAAGCTGCAGGATTCCATTTTCGCCCATCACTGTTTGCGTCACGATCCCGGACAATTGAGCGAACGCGGCTTGTTCGTAGTTGAAAATGTGGCAATTTGATTCGCAGATAAATTCGGTGCCGCGGTCGCAATGAATTCGCAGTGCGATTTGATTGGTCATCGAGCCGCTGGGCATAAAGATTGCGGCTTCTTTGCCAAGCAGCTCGGCCGTGGTGCGTTCCAGCCGATCGGTCGTCGGATCGACATCGATCACCGCGTCGCCCACTTCCGCTGCGGCAATCGCGCGACGCATCGCCGGGGTTGGTCGAGTGACGGTATCGCTTCGCAAGTCAATCATTTTGGATTCTCTTTTCAAGCGACGGCGTCGGTCCAATGTTCGTTGACCAAACGCTGCTGGGGTAAAAACCGGGCTTTGTAATTCAGGTGCGAATTCGCGGCGACATACATTCCCAGATATAAGAATTGCCGTTTCGTCTGAATCGCCAATTCGATCTGCTTGAGGATGGAATAGGTGCCCAGGCCGTAGCGGGCCATTTCAGGGTCGAAGTACGTGTAGACGGCTGACAGCGATTGGCGTGCTTGATCGATGATTGAAACCGCAATCAATTGATCTTCGCGATAAAAACTCAATTCAAATGTGTCGCAGCACGATTCGACCAGGAACGCTCGATAGCCCTCCTCGTCAACCCAATCTTCGCCGCGGGCCAGGGACCGCTGGCAGCGATGTTGATTGAACAACAACACCCGCTGGGCGTCGCACTGCGGTACACCGATATCGGCTCGCAATTCCTGGTCGCCGCGCTTGAGGACGCGTCGAAACGATTTCGTCCAAACAAAATCAGCCACACTGACGCGAGTCGGCTCGCAGGCCGAGCAACTGGGACACTGTGTGCGGTACACAAAATCACCACTGCGCCGAAACCCGCGGGCCAGCAGATCGTCGGTCGTCGAGCCGCGCAGCCTACCGACGGGCAATCGCAACGGCATTCGCGCCGTCATGTCTGGCAAATACGGGCAAACCTGGGGTGCATCTTGGACAATGATCAACCTCGCTTCGACGCTCGGTCTGGTCGCCGGATCATCAGGGTGCTTCATCGCTGGTGCCGCGTTGCATCCAAAAGTCTGGTGTCGCTCTCATTAGCCGTTGTGCGTTAGCCCCAATTATTGCCGAGAGAACTATGGCCAAGGTCAAAACAGCTACTAAAATTGTATCTAAACTGGTTATCGCCGCCTACAGTTCGACGGGCGGCGTGCGAGCGATCTCGCCAAAGCCGTTGCCACTGAGCCAGTTATTGATTCGACGTTCCAAAGACCACTCAATTCCGTAAAAATTGGTAAAAAGTAGCGATTGGGTTGCTTGTAGCTAGTGCCTCTCGTTGATTAGTATGCTGTCGTCTGTTCTCAATCGTTGGTTAGTTACACCTTATTCTTTTTTCGCAGCGTCCTTTCTGCGGCGGATCGTTATCTTGAAAACAATGCGTTTCGCCCTAGCGCTGGCCTTCTTGTCTGCCCAAATCGCCCAGCCACTTTTGGCCGTGGATTATTACTGGGAGCCGGTGCCGAGTTCAGGTAACGGCGACGACGTGCTCGATGGCGGCGGCGGCACCTGGAACACAACGACCGCAAATTTCACCACCAGCCCCACCGATTCGTCCGCAACGACGCACAACGTTTGGAGTTCGGTACTCAACGGTGCGGGAACCGACACATTGATTTTCGGTGGTGCGGCCGGCGGTACCGTGACATTAAACACATTCGCCAGCGGCGCTCAGATTTCTAACAGCACGACGACCGCTGTGAATAATTTGACCTTTAACACCGATGGCTACACACTCTCAGGCTCAGGCACGCTGCGGTTCGTCAACAACGGCGCCATCGGCGGTTCGATCACGGTCGGCAGCGGCTTGACTGCGACCATTTCCAACGGGATTCAAGGCAGCAACAGCGGTGCACTTGTGACTGGCGCAGGCAGCGGCCAAGTCGACAACAACGTTGAAATCAACGGCGGTGGCACACTGCGGCTAAGCGGCAATAACGGTTCGATTGGCTTTACCATTGACGGCAATACGACGGTCGAAGTCTTCGGTGGCACATTCAGCGGTTTCAACGACAACACCATTAACGCGGGCAGCACGCTGCGTGTGGTTGGCAATAATCGTTTGTCCCAACCATCGACGTTCAGCGGTGGTGGTTTGCTCGATCTAAATGGAACCGCGCAAACGATTTCAACCATCGGCGGCGCTTTGTCCGTGAACAATTCAACATCAACTGCCAGCAACGTATTCAACTTGTCGGTGAACCGCACGAGCTTGGTCCACACAGGCAATATCTCGAACGGTGCCGGGAAGCTGTCGCTGGCGACAATCGGAATTTTGCAACAAGGCAACAACTTCAACAACAGTTCGTCATTTGCTCAGCAAACGTTCGCCGGTGCGAACACCTACACAGGCAGCACGACGCACAGTCGCGGCACAATCGAGTTGAATTTTGCCAACGCGGCGTCGCCCTCCGAAAATATCCTCTACAACGCTGGCTTTGTCGGCAACGATCCCAACGCCGACGATGGCGTGCTGTTCTTCCGGCGCTCTAACCAATCGATCGATGGTGCCAACGAAGCTTCCGACGGATCACTCGCCACGTTGCGACTAGTTGGTAGTGCCACGCAGGCCAACAGTCAAACTTTCAATGGCACGATTCTCGAAGCAAATTCAGCGGCCAGCATCATTCTGTTGCCAAACACGACGACGCCACAAGCTTTGACGCTTGATCTCGGAGCCCTGGATCGTGACAGCGGCAGTGTGATCAATTTTGGCACCACCAATATCACTACGGTGCTCGATGCGAATTCAATTGTCCGCACCAGCACAGGCACCGCCAGCTCGCTGTTGACCGACATCAATGGCGTTGCCTACGCGACGATTGGCGGAACGGACTGGGCGGCCAAGAATGCGGCCAACGACACGATCGTTGCCGCCACCTACACCAATTCGACGACAACGGGATTCACGACGGGGGCAAATATCACGACCATCGCTGCGGGCGGTGCCGCCAACGACATCAAGCTGTCGGCAAACACGTCTATCGCGTCATTGCGATACAGCAGTACCGCGCGAACGGGAATTGAACTTAGCGGTACCACCCTAACCACCGGTGGTATTCTGGTTTCACCAATCAACAACAGCTCTGGATCGTTTCTTAGCGGTGGATCAGTGACGACGCCCGGTGCGGACCTGACCGTGGTTCACTACCGTGGTAGCAACAGCCGCTGGTTTGGACTCGATGCCGTCGTCGCCAATGGTGCCAACGGTGCGATCGGGTTGACCAAATCCGGTAACGGCACCACACAACTCCTGGCCAACAATACGTTCAGCGGTGCGCTTAACGTTCACGAAGGCGGCTTGATCATCACCGGCACCAACGACAATGTTTCGGCTGTTTTCGTTAATGGTAGTCAATCCAACGCAATGGGCAGCCAGTTGCCTGGTCAAAACACCAACGGCTCCTACATCCAACTGGGTAATTCCAATGCCTCGGGATCACTGGGGTCGGCCGAAATCAACCTCGGCGTGCAGGCGTTGCTCGCGGTCAAACGCAGTGACGATTTCACACTCACTAATAATGTCTCGGGCCTTGGCGGTCTAACCCAAGGCGGCACCGGCACCACGACTCTTTTGGCCGATGCCAGTTTCCGCTATCGCTACGCCGGTGATACGACGGTGACAGCGGGCACACTCAAGCTCGATTACGCCGCCTCGAACAATAGTATCATCAGCAACAACTCGCGAATCGTCTTGGGCGGCGGAACGCTCGAGTACGCCGGTGTAGCCGGTACGACTCACGCCGAAGTCTTCCGCGAAGCATTGCTTATCTCCGGTGGTTCGACTCTGACCAAGACCGGCGGCGAAGTGGCGGGACGCTTCCGCTTGAACACATTCAACGGCAACAACGCCGGCGCGACGCTCAATATCATGGGTGACAGTATCGCCGACTCCGATTCGAATGTCACAAACGGAATTCTGACCGGGCAAGCTCGCATCACTGTTACCAATGGAAGCAACGTCGATTGGGCTACCAAAGTCAATGGTGGCGACACGGTCATCACCGGCACAACCGCCTACACTGCCGCCGCGACTTCAGGAACCAACACGCTGCAGTCGCGAGTCCAAAACGCTTCACTTGCTTTGACTGCGAACACGACTACCAACACGTTAAAAATCGAAAATACAAGCGGGAATCTGCAGACTGTCAACAACGACACGTTCCAGCACACGCTGACCGCTGGCGGACTACTTGTCACCGGTATCGACGCGGTGGAAATCAATGGTGGTACGTTGCGAAGCAATACGACGACTAACTCCGACCTCATTATCCACCAATACAACAGCGGTGGCTTGACCATCAACTCGACGATCGTCAACGGTGCCGGGGCCAGTACACTGACGAAAAGCGGCAGCGGCGATTTGACGCTCACGGGAACGAACACGTACACCGGCCAGACCTATCTCAACGGCGGTGTCACGACGATCGCTGCCAATGCCAACCTCGGTGCTGAAGCAAGCGGCCAGACGTTGAACTTAAATAATGCAACGCTGCGTGTGACCAGCAACGTCGGACTATTCAACGGTGCGGTCGGCACCAACAATCGTGCGATCAATTTGAACGGTGCAGGCGGCACATTTGACGTTGGTGCCGGAGCGACTTTGACGACGGCTGGTACGATCGCTGGTCCTGGTGAACTAACTAAAATTGGCACAGGTACGTTGCAGGTGCGAACTGCTACTTACACAGGGCCCACGAATGTAAATGCGGGCGTGTTGCAATACGGTTCCGCAGGTAACCCACTCTATTCCGCCATCAAGATTGGCTCTGCGGGAACGGTCGATCTGAACAACTTCGGTAACACGATCGGATCTCTGGAAGGTACTGGCGTCATCACTAATGCCGGGGCGACCATAGTCACTCTGACGACCGGTGCATTGCACAGCGATACAACCTTCTCCGGCCAAATTTCCGGGGCGTTAAACCTTACGAAGGACGGTGCTGGAGTCCAAACATTAACCGACAACGGCCACACTTACACAGGCAGCACAACCATCGGTGGTGGTGTGCTCGCACTTACCGGTGCCGGTGCCTTGCCGATCGGCTCCGCCGTGAACGTCTCCAGCGCCGCCGCGACGTTTGACATCTCCGGTGTCACCGCAACCAGTTCATCGATCCGTTCACTCGCTGGCGTAAACGCGTCATCGGTTGTGCTCGGTGACAAGGAATTGATTCTGGCCGGCAGCGGCAACACCAATTTCGCTGGCGTCATCAGCGGTATCGGCTCGGTTACGATCAATCGCACCACTTCGGGCGTGCAGACATTTAGTGGTGCGAACACCTACGACGGTGTGACCAACATCAACACCGGAGTTTTGTCCGTCACCAACAATTCAGGCTTGGGTAGTACCGCTGGAAACACCATCATTAACTTCAACGCCGGCACGACGACGGGCGGTCGGTTGGAACTTAGCAACAATGTGACGATCGGTGAAAATATTCTGATCCAAGGCACCGGTGATGCCTCACCATTTGGACGCGCAATCTCTGCCAGCGCCGGCAATAACACGATCAACGGCGTGGTCACCTTGAACAGCACCCAGAATTATCGCTTTGGTGCCGCGGGGGCAGGCACGGTCTTAAATCTCGGCTTGGTCCAACGAAGCACTGCCTCGGGCGGTACGATTACCGCTGACGTGTCCGCTGGTGCGACGATGATGATCAACCAAGCGATCGACAACAACGGTGGCCAATTGACTGTTCATGGCGGCGGCGGGACGCTCGTCTTGACCGCAGCGAACAACGATGTCGGCAATGTTGTCGTGCAGAACTTCAGCACTCTTCAAACGACAGTTAGCGATTCGCTTGCCGCAAATCGCAACTTGCAAATTGGCAACGGTGTCGGTAACACGAGCACCGGCAATGGCAATGACGTCGGCACGTATGTGTGCGACGGCGCGACACAGACGGTCAACGCACTGATCGGCGTTGCAAACGGTGGCACCATGCCAAACAATGCCACGCCAAGCTCCAGTCGCCGCATCACCAGCACGACCGCCATCGCCAAGACGCTGACCATCGGTAACGGCAACGGTTCGAGTACCTTCGACGGCGTGATCGAAGACGGTGTCGGTGCCGGTCCGCTTTCGATCGTCAAAGTCGGTACCGGTACTCAACGATTGCTAGGTCCCAGCACCTACACCGGCACTACAACGATCGTTGCCGGCAACCTAGCCGTCAACAATACCGTCGGCAGCGGCACGGGAACCGGTGCGGTCACAGTCCAGTCCGGCGGGATTCTTTCAGGCAGCGGTTTCCTTGGTGGCGATGTTACGTTCCAAAATGGCGGCTCGCACAATCCCGGCAACAGCCCCGGCGTGCAAACGTTCGCCAGCAACGTCAACTACGACGGCGGGTCAGTTTTCAATTGGGAACTAACTGGCAACACCGAAGCCGGTCGTGGCGTCAGCTTTGACGGCGTCGATCTGACGACCGGCGTCTTGAACATCAACTCCGGTGCCATCTCGAACCTCAGCTTTAACAGTGCCGGCTCAAACGTGTTGTTCGCTGATTCATTCTGGGATGACAATCGCCAATGGTTGGTGTTCGACAATGTCGCTGCCCCATCGCCAACCGTGTTTGGAACGCTCAACGTCGGATTGGATAGCGGCGGCAACGCTCTCTTGGCAACGCGCGGTGCGTTTGCTTGGACCCTGAATTCCAACGACGTCTTCCTCAGCTACACCGCCGTTGCAGTGCCCGAACCCGCAACCTGCGGATTGTTAGCACTGCTATCGGCAGGCGTCATCGCTCGCCGTCGCCGCAAACAACGAGTTTTACGAACCCCGGCTTAAGCCAACCGTTCTTCATATTAGCGACAATCCCCTAACCCCTTGCCTCGATCTTGCCCCATGTATCCCTCAGCGGCACGATGCGATTGAACACCGGTTGGCATGGTTGGCTATCGCGATCGACGCTGTAATACCCCAGTCGCTCGAACTGCACTCGGTCACCCACGGTAACTGCCGCCAAACTCGGCTCGGCCTTCGCAGTGACAACCTGCAGTGACTGCGAATTCATGAAATCCAAAAACGTTTTTCCCGCCTCGGCGGACTCCGGGTTCTCGACCGTAAACAACCGATCGTACAAACGCACCTCGATAGTTGCGGCATGTGGCTCGCTGACCCAGTGAATCGTGCCTTTGACTTTGCGTCCCGAATTGTCTTCACCGCTTTTTGTCGCGGGATCATACGTGCAAAGAATTTCTACCACATTACCTTCGGCATCCTTCACCACGTCATGGCAATCGACGATGTAAGCCGCTCGCAATCGCACCGCGCCACCTTTCTTCAGCCGAAAGAATTTGCTTGGTGCGGTTTCGCGAAAGTCTTCTTGCTCAATCAACAACGAACCTGAAAACGGTAATTCGCGAACACCCGCCGATTCATCTTCGGGGTTATTCGTCGCCGCAACCATTTCGACCACGTCTTTGCCCGCCGCATCCTGGGGCCAATTGGTGATCGTCAATTTGACCGGATCAAGTACCGCCATCCGGCGCGGTGCAACTTGGTTCAAGTGGTCACGAATCGCATTCTCCAGCCGCACAATTTCAATCGTGCTATTGAATTTCGCGATACCCACATCGGCAGAAAAGTTCCGCATCGACTCCGGCGTATAACCGCGACGACGCAATCCGCTGATCGTCGGCATGCGTGGATCGTCCCAACCGCTGACGTGCTTTTCCTTGACCAATTGCAACAACTTGCGTTTGCTCAGCACCATGTAGGTAACGTTCAATCGCGCAAACTCAATTTGGCGTGGTTGATGAATCCGCAGGTTTTCGCAGAACCAATTGTAAAGCGGTCGGTGATTCTCGAACTCGAGCGTACAAATCGAAAACGAAATGTTCTCGATCGAATCACTCTGGCCATGCGCCCAATCGTACATCGGATAAATACACCACTGGTCGCCGGTCCGGTGGTGATGAGCGCGCAGAATTCGGTACATCACCGGATCGCGCAAGTTCAAATTGTCCGACGCCATGTCGATCTTCGCTCGCAGCGTCCGCGCCCCATCGGGGAACTCGCCGGCACGCATCGACCGAAACAATTTTAAATTTTCATCAACCGAGCGATCACGAAACGGACTGTTTCGTCCCGGCTCGGTCAACGTGCCGCGATACTCGCGCGTTTGGTCGCCATTTAAATCGCAAACATAAGCGTTGCCGTCGGTGACCAATTTCTCGGCCCATTGGTACAGTTGCTCGAAGTAATCACTCGCGTAATGCAACTCATCCCACTCGAAGCCCAACCAGCGAACGTCGTCCATAATCGATTCGACGTATTCGGCTTCTTCCTTGGCCGGATTCGTATCGTCAAAACGCAGATTGCAAGTGCCGCCGTATTTTTGCGCCAGCCCAAAATTCAAGCAGATGCTTTTCGCATGGCCAATGTGCAGATAACCGTTTGGCTCCGGCGGAAAACGAGTATTGACGGCGTCAAAGCGTCCGGCGGCCAAATCAGCGTCGATCGCTTGTTCGATAAAATGTGTCATGTTCAATCATCAAGGGTCATTGCGGCAGCACTACGCTTCGCCGGTGAATGTCACGTGAGCGTACTTTAGCGAAATTGCCCCCAACCCGGAACGGCGAGCCCAAGTTCGGCGTTTCCAAATTTGAGAAATGGTTCTATAATTTGCATCAAAATTTCCAGCGATACTCGAACCGGCTGCCGTACACATCGCCGTCGTCCTTCCAGCCATACATCGTGTCAAAGCGGATGATCGAGCGATGCGAAATCGCTACTTGATATCGCGTACCCAGTGCGAATTGATCGCCGGACACAAATGAACGATTCCCGGTCGTCGTCAGGTAAGACGCCTCGAGCAACCATTGGCTATCGAGATCATCGCCAATCAAATCAACACCCAGCGAACCACCAGCCGTGTCCGCCGCCGTCGAATCCAGCGTCGGATATCCGTTGAGCCCATCGATCTCGAAATTGATACCCGTGTTTCGCAACACACCGCCGGACACACCCGCCCGCGCGACCGATTGCGGACGGTCATAGCCCGCAAACAAATTGAAATACGGCACCACGGTCAAAGGCTCGGCGGTGACGAGGCTATTTTCAACCAGCAACAATACGCCGTCGGCCGTGCGATCTTGCTTATCAAGATCTTGGCCAGTGTTAACGATCACGCGGACGCTGTTGCTGATCTTGTCAAAGTATCGGCGCGTGAAGCTGAACGTTGCGTTATGGTAGCTGCGGCCTAAGTCGTCGCGATCGTTCAAGTACGCGTAGCCGGTTTCGATATAGCCGCCGTACGCATCGATGAACCACGCGGTGCCGAAGCCTTGCGCAGCGTGGTTGTCAGTGCCAAACGCCGGACTGTTGATCTGGTCAAAAATCGCAAAGAACGTGGCGTCGAAGTTAGACCAATTCAGCAGCCGACTGTGCCGCGCGGGAATTGCCACCGCCACACCGCTGACCGCATCTTCGAGCCACACGCCGTTTTGAAAAACCAACGGCACCAGCCCCGCGGTGATCGGCACTTCGGCTGGCGACGACGTGCCCGCCGCACCGCCGAGCAACGCGCCGGCATCGCCCTCGAAGAACGCGGTGACCGGGTTGAGATTGTAAAACGATTGATACTCAAGCTCGTCGTCGACCAACTCGACACGCGAGAATTGATTGGCCCGATTTAGTGGACCAAAGAACGCATGAAAGCGTTCGGTGGCGGTGATCCGGTAATCAAGGTCCAGGTTCAAACGACTGGCCCAATTGTCAATTCGCCCAAAGTCATTGCGCCCCGAGGCGATGCCGGTACGATAATCTCCGTACAAATAGACCTGCTGTTGAACCAAATTCGTTTCGCCCAACCACGTCTCGCTCGGCGGCGTAATTCCGCTGCCGTAAAATCGTCGGCCCCATTCGATCAGCGGTCGCTGCGTTGGCACCGCGTGTTTATTGTCATACACGGATTGCTCAGTCGAAGGATCGTGCAACATTGAAGCGGGCGGTAACGGCGTCGCCGAGAAATCATCGCTGTGTGAATGGGCCATCACGTCCGAAAGCGGTGGCGCGAAGGTGATGGGGTCCGTGATTTCGGGTTCCCAATAACCGACTCGCTGGACCGACTTGGCGCTGTCGCCGGTTGGTTGACTTGGCAAACTTTGCGGTTGCCAATAATCAAAACTTGGTGATTCAAGCGCAGACGGTGCCATTTCGATCATTGGCAACCTCAGTGGCTGCTCGAGCGGCGATGGACCAGGCAAACGGATCGGTCGTCGTTTAGCAATTGGCGCTTGTGCGGTGCCCGAATTATTCGTCAATGTGCTCGGCAACCGACCCGGCAACGAAGCCTTCGCCATCGATTCCGCAGCGGCGACGTTGACCCCAATCGTCGCCAGCGCAACCGCCATTAAGGCGATGATTACATCGCGTCGATAGGCCGGTGAGAATAACGAAGGACAATTCATAAAGACTAAGGATCGAACGGAAGATTACTGTCGGACTTTAAACGTGTGCGAGCTGGTTTCGATATCGATAATGTTTTCGTTCAAACGTCGAATCATCTCCGGCGTCGCCTTGACCAAACGCATGAAATACGGCGGCTCAGGGCGGCTGCGCAGTCGCACGCTCAGCCGATACAACCCGGGCTTGCACAGCAATTCCGCCGGCACTTTGTAGTGGGCAATCCGGTGGTCCAACGGTGCGATTGAATGCGCTTCCATACGGATCAGCGGCGGATGATTCAGCACGCTGACCGGTACCGCACCGGGCCGCAAGAACACGAGTTGGTCGAGGCTGAAGTTCAGCGGCACGGCGGCTTCGCGATCGGTGCCGCGAATGTTGTTGATCAAAAACTTCGTCTGCAGATTGAACAACTGCGCATCGCGATCGAGTCGATGTTTGTTGACTTCGACCGATTGCAAATCCGCCAGATCACCGTTGCGATCGAGATATCCGGTTTCCCAAATTCGTTTGCCTTGCGGATCAATCAGCGCGACGTTGAGCCACATTTGCGGTTGCGCACCCAGCGATCCGGTGGGCAGATTGTGACCCTCGCTGATGTTGGCCACGCGATAGGAAAAGCTCAACGGCGCGACAGTGACGGGCGCGGCGTCGAAATGCGGACCATCGACGCGTGCCCCCGCGGCCAACGTCAACGTTGCGGCGGCGCGTTTTTCGTCCAGCTTGAGAAGGTTCGCATCAATTACTTTGCGACCATCGATTCGGTCATCGCGATGATCCCACGGCGACGGAAACACACAACCCGCGGGCACCGCATCTTCAAACTCCGGCGTTCCCCATCCGGCGCGATAATCAAACTCAAGCCATTGTCGCGGCGAGTATCGACTCGCGTCCGGGTTATGAGGAAAAACGCCTGGATGGGCGATCGAGTAACCGGGACCCCAAAATAAATGATTCGAATGCTTACGTGGCTCGCCGAATGGTTTGTCATTCAACTTCGCCACATGTGCAAATTCGTAACCCGTTGCTTTGCCCGGTTCGGACCCCATGTGACATTGTTGGCAAGTGATACCTTTATCATGAGCCGGACCCGATCGATATTGTGCATGAACAATCTCGAGCCAAATCCCGGGATGAACGGCGACTTGGTGGCATGAGGCACAAAAGTCGCTCTGCGCAATCGGCTCGAACGGCCCGCAATGTTGGTGCATCGCTTGGCCAGGACCGCTGTCATCGCGGCTGAGTTTCAGTTTGAGTTCGTTGGCCTGCGAGATTGCGTTGCGAACACCGCTGCCATCGGTCGCACCATAGATTGGTGCATGGATATCGCCCGGCTCGATGCGGCGGTCCCCGTTGGTTCGTCCAACCGCTTCTTTGATGCGGTGACAAGCGACGCAAGTGATCCCTTCGCGAATGACCGTCGGTGCCTCCAACCATGATGCCGACGGCGGCGTACAAAGCTGAGTAGCAACGGGAGCATGGCAGCGAACGCAAAACGATCCCACGGTACCTTGCGTCAAATCTTGCATCGATTGCTCGAAACATTGAAACATTGGCGACGCACTGGCATAGGCATGACCACTGGACCGCCACTCGTTGTAGTGCGTGGGGTGGCATTTTGCGCACGTCTGCGCCGAGGGATAGACCGCTTCAAGCTCATCAACGGTGACCTTAGCCGCAGCATCAATCGACAACTTTGGTTCGCGTCGCGGTGTCGGCAGCGGCAGGGCCAGTGCATCAACCTCATCCGCATTGTTGTCAAGCAATACGTCGCCGACCGAATCACCCAGCAAATCGTCTGCATCAGCCGCAACCACATCAGCCGCAACCGCTGGCAATCGAGTCGGTTTGCCAGCGTCAAGTCGATCTTGTCCCTGCACCGGAGCTATGACAATGCCAAGTGCGAGCAATATCAGACCGGCGATTGGGTAAGTGATTTTTTGAACTATCATGCGACGACTTCGCTTTGCTGGACTAGTGTTCTCGGCAACACTCTGAAGCATTTTTGCGGGGCAAAGCCCCATTAGTTTACCTAGCCCAGGCCGACGGCCTGGGTATCCGTTGAACAACCGATCAGTCGGGCCGTTGGCCCTCTGTATACGTATCGTTTGTGTGATCCGGCCCGTTGGGCCGGGCTAGGTAAATGGGATGGGCCTTTGGCCCGAAAAACTTCAATTCCTGCGGGATAACACCGCTGAATCAAGATCGACCGTCGCGGACGGTCGTCGGCAGACGAATCGCTGCGAGCCGAATCATGCAGATAATCGTCAAGGTCGCGACTTTTGCGGCAGCCTGCAGCCCGCGAATTTGGCGCAAACATTAAAGTCGAGACCGAGAACGACCGCCGACCTGGGAACTTGGAGAAACTTTGTGGGAACCGTTGTTATTCGCCTCTGGCGTCACCTAAACTCCCGTGGTGACCTACTTATCAACAAATGTCCGCGAGCTTCTCCCATGCGTCACGCCAAATCCAACGAACACGATCCGCATTTCTTTCGTTGCCCCGTGCAAGAAGAAGACTCCGTAGCGACGATTGTGATTCTTGGCAAAAAAGTCCCAGCCAAGTTGCAGGACAAATCGATCGACGGATTCTCAGTGCTCGTCGAGCCGAAACACGTTCGCAAGTTACAAGTCGGACCGCGTTGGATTTTGCATTCGGGAAATGAAGTCACCGAAGTCTGGGCCCAGTGGATGTTCAACGCTCCGGACGGTCGTGTGCAACTTGGCCTGCGCCGACTGCAAGACTTGACGCCCCAGCCTAAGGCGCCGTGGTTCCCGCGTATTGGTGCGTACCGACGGCACAGCGGCAACCCCGAATTGATGATTGCCGGTTTGATAATGTTTGGCTTTTTAACGTTGTCATTGCCCGGCCTTGGCGACAAGTTGGGCACCGCCGGAATGATTCAAAGCGGACTCGCCGAAGTGTGCAAGTTGGTTTGCGAAAGCGTCGGTCAATACTGGTAATCGCGCCCCACAAAAAAACCTCTGGCACGCCGAGCGCGCCAGAGGTCAGATTGGTAGCATGTCACTGAACTCAGTGACGCTTAGAACTCAGACTTCAGCACTTCTTTGCTGCCGCGAGTTCCCAACGATCCCCATAGTCCGAACGGACTTTGGGAGCCTGGTGGTAACGCAGTGGCCAGGTTGAAGTGAACCGTGGGGCTATTTTGATTGCCCGATTCGATCGAATCGGTAATGAACTTCACCGCACCGTCAGCCATGATCACGTGGCAACCGCCTTGGTGGCGACTGCTGGGCGGCAGATAGCCAGTCGAGGCATCACCGCCGCCGAAACAGATTTCACGGTTGGGAGCCAAGATCGTGTTAAAGCCGGTATACAACGGCGCACCGTCGGCCCAGCGGTAACCACGATATTGGTTGGCGTTGACGCCCGGCAATGTCGGCGCTGTGCAACCGGTCCCGCCGGCCGTGGGACACCAGAACCGCGGACGCAATGGATCGATCTGCATCTTCGATTGGCACAACTGTGGCATCGTATGAACATCGGCCCACGGTTGATTCGTAATCGACGGTGCCGTCGACTTGTCACGATCACCAAGGTCCGACGAAGCTTCGCCAGCCATAATCGTGTTGGCGGTGCCGTCAAGCACGTCGCGCAAACCAAGTTGCATTCGCGAAACAAACACACCCCGGCAGGATGCGCGGGCACGTTGTGAATTGTCCGGCCAATTCATGTTCATACCGTTCCACTGCGAGCCGCCCTCGTTGACCCAGTCGGTCGTATCACCAAGGCAGGCGACATAGTTGGTTCGCCCCAAAGCTGGCAAGCCAACGCCCGGGTCGCTGGGACAACGGAACGTCGAAACGTCCGTCACCCATGGAGCATAATCCGTGGTCCAAGGTGCTGGACCCATTGCTGCCCAGAATTGGCCCGCAGGCAACTGAGTGCCGTTCGCCTTGAACGCGTAAGGACTACTGATTTGCTCCCACAGCGCTTGTTGCTCGACGAATGGCGTCAGGCCAGCTAGAAAGCTCAACCGGCGGCGGTTGTTGCTTGGGTTCGCCCCGGCACCGACCGCCATTGTTCCACCCGCATTTGCATTCAACTCATACGTGCCCTGATTTTGATAGGGCAACTTGTTGTAGGCCGCATGATAGTTATGCAGGCCCAAACCGATTTGTTTCATGTTATTGCCACAGCTCATGCGGCGAGCCGCTTCGCGAGCCGCTTGGACGGCGGGCAATAACAATCCGACCATCACACCAATAATGGCGATGACGACAAGCAGTTCCACCAACGTGAAACCACGACGAGACGAAGATCTTTGCATTCACAAACTCCTCGAAAAAGGCTTAAAACTAGACTTAGCGTGGAGAAATCCTCCGCTAACTACCGAACATAGTGATTTCTCGCCCAGATAGCCAATTTATTCTGGAAAAAAGCGATTTTATCCAGAACTTTTTTTGAGTACGCCGCTGAACAACGACTTATCCGAGATTGAATGCTGCTCTTAGTTCGTCGATAACGGCGTTGGGCATCACCGAAATTTCGCCAACCGATCGCGCGTTGATGACGGCTTCGGCGGTCGACTCAAGCACTTCCAAACGGTCGAAGGCATCAAGCACGCTGCGTCCGGTCACCACGACTCCATCGCTATCGAGCATCGCGGCCGGAAATTTTTCGGAGACGTAGTCCGCGATCTGTCCGTCGTCTCGGTATTGAGTTCCGTACGGCACTCGCTTGACGTCACGTAGAAAAACGTAGCTTTCAGGAATCGTGCGAACATCGAATGGTGAGTCGGTGACGCTCATCGCAGTCGCGTTCACTGGGTGTGCAAACACGATCGCTTGGACGCCAGGATGTTTGTCGTAAATCGCTTGGTGAGCAACGGCGGCGCGGCTGGCCAGCTTACCTCGCTCGCGAGCTTGCGATTTCACCAGCACAAAATCATCAACTCGCAACCGCTCGCGATCCTGACGCGTCGGCGTGATCAAGAATGCGTCGTCACCGAGCCGCGCCGAAAAGCTGCCTTCGGTACTGATCAGCAACCGTTGGCGGCAACCTCGGCGGATGAACTCACAGAGCTGACGTCGCAGTTCGCGTTCCTCGGAGGTCGCCGTTGGCGGGTCAAATGATTCATAGTCAATACTGCGATCCGCTGCCAATCGAAGTTGGTCGTCGTCGAGGAACCGCACTTTGCCAACTTGATTCGCTTTAATGAGAGTCTTGCCGGCAAACTCGAAGGCTTCAAATCGTTCGAAGGCATGAGCGAGTGACTCGCCGCCAACGACCACACCGTGATTTTCCAGGATGACGCTGTCACACGCCTGAGCAAACGTGGCCGCAATGCTGGCTCCCAAAGCTTCGCTGCCTGGGCACGCGTAAGGAGCGAAGCCGGTTTTTCCGCAGACCGAATGTGCTTGATGGAACAGTCGTGTGTTGGGCGTCTGGCGACAAATGCTGAACGCGACCAAGGCAACTGGATGCGCATGGACGATCGCCTTGATGTCGGGACGTGCGGCGTAGATCGCTTTATGAAATGGAAATTCGGATGATGGCGGATGGCGACCATCAACGCTTCCATCGGTGCGAACGCAGACGATGTCGTTTCGCGTCAAACTTCCTTTGTCAACACGAGCCGGCGATATCCAAATATCGCCCGCTTCGTCGCGGATCGACAAGTTGCCGCCGGACGTGGTCGTCATGCGATAACGATAGATGCGATCCATCGTTTGCATGATTTCATCGCGTGGATGAAGTAAGCTTCGCACAGCACTCATCAAATCATTTCTCTACAGTGGCCGCACGACGGACGTGCTGCGGTAGTAATCCATCAAAGTTTCAATCGATAGGACGCCACCGCCCAGCCCGCTCTTGTTGACGCCACCGTACGGAACGCCATGTGCAAACACGTTGTGTGCGTTGATCCAACTATTGCCGGCAATCATCGCTTCACCGACTCGTGCCGCACGCACGTTGTCGCTGGTCCAAACACTGTTCGCCAAACCGTACTGCGTGTCGTTGGCCATCGCGATCGCTTCTGCTTCGGTCTCGAACTTTGCCAGAAACGCGACGGGGCCAAAGATCTCCTCGCGAGCTGCAACGTTGTCAAGCGAGCCGGCCATCAGCGCTGGCTTGACATAGTTGCCTTCGTAGCCATCGACGGTTGCCGGCCCGCCGCCAAAGAGTATTTCCGCTCCGTCGGCTTTGCCTTTCTCTTGGTATCCAAGCACTCGACTGCATTGCTTCGGATTGACGACGGGGCCCATATCGCTGTTGGGGTCCAGTGGATGGCCGATGCGGACCTTCTTCATCTGTTCGACGCAGTGACCGACAAACTCGTCATAGATGTTTTCCTGGATCAACCACCTCGTGGCGTCACAACAAACCTGCCCGCTGTGAAACGTGATCGCGCCCACGAGTTTCTCGGCGGTGTCGGCAACATCAACGTCTTCAAATACAACTGCGGCTCCTTTGCCGCCAAGCTCCAACTTGACGGGCACCAAATTACGTCCACACACTTCGCCCACCATTTGGCCGACTTCGGGCGATCCGGTGAACGACATTCGCTTGATCCTTTTGTTCGCTGTTAGTGCAGCACCGGCGGTGGCTCCGCGCCCCGTCACGACATTGATGACACCGTCTGGCACGCCGACATCTTTGGCGAGCTGAGCCAAATAGATAGCCGACAACGACGTATCTTCCGCTGGCTTGATAACCACCGTGTTACCTGCGGCCAGCGCCGGGGAAATGCCCCAGCCAATCAGCAGGAAGGGGAAATTCCAAGGGAAGATAAACCCGCACGCGCCCCAGGGTTGCTTGAATGTCCAAGCATCGAATCCAGGCACGTCTAGCTTGGTGCGTGGCTCAACATTACCGGCAAGCTTGACGAAGTATCGCAACGTGTCGACGAAGTTTTGCACGTCACCTTGGGCTTGAGCATAAATCTTGCCCGCATCGAGTGCTTCGATTTGACCGATGATCGCTTTGTGCTCTTCCACCGCGTCAGCTAATCGCAACAAGATCGCGGATCGATCTTTGACCGACAGTCCAGACCAGGCCGGGAACGCGTCGTTGGCAACATCCACGGCGTGATCGATTTCGGCTGCGCTGAGGTCGTGAATGTCCGCGATCTTTTCGCCCGAACCGGGATCAATCGTCGCGACAACCCGACCGCTGGCCGCCGGCAAATCCTTGCCGCCGACGAAGCTGGGGAACGATCCCCGACTGAGAAAAGATTCGACTTCGGGAAGTAAGTTGACCGCAGTTGAAACGCTCATTTTTCGGCTCGTTCAATGGGAGGTGTTGGTGGTTGTAATCGATAGACCGTAATTGATTCGATCAGCATCTCGCCTTGATCTGCGTACTTATCATACGTGGCAAACGGATCGAAGCGTATCTTTTTTACCGGTCCATTGCCGCTGACTGTAAACAAATAATCATGGACCTGCTCGGATGATGTGAGCGTGCGTTTGGATTGCATACTGCCGTTGAACCCGCGCGCCGGATTGGCCCAGAAGAATTGACTTGTGGCACCCTTGGTGGGCATCGCTCGCAGCGCGATGACAAGTTGCCCGGCCAGATCCGACGAAAGCGTCGTCGCCATTTGCGAATCGTCGCCGGTTGCAACCAGATACGTTTTGCCCTCACGCTGGACAACGTCAACGCCTTGCCGCTCGGTCCACATATCCGCTTCCGACGGTATTGTGAAATCCCAATTCACCAATTTGGTAGCGCCGACCAAGTCGATGTCATCGGGATTGATCGACGTGTCTTTGGGGATGGAAGTCTGCAGTTTGCTGTCAGCGATCGGCACGCCGCTGGCAGCAACAAACTGGTAACTGCCCGACGCCACCGCGAGTACCACGCTGCCGTCTTCGCTGCGAAGCAGCTTGACATGCGGATGATCGGCAAGCGATTTGCCATTCTCAGTGATGCTGTCTGCATTGCCCGTCGGTATAAAAACCGTGGCCGTTGTATTTGCGGGCACGGTTACATTCAAGTGAAACTGTTCGCCATCGATTTTCCATTCGCTACGAATCATCCCGCGAATCGATTCATACGATGCCCGCACCCAGTCGATTGGTTCGTGCATGGCGTTACTGCCACGCGCCGGAGGCTGCGGATGGATGATGATTTTTTTGTAACCGGGACCGTCCGAACGGATACCGGCGAGCGTTTCAAACATCCACTGGCAAACCGCACCGAAGGCGTAGTGCGAGAACGAATTCATCGCGGCGTTGTGGCGGCCAAATGCATCTTCTTTGGTGTAGCTGTCCCAGCGCTCCCAGATCGTCGTGGCACCGTTGGCAATTTCGTAGCCCCACGACGGAAACTCGCGTGACTGGAATAAGAACGTCGCCAAATCGTGCTGACCTGCGGATGAAAGTACTGGCAAAAGCGGACGTGTGCCAAGAAAGCCCGTCGACATGTGGTTCCCGTTGTCAGCGATCATTTTCGCTAGGTGACGGCCCGTGCCATCGCGTTTTGCCTGGGGAACCAGGTCGGAAAACAGGGCAAGCGCTTGGGCCGTTTGGGTGTTCACGTTCACGCTGCCATCATCCCGCAGGTACTTGGCCTGAAAAGCGGTTTTGGTTTTCTCGAACTGGTCGCGATACACCTTGGATTCATCGTTGCGACCAACGGCATCCGCCATCTCGGCCATCATCTTGGCGGAGATCGCGTAGTAGATCGTGTCGATATACTCCAGCGGTGTGTCGGCACCTTGCGTTAGCCAGTCGCCCCAAGCATTTCCGTGGGCGATACCGAGGTCGTTGACAGCGGTTTCATCTCTCCACTTCATGAACCGCACCATGGGTTCCCAACAGTCTTCGATGACTCGCGTGTCACCGTAGGCTTGCCAAATCGTCCAAGGACAAATCACACCCGCGTCTGCCCAAGCCGAACCGAAGTCCCAGCCATGCTGAAAAGGAAACGGAGCGTATCCGGGAAAAGCACCGCTGGGCCGTTGCGATTCCATCAATTCACGCAGCCACTTGGTGTAGAACGCACCGATATCGGCGTTGTACGCTGCTGTGCCGACGTAGGCTTGCGCGTCGCCGGTCCATCCCATTCGCTCGTCACGCTGGGGGCAGTCGGTTGGCAAGTCAAGAAAGTTCGCACGCTGAGTCCAGACAACATTCTTGAACAGTTGATTGACCATCGGATCACTGCACGCGAAGGCGCTGGTCATTGGCGTGGCGCTGTGCAGGACCAAGCCGGTTACCGACTCCACCGTTGGCTCACCCGGAAAATTTTCAACTTCGACATATTGGAAGCCGTGAAACGTAAAGCGAGGTTGATAGACTTCGCCGTTGGCATCACCCTTGCAGATGTAGAAGTCCGTTGCGCGAGCCTTGCGTAGATTTTCCGTCATCAGTCTGCCATCGGGATGCAACATCTCGCCATAGCGGATCGTGACCTTGTGTCCCGCTGGACCTTTGACTTTCAATCGAATGACACCGGCAAAGTTCTGACCGAGATCGAACGTGTAGGTTCCCTCGGCACGCTTGGTTACTGTTCTGGTGGGAAGTTCCTCGATGACGCGAACGGGCACACCGGGGAATGCTTCCAGCTTCGGTCGCTTGAACGCGAAGTCACGTTCGGCCCCCGTGATCTTGGGTCCGCCGCCTTTCTCATTAGGATTGCGTGCTTCGTAAAACATCGCTTTTGGATGACCGTTCTCGCTAGCCAAGATCGCATCCTCCCAGCCGCTGTCATTAAAGTCAGCGGTCGACCAACCCGACATTTCTTTTCTCGCGTCGTAGGCTTCGCCCATGAGCAAGTCCGCTTCCTGAATCGGTCCATTGCCGGTGACTTTCCAGGTTGAATCTGTGCCGATCGTTTCGCGGGTTCCGTCGGTGTACTCGATCTCCAACTGCGCCATGACCGAGGGTGTCTTGCCGTAGGTGTAGCGACCATTTTTTTCGGTCCCCATACCCGTCAACAAACCGAAACCCACGTAGCCGCTGTACCATCCATCGGCGACCCAAGCACCGACGGCATTGTCGCCTTGCTGGACCATGTCGGTCACGTCGTAGGTGTTGTAGTAAGCACGCTGCAGATAGTCGGTCCATCCGGGCGCAAACATCGCATCGCTGACGCGCTGGCCATTGAGATGCAACTCATAGATGCCCAAAGCGGTTGCATAAATGGTGGCGTGCTTGACTTCCTTCTTCGCAGCAAATTCCTTTCGATACTGTCGCGCCGCTGGTAGAAAAAGGCTCCTTGTATCGGTGTGAATCGCGGCATCATCACGATACGAAATATACTTTGATTGCCATTTTGAATCGTCCAACAGCCCCATCGTCCAAGACGACGGCTCACTCCACGTTGCCACGCCCTGGGCATTGAAGGCCTGAACTTTCCAATAACACCGATCGCGTGATTTCAGTGGCGATCCTTCGTATTCAACGAACAGCGTTTGACTGGAATCAACTTTGCCCGAATCCCAGAGGTCGCCTTCCTGACGATTCAACTTGTCTGCCGATGAGGCGACGAGCAACTGATAGCCGGTTTGAGCCTGACCGCGACCTTCAGACTCCACAAGCCAGCTAAGTCGCGGCTTAGTCGCATCGATACCGATCGGATTGTCCAGATACTCACAACGCAAATGGGTCGGCGTAAGTTCAGCCGCACAGGCAGATGCGACGAGACAATAGGAAAACAGAAGGAAGCAAAGAGGTTTCATAGTTGGTTATTTGGTAAGACTAGCTGTTCAGGTCAAAAAATCACAAGTGGTCAAGTAAATTGCGTGCTTTAACATGAGTCTGGGCTGCCCAAAAATTGGTCCATCCGGGTTAATCGTGGATAGGCAGGATGTGCTGTTGGATTTTTTGAGGGATGGCTCCCGTGTCCAAAGTGACTGAAGGACGATCCTGTGCCGTACAATTGACGTGCCGGGTGAAGCGGACTGAAGCTCTGCGGGGACGCAACTTTGGAAG
>JBGSVE010000008.1:0-23376 GCA_041753075.1 Pirellulaceae bacterium
TCGCCGGCGGGATACCCGCCGGCGACTTTCTCGAATCATCCATCGCGACGACTATTGGACACGGCAGCCATGCCTCCAAAATCCGGGTTCCTAGGCAAATCCACGACAAAGTCTGATGGACCGAATATTAGGCCGCTTTCATGCGTGCGGTTACGGCGTCCCAGTTGACGACGTTCCAAAATGCGGACACATAATCCGGTCGGCGATTCTGGTAGTTTAGGTAATAAGCGTGTTCCCAAACATCGAGGCCGAGAATCGGCGTGCCGCTAACCCCCGCGATCGCTTGGCCCATCAGTGGCGAATCTTGGTTGGCCGTGCTACCGACCTTAAGCTTGCCGCCCTCGACGATCAACCATGCCCAGCCGCTGCCGAACCGTGTCGCTGCAGCGTCCGCAAATTTTTCCTTCATTGTTTGGAACGATCCGAATGCGGCTTCGATCGCCGTAGCCAAGTCGCCGCCCGGTGCGCCGCCTTTGCTCGGTCCCATCACGGTCCAGAACAGCGAGTGGTTCGCGTGGCCGCCACCATTATTGCGAACGGCAGCCATTTTATCGGCCGGTACCGCTGACATATCGGCGATCAAAGCTTCGATCGATTTTGATTCGAGCGGTGTGCCAGCGATCGCCGCGTTGACCTTGTCGATATAGGCTTGGTGGTGTTTGGTGTGGTGAATTTCCATCGTTCGCGCATCGATGCTGGGTTCAAGCGCCGTGTAGGCGTAAGGCAGCGCGGGAAGGGAATAGGCCATGGCGTAAAGAGTCCGTTGAGTGGGGCTGGTGTGCGAAAATCGAACCGACTCAGCATATCGCTGGCTCAACAGGCACGAAACCCACGACGCACCCGCTGCGGCAAAACTTAACTTTCACCCGCGAGCGCAGTAGCATCGCCGCTGAGCGTTGGCATACATTGTTTGGTATGAGAAATTTAGATTTAAATGCCACCAGCCGCCGGGTAATGTTGCGTAACACCGCTGCGGTTGGCTTGGCCGCATCGCTACCGATGGTTCACGGCGGCAGCGCTCGGGCGGACGATGCTAAAGATGCGATTCTTCAATGGTGGCATTGGCGTGGCCCGACGGCGAACAATTTCGCACCGCCGGGCAGCTCGGGGCCGACGACCTATTCTGACGAGCGAGTCACATGGGCAACGCCGGTTCCAGGGCGTGGCCACAGTTCGCCGATTGTTACCGGTGACGCGATTTATCTGACAACCGCCGATGTTCAAGCCGGCACGCAATCTGTTTTGGCATTCGCGCGCAGCGACGGCAAACCACGCTGGAGCAAGATCATTCACCAAGGCGGGCTGGCGCGTGAGAATCACCCCAAGAACACCGAAGCCAGCCCCACGATTGCGTTTGATGGTGAGCGGATCATTGCGGCGTTTTACAACTCGTCGGCGATCTGGCTGACGGCCTTGTCGCGCGAAGGCAAACCGCTTTGGCAAAAGTCGATCGGTCGCTTTGATCCCCAACAATACAAATATGGTTACGCCGCCTCGCCGCTTTTGTACGACGACCTTGTCATCGTCGCAGCGGACTACGACGGCCAATCGTTCTTGGCGGCCCACGACCGCGCCACCGGCAACCCGGTTTGGAAGGTCAACCGCAAAAACGCGACCAGCTTTTCGTCGCCAATCATTGCCAACGTCAGCGGTCGCGATCAGATTTTGGTCAGCGGCGGTGAAGCGATCATTGGCTACGATCCGCAAAACGGCCGAACGTTGTGGGCCGCCAATGCCCTCGCGTTTGCGACCTGCGGAACTGCGGTCTGGGATGGTGATTTGGTGTTCGCCAGCGGCGGATATCCCAAATCGGAAACGGCTTGCGTTCGCTCCGACGGCTCGGGCCAGGTCGTTTGGTCGATACCCCAAAAATGTTACGAACAATCGATGTTGGCAAGCGGCGGCTATCTCTACGCAGTAACCGACGCCGGGGTGGCCCATTGTTGGCGCACCAGCGATGGCGAAACGATGTGGCGGGAACGTCTCGGCGGCGATTACAGCAGTTCGCCTGTCCTCGCCGGAGATGTAATCCACGTTTTTAACGAGCAAGGCCAAGGATTCGCATTCAAGGCCAATCACCAGCGATACCAAGCAGTTGGCGGCGGCAAAATCGCCGACGACATTTTCGCCACGCCGTCAATTGTCGGCGACACGATGTATTTGCGATTGGCCAAGAATAAGGCCGGCGTTCGCCAAGAGTATTTGGCGGCGCTACGGTAGTGTTCTACGAAAAACGGAACCTGATCATCTCTGTTTTTTGCGTTCGAATCGCGAAATCGCCCCGGACGCCGTTGCCAGGATCGACAAAACTGGCTATTTTATGTGGCTCGCCAAACCGTATCGTTTTTGGAGTTATGTGCTGCTATGACCATGGACAGTAGCCTCAAGGTGCAAGCCGGGGCGATTAAATCACGAAATGTGCTGACTCGCGCCGAGCGAATTGCACGTTTGCAAGAACTTGGACGCTGGGACGACGAAATGAATGTCGTCGGTATGCCCAAGGTACGCGTCGTGAAAGTGTCGTTGAAGAAGAAGAAGAAGGTCAAAAAGGCCGAAGAAGTCGACGACAAGAAGGGCAAAAAGAAGAAGTAAGATGCCTTCGGCGTGCAAGAATCTTGTACGCCTGTGCATCGCTCGAATCAAGCCGCGTGCAAGGATGTTTTCTTGCACGCGGTTTTTTATTGGAACCGCCACGGTTGGCGCTGCGGTCAAAATGCGGGAATGATTAAACTAACGCGGGGAACTCACCGCTAAACTAACCTCCTTTTCGTCGTCGGTGCCATGTCCGTTGCTCCTGATTCGGTCGACCTTGCGTCTGATCTAGTTGATTCGTTGACGAGCGCCGACGCCTCCGCCGCTGCTGACCCGCTGCGTTTGGATTACCCCGAAGCGACACAACCGATGAAAATCGTTTGGCCGTACGCGATTGTGCTAACCGGCATTCACTTGGTCGCGCTGCTGGCCGTTATCCCGTGGCTGTTCACCTGGTCCGCGTTGGTTTTGGCGATCCTGGGTCACTTCACGTTTGGCATGTTGGGTATCACCGTTGGTTACCACCGGCTGTTGACGCATCGTGGATTCAGTTGCCCTAAATGGCTCGAGCACACGCTGGCGATTTTCGGTATGTGCAATTTGCAAGACAGCCCGGCCCGCTGGGTCGCGATCCATCGACTGCATCACCAACACAGCGACCATCAACCTGATCCGCATTCGCCATTGGCAAGTTTCTTGTGGTCGCACGTCGGCTGGGTTGTTTGTCGTCATCGTGACCTAGACCGCACCATTCATTACGAGCGCTATGTCCGCGACTTATTAAGAGATCCATTTTATTTGCGAATGGAGCGACACGGCGGTTGGTTCTTCGTGTTCGCGATCCATGCCGTGTTGTTCACCTTTGCCGGTGCCGCGTTTGGCTACTTGGTCGGTGGGACTTCCGGTGAAGCGGTTCGCTATGCCGCAAGCTGGTACGTCTGGGCCGTGGCTGTGCGAACTGTGTTTGTCTTGCATGGCACCTGGGCCGTCAATTCGCTGACCCACGTCGCCGGATATCGCAATTATGAAACCCGCGATAACAGTCGCAATAATTGGTTGGTGGCGTTGGTCAGCCACGGCGAAGGTTGGCATAACAATCATCACGCCCAACCGCGTGCCGCCCGCCACGGTCATCGTTGGTGGGAATTTGACATGTCGTGGTGGGTCATTTCGATGATGGAGAAAGTCGGATTGGCCAAGGACGTGGTCAGGCCAACGAAGTGACGCCGCGCGACCGACCTTGGACCCTTGCGCTGATGCGGCACGCCAAGAGCGATTGGGCTGACGCCGGTCTTTCGGATCACGATCGTCCGCTCAACGCCCGCGGCCGGCGCGATGCACCCCAGATGGCAAAGTGGTTGTCGGAACATGACGCCGTTCCCGATGTAATTTTGGCGTCGACCGCTAAACGAGTGACCCAAACAATCGATCGAATGCGCACGCAGTGGTCCACCGATCCGCTGGTTTTGTCGTGCGGTGCGTTGTATTTGGCCTCGCCCCAAACCATTCTTGAGCACGTTCGCTGCGAAGCCATCGACCGCGACGGCAATCGCCCCAGACGGTTACTGGTCCTCGGCCATAATCCAGGGATGGAGCAACTAGTTTCCAGTCTTGCGCAAGCCGATATCATCATGCCCACCGCTGCCGTTGCCTTGTTCACCTCTCGCCCAATTGCACCCGAAGACAACGACGCACCGCAGGTCGAGCGATTGATTGCCATCGGGCGACCGAAAGAATTGGCGTAGCGCCGCGATGGTTGCTTGGTTAATCGCTGCCGCGGCCTTGTTAGGCCATTTTGGGCTTCACATTGCGATCTACAATCGCTTGAACGCCACCGGACTGGCGCGACGCACGATCAAGCGAACCGAAAAGATCTTCGTTGCCAGCGCGGTGCTGGTTCCCATCGTTGTCGCTTGGTGGATGTATAAACAATCGTCTGCACCGGAGATTCTCGTTGCGAGTTTTCCACATGCCGAGCCGATGATTGTTTGGTATGCGGTGATTTGTCTTGGTTCATTGGTCGTGCTGGGAATCCCCTGGCTACTTTGGCGGCCATGCTTTGGCGTCGAATCGGTCGCGACACGGCGCGAGGTAAAAACCGTTCGCCTGGGCGATGTCCTCGACCAACCATTGATGTTGTCGCGTAAGTGCAAGTGGCAATCACGAATTCCTGGCAACCAGATCTTTGACTTGTCGATCGAGCACGTTGACTTACGCGTCGTTGGATTGCCTGCTGCACTGGATGGGCTGCGCATCGCTCATTTGAGCGATCTTCACTTGACCGGTGATATTGCCGCAGCGTTTGGTAAGTATGTCGTCGATCAAGCGACTGCGTGGCAGCCTGACTTGATCGTGATGACCGGCGACATTGTCGACCAGCAACCGTGTATCGCTTGGCTCGCGGATATTTTCGGTGGCGGCCAAGCGAGGTTTGGCTGCTACTTTATTCTTGGCAACCACGACACGCGGGTTTCAAACCCTGACGAAGTCCGCGCCGCGATGACAAGTTGTGGCTGGATCGATGTTGGCGGCAGGATGCTTGCGTCAATGGTGAAGGATGTGCCGATCGAGATCATTGGTAACGAAGCACCCTGGTTCACTGCGCCACAGATCGATGTTCGCACCGGCGGTGTGTTGGCAACGCCGTTCCGGCTGTTGCTAAGTCATAGTCCCGATCGAATTTGGTGGGCGCGGCGACATGGGGTAGGCTTGATGTTTGCGGGACACACGCATGGCGGCCAAGGACGATTGCCGCTAATCGGTCCAGTGCTGAGCCCAAGCTGGCACGGCAGCCGATTCTCTTCAGGCGATTTTTTTAAAGCACCGACAACCCTGCACGTTTCGCGTGGGCTTGGCGGCGTGCACTTACTTCGAATTCACTGTCGCCCCGAATTGTCGTTGGTGGTGCTGCGCAGCAAATAGTGTTCTACGACGCTCCGTCGTCGTATTTTGCACTTTATCACTCCTAGGCTTTTTTGAAAACGATATCGGCGTGGTGACGTAGGTTGGAGTAACGCGCGGTTATGCGCGCCGATTCACCCCGACAAACAGTCCGAGCCCCACCTTGCGACCGCTGCAAACGATCCAATCGATTCACCATAACCATCACCGCGAGCGTCGTGTTGCATTGACGTTCATTGACGTCGTCATGACGATCATGATTGTTGGCCTGGTTGCGGCGGTCGCCACGCCGCGTTTCGCATCACTTTATCATCGCAGCGAGTTGCGATCGGCTGCGATGACGCTTGCGCAGCACTTATCCGCCGCCAGGGTCGCGGCGATGTCTCGCAGCACGCCGATCGCAGTTGTTTTTGACACGGCCAACGCCAGCTACTCGGTCCCGCAATTGTCCGATCCCGAACATGTCGGCGAACTGCTGGCAGTCAACCTGCGAGATCGCCTGAATTCAACCGTAATATTGACCGCGTGGTTCAACGGTTCGCCATCTTTTATTTTTGGTGTCGATGGACTGCCTCGCGTCAACGGCGAAGCCGTCACGAGTTCATCGCTTGTGATTCAATCGGGGCGCGACGCGGAGCAAGTCACATTGCAACACGGCTGGGGCACTGCGACTTCCAACGCAGGTTCGGGGCGCACCTTGGAAACCCAGCGATGAAACCCGTCAAGAATTATCCCGTTGATGCCGTTGGAGGCTTCACGCTGATTGAGTTGGTCGCGGCGATGATGGCCGCATCGCTGCTCGTGGCGGGACTTGCCATGGCCATGTTGATCACCAATCAATCACTCGAAGACGCCATCGCGCCGAGCGATCGAACCAGCACGATCCGAATGGTTGCCGATCGAATTGCCGAAGAAGCCAATCAGGCAACAACAATCCGCCTTAATGGTTCGACGATCGAGTTGACGCTGCCGGATCGCGATGGCGACGGACAAGATGAGCAAGTGACATACTCGTCTTCCGGTAGCGGGCTTGTCCGCAGCCAGTCGCTCCACCCGCCGGTCTCGTTTTTGTCAATTGGTCCGGCGCTAACTTTGCGCGGCGAGAATTCGATTTCGGCACCTGAAGTGGCATTGCCCGAGCCGATTCGTTTACTGGCAATGACGCAAACCGCCACGACCGCACGAACCTGGTCGCATTCAATCATGCTACCTCGCGCCACTCGCGCCGGTGACCTGCAAATGCTGGTCACGTTGGCTGATGATAACTACGTCGGCCCATTCGCCGGCGGTTGGAATTTGGTGACTCAGCACCGTGACAACGGCTTGCATGTCAGCCTGTTCGCGCGAACGGCGACCAACACCGAGCTCGAAAACGTGAACGTATACTTGTATGCGTTGGGGACAACCAACATGGCGGTCGCCGCGCTGAATTTTACCGGCATCGCATTGTCCATGGTCGGCGATCATGTTTCAACGAGTTCCGGTGCGGCAAACCCAGCGACCGGTACGGGAATGCCCGTCGCGATCACGGTGACCGAGACTCCTGCGGTCGCGATGAATTTGCAAGTGTTGGCGGTGCAAGGCCGACCACTGGCTAACGCGACGGCGGGCTTGGCCGGTTACGCCGACGCGACGATGGCGACCGCAATGGACAACAGTAATAGCCTGTTCACACTAGCTGTGGCCATTCGCAATGGGCGACCGACGACCGCCGGCCCAGCCGTTTTCGCAATCAACGGCCCCTCGGCTTGGACGCAGGTTGCTGCGCAGTGGTGGCCCTGATGCGTCGTGGTTTAACGCTTATGGAAGTGGTGATCTCAAGTCTGCTCGTTGGCACCGTGCTCGTCACGTCGCTCGCTTCGACCGCGTCTTGGCGACGTTATCACGTTGAAAATCGTGAGCGTGAAATCGCCAATCGACTTGCCGAGGAATTGGTCAGCGAAATGATGTGCGCCGCATACATCGATCCCGACCAATCGTCACCGCAAGCTTTCGGACTGGATAGCGGCGAGTCGATTGCCAATCGATCGACATGGGACGATGTCGATGACTATCACGACCAAACCGAAACGACGCTGCGAGACAAGTTTGGCATATTGATTCCCGACGCGATTGGATACCTCCGGACAACCACAATTGACCATGCTGATTCGGCATCGTCGTCGCCGGGATATGTCATCACTACCGACCTTAGTGCTAAGCTTCGTTTGCTGAGCGTGACGGTTCACTCGCCAAGCGGCATTACCGTTTTTGTCAACGCTCTGAAGTCGAATCTGGATACCACGTTTGCGCCAGCGGACATTCATTTGCAATCCGTGGCCATTGAATTTGCCGATGGCGATCAGCGAATCATTCGATCCGCTGGTGTGATGAACCATCCGCAGGTGAATCCATGAAACGAATTCGCAAGCGTCGCGGCTTCTTGTATTTGGCCGTTCTGTTCACATGCTTGATCGTCGTGGCTACGGCGGGCGCAGCGTTTTCAATTTCGACATCGCGATTGCGCAGCGAAGAATCGCAGCTTGATGCGGCTCGCGCGCTGCGCGCCGCGCATTCGGAACTGCACCGTATCGCCAGCACGTTATCGACGACCGATTTGCAATGGCGGACATCAAGCGTTACCGGCGAACCAAGCAGTGTGTGTGTCGGCATCGGCGGCTCGAGAATCACGTCCATCCTCTGTGATGGCGAAAACGACGGCGATCTAACGAACGATTTGTCTGATCGCGTTGTCGTCAAATGCTACGCGACCGTGCGTAATGCCAGTCGCGGCGTCTCCTGTACGCTCCAGCCACTTGCCCGGCCGCTGCAGCTACTTGAACACTCGATCACTTGCGGCGGTGACATCATCGTGAGCGCCGGCGCATCCTTAGCCACCACAGGATCAATCCGCAGTGGCGGGAGCGTTGCCATTGATACCAGCGCCGTTGCCTCGGCCGCGCAGTGGAAAGCAACGACGGCGATCAGCGCAAACGCTCGCGGTGAGGCGATTGTTTTGGGCCAGCCCATTGCCATGCCAACTGAATCGTTGATCAATGACTACATCGAGATCGGCACGATGATCCCGAACTCTTCATTAACAATCGTCAATGGCACGTTGACGATGAAGCGAAAACGAGTCACGGCAACAATCAATGATGTGACGACACTCGATGAAGATAGCATCTACTGGATCGACGCACTGGGTTTACCGCTGGACATTTGTGAGTGCCGCATTGAAGCGACGTTGGTCGTGATTAACTCCAGCCGCATCACAATTACCAAGGCCAACCTCTGGAAACCGCCGGCTGCGGGCGCTGCTGCACTGATCACATCGTCAATGATCCGCATCGACGGCATTGAGCGTGAGCTAGTCGAAAGTACCACGTCCACCAACTTCAATCCGCCGGCCAGTTCCTATCGTGGTATTGCCGACACCGACACGACCGATTGCTATGCCAGTTGTCTGGAAGGTCTGGTTTACACGCCCGCCTTGTTTGAATGGACCGCCAACAATCCGCCCAACTCAATGGTTTGGCGCGGGCCAATTTTCTGTGGCACACTGGTTGTGGGAGGTCCAATGTCGATTGAAGATGACCGCCGCAGCCAGCTTGATCCGCCGTTGGGGTTCCTTCGGTACGAAGAAATGCAAATCGTTCGCGGCAGTTGGCGACGGCTCGACATGCCGCAATGAATGAATGTTCTAAGACACTCCGCAGTCGTAACTTATTTCCCGCCATTGGTCCCGCAAGCCGTCAGGGACTTTCCGATCCAGCCGCATCGCGTTACCCTGCAGTGACAAGAGTTCACTCCCCTACGGAACGCACGCTTGGCTCCGGAAGTTCGCCGTTTGTTTCTGATCGTCGCCGCAGTCACCGTGATGGTGGCCGTCGGCTGGGCATCGTTGTTTGAAACCACGCCACCGGCCCAGTTCAGCCTGCAATCCGGCACTGATCCCAAGACGCTTGATCCCGCGCGGGCCACCGGAAACATCGAGGGGCGCGTGCTGTACGAATTGTTCGAAGGGCTGCTGCAAATGTTGCCGGCCGGCGAACCGGACCCCGAAACTGGATTGCAAGCGCTGACGCCGCAACCGGGCATGGCTGAATCTTTTGAACTTTCATCGGACAAACGTCGTTACACCTTTCACTTGCGTGACAACATCCGCTGGACCGATGGAACGCCTGTGACCAGCGATGACTTTGCCTGGTCGTGGCAACGATTGCTGCATCCGGCGACGGCCTGCGAATACACGTTTCATCTCTATGGTTTGCCGTATGCCCAGGCATATAACGAAGGCACAGTCGAAGTCGGTGATCGGGTGGAGGTCGAGTTGTGGGATCGGCCTGGCGAAACACCAACCAGCCCAGCGAATGTAAAGCATTATCCTCGCGGCACGATTCGTTACGGAACGCTCAAGGAAATTCGCAAACCACCGGAGCCAACCGAGCAAGAGAAATCGCGTGACGAGTCGGTCGAGCTCGATTGGCAGGATGGTTGGGTGTATGTCGTTGATGTCGTCGAGCCTCGCGCCGATGAGTCGATAGATTGGGATGCGTCGGCAACGACGATGACGTTCACGTCGAAGACGAATTCGCCCGTCGCCGATACCGACAGCGAGCGGACACATGGAGTGTTGGTCGCCTTTGACAAACTCGGTAGCGTCGAAACGCCTGATGCCAAGACACTGATTGTCAATCTGACCGATCCGATTCCTTACTTTCCCAATATTGTCGCGTTCTATCCCTTGTTTCCCGTCAATCGCAATTGTGTGGAAACTCATGGCAGCCCGATGTGGACGAATGTGGAGAACATTGTCACCAATGGACCTTATCGATTGAACATGCGACGACTGCGTGATCGGGTTCGCTTGGTCAAGAACGATGACTACTACGCGGCGGATAAAGTAAGCCTTGAGTCGGTTGATTTCTTGTCGCTCGAAGGTCAGAACACGGCGCTCAATATGTATGAGACCGGCCAAATCGATTGGGTCACTTCTCCGCCCGAATCATTGCTCGATGAATTAAAGAAGCGCAAGGATTTCTATAATGCACCGCAACTTTCCGTTTACTTTTATCGGCTCAACGTCGAGCGTCCACCGCTCGACAACCCATTGGTCCGCCGCGCCATCGCGATGGCGATCGATCGCCAAGAAATCGTTGACGAGGTGACCAAAACCGGTCAAATCCCTGCATACACCGCAGTTCCTCCGGGCTTGGCCGGTTATCAAAGCGCCGTCGGCTTCAAAGAAGATGTGGGCGAAGCCAAACGGTTGCTTGTCGAGGCTGGTTTTCCCGGCGGGCGAGGAATTCCTAAGCTGACGATTTTGTATAACACACTCGAGGGACACCGCGCGATCGCCGAGGTGATTCAACAGCAGTTGCAGAACAATCTCAATATCGGCGTCGAACTGCAAAACATGGAGTGGGGCAGTTTCCTGGACAAGGTGCAACAATTCGATTACCAAATCGCTCGTGCCGGTTGGATCGCTGATTACCCTGACCCCAATACCTTTCTTGATATGTGGGTCAGTGGTGGGCCACAAAACAATACTCATTGGTCCAATAAGAAATATGACCAATTGATCGCCGATGCCGCCAAAGAGGGTGATCCGGCGAAGCGGCTATTGATTTTGCGTGATGCCGAACAGATTTGGGTCGATGAAATGCCCGTGATCCCGCTTTACTTTTATACGTCTATCAATTTAGTGAAACCGAACGTCAAAGGCTTCTTTCCGTCGTCGCAAGATTTGCATCCATTGCAATTGTTGCGATTTGAGAACGATGATGCGAAAGGAAAACCCTGATGCGGGATTTAGTTCGCTATTTGCTTAATCGGTTTGCTTGGATGTTGGTAACCGTGTGGTTGGTCTACACCGTTTCATTTGTGTTGATGCGAAGCGTTCCCGGAAATCCGTTCAGCAGCGAACGCAACGTGCCGCCAGCGATCGAACGGCAACTTCGCGCGCGATATAATCTCGATGCACCGATCCTTGTCCAATACGTTCAATATGCCACCGGCATCCTGACGCGCGGCGATTTGGGGTGGTGCATTCGGTTGGAAGATTACAGCGTCAACCGTGTTCTTGCCGAGGGGTTTCCCGTCTCGGCGTCGTTGGCGATCCTAGGTTTGGTGTTCGCGATCGGACTGGGGATTCCGGCGGGAGTAGTGTCTGCCGTTTATCGCGGTTCGGCGTCGGACAATGCGATGATGGGTGCGGCGGTGTTGGGCATTGCGATCCCGAATTTTGTGTTGGCCAGTTTGGCAATCTTATTATTTGTGTTTATCATTCCGCTGTTCCCAGCGGGTGGTTGGGGCACGCTCCGCCAGGTCGCGCTGCCAGCGATTTGTCTTGGCGCTCCTGTGGCGGCTTACATCGCACGCTTGACCCGCGCGGGGATGCTCGAAGTGTTGACTCGCGAGCATGTCCGGACGGCGTTTGCCAAAGGATTGCCCAAACGTACCGTGATGTTGAAACATGTCCTGCCAGGAGCGATGTTACCCGTGGTCTCGTACTTGGGGCCCGCGACCGCAGGCGTGTTGACCGGTTCGTTGGTACTCGAAAAAATCTTTGCCATACCGGGTATGGGCAGCCACTTCATCGCCGCGGCGCTACAGCGAGACTATACGTTGGCGATGGGGATGGTATTAACCTACACCGTGATTTTATTTGTGATGAATACGCTCGTTGACGTTTCCTACGCCGTGATCGATCCGCGTGTGAAATTGAACTGATTGCTCTTTGACATGCCCGCGAACTTAACCAAGACAGACGGATCGCAAGCGACCAGCGCGGACGGGCGCGTCTTGGCGCAATTGTTGGCCGAGTCAAAGTCGATTCGCGGTGTCTCGTTGTGGCAAGATGCTTGGCGGCGCCTGCGCAAACGCAAGACCGCCACCATCTCGCTTGTGGGGCTGGCAACACTGTGCCTGTTGGCGATTCTAACACCGCTGATCCCATTGCAAAGCCCGATCGACAAGGACCTGCGTAATCGTCGCCTGCAGCCACCGGAATTAAAGTCCGCATCGCTGGGCAACCGTTCGGGGCTCGAGTTTAAAGACGGTTCGCTCGTCGCCGAGTTAGGACTATTCGAGGCCGAAACCGAAAAGATGACCAGCGAGTTAGCGCTGGAAACCGATGCGGCAAAGCGAACGATGCTTCGCAAGGTGATCGAAGACCGTGCAATCGTCGAGCATCCGTTCAACCAGCTTTGGTACAAGCTTGATCCCTTGGCGTGGCAAATGTGCAAACTGCGGGTCGCGACGTTTGGCGATTATGCAATTCCATCGGTGTTTGGCACCGATTCGCTTGGTCGCGATTTGTTGGCGCGAGTGTTCTGGGGCGTGCGAGTTTCGTTGGTGGTGGGCTTGGTCGCAACGATGGTCAGCTTGGTGATTGGGGTCAGCTACGGCGCGGTGGCCGGGTACGTCGGCGGTTGGCTCGACGCGATGATGATGAGACTCGTCGACACGCTCTATTCGATTCCGTTTATTTTTGTCGTGATCTTTCTGATTACCTTCTTGGGCGAGGACAGCGTCAAACAGCGATTGGACTCAGTGGGAATCAATCAACTGATGATCTTCTATCTCGTCATTGGTGCAATCTATTGGTTGACGATGTCGCGTGTCGTTCGCGGCCAAGTGTTGTCGCTTCGCAATGAGCAATTCATCGAAGCGGCACGCACTGTCGGCGCGGGACCGGCGCGGATCATCTTTCGGCATTTGGTTCCCAATGTGTTGGGTGTGGTAATTGTTTACCTGACATTGACAATTCCGTCGGTGATGTTGTTCGAAGCGTTTTTGTCGTTCCTCGGATTGGGCGTGTCGCCACCGGATGTGTCGCTGGGGCTGTTGCTCAACGATGGTGTCGAGGCGCTTTCGAGTGTGAAAATATTTTGGTGGGTCGTCGTATTTCCCGGGGCGACCTTGGCATTAACGTTGTTCGCACTCAATTTTCTCGGCGATGGCGTTCGCGATGCACTCGATCCCAAACTGAAGAATCGAGAATGAAGTCCGACAATGATTCGAGTATCGCTCCGCTGCTAAAGGTTGATAACCTGCACGTCAGGTTCAAAACCGATGATGGTTTGGTGCAAGCGGTTCGCGGCGTCTCGTTTCAGCTTGCCAAAGGCGAAACGCTGGGGATCGTCGGCGAAAGCGGCAGCGGCAAGAGTGTGACGAACTTGGCGTTGATGGGCTTAATTCCCAAGCCGCCGGGCGTCATCGAACATGGCACCGCAATGTTCGCGGGGCGCGATCTTTTAACGGCCAGTGAATCCGAATTGCAAAACATTCGCGGGCGTAAGATCGGCATGATTTTTCAAGACCCGATGACGGCATTGAACCCGTTGATGACAGTCGGTGAACAATTGACCGAGATGACGCGTTGGCATTTGGGGCTGACCCGTCACGCCAGCGACGCTCGCGCCGCCGAGATGCTGGGGTTGGTCGGTATTTCAACTCCCGAGCAACGACTCAGGCAATATCCCCACGAGTTCAGCGGTGGCATGCGGCAGCGCGTGATGATCGCGATGGCATTATCGTGCGAGCCCGATTTGTTGATCGCCGATGAACCAACCACGGCACTCGACGTAACGATCCAAGCCCAGATTCTCGAACTGCTCGCTGATTTACAACGCCAACGCAACACCAGCATCGTGTTGATCACGCATGATCTTGGCGTTGTCGCCGGCGTTTGTGACCGAGTCCAAGTGATGTACGCCGGGCGGATCGTGGAAACCGCAGACGTGAATGATTTGTTCGCCTCGCCAAGCCATCCGTACACGCGCGGACTGCTCGATTCATTGCCGCGATTGGATCGCGACCACAGCGAAGCGCTGCGTTCGATTCCTGGTCAACCGCCGGACATGACGCGACTTGATGCGGGCTGCGCCTTTCGACCGCGATGTCCGGTCGCGATTGATCGATGTGCAATCAACGATCCACAATTGATACCTTTGACCGTGCAATCGAATCATCGGTCGGCTTGCTGGGTTGATGGTGCTGCTTCGGTATCGAATCACTTGAGCAAGGCGGTGCGTTGATGAATCAATCGCCGTTGTTGCGAGTCAAGGATTTGAAGGTTTACTTTCCGTTTAGTCGCGGTTCGATATTCAATCCGCAGCGCGGGTTTGTTCGCGCCGTCGATGGTGTGTCGTTCGACATTGCTCTCGGTGAAACACTGGGATTGGTTGGTGAATCGGGATGCGGCAAATCGACGACCGCCCGAGCGATTATCAACCTGGTACCACCGACTGCGGGAACGGTCGAACTGCAGGGCGTCCCGATCGCGGGGTTCAGTGACGCAGCGATGCTGCATCACCGACGGATTGTGCAGATGGTTTTTCAGGATCCGTTTGCTTCGTTGAATCCTCGCATGACCGTGGCATCGATCATTGGCGAACCGCTGGCCGTGCATGGCTTGGCGGCGGGTAAAGATCGCAAGTTCGAGGTGATTCGGTTATTGGAATTGGTCGGATTGAATCCGCGATTTCTCAATCGTTATCCGCATGAGTTTTCTGGTGGCCAGCGACAACGAATCGGTATCGCGCGGGCGTTGGCGGTGCAACCAAAGTTAATTTTGTGTGATGAACCCGTGTCCGCATTGGACGTGTCGATCCAGGCCCAAATCATTAACTTGCTGATGGAATTGCAGCAGCGTTTGGGACTGTCTTACTTGTTCATTGCGCATGACCTGGCGGTGGTTCGACATATCGCGACGCGGGTTGGCGTAATGTACCTCGGACGAATCGTCGAATTGGCACCGGCGGCTGATCTCTACGCAAATCCGATGCACCCGTATACCGAGGCGTTGTTGTCGGCGGTGCCGATACCCGATCCAAAACGAGCGGCCGCGCGCCAGCGAATTGTGCTCAGCGGTGAAGTTCCCTCGCCCAATCGCGAGTATCCGGGGTGCGCGTTTAGCGAGCGGTGCCCCATTGCCGAGGCCAAATGCCAAGCCGACCGCCCCGTTTTAACCGGCATCGACGCGGCGATTTCGCCTCACACGGCGGCATGTTGGGTCAAAGTGCCCACAGCCCGGGCGTCCGCTAGCTAACCAGTGGATTGTCAAACTCTAATTTTAGGGTTGCAGCAGTGTTCTACGACGCTCCGCCGTCGTAATTTTTACGACGGCGGAGCGTCGTAGAACACTTTGCGCTGACCCTAATTTTCATACTTGGCAAACCACTAGCAACAATTTTTTCGCCGACCACCTAAATCGGACCAGAGGTTGCCTCGCGATGGCCAATCGCTGATAATGTCCGCCATGGCCAAGTAGCGTCGAATCATTGCTTGGCCTGCCCGCCCGGTTGTCACCCATGTCGGGTTGATACGAGGTACTGTCCCACCCTTTTTGGAGTTTCTGTCCATGTCACGAATGTTTTTGGGTAGCGTGTTATCGGCCATCTTGGTTTGTGGAATCGCTGTCGGAGCGGACACTGCCACCGAATGCCTCAAGCAAGGCGATTCGATCGGTGCGTTCTATGTAACCAAGGTTGCCGGTGCCGCCGATGATGGCGTCGAAACAGGTGAAGAACTTTGCTACCGTTGTAAATATGGTTCGCGTCCGATGGTGATGGTGTTCACTCGCAAGGCTGGCGCGCAAGTCAACGAATTGATTGGCAAGCTTGATAAAGCCGTCGCCGCCCATACCGATGCCCAACTCAAGGGTCTGGTAACCGTGTTGGGTGCTGACCAGTCGGCGCTCAAGGGCCAAGCAATGCAAATTGCAGAACAGTCCGGTGCCAAGCACATCCCAGTCGTTGTTGCTGCGGAAAGCGAAACCGGCCCGGAAAGCTATCGCATCAGTCCCGAAGCTGACGTCACGATCGTTGTTGCCAACGAGGGTCAAGTCGTAGCATCGCATGACTTCGCCGCCGATTCACTTGACATTGCTGCAGTGATGAAAGAAGTCGAAGCAATGCTCAATTAGTCTCTGTCAATTTTAGCTTTTAAGGTTGTGGGCGGAATGGCGCTAGCCACCGGCCTCGCAAAACCACCGGCCCCGCAAAACTACCGGCCCCGCAAAACCACCGGCGGCTAGTGCCGTACCGCTCACCAAACCCTTTCTAAAGTTGTAATAGAAACGAGGCCCGGCCTAAACAGGCTGGGCTTCGTTTTTTTCATCATCACGACACCGCGCACTTGCCTCAAGCAGATCCTGGATGAATTGGTTGCGATTCAGCGGCGAAACCAATACGTCTCCTCCGTTATCTAATTTGATTCGCACACGGCGCAGCGACAACGCCGGCGCACTTCGCCAACTTGTCGTCAACTCAGCACCGCGGATGCGATTCAATTCAATCATGCGGTGATAAATTCCACAACGGATATGCAGCCCATCGCTCGTCAACGTGTACCGACACGGACGCGTGACAAGCAAATTGACGATCACCAATCCAATGGTGATTCCAAAACAGCCAAGGGCTTCGTCGTCGCGCTCTCGACTGCCCAAATAAAATCCTAACCCGGCTATCAATAGCGGTCCCGCGTACAGGACGCCAATCAACCAAGCGTCCACCACTGACTGATAAATTCGATTCGTAATCTTGCTCATTGCTGCATTGTATGGATAACTACGAACTGCTCCACGGTGAAATATCTCCGCACCGTTGCGCAATATCTCCTTGGAAACAGGCAAATGTAGGGTAAAAATTGAATCCTGTCCGACCTGCCCCCACCTCTTTGATTTACTTTTCGACTTACCCTCCCCAAGGCACCAACGCGATGAATGCATTTCCACAAGTCACCAAGATCAAGTACGAAGGTCCCGATTCTGGCAATCCGCTGGCCTTTCGTTGGTACAATCCCGACGAAATCGTTGCCGGCAAGTCGATGAAGGATCATCTGCGATTCACGGTCGTCTACTGGCACACGTTTCGGGGCACGGGCAGCGATCCGTTTGGTCCCGGCACGATGTTGCGGCCATGGGACGATGGCACGAACTCGGTCGAGAACGCCTGCAACCGCGCGCGGGTCGCGTTTGAATTTTTTGAAAAACTGGACGCTCCGTTTTACGCTTTCCATGATCGCGACGTTGCCCCGGAGGGCGGCACGCTGGCCGAAAGCAACCGCAACTTTGACGCCGTTGCGAAGGTTCTTGCCGAGGAACAAAACCGAACGGGCGTAAAGCTATTGTGGGGCACGGCGAACATGTTCAGCAACCCGCGATTTATGCACGGTGCGGCCACGACGTGCAACGTCGAAGTTTTTGCGTTCGCCGCTGCCCAGGTCAAGAAGGCACTCGAAGTCACCAAAGAACTTGGCGGTGAAAACTATGTGTTCTGGGGCGGTCGCGAAGGTTATCAATGTCTCTACAACACCGACATGAAACGCGAACTTGATCATCTGGGCAGATTTTTTCACATGGCGGTCGATTATGCCAAAGAAATTGGCTTCACCGGCCAGTTCTTGATTGAGCCCAAACCCAAAGAACCAACCAAGCATCAATACGACTCCGATGCAGCGGCTTGTTTAAATTTCCTGCGCAGTTATGACCTCAAGGATAACTTCAAGCTAAACATCGAAACGAACCACGCCACGCTGGCCGGCCATGAGATGATGCACGAGTTGGAATACGCCGGCATGCAGGGTGCGCTCGGCTCGATTGATGCCAACACCGGCGACCTGTTGCTCGGTTGGGACACCGACCAATTCGCCACCAACTATTACCTGACTACGCAAATCATGATGGTGTTGTTGAAGTATGGGCTGTCGCCAGGCGGCGTTAACTTCGATGCCAAAGTGCGCCGCGAGAGCTTCGAGCCGATCGATTTGTTTTATGCTCACATCGGCAGCATGGACGCATTCGCTCGCGGTTTGAAGGTCGCGGCGGCGCTGCGCGCCGACAAGGCAATTGATCGACTGGTTGACGAACGTTACCAAAGTTGGGACGGCGAGCTGGGTCAAAAGATCGAAAACGGCAAGGTCAATTTCCGCGATTTGGAGTCGATCATGCTTGCCAAAGGGGAGGCGATGCCGAACACTAGCGGTCGCCAAGAGTTGATGGAAAACATCTTTAATCGCTACCTTGATCGGCGCTAACCATGTCGGGAAGCGTTATTCGGTAGAACAAGACGGCGGAGCGTTGTCGAACAATACTCCAATCCTAAAACTGGCGTTTGACTTACCACTCGATGCGCCGACCGATTACCGCAAACCTGAAAGGCCGCCACCATGTCGATTGTCGATTCCACGTCCGCTTGGTCCATCCATGACTCAGCGGAATGTTATCGCTTGGACCGTTGGGGTTGCGGGTACTTTTCAATCGGTGAAAACGGCAATTTGCATGTCCATCCCGGCAGCGAAACGGGCAAGGCGATCGACCTCAAAGAATTGGTTGACCGGTTACAAAAACGCGGCTTGCAACTGCCGATCCTGATTCGCTTCAACGGGATTTTGCATGACCGGCTGCGATTGCTCCACGATTGCTTCGACTCCGCCATCCAGACGCAACAGTTTGGTGGAAGTTATCGCTGTGTATTTCCCATCAAGGTAAATCAACAAAGCGATGTGGTCCAGAAAGTCGTCGAGTATGGTCGCCAGTTCGGTTTCGGTTTAGAAGCGGGCAGCAAGCCCGAATTGCTTGCTGTCGTTGCGATGACCGACCCGGACATGCCAATTGTCTGCAACGGCTTTAAGGACGACGAGTTCATTCAGATCGCGTTGTTTGCTCAACAAATCGGTCGCACCGTCATCCCAATCGTCGAAAAATTCTCGGAATTGGAACGCATCGTTCGCCTGGCTGACAATATCGGCGTGCGACCACAGATCGGCATCCGTGTCAAGCTTGCGGCTCGCGGCGAGGGACGTTGGAAGTCATCGGGCGGATATCGCTCGAAATTTGGCCTGACCGTGTCTGAAGTGCTTCGCGCTCTGGCGTATCTCGAAGACCGCGACATGGCGGATTGTTTACGACTGCTGCATTTCCATCCTGGCAGCCAAATCACCAATATCGGACGTCTCAAGTCGGCAATCAATGAAGCGGCGCGAATCTATGTTGACTTGCATCGTCGTGGTGCCGGCTTGCAATGGCTCGATATCGGCGGCGGGCTCGGTGTTGATTACGACGGTTCCCAATCCAATACCGAAAGCAGTATGAATTACACAATCCAGGAATACGCCAACGATGTGATCTACCAAATTAAAACGGTTTGTGACGAAGTCGGTGTACCGCATCCTGGTATCTTCACCGAAAGTGGACGCGCCGTCGCGGCGCATCACAGTCTGTTGGTCTTTAACACGCTCGGCGTCAGCCAACAGGCGGTTGCGGATCTGCCGACCAGTATTCCCGATGATTATGAACAACCCGTTCGCGATTTGTTCAACACCTATCGTGATCTGACTCCGCAAACGGTGATGGAATCGTTTCACGATGCCCAGGCGGCACTTGACTTGGCAATGAATCTGTTCAGCGGCGGATACTTGCCGCTGGACCAGCGGGCACTTGCCGAAAGTCTGTTTTTTGCAATTTGCGCCCAAGTCCGAACGTTCACCGAAGTGATGGAAGTCAAGCCTCACGAGTTGGCTCACCTTGATCTCATGCTTTCGGATATTTACTTCGGAAATTTTTCGATTTTCCAATCAATGCCCGATAGCTGGGCGATAGGCCAATTGTTTCCCTTGATGCCGATACATCGCTTGGACGAAGAACCAAGCCGACACGCGGTCATCGGCGATATTACTTGCGACAGCGACGGCAAAATCGATTGCTTTATCGGCAATCGCCAGAGACTTGAAACGGTGCGTTTGCATCCATTTGACAACCAGCCTTATTACATCGGTGCCTTTCTGCTGGGCGCCTATCAAGAGATTTTGGGCGACCTGCATAATTTGTTTGGTGATACTCATGCCGTACACGTCGAAACCTCCGGTGACCAACCGGTGATCACCAACGTCGTCAAAGGCGATACCATTCGCGAAGTGCTGGGCTACGTTCAATACAACGACGAAGAGCTGGTCGAGAAATTAGAAGCGGCGGTGGAACAAGCGGTCCAGGCCAAACGAATCAACAACGAACAGGCCGGCGAAGTCATTCGATATTATGAAAATGCGCTGCGCGGGTATACTTATTTGTCCTAGCTGGACAGCGCCAGGTTTGATTGAAAACATCGTGATCTACCGAGTCGTTTGGTATGTGAGCGGATCGGCGCTAGCCGCCGGTTTCGATCGGGAAATACCGGGGGCTAGCGCCCGCCCGCTGACTGAACTTGGCGCTGTCCCGTTTGAAACAGAGACTAAAAAAACGCCTTTGGCGCTATGATCTGGCCTTCCTGTTCGATCTGATCGTCAGTTGCGTCTCCACGCAATCCTTCGGCGTCGCCAATATCAAAAGCGATCGCCGTTACCAAACACAAAAACGCATCGACCCCGTCCGGGTCATCATGCTTTGAGCCCATTCGGTACGATTGGCGAAAACGAATTATGTCGGGATGGCAATCCAAACGCACATCCCGTTGCCTTAGCCACTGGATTGATTTCGTCAAACAATCAATTGGTTGTTGCTTTTGGCTTGCGGTAAAACCGATCCGCCGGGCTATAAGACTTGGATACGTCTTTCAAACGGCCGGTCACTACCGACGCCTGCCGCAAAACTCCGATCGCAGAGCAATTGACGCGGAATTCCGAACGCAAAGTCCATTGCCGCGGGGTAACGTTGATTTGTCGCCGCCAATGAAGACGTTAACGCGGGCAAGGTCCAGCCGGCGCGACCGCCAGGCCAACTTCGATCGCCACGGAGCCAACCTACCAAGCGTTCGTTACGTCCGTCCGGTTCAATCTTATAATGGCGTTCGCCAACTTTCGCTGCCTCAACCAGAATGATCTTTTTCGCCCGATCGCCGGCGCGAAGCGGCACACCAAAGTCGCATCCGATCAGGCTTTCGCTACCGTCGCCGTAAGACATAAACGACATCTTCGCTGCTGGAATCAACGGTGATTGTATAATCCATGTCGTAACAAAAATCATACGTCTCAACGATTTCCCAGCAACCGGATTTATCAATCAAACGCTTCATTTGTTTATTCGTATAACTTCTCAGCACCAATACATCATCGATTCGCCACGATCGCAACGGTGTATGAATGTCAAATCGAATTCCAAAGCGCTCGACGCGTCGTTTTGAATCTCGCTCGATCGTCCACATGTGCGTATTGATGGCTAAATGACCGCGCCGCGCTGACCAGGACTCCGTGTCACTGGGCGCAACGGTCGTTGGCGTCAAATGGACGCCCAGCAAATACAACCCGCCGGGACGAATACAATCGGCCATCGCTTGCATGTGCCCTTCGGCAGCCGATTCACTAGCCAAATGCCGGAAGCTGTTGATGGTATTGAATGCGACATCATAAGCCGATTTCGACTGAAAGTCGGACATGTCCGCTACCCAGGTGCGACCTTTAATTTTATGACGCGCCAGTCGCTCATTGCAGAACGAAATGGCTTTGGGATTCAGATCGATCCCGGCTACCGCATAACCGCGTTTGGCCAACTGGAAAAGCAATCGACCGGTGCCGCAAGCTGGTTCAAAGAGCTTCTTAATTTTGCCGTTCGCATATTGCGCCGCGCAAGCTTCGATGAACGCGATTTCTGCGGCGCAGTCGGCTCCGAAGACGAGGTCGTAGTATTTGGGATGGTCATAAATTGATTCCACCACCGTCTCAATTTCAGCCGTCAAATTAGAAATCCTTGTCAGTCTAAGCGTTGATCAACGCACGCTTGGTAAATTAAGTAACCGGCGCAGCAGGCCAATTTGGCCCGCGTGTATTTGTTCGTGCAGGGGACAAAACAGGATCGCACCAAGCTTGATCGGATAGGCCGCGTAAGGCATATCGACCGTCTCCAACAGCACATCCGCGCCCACGGATTGCAGGCCCCCAATTGCCAGTTCATGAACTTCATCCAATTTTGCCACTAATTCCCCGACGCTATAGGATGCGACTTGCGGGCCCTGCGGGTCCGAACCGCGCCCAAACGTTTTCCGGAACTTACCCGGTATCAAGTCAAGATCGGCATCGCGGCGTCCATGGATGCGATACATCAATAATCCATACTGGCTGACGGCCAGGTGGCCAACCTGCCAAGCGACCGAGGTCGGTGCCGTCGCGGGCGAATCAAACCATAGCTCGTTCGGCGTGTTGCTGAGCAATTCTTCGGTATAACGCCGCGCAAAATCGATCTGTGCGAGCGCGCCGCACAACATCACAGTCACTTCGGCGGCGGAGGGCATTTCAATTGATTTCATCTTTTCAAATTGACTTTACGTGCTGGATATTTACTTGGGTATCGGGCCACCCCTCATTAAATGGGTCCATCCGGGTTTATCGTGGCTAAGCAGGAAGTGCTGTTGGATTTTTTGAGGGATGGCTCCCGCGTCCAAAGTGACTGAAGGACGATCCTGTGCCGTACAACTGACGTGCCGGGTGAAGCGGACTGAAGCTCTGCGGGGACGCAACTTTGGAAGCAATAGCCCGGTCGACCGTGCGCCAAAGGTGCTCGTCGGTCGCCGGCGGGATACCCGCCGGCGACTTTCTCGAATCTTCCATCGCGACGACTTTTGGACACGGGAGCCATGCCTCCAAAATCCGGGTTCCTAGGCAAATCCACGACAAAGTCAGATGGACCACAAAAAAGGTAAAGCAGTATTTGACGCGCACTTGCTGGAAAATATCGATACACGATGTCAAAAGCGAATAGCGAATCGAAAGTCTACCCGTCGTACGACGGACGTCTTGTCCGTCGCGCAACGCCTTGAAACGAGCGATGTTGCTAGGCGAAGCCCAGTAGAGCGGGGGTTCGCGGAGGAGGCAATGAAGTCTCTCGCGAGTTCCTTCCTGCTTGCACTTTATCGTGCCCGAAAGATGTCACTGGTCAATGCTTCGGTTACCAAGGTTCGCAGCCCGAACCCGTCGCCTTCGACGCGCCGGCAGATGTCCTCGATCTCATACCGGTCGGCACGCTGCATC
>JBGSVE010000009.1:0-67112 GCA_041753075.1 Pirellulaceae bacterium
CAAAGCTCGGGTTTTGCGATGGTCAAGCGAAACGACTGCGCAGTCGTTTCGCGCGACAGTTGTTAGCGCAGTCGCCGGTTCGCAGCGACACCGCCACCGACGCATAATTGATCGAGACCCGATTGTTTCACCGCGCGAATCGACTTAACAACTAAGCAATCGACCACAGCGGCTTCAAACGATGCACAGATGTCAGCTTTGATTTTGTCATCGAGTTGAACGGCGTCGAAATCCTGTTTGCCAGGACCGACAATCGCGTATCGCACTGCCGTCTTCAGCCCGCTGAAACTGAAATTATGATTCGCATCATGGACCATCGATCGCGGAAACGCATACGCCTTGGGATTGCCACTGGCCGCCAAACGCGACACCGCTGGGCCACCGGGAAAACCTAGTCTCAACATGGCGGCAACTTTATCAAACGCTTCACCGGCCGCATCGTCGATTGTGCCGCCGAGATATTCGAGATCAAGCGGCCCGCTGCAATGATACAAACTGGTATGTCCACCGCTGACGATCAATCCCACGCACGGATAGACGTCGGTGTCGGAGCTGAGTTGGCAAGCGTACAAATGGGCTTGCAGATGGTTGATCGCGACCAGCGGTTTTCCCCAACCGACGCATAGCGATTTGGCGGCAGCGAGTCCGACCAAGAGTGACCCGGCGAGACCTGGAGTGTGCGCCACCGCGATCGCCGTCAGCTCGCCAGGCGTAATTTGAGCCTGCACCATCGCCGCATCAACCACGGGCAAAATCCGCTCAACGTGGGCGCGCGAGGCAATCTCCGGTACGACGCCGGTGAATCGCTCGTGCAGCTTTTCTTGCGTGGCGATTGCGCTGCCGAGAACACGTGAATCGGCGGTAATCACCGCCGCGGCCGTTTCGTCGCACGTCGTTTCGATTGTCAACAGAGCCATGTTATCGCCCGCGGTTTCGCAGCACATAGAAACCCAATCCGCTGGCCAACGTCAACAGCCCCGCGATGCACTCGACCGGTCGCTGGTAGCAGGCGATCGCCGCAATCATCAACGTCGCAGCCACAAAAACCAGCGGTGGCCACGGATAGAACGGCACTTTTACTTGGTCTCCACGGTAGCGTAGCAAGAACAGTGACGCGACGGTGAGCGCGGCGCTGACCGACAACGTAAAACCGAGGTAGCTGAGCAGTTGCTGCAGCGACGCCAATTGGATCGCCGCGATCGCCAAGACCGCTTGCAAGGCAATCGCGGCCGACGGCGTCTCGGACTCGAAGCGAAACCAGACTGGCAACACACCGTCGTCCGCCATTTTGGCCATCACGCGCGGCCCACTCATCATCATTGCGGAGATTGATGTCGCGAGTGAAACCAACAGCACGCTACGGATCAATGATTCGAAACTTGGCCCGCCAATCGAACGTGCCGCAATCACCGCGATCTCTTTTTTACCGCTGACCTCGTCAAAGCTGGGTGCGAAGACGAACACGGTGTTGAGTAGCAAATACAAGACCGTAACGACAATCGTGCCAATCCATAACGCACGAGGCACGTTGACGCTAGGCTGGCGTGCTTCCGAAGCGACGTAGACGGCGGCGTTGAAACCGCTGTAGCTCAACGAGATCCACATCAAGCTAACTGCGAACATCGGCCATGAGAATGCGCCGACAGGTCCGGTTGGTTCAAGCCCACGCCATTGGCTTGGAAACGATGCAAATGCGATGCAAAGAAAGATAACCAGCAGAACAAATTTTCCCGTCACCAGCAAATCTTGGATCGGCGTGCCCAATCGCGCGTAGACTCCGTGCATCAGCGCGGCCGCGATCACCACAAGCGACGCGATCGTTCCTACGGGCCAAGTGGCCCATAGTTCAAGGTCTGGCACATAGGATTCAAAGGCCGTCGCGGCGAACGCAGTTGCACCCGTGAAACCGCTCAGGATCGACACGAAGCCCGCCACGTAACCCGCCGCTGGATGCACGGCGCGAGACAAGAACAAGTATTCGCCACCGGATGCCGTGAAACGACTCGCCAGCGCACCGTAACTAATTGCGCCACATATCGCGATCAACCCGCCGACCGCCCATGCGGCAATCACGCGGTAGGGCGATTGCAAGTCACCGAGCGTAAAGCCGCTCGTCGTATAAACGCCCGCACCGATCATGCTGGCCACCACCAAGTTCACCGCCGAAAACAACGACAGTGATTGACGACGATTGGTTGAATCCGCACTCAAGGTCGTTGCCGCTCGGAGAGATTGGTGGCATTGTTAACGTTTGAAAATAATCGAATGTGTAATCGTGGGGTGGGATACACAACTCGCGGCTTGCTGCTGTAACCTATTGGCAATACGTTGGTTCAGCTATTCCCCTTCGCGAGAAAGTACGTTGATGACGCCCCAAGAAATCCTGATCGGCACCTACATGACCAGCAACATTGTGCTCAATAGTTACATCGCTGATCTTAGCGATGACGACTTGAAACACACGCCCGGCGAAGGTTGCAATCCGCTGGTGTGGCAACTTGGTCACCTGATTTCATCCGAAGCGATGCTGCTAGGGGCGGTCTGTCCCGATAACGTTGCGACCTTGCCCGCAGGATTTTCGGATCGTTACAAGAAAGAGAACGCGAATAACACGTCGCCGGACGCTTTTGATACCAAAGAGGAACTGGTGCGATTGATGAAAGCCAACGAGGCCGCCGCGCTGGCCGCATTCGCCGCCACACCCACAGAGAAGATGAACGAGCCAGGACCGGAGTTCCTGCAGCCAATGTTTGCGACTGTCGGAGCGACATTGATTTTGGTAGCGACCCACAGTCTGATGCACTGCGGCCAATTCGTACCGGTACGCCGTGCGCTCGGTAAGCCGATTGTGATTTAGCTCTTTTTACGTGGCGGGGCAATCAGCCACGTGATCGCCACCATCGCCATCGCCCAAGTCGCGCCCGAGGGCACCAGCCACCACGGTCGATACCAAACGCACAGACGCCAATCGCCCGCTGGGATTTCAATTCCCATGAACAAGTAATCGAGCCGATTGACGATAACGGTAATTGCTTCGCCAATCGGCGCGCCATGCTCATCGATTGGCTCGATCGCGGCGTGCCAATTGCCATCTTGAAACTGCTTGATTTCAAGCAATCCGGCGCTGTTGGTGCCAATGTTTAACGTCGCGTCATCATCGCTTTTCGCGAGCCACTGGATCTTCGCTGGTTGATCTGGGGTGGAACCTGCTAGCCGATTGGTTTCCAACAGCGGCCCGGGTGAATCGTCGCTGGAGGCAACTTCGCCAACTCGCGCCGACATCGAATCGACCGAGATACGGCGCTGCGGCGGTGTTGCTCGCCACACTGAATGCCACTTGATCAGTGACGTTTCGAATTGGCCGGGTACCGGCCCAGCCGTCAAAACGACTAGCGGTTCGGATTCACTTCTGGCAACCGTTTCCGGGACGCAAATCCACTGGTGATCAATTCCCAGCCACGCGTTAACTCGCTCGCGCGAGTCGACTAGCTGTGTTGACTTTTGGAAAACATTCTGGCGCGCGAGCGCCGACCACAATGCGTCGATGCGCTGTGAACGCAGCGACGTCATCGAGTTGAACATGGCCTGGCGATCGACTAAATGCCAACGCCCAAATCGGGCATTGCGCTGACTAACTTCCACCTCCAGCAAACGGTCCTCGCTCGAAGTCTCGCGCCAAGCATCGGGCCACTGCGTCACAGCCGTTCGCAGCCCACGATTATCCGTTGGCTCAGGTACCGGAATAAGCCATCGGTTCTCATCAGCAACACGAATTTTCGCCATTTGTCCCCTGGTCACGACAAACAAGTCGAGACTGACCAACACCAATAACGAATATTTCCACCATGCTTGGCGAAGTCGCGGTTGGTCTCGTACTAGCCACCATAGGATCGCGGCCAATAGGACAACCCGTGCTGTCGATGCGGTGACTAGCTTCGTGGCAAGATCCAATCTCAGCGGGCCCCAGAATCGATCCGCTGGCCATCTCGATGACGCGATCCAGTGATCGGACGAAGTTGAAATCGCTATGCAAACTCCCGCGACCAACCCGATCGTAGCCAACACGACCAATTTGCGTCGCAGGAAAATTGAGCGACATGAAATCAATCGCACATGCCGCGCCGCCGAGATACTTAATCCCAACATCGCAACGGGCAACCACTTGCCGGGATAACGAAACGCTCCATAACCTGGCGTCAAGTTGGCAAGCACGGAGTAGACCGCACCGAGCGACAATGCCAACCCAAGCGGTAGTAGATTGTCCCAAACGTCAAGCCGTCGCCACCGACATTGCCATCGATCAAGCGCCAACACCAACGGCAGCAGTCCGGCGTAAAGCGTCAGCGCCCAGGTCCGGCCATCGCCGGGGATGCCATGGCTGATGCGACTGTAGATTGGATACAGCCGACCGGACGCCGCGGGCAACAGCAACTCGATCCAGTGCCAGAGGGGAACGCTGAAATCCAATCGATCGGTTGAATGATCGGTTAGAACGCGGCTGCTTTGCCCGCCCCAATCGATCGACGCAGCCCACTGCGGCGCAGCCAGCGCGATCGCCAAACCGAAGGCCGCAACAAGTGCCAATGCCGATTGGCGTGTAAACCGCGAGCGACAGATCGTTGTGAAAATTGCGACCGATCCAATCAACAACACATGAATCGTTGTTTGCGGATCGCCGGCCAAGATCGGCATCGCTAGCGCCAACGCAGTCACCGAGATCCAGCGGCGCGTTGGCCTTGAGCGCAATCTCATGCCTCCGGCGACGGCCAACGGTAACCACGCCGCGCCAACTAAAAACGGAACGTTGTAGGTCAAGAAGAACACCGGACCGCACAACGGATACACCAAGATCGCCAGTGCGCAGCCCAGTGGTTTTGCGCCTGCCATGCGCGCCGCGATGTGAATCGCGACTCCCGCAAGAATCAAATGCAACAACAGATACCAAGTGATCGCAACATCCGGTCTGTCGAAAAGTTTGTAGACGACAATGCGTGGTGGATAGAAAACCGCAGTCGTCGTTTCACCGACAAGCGGCAAACCCGTCAAGTCCAACGGATTCCACAGCGGCAACCACTGCTCATATTGGCGATGGGCGACGTACTCGTACAGCGGCGTATAAAAATGGCTCGTATCCCGAAACGCCAATCGTTCTTCGCCGACCAACGCCGGGCCGAACAGCGCGGCGAGAATCAATACAAGCAACAGATAGGCCGACCCAGTGCAACCGTTTCGCATTCAAACAAACCTAAGTCACCAGACCTTTGGTCACGCTCATAAACACGTCTTCTAGCGTCGGGTCTTTATCATTGAACTTGCGCAATCGCACGCCTTGGCCGATCAACGACTCCAACAGCGACGCCAAGCCTTCGTCGTTCGTTTCCAACTCGGCGACGATCGACTGCGACGCACCCTTGGGATCAACATCGAGCGACCGCAGTGCCGCATGACTGCGCAAAATCGATAACCCAGTCTCGGCGCGATCAACGAACTCGATTTCAACAATCCGGTTGCGGCGAATCTTTCGGTATACGTCACCGATCGGCCCATGCATCAGTAATTGTCCGCGTTCAATGATCCCGATCGACGTACAACAATCGGCAAGTTCGGTCAAAATGTGGCTGCTGATCAAGATCGTCTTGCCCATGCGGCGCAGCTCCTTGAACAACGCCTTCATCTCGATCCGGGCCCGCGGATCCAGTCCGCTGGAAGGTTCGTCGAGTATCAATACTGGCGGGTCGTGAACCAGCGTCTTGGCGAGGCACAGTCGCTGCTTCATACCGCGCGATAAACTGTTGACGAAGTCATCTCGCTTGTGCATCAAGTCCAAAAGTTCGAGCAAGTTGGCGATACTCTGGCGTCGCTGCGTCTTGCCGATGCCGTACGCGACGGCGAAGAAGTCCAAAAACTCCCAAACCTTCATGCCGTCATAAACACCGAAGTTGTCAGGCATATAACCAATGTTGCGACGCACACCCACAGGATCGCCGACGACATCACAGCCGGCGACGACCCCCGTTCCGCGACTGGGCCGCAACAACGTTGCCAAAAAGCGGATCGTGGTGCTCTTGCCCGCTCCGTTGGGGCCGATGAAACCAAACATTTCGCCCGCCGCGATGTGCAAATCAAGCGATTGAACCGCGGTAAAATCGCCGTAGTCCTTGCCGAAGCCAGTCAATGTGATCATGTCAGTAATCTATACGAAATCAACGTGATCAAAACGGCGGCAAACAAGTTCAGCAAAAACCCATGGCGAGCCATTTGGTCAGTGCGAATTCCGCCGAGCGAAAATACGATCGCGTTCGGTGCTGTGGCAACCGGCAACATGAATGCGCACGACGCGCTGATCGTCCCCGGAATCATGATCGCCTCGGGAGCCAGGCCCGTTGCGATCGCCAATTCTCCCAGGATCGGCAACAACAACGACGCCGTCGCGGTGCTGCTGGTGATCTCGGTCATAAACGTGACGACCACGCAAACGCCACCGATTACCAACCATGGCGGTGCTTCGCTGAAGATGCTGAGTTGATTGCCGATCGCGGCGCTGAGTCCCGTTTTCTCAAACCCCTTTGCGAGTGCTAGACCGCCACCGAACATAATCAGAATTCCCCACGGTGCCCGATTCGCGGCCGTCCAGTCGAGCAACCGCACGGTTCGTCCCTGGTCGCATTGGCCATCGCCGCGGGGACAGATGAACAAGAACAACGAAGCGATGATCGCAATCGTTGTGTCACCGACCAATGAGTCACCCGACATCGCTGCGGGCAACCAAGCCGTCCAACCGCCATAAGGTCCGGCGCGAAAAACCCAGGCGATCGCGGTCAACGCAAACACGACCAGCACGCGGACCTCAGGTGTTTGCCAAGGTCCCGGCGATGGCACTTCCAACGGATCGCCTTCGACCAACTTTCGCGTCACCAGCCACCACGCCACTGGCAACAAGATGGCAATGATTGGCACCGCAACCATCATCCATTGGCCAAATCCAAAATCGACGTCGAATTGCTTTTTGATTTGCGCCATGAACATTACGTTCGGTGGTGTGCCGATCGGCGTACCCATGCCACCAATGCTGGCCGCATACGCAATGCCCAACAGCATCGGGACTCGCAGCCCCGGTTGATTGGCTTGGCCCAGTACCGCCAAGGCGATCGGAACCATCATCAATGTCGCCGCGGTGTTGCTGATCCACATCGATAGCAATCCGGTCGCGAGCATGAAGCCGAGCACAATTCGCCGCCCGCCACGTCCGCCGACCATCCGTACCATCGTGAGCGCCAGGCGACGGTGAGCGCCAACATTTTCCATCGCCGCGGACAGAAAAAATCCGCCCAATAACAGCAGAATCATTTTGTCGCCGTACGCCGATGCCGCTTCGGATTCGCTGAGCACGCCGGCCAGCGGAAACACGGCCAACGGAATCAGCCCGACGATCGCGATATGGAGGCACTCAAATATCCACCAGCAAGCGCACAGCGTCGCGACCCAGGCGCAAACCGACGCGGCGATCGGCAGTCCCGAATAGTAAGAAACCACGGCAACCACGGTCGCCAACAGCGGTCCGATCGGCAGCATCCAGCGACTGAGTTTGTCGAGCATGACGAGTCAGTCCAACTCGACTTTGTCGTAAATTTCCGCCAGCGGCAAAATGCAATCGATCGATTGCATACTCAGCGATGAACTAATGTCCTGGGTCGCTTGCAGTGTCCATTCGTCTGGGTTGCCTTCGCGATGTTTGCCACATGTGAAACAATCCACGGCGACGCGGTCTTGGGCGATCAAGATATATTGCCCAAGCGATGGGATTTTGCGGTAATGCTGGAACTTCTTGCCGCGATCGTAAGCTTCGGTCGAATCCGAAAGCACTTCGATGATCACGTTGGGTTTCAGCAGCACGTCGCCCTGGTCATACTCGAACTTTGGCTCGCCACACACGACCGATAAATCCGGGTAAGTAAACAGCCCCGTGCCCTCGATCTTCAGTCGTAAATTACTTGGATAAACCCGGCAGGGACGTTTTTTGAGTTGTTGCCCGAGACTTACGATCGCATTTGATACAATCAAGTTGTGCCGCGCCGACGCACCGGCCATTGCGAACGTTTCGCCGCGGTAAAACTCGCTTCGAAAGTCGGCTTTCCGCTCGTGAGCCAAGTACTCGTCGGGTGTTAGCAGGGTTTTGGGAATGCTCGACATCAAGTAGTTCTACGGAATCGCGACGGGATTGCCGCGGGCTTCGTTCATCATGCTGACCATGTCGCCCATCACGATTGAAGACGGCAATGCGTAGCTAACTACTCGACCGGCCCGGGCGATATTGATCCCGATTACTTGGCCACGCGAGTTCAGCACGGGCCCACCGCATTCATCGGGATTCAGAACCGTGTCATGCTGAATCACCTGGTCAAAGCCGCTTAGTCTCGCACTGCGCGGGCCGTTGATCTTCGAGTCGTTTTCGGTTTCCTGCATCACGCCAATTTCACGAATCTTGGCGTCCATTTCCATCGTTTGACCAGCCCGTGAAATCGTCAGCCGAACACTCTCGCCCGGAAACACGTCCCGCAAAATTCGAATCACGGAAGACCGCGTTGTTTCTCGCAAGCCGTTGATTGCCAAAATGCGATCGCCCGGGGCGACGCCCGCCGCCTCGGCACCGCTGTTTGGCCACACACCGCTGACGGTCGCCTGGCCTTGTTGCTCGTCAAGAATAACGCCCAACCGACCATTGTGTTCGACGCGGCGCGGACCCACACCAACGACTCCAATTCCGACGGGCACGCCGCCACGACCGGCGCTGATTAAGAAGCTGCCGATTGGCGGCGAGTCATCGACGAACTGAACTCGCGACAACGGTTGGCTGAGTCCTTCCACGCGCAGCAGCGCCAAGTCGCTTTTGCGCCGCACCGCGGCAACACGCGCCGGTTGCAATCGACCATCACCAAGGCGCACGCGAATCGGGTCAGCGGACAGTTCGCTACGCTTGGTCAACACGAAACCGTCGGACGAAACCACAACACCCAACGCCACCGGTTTTCCATCAGAAACAATTTGTACGACCGAATCGCCAACCTTCTCGGCCAACGGACGAACCAGCGCGATCATGTCACCGTTGTCACGTCGATGCGAAATTCGCAACGACATCCGCGACTGCAACCAATCGGGAATCTCGGTATCGCCGTCTTGCGCCGAGGCGACCGCGCCGATCACGCTCGCGGCGGCAACGAACATAACCAGGCCCAGCCAGCGGACGGGCATGAACATGAAAATCGAGTTCAATTTTGGCAACATCTTGGCGATTGGCTTTTTTGGCTGGCGAAAAAATGGCTTCGATCTTACTCGTCGGCGCGGCCGATCTCGACAACCAACCGATGTTGATCGCCATTTCGATTGACTCGGCAAATCACTCGCTCGCCGGGCATTGTATCGGCAACCGCCGTGGTCAGCGATTTGAAGTCGGTGATTGTCATTTCACCAAACCGCTCGACGATATCGCCACGAACGAAACCCGCCACATCCGCAGGTGAACCTTCGTAAACCAAATCGATAATCGCCGTCGCTGAACTCGGCGAACCGCGTAGACCAATCATCGGTTTGAAGCCTTCGAGGTAGCCCCAAGCTTGACCGGAAGCCAACGCGTCCCAATGTTTGTCGTAATGATCAATCGGCACATGCAGGTTGTCCGCAACGTCGTTGCCAATCCGGCTGTGGACCGCGATCAATCGTCCCGCAAAGTCAAACAACGGTCCACCGCTGTCGCCCCCAATCAAGGCGCAATCGGTGACGATTGAATTAGGGCGAACTTTCAAGATTCGGCCGACCCTGGTGACCGGGCCGCGATCACGCTCGAACCCGCCGGGATGTCCCGATGCGATGCACCACATGCCCGGACGCAGGCTTTCGCTGCGACCCAGCGTCGCGTGTGGCCAAGGTATTCCGCTGCTTTGTCCATCGTTGATGCGTATCAATCCCGCATCGACTTCGCGATTCATCCCCAGCGTCGTCGCCGCTACGGTGCGACCATCCTGGAAAGTGACGGTTGCACGCTTACCCGGTCGCATCGCAACGTGGGCGGCGGTCAAGATGTATCCGTCACCAGTTACGATCACGCCACAACCCTGCGCCGCACCAATCGCCACATTCACGGTACACTGGCCAACTCGGCTGGCGACGCGTTGTTGTTGATTCTCCATCGCAATCAATTGTTCAAGCGAGTTGGGCACGTCGCCGCGCGACAACATTTGGCGAATCGATTCGTGAACTTCGACGACGGTTTCAATTTCGCCGGCAACCACGCCAGGACGAAGCGTCGAAACGGATTGGTCGCCATGGGCACCGCCGACCACAACGGTTGACGACCACAACACGGCGGCAGCGATCCGAACGAACTTCAAAAGTCGATTCAAGGTAATCTCGCAATAGTCTGACATCGGTTTCCGGTTCAGGGTGTTTGGATCGATCGAACCACAACATTGTAGACAAGCATCCACGCAAACAAGTATCGCTGATGGACAATCTGACCGCAAAACCTGCGACCCTGATCGTCGGGTGCGGCTATTTGGGGCTGCGCGTTTTGCGCCAATTGACGCAGCAAAACGGTGCAACCGCAGATCAGCCGACTCAGGGGTCGTCGAGCGTATTTGCGACGACAAGAAGTTGCGAAAAAGCAATGAAAATCGCCAAACTTGGTGCTCAGCCGCTGTTAATCGATTGGACGGATCGCCGCTCATTGGCTGGTCTGCCGCCGGTCCAGCGGGTGCTTGTTGCGGTTAGCTACGATCCGCGCGGTCGCCATTCGAGGTATGACTCGCAAGTTGGCGGTTTGCTGAACCTGCTCGATGTGTTGCCCGCGGATTGCCAAATTGTCTACATCAGCACGACTGGGGTTTACCATCAAACCGGCGGCCTTTGGGTTGACGAAGCCTCGCCGACGCGGCCACGAAGCGAAGGCGGTGAGGCGCATTTGCGCGCCGAATCGCTGCTTCACAAATACCGCCCCAAGGCACCGACGGTGATCCTGCGTCTGGCCGGAATCTATGGGCCGGGTCGCGTTCCGCGGGTGGCCGATGTAATTGCCCGCCGTCCGCTCGACGGCGCGAACCAGGGATATTTGAACTTGATTCAGGTCGACGATGCAGCGCGGGCAGTAATTGCGGCGTGGACAAATTTAAACGCCGAAAAATTGTATGTGGTCGCCGATGATCGACCGGTGTTGCGAACCGAGTTTTACAAGCAAATCGCGCGTTTGGCTGGTGTCGGAGAACCGGATTTTCAATTCAACGATAGCCACGTTGCCATCGCCGCAGCGTCACGTCGTGCTGGCACCAGCAAACGAGTTTGGAACCGGCGGTTTCGTCGTGACTTGATCTCGCGGTTAACCTTTCCGACATATATCGAAGGTTTAGCCGCCCTTGATTGGCACGCGGCACGGAATGTCGCCGCTGGGCGTGGTCGTGCCTGAACATGCCCTCTAAACTAACCAAGCACCACCCAACAATCTGACCTCTGAATCACTCTGAACCAATGCTCATTCGCAAACCGATCGCCCCAGGGCTCATCGAGCTGAACTTCAACCTCGGCGAAGTCCTGGGATGCAACGTTTATTTGGTATACGACAACGATGAATGGATTCTGATTGATATCGGCTACGAGGAGACGGTCGAAGACTATGTCGAGTTGATCCGTCAACTTGACTTCCCATTCTCGCGCTGCAAGACGCTGGTCGCGACTCATGCCGATGTCGATCACATCCAAGGCTTGGCGAAGTTGAAGCAGATCTTCAAAACTTCGGTTACCTCGCACCCCGATGCCGTCGAACCACTACGAACCGGTGATCCGTTGTTGACGCTTGCCGAAGTCGCGGCCCAGGGTTTGAAGTTGGACATGCCGCCGGTGGAGGTCGAACATCAAGTGAGCGATGGCGACGTGATTGCCGTTGGCCAACTTGAGCTTGAAGTTTGGCATACGCCGGGACATACCAACAGCCAACTGGCGTTTCGGATGGGCGACATTTTGCTCAGCGGTGATAACATCTATCGCGACGGCTGCGTCGGTGCAATCGACGCGCATCACGGCAGCGACATTCATGCCTTCATCAAGTCGCTCGAGCGAATTCGTGACAGCGATGTGAAATGGCTGGCTCCAAGTCACGGCCCGATTTTCGCCAACGACAAGAAGTTTCTGCAGAAGACGATTGACCGCCTAAAAGGATATCTGCACATGGCCGACTTCGGCACGTTGGCTGAGGATTGGCCGCTGATGGATCAATGGGAGACCGAAGTCAGCGAAGGTACGCTACCGGCGGGACTTCAAGACGCCGCGTTGCCGACGCCAAATTCGACAAGTTAGAACCAAGCAAGCCACCAGGTTTCTTCAAGTGTTCTACGACGCTCCGCCGTCGTATTTTAACGACCGCAGAGCGGCGTAGAACACTTCTTCAACCCTAAGCTTAGAGTTTAACTGACCCATAACGGCGCTTGGCGCTAAATCGTTTCTTATTCGAGTTCGATCGTCACCGCACTCAGTTTTCCTGTGAACTTGAATGGCATGTCGTAGCCATCAGCCACTGGCGTACCGGTGTCAAAGCCGATGTCGAGTGTTTCGTCGAGCGTCACACGATTGGGGATGCTCTTTTCGACGCGACCTTCCCCAACCTTCTTGTCGTTGGCGAAAAGCGTCACGGTCGCACCAGCGAATGGCTTGTCAGCGTCCGTTTTGTAGACGGCCTTCAACGTCACTTCGCCTCTTGGCAGCCTGCTTTCGGACGTGACCGTGTACTGTGCAACGCCAACAAGGTTATAGTCATAGACAAGTTTGCCATCGCGGACATAGAAGCCATATCCAGCGAATCGCCCGCCTTGAGTGAACAGCATCCCTTCAGCACCCACCCCGGGGATCTCGACCTTGGCGGTGATCGTGTGACTTTTGTGCTTCAGGTCAGGCGACGCACCCTCAGGCAATCGAATTAGATTTGGATAAGTGAAAGTCTTGCGACCAGCGGTCAAGCTTGGACGATTCGCGACATCAAGCCGCTCGGTCTTGCGATCATCAAGCGGCAACACGTTGTACTTGGACGCTTCGGCAAAGAACAACTTCACCAACTCTTGCAGCTTCTCCGGATTCTTTTTCGCCAAATCGTTGGCCTGGGTGTAGTCTTCCTCGACGTTGTAGAGTTCCCATGGCATGTTTAGCAAATTGCCTGGTTCGTTTTCGCTGGCCCAGGGAATGCCGCGAACGGCGCTGGCCATCCAGCCGTCATGATAAATTCCTTGATTGCCGAGCATCTCAAAGTACTGCGTCGTGCGACGGTCTTTGGCATCGGCATCGTCGAACGTGTAAGCCATGCTGATCCCTTGGATCGGCTTCTGAGCAACGCCCTCAAACTGTGCCGGAGCCTGGACACCGATGATGTCGAGGATTGTGGGAGCAATATCGATCACGTGATGAAACTGGTCGCGAACTTCGCCGCGAGCTTTGATCCCCTTGGGCCATGAAATCGCCAGACCGTTGCGAGTGCCACCGAAGTGGCTGGCGATTTGCTTGGTCCACTGGAACGGCGTGTCCATCGCATGCGCCCAACCAGCCGGAAAGTGGTTGTAATGCTTGTCGCTGCCGAGCGTATCGATCGCGGCGAGTTTGGTGTCGAGCGGTTCAGCAATCGCGTTGAAGAACGTCATCTCATTAAGCAACCCATTGAGTCCGCCCTCGGCGCTCGACCCATTATCGCCAGCCATGTAAAACACAAGCGTGTTGTCGAGTTCACCCATTTCATCGATCGAGTCTATCAGCCGACCGACTTCATAATCGGTGTGGGCCGTAAACGCCGCGAAGACTGCCATCATCCGAGCGTAAACCTTTTTTTCAGCCGTAGGCAGCGAGTCCCAAGCGGGCAGCGAGTCAGGCCGCTTGGTCAACTTTGCATTCGCGGGAATGATCCCCAAATCCTTTTGACGCTTGAATGTTTCTTCGCGGTAGAGATCCCAACCGCCATCGAATTTGCCCTCGAACTTTTTGACCCAGTCAGCCGGTACTTGGTGCGGCGCGTGAGTCGCTCCGGTGGCAAAGTAGACGCAGAACGGTCGCTGGGGCGCGACGGCTTTGGAAGACCTGATGGTGCGAATTGCGTGATCGGCAATGTCCGTCGTGAAGTGATAGGGCGAACCGTCTTCATTGGTTGCAGGTGGCTCCATTCGTTTCTTGTTTTCGACCAGCGCCGGATGAAATTGGTCGGTATCACCGCCGACGAATCCATAAAAATAATCAAAGCCGAGGCCATCCGCCCAACGATCAAACGGTCCGACAAGGCTAGTTTCCCAGTCGGGAACGTTATGATTTTTTCCAAACCACGCGTTTGCATAACCGTATTCACGAATGATTTCGGCGAACGTCGCTGCGGATGATGGAATGATTCCTGAGTAACCGGGAAAGCCGGTGCCGGCTTCACCGATTACGCCGCTGCCGACTGAGTGGTGATTACGACCGGTCAAGAGCGCTGCCCGCGTCGGTGAACACAACGCGGTCGTATGAAATCGAGTGTACTTCAATCCGTTGTTCGCGACGCGGTCGAGTGTTGGAGTGGGTATTCCACCGCCGAACGTTCCCATCTGGCCGAAGCCACAATCATCGATCAGCACGATCAAGATGTTCGGTGGGTTCTCCAGTCCAAACGTCGCCGGAATCTTAAGTTGCGGCTTGACGGCCTCCGAATCCTTATAGGTCAATCCAATTTTGCCACCGAAGGCTTCTTCGGGACGTGGAAGAACTCCTTGAGCGGATAGCGTCCCGCCAACCAAGGCGAGTGCGATGAGACCTAGATGACCTGTGAGAAATCGCATAGTTAATTTACCTCGGTGTTGGAATGAAGCACTAGCCGGCTTCACAGATCTCTTCGGATTTTTGAACGCAAGTCGGTGTGAACTCAATGCCGTTATAAACTTCGCGAAGCGGCAATTTGCAAGCGATCATCAACAATTCGATCATTGCGTCGATTTCTTCATGAGTTTCGCGCAAAAAGCCATCGATCGTTCGCCGCATCACAATTGCAAACGGCATGTGTTGTTCGAGAATTATATAATACTGAAGCGACGGAATCGAAAGGTAGGCATTAAGCTTCTCATCTAAGTCGTTGGCTCGCGTCGATGGAGATAGCACTTCAATGATAAGGACCGGGTGATCTTGATACACATCGGTTGGCGAATTGCTGTCGCAAACTACTTGGACATCGGGATAGTAGAATCGCGTTTGTCTCATCTGGCGCAGACGAAGTTTGGTTTCCGAATCACATGGTCGGCATCTTTGGCCTCGAAGAGCCGAATGAAAGTATGCGAAGCAATTTCCTTTCAACGCGTTATGACGAAGCGAAGCCCCCGACATCGCACGCACCCAGCCGTTGATGTATTCGCTCTTTGATATTGCCAGTTCTTCAGCGACTAGGTAATCCTCGACTGAGACGAAGTCGGGTTGCTGGGCAGTGCTCATTGTTCTCGTCACCCGTTAATGGCGTTGGCTCAAGGTCATCGCATTTGCACGAATTTGCCAATGTGCACAGTTTAATGAATGGGCAACTGCCGGTGTTTCAACATGCGGGAAGCCGCACGGAAAGTGTCTACGACGCTCCGTCGTCGTTTCATTACGACGGCGGAGCGTCGTAGAACACGTTGATAAGTCGATACTAAACTTCTTTTTCGGCGATCCAGCTCATCATGCGGCGGAGTTTTTTGCCGACTTGCTCGATCGGTTGGTTGCGTTCGCGGCGGCGCGTCGCCTTGAACATGGGAGCGTTGGCGCGGTTTTCGAGAATCCACTGACGAGCAAATTCACCGTTCTGGATTTCTTCGAGAATCTTCTTCATCTCGGCGCGCGTCGCGTCGGTGATGATTCGTGGACCACGGGTGTAGTCGCCGTACTCCGCCGTGTTGCTGATGCTGTATCGCATATAGCTGAGCCCGCCCTGGTACAGCAAATCGACAATCAATTTCAATTCGTGCATGCACTCGAAGTAGGCCATCTCCGGTTGGTACCCGGCTTCGACCAAGGTGTTGAATCCGGCTTTGACCAATTCGCTGACGCCGCCGCAGAGTACAACTTGTTCGCCGAACAAATCAGTCTCGGTTTCTTCTGCGAACGTGGTTTGAATGACTCCGCCGCGCGTTCCACCAATGCCTTTGGCGTAGGCCAAGCCGATTTGCTTGGTTGACTCCGCCGCACCATCACCCAGTGCGATCAAACACGGCACGCCGCCGCCTTTTTCGTACTCGCTGCGAACCAAGTGGCCAGGTCCTTTGGGAGCGACAAGCAAAGTATCGATCCCTTTGGGCGGATCGATTTGGCCAAAGTGAATGTTGAATCCATGCGAACACATCAGCACGTTGCCCTTGCTGAGATTGTCGCGAATATCGCTGCGATAGATGTCGCCTTGAACCTCGTCGGGCAACAATACGTTGATCACGTCGGCGGCTTTGACGCAGTCGGCGATCGACATTGGCTTAAAACCATGTTCGACGGCCAAGTCGTAGTTGGGCGAACCGGGACGTTGGCCGATGATGACATCCACACCGCTGTCGCGCAGGTTCTGGGCTTGGGCATGGCCCTGCGAGCCGTAACCGAGTATCGCCACCTTCTTGCCTTTGAGGTGCGATAGGTCAGCGTCGTTGTCGTAATAGATCGTGGCGGCCATGGGTGTTGAAATGCTCTTAGGAAAAGGAGTGGTTGTGATTGGGTTTTAGTAACATACTGTGAGACTAAGCCGATGCGGCCAAGCCCGTTTCATCGTCCGCGAGCGATTCGGCGCTGCGGATCATTGCGATCCGTCCAGTGCGAACCATTTCGGTGATTCCGTAAGGTCGCACGCGATCGATAAAGGCGACGACTTTATTTTCGCGACCACTGATTTCAATCATGATTTCGGTGGGCCCAACATCGACGATCCGTCCGCGAAAAATATCGACCAACTCACGAATTTCGCTGCGCACCGAGCCGGCTTCCGCCTTGACTTTGATTAGCGCCAAGTCGCGTTCGACAAAGTCCTTTGAACTGATGTCTTGGACTTGAACCACGGTCACGATTTTTTGCAATTGTTTGCTGACTTGTTGCTGCAATCGATCGTCGCCGTTTACGGAGATTGTCATTCGCGACAAGTGAGGATTTTCGGTTTCGCCGACGGCCAGCGAATCGATGTTGTAGCCTCGGCTGGCCAGCATGCCGGAGACATGAGCCAGGACGCCGGGCACGTTTTGCACCAGCGCCGAGATGATGTGACGTTTGGACGGTTCAGTCATTACGACGGCCAACGCAAGGTAAAGGGACACAAACGATTCAGCAAAACGAAGCGGGACAGCCCAGCGGGCTGCTGCGAACCAGAATTTCAGGCGGCGTATGATAATTTTTCACGTCCGAACCAACAAGAACCGGTTCAGACTTTTCTAGCTGGCCATTGATCAACGTCGCGGTTAGGCTTAGGAAGACTCGCGCTGGAACTTCCACTGAGAGACATGGATTGATGAGTTTTGTCGTCGAATTACCGGCCTACCGTGGTCCGCTAGACCTGTTGCTGTACTTGGTGCGGCGTCAGGAATTGGGAATCAATGAGATTGCCCTGGCGAGTATTGTCGACCAATTCCTGGCCTCAATCGAGTTGTTGGCGGAGTTGGATCTGGCCGAAATCGCAGACTTTTTAGAATTGGCCAGCACGCTGGTCGAGTTAAAAAGCCTAGCGGTTTTGCCGACAATCGAAATCGCCGGTGACGAGGAAAACGCACCGATCGATGACGGCTCACCTGCCGAATTGGTGCAACGACTGCTTGAATACAAACAATTTCGCGATGCCGCTGAGGTGCTTGACGAGCGAGCCCAGCATTGGCAACTGCGGTTTTCGCGGCAAACGAACGATCTACCGTCGCGTCAATTGGACCCCGGCAGCCAACCGATCGCCGATTTGCAATTGTGGGATCTGGTCAGCACCTTTGGTCGCTTGATGCGCGAGCGCGGTGGCCCGCCGCCGACTGAATTGATCTACGACGACACGCCGATTCACGTCTACATGCGGAAGATTCATCAGCAATTGGCCCAGCATGACCGAGTGATGTTGGTTGATCTAATCGAGGCCGGGGCGCATAAGTCAGCCTTGATCGGCTGGTTCTTGGCGGTACTGGAATTGGCTCGCCACCATGGAGCCACCGCCGAGCAGGACGAGTATGGCGAAATCTGTATCGTCCGCGGTGCAAATTATCATGACGAGCTAAGTGTGCATGAAATCGACAACTACGAATCGTCGGCGATTCGTGCCAGCAACATGCCGACGCAAATGCGCTAATTGGCTAGTATTGCTCGATGGCCTTAACGATGATGCCGAATGGTCCGTCAAGGTGTATCGCCTGCGTTGACTTTCTGCTTTCCGGCGTCTGATTTGGTTAGGAAAGCTGTTCGGGCCGGACGATCGAAGTTCAGTGACCGTGAGAGACCAACGTTCTCATCGTGTCATTGGCTTTAACCGGCAAGGAGCGCCGCCCCGCCCCATTCAAACTGGCAGATTGTTGTGACTCGAACTATCCCTTCCTATCTTCGATTGCACAACGCGTCGGCGACCGATTTGGCGCGCACCTTCGAGTTGTCGATCGATCCGGTGTCACAGTTTTGGCAAGCTTACACCGACGCGACGGGGTGGCGACTGGACCGCTGTCATAACGCACTCGCCGGTAACGAGAATACTACCGCAGCCAACTCGAATCGTAAGAACATTCCGCTGCCGCAATTGATACCAGCACTCGATGCCTCAATTGCCGGAGATGCAAGTACGCACAACGACTCGCCCTCAGTCAATCGCGCACTCGCCGAACAATTGGCAGCAGCGGCAAACGAGTTGGCGACAAAACTGCAGAAGACGCAGGACGCTTATCGTGCCCAGGAAGCGGAATTGGCCGTTACCGCGACGCCCACGGGAACGCCGGACCAGTCGAGTCGTCTGGCCAGTCGACTCGAACGATTGCTTGCCAAGGCGGCAGCGGCAACCGGATGCTCGGCGGCGGGTCTGTATATGATCGACAACGACACGACGACGCTTAAGCTGCGCGCCAGCCACGGGCTGCCCAGCGACCGCATCGCTGTGCCACCGCGATCGCTACGCGGCAGCCGTGGCGACTTAGAATCGCTGGTCCGCGATGTCGTGATGATTGATGACTTGTGTGGAACGTTGTCGACCACGTGGAACAGCCCCGAATCGTTTGCAGCGGCGATCGTTGTGCGAATCGAAGAAGACGATTTGCCAATCGGCACCTTGTGGTTGTGGTCCCAACAAGCGGCTCAGTTCAGCGAGCACGACGGCGCCGCGGCGCAGCTTGCGGCGCTGAGCATTGCAAGCGAATTGTCTCGCGCGTCGCTGTTTCGCGAACGAGCCAAGTGGAATCTGACCACGACTTCGATCAAGTCGGCAACTGCGTGGCAGATGCGACAACTGCCACCAGCGATGGAACTGGCTCCGGGAATTATCGTCGACGGCTGGACCGAATCGCCGCGCCCGTGGGCAAGGTCATGGCAAGCCTGGGACGTGTTGCCCGACGGCTCAATCGCGCTGGCATTCGCTGAAGCGGCGTCGCGTGAAATGGATGGTGCGATGATCGCCGCAACGGCGCGCGCCGCCTTTGCCGCACATTCGAACTATCGACATTCGGCGACCGAGATGATGCGCCGAATCAGCGATTCGTTGTGGCAAACCAATACGGGCGACCAATTGGTGTCGATGATGTACCTCAAGCTTGATTGTGAATCCGGCGAGGGCGAGATTGCCTCGGCTGGATCGATTCAAGCGATCATTGCGGGCCAACGCGGCTACCGACCGCTAGGTGCGGGCCGCGAAGCCGAACCACTTGCCAGCCAGATCGATTGCCGTCCGTTCCACACGTTGTTTCAATTACATCGCGGTGAAGCGATCATTGGCGTCAACGCAGCGGTGCTCGACGACATTACTGGCATGCGCCAATCCGACCTGGCCGCCGTGGCACGCGAAGCGATGTCACAGCCGAACATGTCAATTTTGGCGGCCATTCGACGTTCACTCGCGATGAAACCGCTCGCAGAAGAACGCGCGGGAATCCTGCTCATGCGCAAGTAGGTTCCAATACTGAAAACGGTTTACCCAAGTTTGTCGTGGGTAAGCCTGAATTCACGGCTGAACCAAACTTCTAGTTTACCGGCAATCCCGTGTCAGGGTCGACCTCCGGTGGTGATGGGTTTTCCTCCACCCACTTTGTCAATTCGTCCTGCTCCGCCGACGTTGTGGGGCCAGTCGAACTTGAGCAACCAACAACTATCGCGGACACCGCAAACAATGTTACCAATCGAAAATATCGAGTCATCATTGAAAAACCTTTTGTGGGAACCAAACCTATTAAAAATCTTGAACTTGTTCTTTGACGGCACGGGTGCCAAGTGATCCCCAAAGCCCATACGGACTTTGGCTTCCTGGCGTAAGATAAGCAGCGGCGATACCGACCGCCGCGCTGTTCTGATTACCTGCTTCGATTGAATCAGTAATGAATTTCACCGCGCCGTCGGCCATCAATATATGACAGCCGCCTTGATGTTGGCTGCTAGGAGGAAGAATTCCGGCGTTGTAGTTATTAGTGTTCATGCACAGTGCCGAGTTAGGTGGAGATATTGTTGTAAACATACCCCACAACGATCGGCTCAACGCCCACTTAAACCCACGTCTCTGTTCGGCGTCGGTGCCAGGTCCGGCTGCCTGCGAGAATGTCGCCGCAGACTGCCAGAACCGTGGTCGCAAGGGATCAATATAGGTGGCACACGTCAGCACTCCGCCGACAGCGGCAGTGTCGCCGGTAGTCGATCGTGCCGCCCGCGTGCGAATATCGTTATCACCAAGGTCGGATGCCACTTCACCAGCAGCAATCGTATTAGACAATCCATCTAAAATATCTCGAAACGATGAATTGTAACGATGAATAAACACTCCCCGGCACGACGCCTGGCGACTTTGTGGTGCCGTAGCACTAAAATTCCCGCCGGTATCATTAATTCCACCATGCCACTCGATCATCGAGTCGCCAACACAAGCGATATAGTTAGTGCGGCCTTGAGCAGGCAATCCTACGCCCGGATCGCTTGGGCATCGCAGAGTGGATAACTCGGTCAACCATGGCGCGTATCGCGCAGTCCCGTGATGTGCGATTGAACGCCGTGGTCCAGGGCCCATGGCGGGAAACATCGCTGTCGTAACCGAATCAACCAGAGGAGTACTAATTTGCTCCCAAACCGCTTGCTGCTCGATATAAGGTGTCAAGGGAACAAGCCAACTCAATTCCAACCGATCGGTGGACATCGATGAAGTCGCTGGTGTTGCTCCTTCGCCATCGGTACCGGCCCGGTATGGCGTTCCCGTACCGTGCTTTGGTAACTGATTGAACGCGGCATGGTAGTTGTGCATACCAAGACCAATTTGCTTAAAGTTGTTACTACAACTCATTCGCCGCGCGGCCTCGCGGGCGGCCTGGACCGCCGGCAACAATAATCCGACCATAACCCCAATGATCGCGATTACGACCAATAATTCGACCAGCGTAAATGCCGACCTTGAACCGCGTTTTGCGGTTCTGCCAAAAGTAACAAACATCATCATCGACCTCAGAAAAGGAGTGGGAACGAAACGAAAAGTAAAAAACTCTGCAATAGCAAAGAGTTGTGATACTCGGACGGGTTAGCGGGCGAAGCTTATTTGGTGAGAGTCTCAAAAACCGGCGGTTTCCAATCAGGCGGCAACTTACCTTGTGGTTTTACTCCATAAGCGTTAGCGGGTATGGGAAATTCTTGAGCAGTCACAAGAGGTAAAGTATCTGGCAAATGCTTGATTTTAAAATCCTTGAATTTCACCGTCATCGCGGGGCCAACATGAACTTGGACAGCCAATACGCCTTCGAGTGCTCGACCCGATTCATCCAGATCAACCAAGTCCGCCGTCATGACACCATCGATCCAGTGTTGATGATGGTTCCCCTCGACCAGCACACGATAATCGTGCCACTGGTCAGCCTCGAATTTCTCAACAGGAAGCTTTTCAATCACCCACGTTTGCCCATCGCTGCCAACAATCACTCGCTCGCCGGTATGCGATAAGATTCTTCGGCCACGTTCCTCATAAAGCATGCCGTTGTAGTCGGGGTTGTTTGCGACAATGTCACATTGGTAGCCGGTCACAATGTCCAGACCCAAATCGGGCCGCGACGTGCCACGATATTGCAGTCCGCTGTTTCCGCCCGCGGAGATATTTACTTTGACTCGCAAATCAAAATTGCGAATCGTCGACCCTTTCCAGGTGATGAACTGGTTTTCTTTGAGCGATCCGTCGGTTACACCGGTCAGAGTCTGATCCTTTGCTGACCAATACTTCGGATCACCTGACCAACCATTCAACGACTTGCCGTCCAACAGCTTTACATAACCCTCATCATCAACGCTGGCACTGACTGCCGCAGATGCTTCGGGATAGGGAACCGTTGAAGCTTCGAACGGCGAATCAGCGGACGCAAGGGGTCCGCCAAGTCGTTCAACTTGCAATGCCGTGCGCTGGCGCATTTGCTTCAGTGTCGATTCGTACTTTGGGTCCGTCGCTAAGTTGACAAGCTCGTTAGGATCATGCTTCAAGTCGTGCAGAAACTCATAATTGTTGTGATCGAAATAACACACATATTTGAATTCTTCGTTTCGTATACCCTCAAACGCCGGGATCCGTTTCCTAACGGCGAAGTGCTCGTGAAACGACTCGATTCGCCAGTCACCCGGTTTTTTCGCATCCACGATTGGCTTGAGGCTTGCGCCCTGGTATTGGTTGGGCACATTCACCCCGGCCCAATCGATAAACGTCGCTGGCAGGTCAAGGTTTAACGCGATCGCATCGGTAACTTTTCCCTGTTGCTCTTCGGGCACGCGGGGATCACAGATAATCAGCGGAACTCGCAGCGATTCCTCGTAATGCGTCCACTTTCCGGCCAGCCCGCGGTTGCCCATGTAATAGCCGTTGTCGGCACTGTAAACGATGATCGTGTTATCAGCGATACCGGCATCGTCCAACGTCTTCAGCAAGCGACCGATCTCATGGTCAATGCCGCTGACCATTCGATAGTAGGCACGGATGTTGGTTTGATACTTTTGGTCCGTGTTCCAGCGCCAAAAATAGCGTTCGCGATTGATGGATGTTTGCAGGAACTCCGGCAGCGCATCGAAAATCTTAGGATCGTTCAGCTTCGGTGGCGCGATCACAACGTCGTCATACATCCCATCGACGGTTCGCGGCCAAGCAAAGTGACCGATACCGGGACGGCGGTCGCCGTCTTCGGCATGGCACGCGTTGAACCATAGATTCAACGCAAACGGTTTGCCAGCGGGTTGTGATTTAATGAAATCGATACCACGATCGACGATCAATTCCGTTTCGTGGCGCAGCGAACCATCGGGTTGCTTTTTGTAATAGGGATTGCGATCGATGACTTCCATTTCGTCAAAATGATCTTCGCGGAGAAAGGAATCGGGAGTGGTTGCGTGCCATTTTCCGTAGAAGCCAGTACGATAGCCGCTCTGGCGAAGCACATCGGGACACAGCGTCTGCAGCGTCTCGGGCCGCGCCAAATCTTGATTTCCGTGGGTACCAAAGCTGCGCCCGGTCAATCCGGTCAAAACCGTTGTGCGGCTGATCCAGCAGATCGAATGACTGACAAACGCATTCTCAAACCGCACGCCGCGACGAGCGAGGTCGTCGATATTCGGTGTCTGGACAATTGAATTTCCATAGCAACCCAGCGTGCTGGTGGTTTGATCATCGACGAACAAAAATACGATGTTCGGTTGTGTCTCGGCCAGCGAAACACCGCCCACAAATACTGAGCAGCCAAGCACAAGAAATCGCATCAGGCAGGAAAGGTAATCAATCACTTTAGTTCTCCTCGCGGACCGTACGGTTTATGATCGGGATTGCCACCGGACAATATATAAGCCATCAAATGGCCGAGCTCATCGGCGTTCATTTTGTCGATCAATCCCACGGGCATTTGCGAAATCGACGAAGGCTTGATGACTTCAATGTTATCACGTGCGACTCGTTGCGCCGCGACCTTGACATCAGGTGGATAGACCAAAATCGTGTCCGCGCCGTCTTCGACCACCAACCCCATTAGAACCTGGCCGCTTTCCAGCAGCACTGTCGAAGATTGATATTGATCGGAAATATTTTTGCTTGGATTGATAATCGCTTCGACCAAGTAGGCGGCATCAAACTTGTTTGGCACACTGGTCAAGTCAGGGCCGACGCCACCGCCCAAACCGGCGAAACGATGACAGGCTCCGCAATTGACGGCGTGAAACAGACTGCGGCCACGCTCAAAGTCGAAACCTCCCTTTGGCTTTTCGTCAACAATGGTCATCGCTTCTTTAAGGCTCCATGCTTTGCCGGGCCCAACCGGCGGCTCGATCGGGAAATCGGGCACGGGATTGAAATCTTCACCCGTCAGATCCGCGAGCGCCAGGCGCTCGTCGTTTGTGCAATTCGCTAACACTTCTTCACGCAGATTGGTCAAATACCCCGGATAGCTGGCTCCGCCGTTGGCTTTTCCGGCTGCGTTGATGACGGAAAAGTATTGGCGTCGCAGATCCGGCGTCCAGCCTTTCTGTGCATTGCGAATCAAGAAGGCGTAGAGAATCGCATCACTGGGCGGCGGGTTCTGCGTCAATCGATTAAGTGTTGCGCCATAGCGTTCGTTCATTTTCGCAACCGCCCCCCAGGCAAACTCCGGTGCAGTGCTGTGTGCAGCGATCAACTGCATGCCTTTGGCCACCACGGTTGGCGATTGCAAATAAGCGAGCACGCGCAGCAATTCGGTGTTGAGACTTGGATCACTGGACGGGAGCAGCGGATCAAGCTTGGCGATCAGTGCTTCGCGTTGGCTGTCAGTTGGCTTGCCCAGACGGTCCATCGTTAACGCGAAAGCGCGTAGCAATCCGAGCAATTGCGGCGACGTTAAGTCTCGCTCGTCCAGTGCCAAAAGGCACTCAAGCAGCGGATTATGATGCTCGGGCGATCCCATCCGAGCGAGCGCCACCGCTGCGGTAATACGTGCCTGGGAATTGGCTTCGTTAAACACTTTTGACGCCCAGGAGTCAACGGCTTGTGATTCAATTGCGACGCGAGCAGCATGACGCAGGAAGCGATCGGGACTGGACAAGTGAGGCCATGCCACTGCGATGGCCGACGCGTTGTTTACTCCGTGAAACGCTTCGAGCTCGCGCCGCGTGATCGCTTCGACTGGCAAAGCTGGCGGTTGCGCGGGCTCGGTCGATCCCTTTCCGGTGTAAACGATCCGCATCAATTCCGACTTCGCGCCCCGCCCACCGGTGGTGAAATAGAGCGCTCCATCGCTACCGACAACGGCGTCCGTCACGGGCAGCGCGGGTGCCGACACGAATTCTTCGACATCGGCAACGTAGCCCGCACCGTGGGGACGAACATGGATCGCCAAGATGCGACCGTAAGTCCAGTCGAGCGCATAGATCGCGTGTTGGTACTTTTCGGGAAATTTTGTTCCGCGACCACTGATGACGCCCGTTGGCGAGCCGGGACCGATTTCGACGACCGGCGGCAAGCTGTCTTCGTAATAGGTCGGCCACTTGCCCGAACCACTGCGCCATCCGTAGTCACCGCCGCTGACCGCAAAGCAGATTCGCGTCGGACGATACCACGGCAATCCAAGATCCCATTCCATGTCGGCGTCGTAGGTGAATAGGTCACCGTTGGCGTTGAGTGCCACGTCGTATTCGTTGCGAAAGCCGGAGCAAAACAAGTCGTGAGTTTTCGTTACCGGATCAAATCGCGTGATCCATCCGCCGGGGGCAAAAATTCCTCGCGCGTGTCCGCGTGGATCCCATTGCCGGGGCAACAGTAGGTCTTCTTCGTAGGACTGAATGTGCCGTCGCGCGATGGTGTCTGCGGCGGGCAGCGGTGTTTGATTCCCCGAGACGGCAAAGATTGATTCGCTGTCTTCAGTGTCGACAAGAGCATGATTGCCATGCTCGCCTTTACCAAAGTAAGCCGACAGCAACTCTTTTTGGTCAAAGTTTCCATCGCCAATGGAAGCGGTTGCGCGGTTCAAGCCTTCGCCGCTGATCGACGCGTACAAAACACTGGACTTCCACAACAACCCTTGTGCACCGGACAAATCAACCGGCAGCTTTTCGACTTGGACATCGTCGCCATCGACTGCCACGCGGAACAAACCTTTGTCGCCTTGATCCGAGGCGATGAAACGTCCTTTGTCGTCAATGGTTAACGCCACCCATGAGCCTTGGCTGTCGGCATCAACGGCGTAGACCGTTCCGACCTTGAAACCCTTGGCGACGTTGAAGCCGCTTTCGGTCTTCAGATCAGCGGTTCGTTTGCGACCGGGCTTTGTCACTTTGGTGGTTGGTGTTTCCGGTGCCGCGCCCGAGGCAAATTCTTCGAGCAGTCGCTTACCTTGTCCCGGCTTGAGACTGCGTAGTTGAACGTCCTTGAACTCGACTCGCATCGGCGGCCCCTTGTGGAGTTGCAGCCCCAGCAGCCCATGGGCTATCGCGTCTTTATGGTTGTCGGTTACATCGATCGTTGTGACGCCGCCGACCTGGTGAATTAATCGATTGCCGACCGCGATAATTCGAACGGTATTCCATTGCCAATCGACAAGCGGATGCTTGTTGCCCACATCGCCAAGACGATTCACTGTTCCGGCCGCGTCGATTTCGATGCGCTGGCCGCGCGTGGCGATCTTGCCGCGATCGCCATACTTTTCGCCGTACAACATGCCGAAGAAATTGGCACTGGGATGCAAGTCCATTTGATAACCCATTAACGACGACTGCTTTTCGTCAATCACCTGGCTGCGATACTGCACACCCGAGTTATTGCCTTTGAATCGCACTGTCGCGCCGAACTCGAAATCGGCAACATCGCCGCCGTCCCAGATCAAAAACGTGTTCGCATCAATCGCCGTCTGTTTGGTGGTTTCGCCGACGATCGCACCGTCCTCGACGGTCCAGTAACCGGGCAAGCCATGCCAGCCGGTGAGGTCCTTGCCGTTGAAGATCGGCTCCAGGTCGGCGGCATGAATCGCCGTCGTTGCGATCGCGATACAAAGAGAAGAGGCCAAAAAGTAGTTGGTTTTCATAAGTAGTATTGAGGTTGCTAAAGTCGATCTTTGCTTTGAGTCCGTTTGGCGATCGACAAGCTTACCGCCTGCTCTTCGCCAAAGTAGTATCGCTGGCCGGGCTGGACTGTCGTGATAGTTGTCCAGCGCTGATCTTGTCCGCTGCGAGCGGGAAGCCAAGGGGCTCCCTGTGCTGCCAGTTCGTGGTGCTTGGCGATCTGTTCGCTGGACAATGCGTAGTCGTAGATTGCCAATTCGTCGATCACTCCGGCAAACGCCTCCCGATTTCCCCAGCCGCCGATCATCGCCTCTTTCGGTCCACCGCTTTGGACGCAATGACCGGCTGGGAAATAATGGGAGAAGCAAATTCGTCCGTCTACTGAGATCGCTTTTATCCCCGTGAAGCTGTCATAGGTCGCAGCAATATGGTGTGGCTTGCCGTCGACAATTTGATCCAGTCGCGGCCTGCCGTCTTGACCATCAAGCGGCATGTCGAGTTCGCTGTATCCAAACTGTTCGAGAAAGATTCCAAATGAAAGCACCGGGCCAGGGGCAACTTCCGGAATCTCGAAAATCGTCTCGTTGTTTTGCAACGCAAATAGAATTCGGTTGGGCCCGTCTTCTTTGCGAAAGATGACGTCGGAGTTTTTCTCGACCGCATTCCAATGGGACACAATGATGGCTTCAATCGTGATACCACCGCTCGTCGCGAACACACCGCTGCCCACCGTCGACTCAGTTCCACCGATGATATTGGCACAGGTTCCGCGTTCGTCGTGAAACCGAATTGCACCGGATCCAACCAGCCCGTCGCAGCGAGTTGATTGGCCACGTAGCGAGATTGGCAGACTGTCATGTTCGACATCATCGAATGACCAGCGTAATCGTGGCCCGGCAATCCGTGTCTGGATCTCGACCTGGCCACTCACGGCGTCAACGTAGGCTACGTCCGTGGACAATCGGTTTAGCTCAAACCTCGCACCATGGCTGAGAATACGTTTGTCACCAAGCTCCACGGCAAACTGCCCGTTGGCCTCCTTGGCGGCGACCAGCACGCTGCCGGAATACAACAATCCCTTCGTATCGGAGGCAAACCCAAATCGCGAACCCGCTGACACACTGACATTCACGCCGCCGGCCGCAGTCATCTGGGTTGTCGTATCCGCCGCTCCGCTCGATCCCGCCACCACCGCAATCGCTTGGCCCGAACGCCCCTCAGGAAATGCGTAACCAACTGTGCGAATCGGAATTGATTCCCACTCGTATTCGAGTTCACCCGACTGTTGCGTAGTCTGCTTCAGCGGAAAAGAAGTCAGCACCACGGCCAACAACGAAGCGGCAATTGCCAATCCGCCAATCGGCAACCAGGATGCAGAGCGATCACTGGTGGAAACAACCAGGCGATGTTGCGGTTCGTTGGCGCATAACTCGTCTGCGATCAATCCAAGTTGAGCATGCAGGACGCAGTGCGCAATGAACTGGCGCTTCGATTCGGGATCACATTCAAGAATCCCTTCGAGGCGGCGAAGTTGCTCGTCGTCGAGGGTGTCGTCAAGATATCGGTCGGCAAGTGGCCTTAGATCGTCGTTCATGATTCACCGAACTTGGCGCGACCGTCGGAAGAAATTGAAGAAAGATGCACGTTAAGGAGATGGCGCTGATTGACGCCAATTTGCACGAAAATCCCGAAAGAATCAGGTGGTTTTTACTTTCTCCTCTGTTTCTTGGTCAAAATCTGCGACATTGGATCGCCATTCTGGGCAACGAGTTCATCACACCGCGCTCGCATCAGGTTCAACCCGGCTTTCTGTGGGGCACTTTGGTCGCCGGTCGCGATGGCTGCGATATTCACCAACTGGTCCGGATCATTCCTCAGGTCGTGGAGAAACTCAAACGGCGGTTCATCCTTGCCATCCACGAAATAACGAGCGTAAACCCAGTCCGTATCGCGAACGCCTTCCCACAATGGAATCGTGGCGGGCACGGCCAGAAATTCACAAAGAAAATCGGTGCGCCAATCGGCTGGTACGTCGTTGCCTAGCAATGAGACAAGACTGCGCCCGGTATGCGTTGCGGGTGTCTCTTGGCCAGCCAAGTCGATCATCGTCGAAGCCAGATCGCTGTTGAGTACCATTTCGCTGCGCACCTGGCCACGTAGACTCTCCGCCGCACGCGGGTCGTAAATGACAAGCGGCACGCGAAGCGATTCTTCGTAGTGTGTCCACTTGCCGGCGAAGCCGCGATCGCCAAGGTAATAACCGTTATCAGCCGAGTAGATGATGATGGTATTGTCAGCCAAGCCGTGCACCTTAAGCAGTTCGACCAACCGGCCAATTTCATAATCGATGCCGCTGAGCATCCGAAAATACGCCCGCATATTGACTTGATATTTCTCCGGTGTATCCCAGCGCCAAAAAAATCGTTGTCGATTGAGCGACTTCTTTAGAAACCCAGGTTGCGATTCATAAATGGCGGGATCGTTTAAACGCGGCAACGGCATTGTCTGGTCTTCGTACATTCCGTCAGTCGTCGTGGGCCACGGGTAGTGACCAATGCCAGGTCGCTTGTCGCCGTCCTCGGCATGAGTGGCGTTGAAGCTGACGGTCAAACAGAACGGTTGGTCCTTGGGCTGCTCCTGGATGAACTCGCTGGCCCAATCGCCGAGAATCTGTGTCTCGTGTCGCAGAGTGCCGTCTGGCATCGGCTTAAAATACGGATTGCGTCCAAGCGGTCGCCGAACATCAAACATCGCATTCGAAGACTCATCCGCAATCGCGACATGCTCTTTGCCAATGTGGCCGGTGCGATAGCCGGCCTTCTTCAGCACGGCGAAATACGACGTTTCACAAAGCTCGGGGTTCAGTGGTCCGCTGGTGGTCTTGAAGCGATGCTTGCGTTCGTAACATCCGGTAAACAGACACGCGCGGCTGATCCAACACGTCGACGTCGTGACGAACGCATTTTCAAATCGCACACCCTCGGCGGCAAGTTTGTCGATGTTCGGCGACTTCACAATCCGATGGCCGGCGCAACCCAGCGTATGATTGCGTTGATCGTCAGCAAAGAAGAACAGGATATTAGGACGTGGGTCCGCGGCAGTCGCCAATCGCGAAACGCAGGCAAAAATGACAAGCAAACCTAACCAACCACGGAACTGAACGATCATCGAAGTCTCCGATACGATATTAAAATAAAAAGCCGCTTTCCGCGTGACGAGATGCTTATTTTAGAACAATGTCCCCAAACAATTGAGACAATTGTTCTACTCCGCTGCGCTTTTGGCCGGGCGTTTCCGCTTGCGCCGCCATCCGCTTCGGAAGCACTTGCATCAAACCGTGTCCACTCGCGATGCTTGTGCGGCAACGTCGATTGATCCGAACCCGACGACTGCCACGAGAGCAATCAAATGGACTGCCCAAGTCGTTATCTTGATGATCCAGTGGGGACTGGGATTCTTTGAAAGTGGTTTCATGAGGGGCTCGCTGACAAGGTTCCGATCGATTGCGAAGTGCTACACTCTAACGCAGAGTGAGTTGATATTTGCATTCAGAATACGAATTGGCTTGGCATCAATGAGCAACTTCTTGACGACTACGCATTGGATTCGCGCAATCACGATCTGCCTGGGTTTCGCAATCGTTTCGAGTTCCTGCGCCCAAACGGAATTGGCGACGGTTGACGTTGACGCAACCGATTGGCCGTGGTGGCGCGGTCCCGAGCGAAACGGCGTTGCCGACGCGACTCAAATGCCGCCTACGTCCTGGAGCGAAACGAAGAATGTGCTGTGGCGTGTCCCGGTTCCCGGTCGCGGCCACGCCTCACCAACCGTTCTGGGCAACGAGATTTTCCTGCCGACCGCAGATCAGGAAAATAAAATCCAATCAGTGATTTGCTTCGATGCGGAAACGGGCAAGATGAAATGGGTCACGGCGGTACACAAAGGCGGTTTCGGCAATGACAACGCGAAGAAGGCCAACGAGAAGGCGTCGTTCGCATCATCGACGATCGCCACCGATGGCAAACTGTTGTTCGTCAACTTTTTTCATGCCGACGCCGCGCATACTACCGCGCTCGACCTGGCCGGCAAAATCATCTGGCAACAAAAGATCTGCGACTACAAAATCCATCAAGGCTACGGATCGTCACCCGCGATTTATGGACCGCTGGTAATCGTATCGGCGGACAACAAGTCGGGCGGCGCGATTCTAGGACTCGATCGCCAAACCGGCGAACCAAAATGGCGGCGGAACCGTCCGCAAAAACCAAATTACGTATCACCGGCAATTCTCAGCGCCGATGGTCGTGACCAATTGATCTTTTCAGGTTGCGATCTTGTAACCAGTCTCGATCCCTTAACCGGTGAGTTGAATTGGGAAATCGAAGGTGCGACGACCGAGTGCGTGACGACGGCGGTGACCGATGGAACGCATGTGTTTACCTCCGGTGGATACCCCAAGAATCATATCTCCGCCGTCTTGGCCGATGGCAGTGGCGAGGTCGTCTGGGAAACCAATACCCGCAACTACGTTCCCTCGTTGCTACAGCGCGATGGGTTTTTGTACGCGACGCTCGACGAAGGCATCGCGACTTGCATTCGTTGTGATACAGGCAAGGTCGTCTGGAAGTCGCGTTTGGGCGGGACGTTTACCAGTTCGCCGGTGATGGTCGGCGATTTGATCTACGCAGCCAACGAAGTAGGCGATACGCATATCTTCAAAGCGAATGCCGAGAAGTTTGAATCCGTTGCGGTGAATCATCTTGGCGACAGCGTTTTCGCCACGCCAACGATTGTCGGTGGCCGAATCTATCATCGTGTTGCCCACCAAGAAGGCGTGCGTCGCCAGGAGTATTTGTACAGTGTCAAAGAGTCCGATTGAGGGAATCGTATTCGCCGGCATCGCGGAAAAGAATCCGTCGTTGTACCGCAGGCTGCGAGTGCCGCTGGGCGATCCGGCGGCTTGGTTTCAAATCGGCGATTATCGAACGGCGCTGGTTCGTGACATCGAGCGCGAGCGCGCCAAGCAGTTTGCGCAAGTCGATCGCGTCGTTTGTCCCGCGGACTTCGCACCGCCGGGCGGTTTGGACGCGGATCGTGAAACCGCCACCGCGCAGGCCCTGGCGGCGGCGCTGGTTGCTGCCGGTGTAACGCATGTCAAGGTCGATCGGACGTTGCCAATGATCTACGTCCATCATTTGGGCGCAGCAGGTTTACAGATTCACTATGATTCCGAGCAAGGCGTCACCGATCGCCGGCAAAAGTCCGAGGACGAAATCGCCGCGTTGTCTCAAGCTCAACAAGTCACTGAAGCGGTGATGGAGCAAATATGCAATCGCATCGCGCGGTGCCGCGCCGATCGCGGCGGAGTTTTGCAGGACGATGGCGCGGCGCTGACCAGCGACCGCATTCGCACAATCGCGGCCGAAGCGTTTTTACGTCGTGGGTTTTCGATGTCACACGGTGCGATCGTCGCCACGACGCCGCAAGTCGCCGATTGTCACCACAGCGGATCGGGACCACTCGTGACCGGCCAACCAATCGTGGTTGATTTATTCCCGCGCGACGAATCGACTCGGTATTGGGGTGATTGCACGCGAACCGTCGTCCATGGAACGCCGAGCGACGACGTAGTCAAAATGCACACGGCGGTGTGTCAGGCAAAGCAATCGGCAACTCGTCAGTTGGTTGCCGGCAACACGGCCCAGTCAGTTCATCAAGCGGCGATCAACTCATTGGTCGCAAACGGTTTTCCCCTGTCACGTGGAACGACGACGGACGAGCCCTCGATCCAGCACGGCACCGGGCACGGCATTGGCTTGGAATTGCACGAACCGATTTTGCTCGATGACGGCGGCGGCGAGTTACTCTGCGGCGAAGTCTTTACGATTGAACCAGGTTTGTACGGACGCAGCGTCGGCGGCGTGCGCGTCGAAGACATGCTGGTGGTGACAAACAACCAGCCAGTCATTTTAAATCGATTGTCCGAGGGATTAAGTTGGCAATGAAATCCAAGCCTTCATAACCGTCGAGATCGTCGAAGTGGAGAAGAAAAGCTACGGGCGAAGAAAAGTTACGGGCGAAGAAAAGTTACGCGGACTCGTGTCGCCGATCGAGTCCAGGAACCTTAATTTGGACCCAGGAACGTTAGTTTGGACCCCATTTATTGATCTCGCATAATGTTTCGAAGGCATATCGCAGAGCGGTGGCGAAATTGAACAAAGCAAAAATACTCGACTTGTTCGATACTCAAACTCGCACTAATCCGTCAGCGCATTTGGGACTGGTGCGAGAGTGGGCGGACGGCGTACTGCGGTGTACAGGGAGTTACAACCTGATTGCCTGGTGGGATCCTAATTTGCGATCCGAAGATGTAGACAGTGTGATCACGGCCCAAACCGTTTTCTTTCGTTCACTAAACGAGCGGGTGGAGTGGAAAGTATACAGTCACGATCGTCCAGCAAACGTTGAAGAACGATTGGACGCGGCAGGTTGGCAAGCGGATGAGGTGGAGACGTTTCTAGTCTTCGATCTGGAATATGGCGACATCCCTGCGAAACCAACGCCTGGCGTCAATGTGCGACGGGTGCGTGATCACAAGGGATTGGAGGACTATGTTACGGCGAGTTCCGCTGCGTTTGAATGCGATCAAAGCCACTGGTCAGAAATGCTTAAGTCAAGACTACACGACCCTACCTTGGTCGCGTTCGTGGCCTATGCAGATGAAACGCCAGTGGCATCGGGACGGTTGGAGCTAATACCCGGGACCGCCTTTGCTGGAATCTATGGCGGAGGGACCGCACCGACACACCGAAATCGCGGTGTCTATGCGGCTTTGGTGGCGGCACGGGCGGACGAGGCCCGCTCCCAAGGGTATCGCTACTTGACAGTTGACGCGCTGAAAACAAGTCAACCAATTTTATTGCAGATTGGTTTCGAAGCGGTAGCTACCGTGCGAGGTTGGATTCTAAATCGGTAGTATGCTATTGAGCGAAAACTTGGTATCGGGCGCTGAATACTCGTACACTCCAACAATTACGCAAAATGAAATACAGATTTTGCTTCCCATCCTTTAAATCGAAGGCAGTTTTTGAGTTGGGAGCCAACGGGCCCATCATTCCGCGAGCCATTACGAACCCACAATACAGAAAAGACACGCGGTGAGCGACGCGGAACGGAATCGTTCTCGCAAGCAGATCTTGCTGTTGGGGATTGGTCACACCAACGCGCATGTTGTCAAGCAATGGGCGAGTGATCCGCTTCCTGGATGCGATTTGGTTTGCATTAGCAAATTTCCGAGTGCGACATATTCGGGCATGTTACCCGGCACGCTTGGCTGGCAATTCCGTGACGATGAGATGCAGATTGACTTGCGAGCGCTCGCCGATCGCGCGAACGCCAAACTAATACTTGCCGATACTCGCAGCCTCGATCTGCAAACCGGACACGTCCACTTCTCTGATCACGACCCGATTTCGTTTGATGCACTTTCCATCGGCGTCGGCTCAATGCCCGCCGGATGGGACCAGCACTCGCACTCGCCTTTGATGGTTCCGATTAAGCCGATGCAGACTTTCTTATCGCGTTTGAGCGAACGCATTTCGACCATCGCAACGAGTCAATCGGCTCCACTGCGGATTGCCATCGTCGGCGGTGGCGTGGCGAGCGTTGAGATCGCACTCTGTTTGCGTCAACAGTTCGATAAGCGGAATCTTAACCGCGGGTGCTCGATCGAAGTCTTCACCAGCGGTCACTCAGTTGCTCAAGAGTTGCGGCGGCGGAGCGTACGCCGTTTGGAACTGCTGCTGGAAGCCCGCAACGTTCAAATCACGTCGGGGAGCCAAGTCACAGACGTTGGCGACCACGAAATCATGACCGCAGGCGGCAGTCGGCACGAGGTAGACTGCGTGATTTGGGCCACCGGTGCGGCGGCTGGGTCAGTGCTGGGAAAACTGGGTCTGCAAACCGACGAGCGGGGTTTTATTTTGACCCATAAGACGCTGCAATCGTTTTCCGATGCTCGCATCTTCGCGGTTGGTGACGCGGGAACAATCATGGAGTCACCATCACACAAGGCGGGCGTGTATGCGGTTCGCCAGTCTCCAATACTTTGGGATAACTTACGCGCTTTCATCGCCGGCAAGACACTGCGCGAATTCAAACCGCAAAAAAGCTTTTTGAAAATCCTCAACACAGGCGATGGCAAAGCGCTGCTCGAATACGGTTGGTTGACTGTTCACGCTTGCTGGGTTTTGAATTTGAAAACTTGGATTGATCGACAATTCGTTCGAGATTTTCAAACAGGGCCAACCAAAGTGTGAGAACCAGTTTGTCGCCGAACCCGACTTCTTGCTGCTTTCGCCCTGGTGATCCGTTACAATTAAGTGTTGACGTTCGATCAAACTCGCAGGCGGGAGATGCAGAAATGGGATTGCCAAAGAAGTCGATTGTGGATTGTTGCTCCGGTGACCGACGCCGATTCTTGACCGCGACCGCGGTCAGCTTGGCGGCCGCTTCGATCCCGCGATTTGCGCACGCCGCCCCGGCGAAGTCAAGTTCAGCCGAAACCGTGGTCGCTGAGTTTTACCAGTCGCTCACTGATGGCCAACGAAGTGAAATTTGTCGCCCGTTTAACGACGCTTTGATGACTCGTGTCAATGCGAATTGGCATGTTACCAAGCCGCTGATCGATGATGACTTCTATTCCGATTCGCAGCGTGGGATGATCGAAAAGATTGTGCGTGACTTGACCAGCGACGAAGGCTACACGCGGTTGGACGAGCAAATGAAATACGACGACGGCGGCCTGGGGTCGTACAGTGTCGCGATGTTTGGCAATCCCGCCGATGAACATTTTCAGTGGTTGCTAACCGGTCGCCACCTGACGCTTCGCGCCGACGGAAACACCGTTGCCGGTCGCGCGTTCGGTGGACCGATTGTCTATGGCCACGGCGAAGAGTCATCGGCTGCGGACAATTTGTTCTACTTCCAAACCAAGCGCGTGAACGAAGTCTTCGCTGCATTGGACAAATCGCAAGCCGCCACGGCACTGCGCACCAAGGCCCCCGCTGAGAACCAGGTCAGTCTGCAGGGCAAACAAGGCCAATTCGCCGGAATCAAAGTTGGTGATTTATCTTCGGACCAACAGCAATTGGTTCGCGACGTGTTGGGAACGATTCTGTCGCCGTACCGCGCCGAAGACACTGACGAGGCGTTGGCAATCATTGACGGCGGTGGTGGCGTCGAGTCATTGCGGTTCGCTTTCTATTCCAACGAAGATCTAGAAAGTGATGGGATCTGGGACGTTTGGCGGATTGAAGGCCCCAATGCGGTGATTCATTTCCGCGGCGCTCCTCACGTCCACGCCTACATCCACATCGGCGACCCGAGCGCGGTGTAAGTTTAACAGTCGATACAAACCTGACGGATGTCCGAAGCCGCTTGTGAGTTGCCAAACGGTTGGGGACAACCGTTCTACATTTTTTTCATGCGAAATAGGCATTTCGGGAAATTCACTCGTCGTAGTGGCCAACGCCACTTTATTTCCGCTCATTGCTTAACACCGCTTCTCCCCACAAACTCGGGTCTTCGACGACGGGATATTCTTCGCTGAGTGAAAACGTTTGCCAGCCGAGTTCGCGGTCGATGACGGCGTAGTAAAGTCCCAAACGCGGATACTGCAAGGCATCAAATCCGGTCATGGCTGTGGCAGCGATGCGTCCGGACATCTGATAACCGTCAGGTCGCAATTCGGCGTGAACTTGAATCGAGCCTGAGGGCGGTGATTTGGGATTTTGGCGAGCGCGATTGATGGGCATCAAACCAGTCATTGGCGATTCTTTTCGCATCCCGCCGCCGGTCGGCATGAACAAAAAACGATGACAATACTGCGTCGCTCGGTGGATTCCGGGACTGCACCGCGTATCGAGCCACAAGTGGAATCCGTCGCTGTCTTCGAGCCTCGAATCGCGACACCATGGCGCAGCCTTTTTGCCGCTAACCAAAACCGAAAACGCGATTGCCGACTTGTCCCACGCCATCCTCACATCGGCGAAATTGCGTTTACCGCTGAGTTCACCAAACGCAGCGATGCGGCACGGTTCGGGCAATGTCACACCGGGACTTGCCGCCGAAGTTCCAAAGCCGCAATCATACTTGGCCAACGCAATCTCGAAGCGAAACAAGAACGTCGGATCAATTAGCGGTGTCGTGTTCGTTTGACTCAATCGAATTGTCCAACAAGCGGATTGGGGGTAGTGAGAGATAATTAACTGGACAGCGTCAAGTTCAGTGAGCGGTCGGGCGCTAGCCCCCGGTTTTTCCCGACCGGAACCGGCGGCTAGCGCCGATCCGCTCACCAATCAAATGGCTCCGCAAAACATGATGTTTTCAATTTAATGTGGCGATGTCCAGTGGAGGTAACGCGTTCACTGCTTCGCCGGTTTCGCCTGAATCGCGATGTCAACTTGCAACTGCAATCGGGTTGCCGCGAGCGGCGCGAACGCGGGATCGATCTCGATAACCACCTCGACGCTGCGCCAATCAACTCGCGCCATCGGATTGGGGCTCGGCAATCTCGGCGAACCGATCACTTGGCTGATCGACGCGACCCGGCCAACGAGCGCTTCGGGAGCATTGTCCTTGAACAGCGCGGCGCTGGTGATCGTTGCCTTGGCACCCAATTCGAGTCTTGGCAACTCGGCAACATTCACTTCGGCGCGGGCAACCATGTTCGATGTATTGGCCAACCGCATGATCGGCATCGTCGTCGTCGGTTCACCTGGTCCCGAGTCGATCGAAATCACCGTTGCGGCGACCGGACTGGTCAACTTTATCGTGCGAAGTTGCAATTCCAACAATTCGATTTGCTTGTTCATCGATTGCAAGCCGGCCAGCGACTTGGCCGACGTGATTGCCAACTCGGTCGCCGTGATTTCCTTCTCCGCGATTTCGATTGACGATTTACCTTCGGCAATTTTCTCTTCGGCATCGCGGCTGGCCCCGGTCAAATCGGCGCGCGCTTGATCGACGGCCAATTGTTGTTGTTCGAGCGAATTGGCGCTGACCAACCGCGCACCGTCACGTTCGGCCGCGGCGGTGCGAAGTTGCTTGAGCTTTGATTCGGCCAGGGCAACTTGCTGGGCCAGCAACCCGAGCTTGCCGCCATCAGATTTCGCCTGTGCAAGATTCTTTACCGATTGGTCAAGCGTTCGTTTAGCTTGGCGCAATCCCACCTTCGCAACGTCCAATTTTGCGTTGGCGGCGGCTTCGTCGGCTTTCATTTTGACCGTTGCTTCGTCGCGCCGAGCGTTGGCGATTTCGAGCTCGAGTTCTTTCGCCGCTTGGCTGGCAAGTCGGCCCAGCGCGGTGCCAACTTCGACCGCTTGGCCCTCTTTCACCGCGATCGTCTCGACGCGATCTCCCGGCGGTGCGACGATCGCAATGATGCCCGAAGCGGGTTCCAATTGTCCTTGAGCAACGATCACCTCGCCCGGCTGGGCCCCCAGCGCCACGATCGCAGGCAACGTCAAACCGCCGCGGTCAAAGCGATCATTCGTTGACGAATCGCCACAACCAACGATGACCGCCAAACTTAAAATCCCCAATTTTCCGCACCATTCAAAACTCTTTTTTACGTTCGTCATCCCACTTGACCATTTTCAAAAACGAATGCCGATCGTTTACGGCGAAACTACCGCACCGGTACAACTGCTGCCCGCCCCCGCAGTGCATCCATAACAATGATCGGCGGTTTGAATCAAGGTATCGGCGTAATCGTCAAATGAATTGATCGACCACACATCGCGCGCATCGCCGTCGATTTCCAGCTCCAGCATTTGATTGAAATCGCAATCGTAAATGCGACCTTGCCAATCGATCGAAACCAGTTCGCGACACATCACCGCGCCAGCCGCCACAGGGTTGAAACTCGCCTCCAGCAATTGCATGTAATCGTCCAAGCGATTGGCCTTGCGCAAGTATTGCACGTAGCGTTTGACGGGCATGTTGGTGATCGTCAACAGTTGGTCGAATCGCACATCATATCGACTGGCCAACTCACGTTTGTAATCGGCCTGTAGCGCGAGCTGGTTCGGTGGCAAAATTGCCGACGTGGGGTTGTAAACCAGATCCAATCGCAAGGCACCACCGCTGCCGTAACCCAACCGGTTCAATTCGCGCAGCGCAGCGATGCTGCGGCGAAACACACCGTCACCGCGCTGCGAATCAACGTTCGATTCCAGATAGCATGGCAACGACGCGATCACATGAACCTGATGGGCCGCCAAGAAGTCGGCTAAATCTTCCTGCCCGACTTCAGACAAAATCGTCAAGTTACAACGATCGATGACCTCCAGCCCCTGGCCACGAAACGCGACCACAAAATCACGAAACGATGGATTCAACTCGGGTGCTCCGCCGGTAATATCAATCGTTACGACCGCAGCGCTCATCTGGACCAACTCGATTATTCGGCGGGCAACGTCGCTGCTCATGTTCTCGCGTTTGCGCGTCGGCCCGGCGTCCACATGACAATGTGTGCACGTCTGGTTACAAAGTTTGCCGACGTTAATTTGCACCGTTCGCACGACGGAGCGACGCAGCGTCAAGCCCGCACGCGAAATGCGGTCGCCGAACGGCTCCAGCGGTGTCGTTCCCAGTACCGGCAGTGTGCGAGGCGAATACGAACTCATGGTTGAAAGTTTACCTTAATCCCGCCGAACTCGATACGTTCATTGACGGTCCGAATGAAGATCCAAATCGTGATTCCCGCGCGTTTGTCAGCGACGCGTTTGCATGAAAAATTGTTGCTTCGCGCCGGTGGCAAGTCGGTGTTGCAGCATACTTATGAAGCCGCTTGTCGCGCCAAATTGCCCGGCGGTGTGGTGATCGCCGTCGATGACGAGCGGCTGTGGCAAGAAGCAAAATCGTTCGCGGCGCCGGTGCTGATGACCAGCCCCACGTGCCAATCGGGAACGGACCGTTTGGCTGAAGTCGCCGCAGCGATGCCCGATGTCGAGATTTTTGTCAACGTGCAAGGCGACGAACCCGAGATCGATCCGTTGGCAATCGATGTCGTTGCCCAGTCGCTGGTGGCCAACCCCTGGGCCGATATCGCCACCGCGGCGAGACCGATTCGTGACCTGGCTACGCTCGGCAATCCCAACTGCGTTAAAGCGGTACTCGGTCGCGACGGCCGAGCGCTCTACTTCAGCCGCGCCGCGGTGCCGCGAGTTCGCGACGGCGTGAGCGACGAAATGCTGCGGGCCGAACCGCCGCTGTTTTGGCATCATCTTGGTTTGTATGCGTATCGCCGCGATTTCCTGGCCTGGTTCGCCGCCCAGCCGCTTGGCAACCTTGAACAACTGGAAAAGCTTGAACAATTACGAGCCCTGGAGTCGGGTCGCCAGATTGTCGTCGCTCGAATCGACAGCGCACCGCCCGGAATTGACACCCAGGCTGACTTTGACGCCTTTGTGCAACGAATTGGTTAGCCAAAATGCAGATTGATTGGTCGTAATCATCGGCTCAATTGCGCCAAACGCCGAGCGACTCAAAACCGCCGCAAAACGCTCCGATCTAATTGAACGCAGATAGATTTAACTCAAGGACGAGGCAAAACATGGGCAGCCGTTTCAATCGCGTCGCACTTCGGCAGCGTTTGGCAAACACACTGATTGCCTCAAGCTGGCTGCTTGGCATGACCAGCGTTTCGGCGCAGTGCGATACCGACTCCTGCGACCAAGCGTGCGACCCCGCAGCGTGTGTTGAGGCGTGTGATCAAATGCTCAGTTGCGATGGCTGTGGCGTTGAATCCGACTGCGATCTGTTCCCCGGGCTGAAACATTTGCGCCAGTCGTTTGCCGAGAACGGAATTTCGTTCCAAAACAACGTGACCCAGTTCTACATGGGCAACACGACCGGCGGGCTGGAACGGGAGTTTCGCTACGGCGGCCATGGCGATTATGTCACCAATGTTGACTTCGGCAAACTCGGTATTCAAGAGGGTTTGTTTCTGAAGATTCGCGCCGAACATCGCTTTGGCGAATCCGTCGGCGGTTCGACCGGAGCAATTCTGCCATCGAACGTCGCAGCCGATCTGCCGGTTGTCGATTCCGAAGATTTGTACCTGACGAACGTGTTGTTCACCCAAGCGTTCTCGGAGCAATTCGCCGTCTTCGCGGGAAAACTTGATTCGCTCAATGGTGATATGAACGCGTTCGCTCACGGTCGCGGAATTCGCCAATTTTCCAACATCGCGTTTGTGGCCACACCGATTGCCCTGCGAACAGTTCCTTATTCGACGCTCGGTGCCGGGTTTGTCGTGCTTGGCGAAGGCCAGCCGCTGTTCACCTTCCTGGTTCTCAACGCGACCGACACAACGCGGACCAGTGGGTTCAGCGAATTGTTTGCCGACGGGTGTGTTTTGACCGCTGAACTGCGTTTGCCAACTCAATACTTCAACCTGCCCGGACACCAATTGTTCGGTGGCACTTGGAGCAGTCGCGACTATGTGGGATTGGACCAAGATCCGCGCATCATCCTGCCCAACGTACCGATCGAGCGGCAAAGCGGTTCGTGGTCATTGTATTGGAATAGCGACCAATACCTGGTCGCCGATTCCAAAGACCCAAGCAAAGGTTGGGGCTACTTTGCTCGCGCCGGGATCGCTGACGAAGCGACCAATCCGATCGGCTATTTTCTGTCCGCTGGCTTAGGCGGAAGCAGTCCCATAGCGGGCCGCGACACCGATTCGTTCGGAGTCGGTTACTATTACGCGGGTGCCAGTGATGACATCGGCGTTGTGCTTGAAACCGTGTTTGGCGACATTGGCGATTCGCAAGGTTTCGAGTCGTTCTACAACATCGCGCTGAACCAGATGGTCACGGTCACCCCGGATATCCAGGTCATCGATCCAGCGCGAACTGCATTGGACACCGCACTCGTCGCCGGAGTCCGCGTGAATTTGGCGTTTTAGCTGAATAGTGCCAGCTTAGATTTCTGGGACTTCGAGCGACCCGATAGGGCGTCGCTTGCTGTTCAAAATGCGCCAGCGATGATAACCCAGCACCATCGCGAATCCGACAGCGCAGGCGTAGAAACCATTTCCTTTGTGCAGCGTGTAAAGCAATTTCGTTTCCCCCGCCGCAACGTAGCCGGCAAGCCGAGTGACTTCATAAAGACTGCCTTCGATGATGACGTCCAGGATCACGCAGGCGTGGAAACCTAGATCGGCAAAGTCAACGAAGTATTCGCGTTTCAGCGCCCAGCGCAATCCGCCGGTCATCAAGGCCGCCGACACCAAACCGCCAAATAGAAAACTTGCGCGCGAGGGGAATTGCTGCCAAAGCAGAAACGTCGCGAGGTAGCTTGGAATCAGCAACAAACTGAAATACCAATCTTTCATTGCTTTAGACCTGGGAACAGCGAATCGATAACCCGACGTTGACCGTAGTGGATCTTGATTTGTAATTCCGCACATCGTTCCTCTGTTTCAATCGACAACCTTTCCGGCAATTTACACATTACGGTGAGCAAAGGCTACGAGCCGCTTTGGACTTCCAACGATCCACCTTCTTATAGGCGCGTAGCGCGGTGTAAATGGCGACACCAAAAATTGCGAACAATATCCATCCGGGTTCCAGTTGCTCGATCGACCCCGTGGCCAGATGCGTACCGACTTCGGCAGCGAAGAAGCCGATGGTTATTACTCCGATCGCCGCGGCTTCTTGCTTGGCAACCTTGTTCCAACACATCGCGCGATCCGGCCAGCGCCAGGTCCGCATGTTCGGAATGAACGATGGTGTGACTGCGGCCCATTCATCGAATTTAACTCCAAACTTATTTGCTAGGAACGCTTCTTCCGCAAACATAATCCGTTCGTAGTAGAGATAGAACGCAAGCGCAAAAATTGTCGTCAACCAATAACAAGCTGGCTGCGCGATGATGCCCAGCGAGATCAGAAAGTTACCCAAATAGAGCGGGTGCCGAACTACGGAATAGAGTCCCGTCGTATTCAGTACATCGGCGATCTGCTTCGTGGTATTACGGCCGGATGTCCCCGGCGGCGCATGGCCAATGCAGTGAACTCGCAAAAGTAGACCCGTGATCGAGATCGTCAAACAGACCACGGGCCATACTAGATCGGCCCAGAAATGAGTTCCGTCGTGGTGGCCATTGAAGATCGCGATGACGACCAACGGTACAAATGCAAACGGCAGATAACTGCGCCAGCGAAATAGCCAGACGCCTTGTGATTCGAATTCATGTTTGAGCGACACTGCGTTGTCCTGAGAGGTTTAGCGAATACTAAAACGTTAGTAGTTGCGAGTAAATGTTAGTCCAGAGCTTCGTCCATCAGCTCATGAAGCTGGGTACGGCTGTCAAACAGCTCGAAGTCTCTGACGGGCATATTCAATTCATGAAGTGCGGCGGCAGTCCAGGTTGGCCAAGCCGACCACTGGCTTCGCGGCGAGGCCAGTGGATTGATGGGTAACCAAAGTTGTGAGGTTGTGACGGCGACAATTGCGATGGCAACCACGCCGATCGGCCACCCGGTTTGAGTGTCTGTTGGAACCCGATTGGCCAGCCGCTGAGCACGCTCGCGCAGTTGTGATCGATTGCGATTGATCGGCATCGTGCCGGAATGCAACGGCGGCCGGTTCTCGACAACTTTGATCAGCGTTTTGAGATAGCTAATTGTCGCTTGAGGGTTCCCTGATGCCATGTCATCGCACTCGAACTCGCGCGCGATCGCGAATCGTTTTCCCGACCTCCAAACCAGTGGTTGGAACCACAGCAACGCCTGAACGATTCGTTGAATGAAAAGTTGCATGGGGTGTCGTGATCGTAGATGAGTGAGTTCGTGGACCAGAACGTTTTTTAGATCAACTGGTTCGCCTTCGAGCACCGATTCGGGAAGCACGACCAGCGGTTGGTGTAGTTGATAACAAAATGGCCCCCAATCCTCCGGGCCACAAAGAAAAGATATGCGCCGCCCGCAGACGATTAAGTTTTGGTGGTCGACGAGCTCATTGATTTGCGATGCTTGCTCTTGGGAGATGGGTTTGCACTGCGAAATTAGGCGATGAAAACGTATATGATTCAGGATCCAACGAGCAAGTACCGCGACCGTTCCCAAGAACCAAACGGCGACCATGGTAACGCCCACCGCATGTTCGGTGAGTACGACATCAACCACGACGTTGGGCGCAACTTGGGACCAAGGGTTTATCAATTGCAGTCTTGGCAGTACCAACGCAGCAAAGATCAACATCAACAAACTAATGAAACTCACGTTCCATAAATTCACGCGAGACCGTGAATCGGTTGTTTTTGAGTCGATAAACCATGCCAGGGCGATCACAATCGAGGTTTGAACAAATAGCGACGAAAGTATTTGCAGCCATTGCGGTGAACTCATTTGGACGACTCCATTTTTTCGATCATTGATTTCAACTCGCCAAGTTCGCTTGGATCAAGTTTGGAATCGTCAACCAAGCTCATCACCATCGATTTGATGGAACCGCCAAATAGTCGCTGGGCGAGTTGGGTTGCCATCGAACGACCGACGTTCCGCTTTTCCACGATTGCGCGATAGATAAAGGCACGGCCCTGCTTTCCCGCCTGCTCGATGAAACCCTTCGACTCGAGAATACGAACGGTTGTCATCACCGTCGTGTACGCCAAGTCTCTTGGCAGACGCTCGACGATCTCGGGCATCGCGATCGGTTGATGTTCCCAGATCACATTCATGACTTCCGATTCGGCGCCGGTCAATGATGTTTGGTCATTTCCGCTTGAACTGATGGCCGGGGTGTTAATTGGCATTTCTTTGTTCAATTCTGGCAAAACGCGTTTGATAGGGTCTACTTTGCTACAAGTCGCGACGTGACGATTGGCGGTAGGTTTCGGTGTCAATAGAATCGCCGATTAGTGAAACGTGGCCGTCGGCCCAAACAAACAACGCGCCGCCCACGTGCCGGCTGGAAAACTCACATTCATCACATTCTTGACAATTCGGATGTGTGATTGCCGAACCGGTCAAGCGGCAACCGGCATCGGCTCCATCAAGATGCACGCCCAGCCACGTGGATGGCACAAATGCCATCGTTCGCTCGCCGACCAACAGCGTTTGCGATGTGCCGCGACGAAGTTCGGCAAGTCGAACGCCGCGTTCATGAACAATACTACCGTCGCCGAATAGCGCTCGCCGCGGTATCGGTGTCTCTTCGAAATCATCGGCCTCTACGGTGCCGTAGACACCGATGTAGTTTGCGGTAGGCAGAAAGACAGTCGGTGAATCGGCGCTATGAAGTCTGGTTTGGATCCCGTCGAGTAGGTCATCCTCACAAGTCAACTCAAACGCCGGCTCGGTAATGTCCGACGGGCACAAGAATATCTCAAGCGACCAATCGCTTGCTCTCTGGTAGGAAATTGTTTGCGGTAAAACCCCAAACTGCGACAATCGCTCATGCGCCGCAGTCTGTTCCAACTCCGGCAATACCTGGGTTGCCCACGAAGCGACGAATCGTTCGTTGTCTTTACTCGGCGTCCAGGCTTGAGGCAGCTTACAAAGCAAATCATGATGATTTTGCATGGCCAGTCCGATTTGACGCAACCGATCGGAACACAACATTCTTCGCGACGCTTCGCGTGCGAACATTAAGCCGGGAAGCAATATCGCCAGCATCATGGCGACGATCGAAATGGATACAGCCAGCTCCAGCACGGTGAATCCGCGTCGCGGTCGCTGTGATCCTGGACTATGAATTACCATCTCAGCAAATTACTAAATTCTTCGGAGTTGCAGCAAGAGCGATTTTCGTGGGCCGGTGTCTGAGTTTGTGAGCGGAATGGCGCAAGTCACCGGCCGCGAGAATAACCAGCGGCTATCGGACTGTTGATTCAGTTTGAATTTGCAGTCGCTCGGATTAGGAGATGGGCGTTAGCCCGGGTTATTGGACCGGGAACCGCCGCTAATGCGGTGCGGCTGATTGAATCAACAGTCCGCTTGCGCCGCGCCGCTCACAACGCGAGGAGATCGTAGAACGGTTGGGGACAACCGTTCTACAATTTTCGTCAGCCGAAATCGAACCTGAGACAAACCTCTTGCGCGGCGACGACTTGAGAAATCATGGCGATTAGGTAGCCAGCGAGCGTTGTGCTAGCAATGCGGCGGCTGGGTTTCACTCCGGCACCAATTCGGTTGCATTGATTTCAGCCAAAGTAGTCACCGGATCGAATCTCGGGAGACACGTGTAAGTGCGACCATTCGCAAGTGGTAATGCATTGCCGTAAAAGATGTGCCAACCCTCCCAAGCGGCCCACCACTCCATGAATCAGCGCAACTTTTTTCGCTTCGGCGAAAAATCGGTAGACACTTCGTCTCGATCACGCTCCCAACAACGACGCGACAGCCGCAAACGGCTCGCCAAGCTGTTGGCCAGCCCAATGGGCGAGAAGCTTGAACGTCGCGAGCTGATGGCAGCGGATTTCGATCTTACTTCGTACCCGGCCATCACCAGCTTCTTGTTGACGGCCGAAAAGCCAGCCGCGAACGATTATCGATTGTCGCTGCGCGATCGTGCCAACCCGGCGACGCCGCTGCAGCAATTGTTGTTACTGACCACGCCACAGTCCGTGTCGATCGAAGGCACCGCGGGCAACGATAGTCTGTGGATTAATTTCGGCACCGTCACCACCGTTGACGGCAGCGGTAATTTTAACGACCACGTTCCTGCCGCGATCAGCTTCAGCGGCTTTGCGGGTGTCGATGAAGTTCAATTCACTGGCCACACCGCCATCAGCGGCAACCTTGAGATCAATGCCGAGACGATTCTTGTCGGTGCAACTCAGCGTGTCTCGTCGTCCGCGACGTTGACGCTTAACGCCGCTGCCAGTCTCGGTTCGCCGACGATCAGCGCGGTCACGGCCAGCCAAACAGGAACCAACTCGGCCGCGGTCACGATCTCCGGTCACTTGAGCGCCGACGCGATCATTGTCAATGCGAAGACAGCCGGCAACGTCACCACAACCGGCACCTCGTTTGTCGGCTCGGCTGAAAACCGCTTCACCGATTCGGCGACAATTGTTGTCTCCGATTCCGCGTCAATCACCGCCGCAACGTCGGTTGAACTGTTGTCGCAGCGCGATACTCGCTACAACGCCACCGCAGCTCGCGCGCTCAATCGCATTCTCGGCGACACTTCGATCACGATTGGTGCCGTCGGCGCAGGCAGCAACATCACCAGCGGATCGAAGTTGAGCATCAAGGCGATCGACAACGTTCGCGGCGATGCAACAAGTCCTGAACAGCCACTTGATCTGACGGGACTGACGGCACCGCTGTCCGCTGATGTTAGCGCGGCGCGAAATACGTTCATTGGCGAGACGCAAGTTCTGATCAATGATTCGATCATCCGCCAAACCGTCGCCGGTGGCGTGGGTACGATCATCGCCGCTGACCGTAACACCGTCGGCACGACCAATGTCGCTTCGATTTCGCTCGTCGATAGTTCGCCGACGCTTGACTATAGCGTTTCGCTCGCCGGTTCATATTCATCGAACCTGCTGATTGGCAACGTCCGCGCAACGATGTCCGGCGGGTCGCTGGCGGCGACTCATGGTTCGTTGACCGCGACTGACGATTCAATCATGACGGCCAAGAGCGACTTGGCGGCACGAACGACCAGCACGATTTTCCCCAGCACGAATTTTGCCGCCGGTGCGTCGATCGCTTACAACGCCGCCGCCGGTTCGGGACTCAGCGAATCGTTCATCGCCGCTGCGCAAGCGATTGCACCGGAGACTCGCACCGCCATCGCAGCCGAAACTCTTGCCAAGACGTACAACACCTCGCTCGATGTCAGCGGCGACTTCCGCATCGGGGCAACGTCGGCGCTGGGCATCAACGCCACCGTCAGCAACGCGGTCTCGTCGTCCAGCTCGACCGCTTACGGCTCAAAGGGTTCGGCCGCTGCCGGTGTCGTGGCGACGAACTATATCAATGCCCAAACGATTGCCCAGATCGAGTTCGCGGCGACTTACGAAATCCTTGGCGTTCCCAGTTTGGGCGTGATCAACGTTGGCGGCGATCTTGCAGTTGACGCGGACGATGATCGCCGCATTTATGCGAACACCAAGTTGGTTTCGTCCAGCATCATTACCAACGATGGCGGCGCAACGCTGGTTCAAGAAGCGATCAACGCGCTCTTGGCCGCTGATTTTGTCTCGACCAGCACCGCAGCCGCACTCGTCTTCGGCTCGACTGTTCGCGTTGCCGACAATCACCAATCCGGTGGCTCGCCGCGCAAGGTTTACAAGTACCTGGGAACCAGCGGCAGCGTTGATTTGACCGCGGTAGACTTCAGCAATCTCGACAATTGGCAGCCTTCCGCAACCGACATTATCCCGACTGGTAACAACGTTGATGACAGCGATTCGATTGCCGTCGGCGGCATTGTTACGTTGAACGACGTTCGCGGAGGCGCCACGGCCTCGATAACTCGCGCAAACGTAGCTGCGGGAGCCGTTGGCGTTGTCGCCACCGAAAGTGCGACGATTAACGCAACGCTGGATTCGGTTGTTGAGTCATCCGGCGGCAGCGCGTTTGGCACCGGCACCAGCTTGGCCGTCAACGGTGCGATCGCGACGAACAGCGTGCTCAGCTTTGCCAACGCCACGATCAGCGACAGCGAAGTCACGACCGTCGCCGCCGGTTCCAGTGATGGTGCCGTTATCGTCACCGCGACGAACGATTCGCTTGTCAATGCGATCAACCACAGCATCACAAAGACCGGTTCTAATGGGTTTTCCGCGATGCTGGCCTTTAACACGATCGGCTACCTGCCACAGAACGCTCTGTTCAACGCGCTCGATACGCTTGTCAACAGCAACATCGGCACTAAACAAACCGCAGCCACGACCGCTTCGATTCACAACACCACCGTGGACGCTGGTGGTGGCATTGATGTGACCGCCGACTCGACCGCCGAAATCGAATCGGAACTCAGCAACTCGGCGACCTCGATTGCCTCGGCGCTCGACGGTGCAACCGGCAAAGCGATCGGTGGCGTTCTCGCTTCCAACATGGTCGCCTCCGAAGTCAAAGCGTTTATTGATTTCGATGCCGCCACGATTGCCGCCAACCGCGTCGTCACCGCCGCCGGTTCGATCAACGTCAACGCCACCGATGCCTCTTCGATCAGCGCCGACACCGGATTGCTCGCCGACTCGACGACGACCAACACCGCCGGCACAAGCCTAGTCAACTCGTTCCTCAACTCACTGATCGGACAATACGAATACTCGAGCACTTCGGGGACCAAAACGCTTGCCTTCGGTGACAAAGTTCGCGTCGCGTCGACCTATGACTTGCCGAGCAATCCGATCGAGAGCGATGAGTTTGAGAACGCTGCGGTTTACCAATACATGGGCGTCGCCGGTTCGGTCAACCTTGGCACCATCGACTACTCCAACTACGGCTTGTGGCTCAAGCTTGAACCGTTCAACGTGCCGGGCAGCAATCTGAATTTCTCGGAATCTGATTCGGTCGCGGTCGGCGGTTTGGTCGTCCGTAACGACATCGACGGCGGTGTGTTGGCGTTCATGGATCGCGTCACGGCAACGGCAACCGGCAACATCGTCGTCTCCGCCATCGGCGACCAAACTCTTGAAGCCACCACGGACAGCACCGTCAACTCATCCGGCGGCAGCGCGTTTGGCGGCGGCACGTCGCTGGCCGTCAACGGCGTCATCGTCACCAACAATGTCGTCGGTGGCGCGGATGCTTACGTTAAACGCAGTTCAATCGCGACGACGGCGTTGGACGATGCGGCGGGTGATTTTGAAGTCAGCGCCTTGAACACCGCGTCGTTCACGGCGACGAATACCAGCAGCACCAATTCCGGTGCCGATGCGTTCGGCGTGACGTTGGCGTTCAATCGACTTGGTTACGCACCGAGCAATTTGTTGTTCAATTCGCTCGACGCGATCTTTGGCACAATCCTCAGCGGCATCGATTCCGTTGGCGCATCCGCGCTGGTCGAAGACACACCGATCGACATCAGCGGCGACATGTCGGTCGTCGCCAGCAACGAAGCCTTGTTGACGGCAACGCTCTCCAACGCCACCGCATCCAGAGCGACGGCCATCTCAGGCGCTGCCAGCACCGCCGCCGCCGCGATCGTGGCCAGCAACTTGGTGCAAAGCGATGCGTCCGCGAAAGTCAACTTTACGCCGGCCTACTTGACCGCGAACAGTTCGACCCAAGGCCAAGTCGATGTCGGCGGCGATGTAAAAATCGAAGCCAAAGATCGCGCCGGGATCATTGCCGACACCGATCTGGAATCAGTCTCCGAAGCGGCCAGCAGCGGATTCACTGGTGTTGTCCGCGACTTTCTCAGCCAACTGGATGAAAGCTACACGTTCACCAGTTTGTCGGGCACCAAGGCGCTGACAACATTGCAAGCCGTCCGCGTTGCACCCGGTCACACAGCAGGAGGAGTTGTCGGTGGCATTTATCGTTTGATCGGCAGTGGCGGATCGACCAACTTGGGCACCGAGGATTACACCAACACATCAAAATGGACACGTGTCACGATCGGTTCGGACGACATTCCCGAGCTCGGCGAAGACGATGATTCGATGTCGACGGCGGTTGGTCTGTTGCTGATCCGCAACGACGTCAGCAGCAATGTCTTGGCAACGGTTACGCGGTCGGACGTTAGCTCAGGCGGCGACATCGAAGTCAAAGCACTCGAGCAAGCCGACATCAGCTCGCGAGCCAGTTCGGTCGTAACCAGCGACGGAGCCGAAAGTTCGCTCGGCATCAACGGCACGTTGGCAACGAACGTTGTGGTCAGCGACGCGGTGGTGTTGATCGACGTTAGCACCTTGACCGCAGCCGGTGACTTAAACGTCTTGTCCGAGAATCGCAGTGGCATCGAAGCGGTACTGGAAAGCGCCACGACCACCGGTGATTCCGCCGTCGGGATCACAGCCGCATTCAACTTGCTCGGCGTCCGTCCGATCAACCTGTTCAGCACGCTGGTCGATTCCGTGATCGGCACCAACATCGACCTGCTTGTCAACTCGCCCGCCAAAGCCGATGCGATCATTCGCAACACGCCGATCACCGTGACCGGCGACGTCAACATTCATGGCGACAACTTTGCGGAGCTCAACGCATCGATCAACAATTCGCTCGAAGCCGCCTCGTCCGGTGCCAGCTTTGTCCTGTCCGCCAACCGCGTCATCACCAACGCCGAAGCTGGCCTCACGTTTGACGCGGCGTTCGCAGCGCCGACCGTTGCGGTGGGTGGATCGCTCAGTGTGCTGGGCGAGAACCGCGCCGGCAACTACACCGACGTTCGCTTGTCGAACTCGACCGAAGTCTTCGACGACGGCCCGATCGGTGTGCTCAAGAATGTGTTGGCCGTACTGGACCCCACGCCGTTCACTTATCTCAGCAGCGACGGCGACCAGATGGTCATCTTCGGCGATACCGTGCGTTTGACCCGCGATCACTCCGGCGGAGGCACAGGTGGACGTCGCTACAAATACCTTGGCCAAGACGCGATGATTGACCTGTCCGAAACCGACTTCAGCAACACCGGCTTTTGGAAAGAAACTTCGGCGGTCCGCTTGCTCGACGGCGTGATTGGCAACCAAGACGACGGCGATTCAACATCGGTCGGTGGCATGTTGGTTCGCAACGATGTTCGCAGCAACGTGCTGGCGTATCTGACCAACGCGATTACAACTGCGGGCGACAACGTCAGCGTCGAAGCAGTCGAAGCGGCTGCGATCATCGCGGCGATCGATGCCGTAACGACTTCATCGGCTGGCAACGACATGGGCGAAGGCTCATCGCTCGCGGTCAACGGAGTCATCGCCGCGAACTTAGTCTTGTCCAGTGCCTTGGCAACGATCACCGGCGGCAGCGTCACAACGACCACCGGTGACATCGATGTTCACAGCGATAATGATTCGTTTCTCAACGCTCGCAACAAGTCATCGATCAAGTCAACCGGCGATGCTGTTGGCGTGACCTTGGCCTACAACACGATCGGCTACGAAACCCAAGACATATTTACGCAAACGTTTGACGCGCTACTGGGCACCTCGTTTGGCTCACGCGAAAACGCGGTGAAGGTACACGCGATCGTCACCGACACACCGCTGGTCGCCGGTGGTGGCATCTCGGTCACGGCCGACAACTCGACGAAACTGCGGGCGCTGGTCAGCAACGAAACGGCGTCAGTGGCCGAGGCGCTGCGAGGTTCAACCAGCCGTTCGGCCGGCGCAGTTATTTCCAGCAATTTGGTATTGTCTGACACCAAAGCCACGATCAAGAAAGCATCGGGAGCCGACGGCATTGCGATAGCCCTAGACGGCGACGTGATGGTCATCGCGACCGAAGACGCATCGATCACCGCCAATACAAAACTGGCTGCCACTTCGTCCGCCACCAACGACGGTGGACTCAGCCGCGTGCTGCGCAAGATCACCGAAGTTGTTGGTTATGACTTCACCGATCGTTCGGGATCGCGCGTCGTCGCCAATGGCAAATTGGTACTCCGCGACGGCCTTGATTTTACGTCGTCCGAGTTTGCCGATACGATCACCGCTGGCAATCGCATCAAGTTGGAATTTGATACCGATAACGCGGCCAAAGACGATGTGTTCGAGTTCATCGGTGCAACCGATTTGGAAGCCGTCGAACTGGACCAAGTCAACTACGCCGATGCAACGAAATGGCGTAAATTGTCTGGCGAAATTGACCAGGTTTACAGCTATGTCGGCACCACCGGCTCCGTTGACTTGGGCACGACCGACTACAGCAACACCGCGTTGTGGTCAAAGCTATCGAGCATTAGCCCCAGCGACCTGATTCCCGGCTTGAGTCTGAACGTTACCGATTCCGATTCCGCTGGATTTGGTGGCTTGATTGTTCGCAACGCCGTTCGCTCCGCAGTCAACACGTTGATCGACAATTACGCTGTCACCGCAGCGGGCGACATCATTGCCAAGGCGATCGAAGCGGCCCGCATCTTGGCCCAGAACATCTCAACCGTGACCAGCAGCGGCGGCAGCGCAATGGGCACCGGATCGAGTCTGGCGATCAATGCCGTGATCGCAACCAATGCCGTTCAAGCCGCCGCCGAAGCGCTGATCGTCAACAGCAGTTTGACAACCACCGACGGCGGCGACGTTGATCTGCTGTCACGTAACAGTGCGGAGATCAACTCCAAAACATGGAGCACCGTCGAGTCCAACGGCAAGAGCATCGGCGTCACGTTAGCGTTCAACACACTTGGCTACGTGCCGCAGAACTTTCTTTTCAACACGATCGACACCGTGTTGGGCACATCGATCGGCGACAAGAACGCGATTAAGACCTACGCCACGATTCGCAACACATCGATCGTTGCCGACGGTGGAGTGCATGTGAATGCGACTTCCGATGGTGGCATTGATGCGCGAATCATTGGTTCCGGCAAATCGTTGTCCGTCACGCCCGGCGGTGGCAGCGACACGATCAACGTCGGTGCAATCATCTCGCTGAACAAAGTCGCCACCGATACGTTGGCGTTGATCGATTCACCAGGCACGTTGACCGTCGCGTCAGGTGACTTGCAAGTCGGTGGCATCGATCGCGCTCGCGTGATCTCCGAAGTCCAGTCCAGTTCGATTGCCGTTGGTGCTGGTTCAGGGGCCTCGTCTGCCGTGTCAGTCGGTGTGACTTGGGCACGCAACGAAGTCGAAAACAACGTCCGCGCGCGGATCACCGGCGCCGGAACACAAGCTGCACCCGCGACAGTAACCGGTGGCGATCTGTTGGTCACGACACTGCGCCGTGGCAAGATCAACGCCACCGTCATCTCGACCGCGATCGGAATCGCCGCCAGCATCGGTGCTTCCAAGGCGATCAGCGGCGGTGGTGCGATTGCCGTCAACAACTTGACCGGAACCGCTGCCGCCGAACTGCTTACCAGCGTCATCGACGTTGACGCAAGCACGACCACCGGTGGCGATGCAACCATCCGCAGCGATGACGAATCGACGATCAATGCCCTAGTCCGGTCCGTTGCCGGATCGATCGCGATTGGAACGGGAAGCTCGCCCGCGTTTGCGCTCGGCCTGGCCGTTGCCAAGAATTTCATTGGTTGGAACAACAAGCAAGAATCAAACGACCACACCAACGAATCGCAACCGACCACGCTCGCCGGTGGTGACAAGGTCAAGATCGTCAGCGGGCCGCTGTACGGCAACGTCTATCGCTTCAAGGGAGCCACGACCAGCAACGCCAGTTTGATCAAACTTGGTCAAGAGAACTATGACGACACCAACCGTTGGGAATTGGTCAGCGTCCAGGCCGATGATCACGCGACCGTGGCGATCGTCAGCGGCACGGTGCTCGATGTCGACGGCGATCTCGCCGTCACCGCCGAAAACACGGCTGGAATCGATGCCAAAGTGCTTGCCGGTTCGATTGCCGTGGGTGCATCGGGACAATCAGCGATCGCGGTCAGCATCGGTGGCGTGGTGGTCATCAACACAATCAACAGCGACGTCCAAGCGGCCATCACCGGCACGCCTGCGATCATCGCCGATCCGTTGTCGCCAGGCATCATTGCCGACTCGATCACGGTCACCGCCGACGATGCCTCCAGCATCACGACCATCGCCGGTGCCGCCGCAATCGCCGCCGCATTTTCAGGTACAAGCAGCGTCGCCGGAAGCATCGGTCTATCGCTGGCGTTCAACACGATCACCGGCGGTGCGCACGCCCTGCTGCTTGACAATGGCATCGTTGAAACGCGCGGCGGTGATGTCGATGTCTCCGCCGTCAATCGCGCTCGGCCGTTGTTTGCGTTTACTCAATCAACCTATGGAATCACGCCCGCGGCCCTTGATGACGCGGCGATTCAGGACGATGACAACAGCTACACCACTACGGTAAACGAAGGCACGGACGATGCATCGGCGGATAGTGCGATCCTCAACTCAGTTGCCAGCGCGCTGGCGGCCAGCGGTGAAAAGCTCGCCAAGGTTGACACACTGCGCGGCGGCTGGACGTTCAACAGCGGCGAAGGCACCCAGTCGCTTACGCCCGGCCAAACCGTGCGACTCGACGCTGGCTATCGCTCCGGTGGAGTCGGTGGCAATGTCTATCGATACAAAGGCATCGTCGTATCGTGCAACCTTGGATCGCAAAACTACGCCGACACGACACTCTGGGAACGAGTTGTCCCGCAACTCAAACTCTCGACGCTTGAACCGGGTAAGTCATGGTTGGTGGTCACCGGCGATGGCACCAGCTACACGCTCAAAATCAAGTCCGACGACACAACGAAGATCGAAGTCTCCAAGAGCAGCATTAGCGCCATTTCTGTTGCCGCCGCGATTGCGATCGGCGTCGGCGGCAGCAACGGCGTGGCGCTCAGCGGTGCCGGTGCAGTTGCGATCAACGACGTGCAAACTAGCACCGACGCAATCGTACGCAACTCGACATTGACCGTAGCCGGCGATTTGAACGTCAGCGCCGCCAGCACCGCGTCGATTCAATCGACCGTCGTCGCCGCATCGGCTGCGGCCGGCATTGGCGGCAGCAATGGTGTCGGAGCATCGATCGGCATTGCCATTGCACAAAGCAATATCGGACTGAGCGCCAGCGGCACGTCCGGCACCGCATCGATCGTCGCTGCGATTCGCGGCGCAATCGTTAACGCGACCGGTTCAGTCGACGTCACCTCGACCGCCGATCAAACGATCGGATCAATCGTGTTCGCGGGCTCGGTCGCGATTGGCGGCGGTGGTTCGATTGGCGTCGGGGCCAGCGGCTCAGGCGTCAACGCGGAGAACCGCGTCGGCACCTTGGTTTCGGCAACGATTGACAAACAAACCGCATCGACCGCCGGTCCCATCACTGCGGCTGAAGTAAACGTTTCCGCACAAGACCGCTCGGCGATCTCGGCCTTTGCCGCGGCCGCATCGGTCGCCGCCAGTCTTGGTGGCACGGCTGGCGTTTCATTATCGATCGCCGCGACGTTGGCCAAGAACATCATCGAAACTTCGGTCGAAGCGTCGATCAAAGACAACGCGATCATCACTACCAGCGGCGACATCATCGTTGACGCGAAGTCGACGTCATCGATCGAAGTATTCGCCGCCGCCGCGTCCTTGGCACTGGGACTCGGCGGAACCGCCGGTGTCGCGGTCAGCGGTGCGGGTGCCGATGCGACCAACTTGATTAACGGTCGCACCAACGCCTTCGCCAGCAACGCGACATTGACCAGCGCCGACGATGTCACTCTTGGTTCCACCAACAGCTCATCGATCAAGGCCAACATTCTTTCGGCGTCAGTCGGTGCTGGTATTGGTGGCACGGCCGGTGTTGGTGCTTCGATTGGTATAGGACTAGCCCGCAATATCATCGGCTACAGGTCGCAAACCACTGCGTTTGACCAACTCTCCGGTGCAACGGTAAGTTCGCTCGCTGGGGGAACTCGCGTCAAAGTTCAAGACGGCGTCCGCGCGGGCGAAGTCTATCAATTCGTCGGCACGACCGTCAGCGGTTCGACGAATCTCCGCTCGCAAGACTACGGCGACGTCAAACTTTGGAAACGGATCGACTTGACCGGCGGTGATTCGCAAGTTCGCGCGTACCTGCAAAGCACGATCGTCGACGCGATTGGCACGCTGTCGCAAACCGCGACGGCAACCGGCTTGATTGAGGCCAAAGTGTTCGCCGGTTCAATCGCGGTTGGCGGCGGAACCGTTGGCGTTGGACTCAGCGGTGCTGGGGTCGGTGCCGAAAACCGGATTGCAACCAAAGTTCATGCGGGCATCGACGGGGACGCTTCATCACGCATCAGCGCTGGTAATGTCTCGCTCGTTGCCAACGACAACTCAACCATTCGCGCCACTACCGGAGCGGCGTCGATTGCCGCTGCGTTTGGTGCCGTGGGGGTCAGCATCTCGGTGACCGCCGCAGTTGCCTACAACGCGATTGCCAACGACATCGCCGCTTACGTCAACAGCGTTGGCCAAGGCTTGACCAGCGGCGGTACGCTGACGATTATCGCGACGGAAAACGCCACGATTTCCAGCACGACGCAAGCCGCTTCGCTGGCCGCTGGCGTTGGCGGAGTTGGCGTCGCGGTTAGTGGTGCCGGTGCCGGCGCGACGAACGTAATCTTGACCGATACCGGCGGCTACATCGCCGGGACCGCCGCTGTTGCCGATGGCAACGTCACGATTTCGGCAGTCAGCAGTTCGTCGATTCGTGCCGAAGTTCTCATCGCCTCCGCGGCGATTGCTGCTGGCGGATCCGCCGTTGGCGCATCGATCGGTGCCGCAACCGCACGCAACTACATCGGCTTCGACGCCAACGGAAACGCGGTCAGCGACAAGGCGCGTGTGCGGGCTTGGATCGACAACTCATCGCTCATCGCCCAAGGCACACTCACCCAGTCCGCGACGTCCACCGCACAAATCACGGCACTCGTCGCCGCCGGTTCAGTTGCTGTGGCAGCAGGTGGAATCGCCGGCGCGGCCAGCGGTGCCGGTGTGGGCGTGACGAACAAGATCGGCCAAACGATCGAGTCGCGGATCACCAATACGCTGACCGCCGGTGTGCAAACATTCGGCGGCTCATTGACCGCAACTGACAACTCGACCATCGACGCGACGGCAGCGGCCGCGGCGCTCGCTGGTGCCTACGGACTTGGCGGCGCGGTTTCGATTGGCGTTTCATTGGCCGAAAACATCATCTCCAACACCACGCGAGCTTATCTCGACACCGCCACGCTGAAGAACTCCGCCACGTTCACTTCGGCGAGCGGTTCGCAATCCGTTGCGATTGGCAAACGGATTCGCGCCGCCGACAACTACAACGCGGCACTCGGCCAACCGGGATCGATTTACGAATACCTTGGTGCACCCGCCGATCACATTTCGTCCGTTGGCAACGCCTATGTCAACCTTGGCCAACTCGTTCGCGTGTCGACCGGCCACACGACCGGCGGCAACGTTGGCGGTACCTATCAATTCAACGGCATCGCCGACAATTTTCAGTCTGCCGCCGAGACCCAGACCGTTGCAACGGGCAATCGCGTTCGCCTGGCCGGCAGCTACAACTCAACACTCGGCGTGCCGTTTGGGGCTTATCAATTCCTTGGTACCGCGTCGCAATCGATCAATCTTTCGACTGAGAATTATCTCGACACGGCTCGTTGGCAAAACGTTTCGCAACTGAACCTCACGACCCAGAACTTCGCCAACACAACGCTCTGGACCAACGTCAGCACGATACCCTTGGGCACACAGAATTATCGCGACACTGCCGTCTGGCGTGAAGTCATCGAGAACTTCGCAGTCACCGCGACTGAGAACGCGACCATCAATGCAACGTCGGCCGCAGCAGCGATTTCGGCAGGTCTCGTTTCGGCCAGCGGTGGCGGTGCAAACTCGATCAACCAGATCAACACCACAACCGCTGCGTACGCCAACGCTGCGACGATCAACTCGTCGGGCGCGCTCGCCCTGAGTGCCAGCGAAACATCGATTGCCAACTCGATCGTCGCCTCGCTCGCCGTCGCCGGAGGCGTGGTTTCAGTCGCCGCCGGTGGTTCGGTTGGCGTCGTCAACTTCAACGGCAGCGTTACCAGTTACATCAATAGCTCGACCGTCACCGCCGGCGACGTCTCGGCTCGCGCAACCAGCACACCGCAAGGCGTTGCCTACGGTTTCGGCGTCAACGCGGGAACCTTCGCCGTGGGCGTTTCCTCGGCAACGATCAACATCACACCAACCGTGACCAGCTACGTCAGCGGCACCATCAAGGCGCAGTCGCTCAGCTCGCAAGCCAAGCTCGACCTTCCCGCCAACGGTGTCACCTCGACGGTTCGCGCGACCGGATCGGCGGGCGGTTTGATCGGCGTCGACTCGACTTCCACGACGGTCAACAACACGGCAAACGTCAGCAGCTACATCAGCGACAACGCGAACCTCAGCGTCAGCGGCAACACGACGGTTTCGGCGACGGGGCTGGGTGAACATAGCGTCAATGCCGACAGCTACGTACTCGGTTTGCTCGCCGCCGGAATCGCTTCGTCGAAGGTCATCAACAACGCCAATACGTCCGCGCGGATCGGTACCGGAGTTACGCTTCTGGGCGGTTCGCTGACACTTTCGGCTGACACAAGCCAGGGCCAGTTCGCCGACACGTTTGCTGGCAGCGGCGGTGTTGCCGCGGGCGCATCGGCCAGCGCTAAGACGGTCAGCAACGCGACCACGACCGCATCAATCGGCAACAGCGCGATCATCAGTTTGAGCGGCAACCTTGACGTTTCGTCGTTTGGTAACTCGAAAGTCAACGGTCGCGTTCGCACGTTCGCCGGTGGTGTGCTCGCTGGTGCCGGTGCATCGGCCAAGAATGACGTGAACAACGTCACGCGGTCCACGATCGGCGACAACGTTTCGATTAACGCTTTCTCGATTCAGGTCGATGCAGCCGGCGGTGCGGTCAAACCAGAGCTGAGTACGGCAAACATCAGCGGAACCACCGGCGGCGTGGTCAGCGGTGCCAGCGCAAAGAGCGTTACCGAGATTGATTTTGATACCCAAGTAATCATCGGCAACAACTCGACGCTCAACGTCATCGGATCACGTACCGCACCAGGTGATCTGTCGTTGACGACCTTGAACTCGATCTTCGCTCGCGACAAAGTTACCTTCCAAACCGGCGGTGCGTTGTCCGGCGCGGTGACCGACAGCATCATTCGCTCCAACGACAACATCTCGAAAGTCGTTGTCGGCGATTCAACGCTGACAAGTTTCGGCAACATATTGTTGTCCGCGCGTGGCAAGGGTGACGTCAAGTCCAAGACAAATTTGGAAACCTACGGTGCCGCAACCGTGTCCGACGCCACCGCGATTGCCGAGATTACACCGCACAATACGGTCCAGATTCTCTCCGGTGCAACGCTTGACGCCCTTCGCGATCTTAACATCGCGGCAGGCACCAGCATCGACTTTAATCGCGACCAATATGCGATGACTGCATTTACCGACAGCTTCGCCGGTAGCGCGATCCCCATCGACAGCGTTGACTCGCAAACCAACCTGATCCAGTACAACACGATCGATATCGACTCAGGTTCGTTATTGCAATCGGCGCGCGACATCCGGCTGCACGCCGAACGTTTGGGACTGGCGGATTTGGACGGTAAAGCCAAAGCGGTGAACTGGGCAAGCGCCGCAGTCGGAGCCATCAACTCGGCATTTGGTGGTGAAGAGGACTACAGCGGCTCGATCATGTCCGAGGCATACGGCAACGTCATCGTCGATGGCACACTTCGCACCGGCACGCAGCGTCACCAGTCGCTGACGCTCGGCCAAGTGGAAGAAAACGGCGTTCCGTCGGGATGGGATCGCGTAGCCGGCACCGTCAACGCCTCAAACGTATCGCCGGGATTGACGTATTCCGTAGGCTTACAGGTGCTGTCCAGCGGCTTGGTGCAGCAGCTTGACGCCGCCAATGCCAACCTGGCCACGTATCGCGACAAGAATGCAACATTGGCAACATTCTACGAAACAGAAATCACGCGCATTGAAACCGAACTCGTCGCGAAAGGCTTGGGAACGATTCAGGCCGACGGCAGCGTGACGGCGACGGAGCAGGAAATACTTGCGATCAGCGTCAATCCGATATGGGCCCAAGCGGGAACGATCGACGTTCGCAGCGACAACCTCAGCGGCAGCGGTACGATTGATGCTCCTGGTGACGCGTCGGTAACGATCATCAATCACACACCGGCCCAGCTCAATATTCTCGGCATCACCATCCCGGAAACCAACGGTGGTCTCTACATCAACGGCGTGATCGTCGGCACCAACGCCAGCATCACCACATTGAATGAACCGGACAGCGACATGCAGGGTGGCGGCACGCCGGCATTTTTCGCTCTACCGCCGACAACGCCACCGGTCGATGCAAACGGTGATCCGATTGTGCCCTCGATTCTTGTCGAGAACACGTTTGACAAACGCGACTTGATTGCTGACCCTGATGCCGACGGGTATGGCGATCCAAATATTGTCGTGACCGGTGATGTGACCAACTACGGCGGCAGCTTCACCGCGATCAGCATCGGCGACATTATCTATCGCGCCAGTATTCGCGCTGCCAATATCACAACGATCAGCGGCGGCAGTGTTTTCATTGATGGCTTGACCTCCTTCAGTGTCGGCGGCGATCCCTACGGAAAGCTCTCGTCACTCGGCACCGGCATTGCGCAATACGACACGACTCAGGCGCTGGCCAAATTAACCACCGCAGCGACGACGGTGAGTTTGCTGGGTGACACGGTCATCATCGATGCTGAATTCCTCAATATCAACGGCATTATCCAAAGCGGTAAAGACCATTACTCGCTATCGCTCGATAACTCCGTCACCGTTGAAATTGATTCAATTCGCCGCAACGCTGCGGGTGTCAGGTACACGAAGCTGAGCATCTCGAACAAAGATTTTGTGCTGTTCTACGATCGCGTTGAAAACAAGATCGTGGTTCGCGAAGTGCGGGTCAGCGGTGGCAATGTCCAGCTCTCCGGCCATATCCTCAGCACCGGAGCCGGCGCGATCAAGGTGCTCAACGGCTACGGCAACATCAACGTAACCAATCAAACGCCTTACGACATTGCGATCGAGCGACTTGATTCGTCACAGCGCGGTGCCGGTACGCTGTTGATCAGCGACAAGGCCAAAGGAACATCAGCCGATCCGCTGGCCGAAATCGTCACCGAAAGCGGCACGTATCTACCGGATGAGAACTGGCGCTACGGTTTCTCCGTCGGTATGCAAACCGCGACGCGAACGACGACCACCTACGGCAGCTCGTCTTGGTTAGGCGTGGACGCTTTGGCCCGCGACCCGTCGAACGTCCGCAGTGGTCCGTTCACCGAAGTTATTGCCGCTCCGAAGCTATTGCCCGCAGGTGCGTATTTCTACAAGTCATCGGCAGCCGATGGTAATTACACGTTTGCGACGCGAACCGATGACACCGAGCCAGCGCGACGAACCAAGACTCGCCAATGGCAAACCAGCACTTGGTGGGGCAAGAAGACTCGCTACCAAACCTGGGTCGAAGAAATCAGGCAAGAGACCGTCTCGACTCACACATTCCGCGCCGACCGCGCGATCACCATTTCGATGATCGGTGCAGCGCAATCAACCGTCAATGTGACATCGAACTCGGGCGGACGCATTTTGATTGAAGGACCAATCATCAACCCCACCGGCGTCACGACGCTGACATCCAATCGTGGAATCGTCCAAAGCAACGAAGGCTCGGCCATTGGCGGTCGCCAAATCGTGCTCAACGCCGGTGCAGAAATCGCCAACGTTCGCACCAACGTCAACACCGACCTGGATACCTCGCGATTGACCGCCACCGCCGCCGGTGCAATCAGTATCTACGAAGTCACCGGAGCCTTGCCCGTCAATAGGATCACGTCGACGACCGGTAGCGACGTAAAACTTGGTGCCCAGGGCGGCATCGTTTCCGCCACAGGATTTGCCGCAGATAACCACATCGTTGGCGGTTCGATCTCGCTGGCCGGTGGTTCGCTTGGTATCGGGTCCAGCACTTCGCCGATTCTGATCAACAGCGGCACGACGCTCGCCAACAAGGTGAGCGTTACCGCCGCCCAGGGCATCTACTTGACCGAGACCGACGGCAATTTGCACGGCGACCAAATCGAATCGGTTGCCGGTGACGTGGTGATCACGATCACAGCGGGAACGCTCATCGATTCAAACGAATTTGCCGTTCGCGACGAACGTACCTACAACGAACTGCTGGGCGGCGTCTGGACAGACCTGGGCCTGACCGAAGGTACAGGTGCGTTGGCCAAGATCGCCGACACATTGTTCACTTTTAAGGCCGGCAAGACGGGTGACTACAACACGTATTGGAATTGGCGTGACACCCAAGTCGATCCGACGGTCTTTGACAACACGTTCACGATCTCGGTTGTCGGTGATGAACGTGCCTACTACGAATCGTTCTACACGACCGAAGGCACGGCACAAGGCTTAACCGGCGCGGCGCTAACAACCTACGTCGCCAGCGCGATCACCACGCTGGAGAACTCGCGGACTCAGCAGTACCGAACGCTGCACGACACCTTCGCCGCCTACGCGCTGGGCGGCCACACGGCCGGCGATTTGACCGCATCCTACGTTACCGGCTTCGTCTATACGCTTAGCCCCGCCGAAGACACGGCGCTTCGTGGCAGCATCAAGGTTTGGACCGAAGAAGAACTGCTCAACACGATCAGCGCTGGTCTATTGAAAGAAGTTACGGACACGCAGGCCTTGATTGAGTTGGACAACATCAAGGGCGTGAACGTTACGATCAACACGCCCGATGGTGGCGTGGGAACGTTCAGCGAACCGATCATCATCGACGCCACACCGCGTCCGATCGTTTTGACCAGCGCCCAACGCATCGCGCTGGCAGCCGCCGAACGAACTGACGTCGTTTTCGTCGCTGGTACGAAATACAACGGCATCGTCAATTTCGTCCGCGACGAAACCGCTGGCGACCAAATCATCCGCACCGACAGCGGCAGTTGGCTGACCGACGGTTACCAAGTGGGCCTGCTCGTTCGCATCATCGGCGAAACACCAAACCAAACCGAAGACCGCGCGTTCGTCGAGATCATCTCGGTTACCGCATCGACTCTGGTCGTCGCTCATCGCGATTCATCAACCACGGCAAATAATGTTTCCATCGTCATCACGCCGATCGCAGACAATCCCAACGCCATCGGTATCAACATTGTCGAAATCGAAATCGGCCAACGCGATGACGTCAACATCACGTCAACGGGCAAGCTGCATGTCGAGGCCAATGAACCGGTCTTCGTAGGTTCCGAGAATGCGTTCACGATCAACTACATCTCGACACCCGGCATCGTCGCCGTAAAAACCGGTGTTGGTATCACCAACGGATCGACTGGCACCGACGCGATCATCTTGTCCGACGACTTGGTGCTTGAAGCCGCCACCGTCGGAATTGGGACGCAAACAACACCGATTCGTCTTGACCTTGTGACCGGTGCTTCGTTCACCGCACGGGCACAAAATGGCATCTACATTGTCGAGCAAAGCGGCGACCTGAACGTCGACACGATCTTCTCGCGCAGCGGATCGATCGAGTTGACGACCTTGGCCGGATCGATTGTCGATAACCTCGTGGGTGACCTCAACAATCTCAAAGCCGGCGATTCGATTGTCCTCGATGTCACCGGTGGTTCGATCGGTTCAGCAACGCGATCGCTGAAAACGGACCAGGGTTCAGCCGGCACGATCACCGCGTCGACCGACGACGGCAACATCTATTTATACGAAGTCCTCGGCGACATGCGTATCGCGACGATTGACGCACCGGCCGGTGATGTCAGTCTAAAGAGTCACCTGTCGATGATCAGCACCAACGGTGTGAATCGCGACGTGCGCGGCAATTCGATTTCGCTTAACGCGTTGTTTGGCGGCATCGGTGCTGCGGGTGACGAATTGCAAATCGATAGCAGCTATGCCGCCGACGGTTTGGTTACGACCAGCAGTCTGCTGAGCAATACCTATCTATCTGAATTGCTAGGTGACCTGCGTTTGAGCACCATCAGTACGGGAAGCACCTCGACCGCGTTCATCAGTGCCCTGGCTGGACGTATTCTCAATCGCAACGCTGACGCCAATGGCGAAAACATACTGTCGGGCCGCGTGTACCTGTTTGCCTCCGCAGACATCGGCGAATTGGCGACGCCGATCACGACAATCATCAGCAACGTCGAAGGACAATCGACCATCGGTTCGACTTACATCGTCAACACCGGCGATCTGGAAGTCGGCGGCGTTGTCGCGGGTAGCGCCCCTGGCTTAATGTCCGGCGGCGAGGTTCGCATCACGGCAATGAGCCCCGTGACCCTATCCGAAAACATTACCTCGGTCGGTGATCTCATCATCATCGCCACCGAAGACAGCGCCAGCGGTGACGATATCACCGTATTGGAAAATGTCGCCATCAACTCGACCGGCGGCAAAGTTCAACTGCTCGCCGGAGACAATATCGCCACCGCCGCCGGATCATCGATCATAGCGCTCGATTTGATCGAGATTTTCGGCGGCTTTGGCAGTCTCGACAACGTCGCGACCAGCATCATCTTGCGTGGTGATCTTACGGCACCGCTGATCTCGATCGCAGGCACAGACCTCGACGATTTGATTGAACTCCACGCCACGGCGCGCACCGTCGGCGTAACTCTGATCGAAGGTCGCGCCGGTGCGGACACGATCACCAGCTATGCCGCCAACAGCGTGACCGATCCGGTCATCATCTTTGGCGATGAATTGGTCTATGACTATGACGTTTCAACGCACACGTTCAACAGTGTCGCCGTCGCTAACTACGGCGTTGGCGGCGACGATGATGTTTCGCACCGTGGCAGCGGCACCGCCGTACTGGTCGGTGGCGCTGGCGCGGATGCGATTACCGGTGGCAGCGGTAACGTTTGGGCCGTCGGCGATGAAGCGGCGATCACGTTCACAGCCGGTCAAGTCACCACCATCGCGACCGTCAACTCCGGCGTCGGTGCCGCCGACACGATTGATGTCGGTGATGGCGACAACGTTGTCATCGGCGGTCTCGGAGCGGACACCATCGCCGCTGGCTTTGGCGCCAACACGATCCTGGGCGACGAAGGCACGATCGATTTCGACTCCAATGGCGATCTGCTGTTTGCCGAATCGACCAATCCATCAATCGGCGACGCGGACTTGTTTGATTTCGGCAGCGGAGTTTACCGCGTCATCGCCGGTGCCGGCAGCGAATCACTTGAACTCGGTCCCGGCACCAATTACGTCATCGCCGACGCCGGGCGCATTCGCGTCAACGGCGACGGTACGACGACGATCGAATCAATCGCGCCCGAAATCGCGGGCGATGACAGTGTGACGGTAACCGAAGGTTTCAACGTCATCATCGGCGGCAGCGGTGCGGATACGCTGAGCGTCCAAGCCGGCACCAGCGGCAACAACGACCACATCGGCATCGTCCTTGGTGACAACGGTTCGCTAACATTCACCTCCGCGACGGGGACGTTGCTTAGTATTGAAAGCGCGGCGACCGATCCGTTTGGGGCAGCCGATACGATCGCATTGACCAGCGGCACGAACACGGCAATCGGCGGTGTTGGTGCGGATATCATCGGCGCCGGTGGTGGCCGTAATGTTGTCATCGGTGATGATGGCGAAGCGTTCTTCAACACCGACGGCACACTTCGCGAAGCGCGCAGCATCCACCACGGCACCGGCGGCAGCGATGAAATTTCACTTGCCGATGGACTCAACGTCGTCATCGCCGGAGCGCTCGCCGATACCGTCACGGTCAGCGGCGGATTTAACACAATCCTCGGTGACGAAGGCGAAATTGTCCTAACCTATGACGCTATCACCGGCGATCGCACTGGACGAATCGTTAAGACACTCAGCGGCAACATCGGCGGCAACGACACGATCCAAGCCGGTGCCGGTTTCAACATTGTTATGGGCGGAGCGGGCAGCGATTCGATCATCGCCATCCCCGGCGGCGTTGGACAAACGGCAGGTTTTGTCGCCGCCGGTGACGGTGGCATTGCAACGTTCGATGGCAACGATCAATTGCTCGAGTTGATGACGCTTGATTCCGACATTGGTGGCGACGATACGATCGACGCGGGCGATGGCAGGAACGTCATCATCGCGGGCACCGGAGCGGACTCGATCACCGCTGGCAACGGCATCAACACGATCATCAGCGACGAAGGCAAGGTCCAATTTAATACGCTCGGCGATTTGATTCTCGCCGAAAGCATCAATCCAACCGTCGGCGCGGTGGATAC
>JBGSVE010000010.1:0-96415 GCA_041753075.1 Pirellulaceae bacterium
GCTGGACGGTGGTCGTAGCCTCGCTGACTGACCTGAACTCTCGAAATTGCGAGTGCCAATTTGGTTCATTCGTTTTTCCTTTACAGTATGTCTTTATTTTTCGTGAGACATCGTGTCTCGGTACATATTTACCCGAGACACATTTGTCTAAATTGGTCGCGTTCGTTTAATGACAAGGCTAAATCAATATCGCTCAATCGAGATCAATGCAGCGTAGGAATGCACCTGTAATTGGCTGTCCGTCAATGATTTCAATATCACTAAGCTTGCGATTCCCTTCGCTGTCGATGGTCACTTCACGCTTGTTTGCCTTCTCCAATGGGGAAAGTTCGCGTTTTGCATTGGATAATTCAGTCGCGAATAGCACACGCAAGGGAATCAAGAGCACGGCGATCGCTTCCGGGTGCTTCGCGAAGAAGACACCCGCGCTGTAATCCGCGATGACTAACGACCGCTCTAGTCCAATCACGAGCACAGGCGGGTGCCCGTCTCTCGCTAGTCGTGCCGCGTCTTCGATCAGTTCATCGGTAACGAGTTTGGGGGCGCGCGTATCTCGAATCACTCGCGCGAGCTTCTTTGACTCTTTCGCGACGCGGTCTGCAATCCAAATTCGCCGTGAACCGAGTTCAATCAAGGCCTGTTTTTTCTTTATCGATGTAGATCTTGACGGTGATTTTTTCCCTGGTGGTTTGGTCGTATCGCTGGAGAGAATCAATTCGAGAACTTCAGGTAAAGTCATCCCTTCGCCGGTAAGCCGCTTGATTTCAAGACACCTCTCGGTAATGTCCATCGGGTAATACGCCGAAGTCCCTCTCCCTGTTGGGCTCCGCTTAATCATTGGTTTTGGGATCAAGCCAGCTGAGACCCAGTTTCTGAGCGTCGTATCGCTACGCACCCCAATTCGTTTTTTTAACTCGGCTTTGGTTATTTCACGCAACTTGACAGTCCTCCCGGCTTGGTTGACACTTTAGCCACGCTTGCCATCATGGCCATGCACGCCACCCAAGTCAAGAGCACCTACAGATGACTGATTCACCTCTTCGTGTCGAGTTACGCCTCATCACCGAGTTGAAGCCCCACCCCGACCAAGATGAGTATTGGGGAAATCTGTCAGATCTGGAGTTCGAGAAGCTCAAAAACAGTATCGCAACGATTGGCATGGCGAACCCGATACTTGTTGATGAAACTGGCCAGGTCATTGATGGACATCAGCGGCTGCGTGCCTGCGAGGCACTCGGTCACACAGAGATTCTGGTGCGCGTGCTGGCCTCGGACACCGAAGAGCACTTCATCGCCAACAACTGGTGCAGGCGCAACGTGACACAAGTCGACAAGGCTCGCGTGGTAACGAAACTGTTCCTGAAGCGTCAGGCTAGTTTGCCAAGTTACAAGCGACGTGGAAACGTAGAGCTTCGCAAAGAGCTTGCGGAGGCACTTGGCGTAGATGAACGCACTGTAAGTCGTTACCTGCAGATCGGACGCCTGCCGATGCCAATTCAACTTGCTGTCGCGCGTGATGCTTTGACTCAGACACAAGCAATTAAGATCGACGGACTTTCACAATCGCAACAGAACGCAATCGCTGCGCGGATCGAAGCTGGTGAAGACGCCGATGTCGTTGCCCGGGAATACCTAAAACCCAATCCAACGAAGACTCCGAAAAGCGTCAGGCCCCCGTCCATTGGCGATCACTACAGTGACCTTCTGGAAACGCTCGCCGACTACCTGGACGATTTTGAGGAACATGCAAGCGAACTGTCGGACACAGTCTGCGTCGGTGTTGATGTTGCTGAGCTGCTCAAGAAGGCCAGTCAATTTTTGCTCGGGATGAGCGAATGTACGCAGCAGGCAAACGACCAACGTTCAGACCGGCTTGCAAAAAAGCTTGAAGTGATTATTGAGCCGACTGACTGAGCAAATCCGCTTATCCAAGACACCGTGTCTCTACGCGGTAACTGACAACCCCAGTCATATTTGTCTGCTGGTGCCCTTTTAAGGTAACGGAACACGCTCGTTTAGATTGCACCATGACCAATTCTGACAATAACTCGATCATCGTTCGATTTAATGGCCACGTGGTGGAAAACGCCACTGAGGTCAACCAAGCGATGGGAGCTTTTCGGCTTCCTCGCGTTTCTTGCAAGTCCCGCGGCGGTCAGCTTTACGTTTCAAAGCGTACTGAATCGCTATTTCATACAGGCGGTGTCGCTAAACCCGCGCGAGGCTTGGTCGAGGTTATGCGGGCATTGGCATACCGGCAGGGAAAAGTGGTTGAAGTGAGGGGAACTCCACTCAGTATGCTTACGGCAGACCCAACAGCCACCAGCATCCAGAACCCATCAATCATTGAATTGATGCAATGCAGCGAGACAGGGCTAATTCGCCATGGAGCCGGTGCATCGATGAAGGCGATCTCGCTGGACATCGCTCGCGCCTTCCCGAACGACACCATTTACTTCTTGACCTCAAAATTTAGCTTGGTCCGAGCCGTCGCTAAGCACCTTCGAGCGAACAATCAGAGGTGCGAGACCCTGGGTCGAGACCGCCAGTATCTGCAGTTGCCCGAAGACGACCGCGATCCTCCGCGAATGGTGGTTGTGTCGACGTTCGGTAGTGTCGATCCATACCATTTTCCAAAATCCGGTGCGGCCGTACTGCTCGATGCCAGGGAGATTACCCACCAGAAAGCGAGAACTACCTTGGCGGACAATGACGAACTTCGCGTCCGCTTATTTGGGTTGCTTCGCACCGATCGCAAGCTTAGCCCTCGACAGTACGTTCAAATGGTCGGGGCTTTCGGGCTCCGCGAGGTCTCTGTTTCTCGAAACGGTCGTCAGCCACGCACCACAGCGCTGGCCATGATCAAGTACCAGCGCCGCGACACTGAAGTTGCCAAAAAATCAAAAGCGACGATCAATCAACTCTATGCGGCCAATCGTGAGCGAAACGTAGTATTTAGGACCATAGCGAAGGGCCTTGTCGCAGGAACGACACCCAGGTCCAGGCTCTACCGTGAAATAACGCAGTGGCGCGACCTGACAACGTTCATTGGGGAGCCACACGTGGCTTTGGTGACATCGAATCTGCCACATGCCGCAAAGCTTGCCAAATTGCTGAAACAGTGGCCCCTGGCGTGTGCATCGCAGCTCACGCCGGGAGTCTTGGAACGATTGCCCGAGAAAGACAGAACCTTGTTGGACGAACGCCGAGACCCAAACCGTACTCCGTTAGGGCGCCATGTGATCTGCACAGTGTCAGGGGCGGCATTATTAACAGATTTTGTACCCGATGTCGTGATCTGGGCAGGCGGTGGTGAAGGAGCGCCATCACTGCCAGCCAATTGGTTGGAGTGCTCGCAGACAGAACCGACTCACCTGCTGATCGTGGACCTGTTCGATGGCTTTCATAACTTCGCGAACGCAATGTCCCACAAACGCGAGTCAGCATGGCGGGACAAAGGTATCTACCGCGTCTGCAGAAACCCCATGGATGAACGATTCAAAAAGTTTTCAACCGTTCAGAGCCAACTTTAAGACAAGTGACCGTACGATGACGAACCAACCCCAGCGGCCCAGCGATCTGCGATACGACAACGCATTCATGGGGGTCAACGACCCATCGTGGCTGCAGTACCCAAACATGAAGTGGCGAAGTGCTCACTCCGGGCAGCGGATGCGGCATTATCAGTGCGTTTCGGATCTCGCGTTTAGCCTCAATGCCTTTAGCACAACTGAAAATCTGCGAGCGGCCTATGGACTGCTTGATTCGTATGGGGGCGACGCAGCGGGTGTCGACAAAGTGACTTTCGATAACTTGTCGCCAGTCGAAATCTTTCCGGTGTTGCGCCGGTATTCTGAAGAGCTTCGTAGTAAGCAGTACCATCCCCGGCCGACGTTGCCAGTCTCCTTCGATAAGCCCGCAGGCGGAACACGCGAATTGGCGCTGCACTGCATCGGGGACCGAACCGTCGCCAAGGCCCTCAATGGGGCCATCAAGCCACTCATCACGCCCCACGTGCCCTTGTTGACTGAAAGCGTTCCACGGCTCTTCAAGAACCTGGAGGCTGCTGTCCGTGAGCATCAGGCGTTTGTGCTCGCGACAGATGATGTTCGGAAGTGTTTCGACGAAGTGCGGGTAGAGGACGTCCTAGGATGTTTCGACGAAGTGATCTCACAGCCGGACTTGCGCTGGTTGATTGAGACAGTGATCCGTGGCCATGCAGGCCCGGAACGCCTGGTAGGACTGGACCAGGGAAGCCCCTTCAGTCCGACGGCAATGGAGCTTATGCTCCAGAAGAAGCTCGATCTTCCCCTCGACAGGGAACAGGCGGGCACCACGTCACGATTCCGGTATGTGGACAATGTCCTGTGCCTGTCTCATGACGCTCAGTCAGGATTAAGCGTTCTGGCACGAATGAATGAAATCCTCTCCGGGTACCACATGGTGCTCAAAGGAAAGGATGGACCACCGTTTGACCTACGGGACTTGTCCCATGGTCGTACCGTACTTGGGTTCGAACCCTATTGGGTAAACAACCGACTAGACCTCCGGGTTCCAACCAAGGTCTTTAGCAAGTTACGGCAAAAGCTTTTGGAGGTAGCTGGTCATTCCGATGCCCATCAACATGCCTTCTCGCTTGTACTCGGTTTCATTCACTGCCATGGCCCTTGCCTGTCTGACGAGCATGTCACGGATTTCCGTGAACGATTAGTGTCTGCGCTCTGGGATACCGGGTACTGGGAGATTGATGGTAACCGTTTAGATACGGCCATCGCAGAATCTTACCAAGCATGGGCAGATATGCCTGTGTCCAGTCCCTTTTCCCTGTGGGTTACACGTACGAGTTGAGCCTGTGTCATTCGTATGTATCCCTGTAGGGTTTCGTTTAGATATTTTTTCGATATGCTCCGCACGAACCGCCGCGATTTTCGCGGTAGATCCGCCCGAAATGGGCGGTGCGTTAGTTTTGCTCCTGGCCCCGAAATTATCGGTGGCCAGGGGCCTTTTCATGACCAATAGAGAGCACTGTCTGACCTGATCCGCTTCACGGCGATTGTCGATCGCTCTCGATAGGCCAAAGGTCGATTTCAGCGTGGCTTTTCGATTATTTGCACGAGCCTATCGGCGACGTCGACAATTCGCTGGGTCTCCAGATCCGTTCTCTCTTTTTCACGCGGCGAGGGTCGCAAACCCCGTTGGTGCATCTCTGGGCAATCCCACACTGATTTGATGGTCAATCGAACGGCAGCCCGGGCGCGACCAACCGTCCCGCCGGTCACTTCCCTCGACATCAAGCGATTCCATAACAGGTCCTTTAAGAGTTCTTTGGGTACCGAAGGAGTCTCGCTGACGGGAATGGACAGGTTCGTCTGGATGGCTTCGGCGCTCTGTCTGCAGAGTTCAATCAGGAATAAGCATTCATTCAAGGTTGCCCGATCGGCTTCATCTGCAACTAAGTAGGTCAAACGTTCAAGAGTTCCCCGAGCTCGCGCGAGCCGACTTGGTACCTCGCAAAATGCGATTGTGTCAAAAACAGAATCACTGTTTTGCGGTCCGACTGATCGAAACTTTCCGGTGATGACACCGTCCAGTCGATAACGCTGGCGAGTGTCCGACGTCCGGGACAACTTCATGATGGCGTCACGCGTCTGTCGCGTGGAACCCCTGAGCAAACATTCCAGAGCCGGTGACCCGCCGCAGTTGCCGACAATAGTGTCTACCGCATTTGTGAATTTAACATCCTGCTTCAACTTCGCGGGAGACACGTTCATCGGGCTAGTGAATCGCTCGATGTCGTCTTTCCAAATCCTTCTCGTCACTGGCACTCTATCCGACTCCCAACCCGTGGTGCCGAAAGATCGATCAGCGCGTCGACGGTAATCCATTTCGAGTAACGTCGATCCGCGGAGGTAGTCCAGTTCAAGATCATTTAACTCAAGATCCGGATGAGACTGGCTACCAAAGTTGCTGACCGCTTCGACGCAGATTGGTGGGTGATCTGCATGTAGGGCAGAAACCATTTTTCGAAATGGAGCAACGAGTGGCCGCCTATCAAGGTGGAATAGATGCGTTTCACATTGGTTGCAATCACGCGATCCGAACTCTGGCGCCGGAACCGTCGCACCAAGCATGCGAGATACCACGTCGGCAAATACATGCTCGTATTCTGGACCCGACGCTGCAAACCATATCTCATGAATTTGTGTGTGCGGCCGAAGGTAGTCCACATGCCATCTCTTTGACTTGCCCGCGTCATTTCGCCGATGTCGGTTTGTCCTTGCCCGCACGCCACCACCGCCATGGGCGATTCCAAGATACACGTACCATCCACCGGCGAAATCAAACCGACCCAATTTCCCGATCTGTAACCGCTTGTCCTTCGCTAGGTGCATCACCAAGGCGTAAACGCCTTTGTTTTCCATGTAGTCCACTGTTGAAACCCTTGTCATAAGCACGCCCGGTCGGCGTCACCGACGCGATGACACGATTCGACCGGGCACTGCATGACAAGCGGACGTGGTGAGTCGCAGGGGTCAAAACAGATACCGCTCGGCCAAGTTTCGTTGGATGAACGGAATGCCCCATTGATGTGTCTGAGGTGCTTTGGTCGCGAACGAAAGCAACCTCTTGCAGCCCGCCGAAGTAGTTGTTGTGACCTTTGGCGCCGATGTCCCTCGCTTCTCTGAGACATCGTGTCGCAAAGCGGTAACTGAAAACCCTGGACATCGACGTCTGGGATCTGCAATCCGCCCAGTGATCCAGTCGGACTATTGAACTGATCGCAAATGCAGACCTAACCGCATATACGTCGCAACAGTTGACTTGGACATCGCAGCTCACCCTCAACTTCATTCCCAAGAATTTAGGCGTCTCGCATGACCCTCAATGCACCCAGTTCGATCTCGACATGTCCTCCGAATAGCAGCCCCTCCAGCGTCATAACGCCAACGCTTATGTCCGACGAACATATAATGCTTCGGCCTTATCAAAACGAGGCTGTTACTGCGGCCAAGTTAGCGCTGGCTTCCAATCGTGATCAAGTTCAAGTCGTCAGCTTGCCCACCGGCTCAGGAAAAACAATGGTGGGTTTGGCGATTGCAACTGACTTCCTCAATCAGAACCCCACGGGAAAAGTTCTTTGGCTCGCTCCGCGCGTAGAATTGATCTCACAAGCTCGGGACCGACTGGCGAGTTCTTGGACATCCCATTATTCAATGTCCCAAATAGTCGATTGCAATCGAAGTCGTGCGGCAGCTGCTGAACTGTCTCAGGCCCGACTTATATTTACAACACTTCAAACTTGGTACTCCCGCCGTGATGACCAATCAACGTTTGCGTCAATGCTCGCTAACGTTCCCTTGCTGATTGTACATGATGAGTGCCACTGGGCCTCAGATGCTGAACTCGGAACCGCACTACTTGATCGATATTTGATATCGACACCCATTCTTGGACTTTCGGCGACTCCACGCGTTAACCCTGCCACACATCGTGCAGTCTATACGAAGTCTTACGGTGAGCTGTGTCCGGAATACCTTGCGATACCACTACTTTACAAAGTGGCGACAGGCGAGGTCCGGGAGCCCTCAATCACAGTTGGCGACTTTTCTGGAAATTCACTGAATAGTCTGGCGAGTCGAGAGTCAAGAAACCGGATTATCGTTGACACATTCATGCACGGGGCAAGTGCTGGGTACTGCAACCGGACGATCATATTTGCGTGCAATGTTGCGCACGCCAATGAGCTTCGAAAACTGCTTGCTCGCCAGGGCGTTGCAATTCAAGCCGCACACTCTTCACGCAGCCGCAAACAGAATCTCGACGCAATCGAAAGCTTTCGAATGGGAAGAGTAAACGTTTTAGTCACGGTTGTCATGCTTACGGAAGGATTTGATGTACCAGAAATTGACTCGATTTTCCTCACACGCCCAACGAGAAGTGCGGATCTGCTTGCACAGATGGTCGGCAGGGGATCGCGAAAGTGCGTTGGAAAACGCGATTTTCGCATTTTTGAATTTACCGATTCGATGCAAAGGTTGGGAGATCAACTTTATCGTTGTAGTGACTATATTTCACGTGGTCAAAACAGTGGAGCTGGTATAGGAAGCCCGGCGACACGACATTCGGAACCAATGGATATTCCAAGTTTTGAAACATTGGACTTGCCTGGACTTGACGGCATCACATACGCGCAGGATCAGACATTTGGTGTGGAGATCGAATTAGGATCTCGAACTGGATTCGACAATTTTAACGACGAATCGTGGCAGGCTATCGCTGGTCAACTCATTCAAACACTCCAACGTGTAGCCAGGCTACCCGTACGTGACCAGCCGTCCAACTACCACGCCAACAACGATCACACACATTGGCGAGTCTCTTACGACAGCTCATGCGGCTGGGAAATCGTGTCACCGATTCTGGTAAACGCAAGTGGATTTGCGGAATTAGTCCGCGTGGCAACAGCTGTCGACGAATTGGTGCAATCATCGCAAACCTTATGCGCAAACTTCTGTACAGGACTGCATATTACGCTTGCGACACGACTCGACACGCGCGAACGAAGAAACGGATTCGCGGCACGTGTGTCAAGGCTTGAGCCTGGTCTGTTTACGCTTGTATCGCCATCGCGACTCTTCCTACCGATTGGTAGCTGGGCATACGTTCGACGGAAACGAAATTTCTACTGTGCACCTCTACGTGAAATCAGACAATTTCGAGCAAGAAGGAGCTTTACAGGGAGAATGCCATTTTCGAGGTATCATTCAGTTAACTTAACCCGGCTGGGCAACCCCTATCAGCTATTGGAAGTCCGCATGCACAACGGCACAACGGACTATCGAAAGATTGTTCCCTGGATTGCGCTTTGGATGCAGATTTTCAATCGATCCAGATACGACTGGAATGGTGAAGCCGAATTTGGTCGTGTCATGCCGGGCGGGAACACACCTATCGGCCGATGGCGAGTCGATCAGGAAGACATTTTTCAACTGCTAAGAAATGAAGGCATCTATTTGCCATCGTCATTTGAACGGATTCTTTGGGAGCGGCGGCGTCAACTTCGACACTCTTGGGTACGTGCCGTTCCCCAACGTGTTCGACGTTGGGATGCGGCTGGGTGGTACAACCCCGTTCGATGGGAAACGACATCATGAGGCAGCAGTCGTGCAATCCAAATCAATCTCCGCGACTATTTGTCGACTCAAACGCGATTAAGTGGTGGGACGCGATTAAGTCTGAATAATCGCGGAGGTTCGAGACGGTGAAAGGTTCCCATCAGCCCAACTCGTACATCAATTCCCTGAGCTGATCACGAACATCGATGGCTTCGTTGCGACTGTCGTTGATGGACAGCGAGCCGCTCATCAAACCGGTCACTCAATCCTGGAAGTGCTTCTGGACTTCTGGGCTGCCGAACCCCGGCAAAATCGCATGCAAGTGGCCCATCGTTTTCGCGTCAACGCCCTCTCGACGCAGTTGCTCGACTGGGCCTTGTGGCGTGGTATGCTGCTGGCGACCCTGTTCTAACTTTTCGACCGCTGAAGGATTTACATCCGGGTTCACCAATCTATCAATGACTTGTTCAGGGGTTTCCGGCGGAGCCTTCGAACCATCGGCCATGATTCGCTCGTGGCCACGTTGCTTTCCCAGTTCGACTGCGTGTACCTAATTCCGGGGAACCGTGAGGGTGCCGAGAATCGCATGTCGAAACTGGACCTTATCGCTCGACATTTCCAAGAGCTTACCTTCGATCTCGTCGCCGTTAGCGAGTTGCAATCGGTCGGCGTGAGCATTGATCGGGAAACTCAGCAACACAAAAGCGAAACAGAATGTGCGAAATCTGGCATTGGTTTCACTCCGTCGACGTGGGAATTGGTGAACTGAGAATTGTCCGCGATTGGGACTGCGCTGTACATCAAAAAGAAACTCCGTTGGTGCACCGAAGTCGGCCGCCGGAGCAGGTTGGCGAATCCGGTCAAGCTAGTGTGGTGCTCCGATTTTCGGACGCACTTAATCGACAATGGTGGTTTGCGGCTAGGATGGATCGAAGTTCAATTTTGCGAAGTGTGTGTTGGTAGGGGGTCCTGTTTCCATCGCGACCCGGCGCGTTAGCGAGCAGAAGCGACTTAGCTCTCCTACGCGAGCGTGGATTGATTGAATCGCTTCGTCTGACGCGAGGACAAGCCATCCATCGGCCAATTCTCCATGCAGGTTTCTTGAACGGTGTTCTATACATCCATCAATCCATTGAATCGATTCGACCATAGGGACGCCATCGCACTCCCATGCAAAGTATCCTTCACTACACCTCGTCCATCCGAGTTCTCGGGCGATTCTTGGATTAAACGCGAGCCAATTGCCACACCTCGTTTGATAACCGCAGTGAAGGTGAGTGACGACAAGGTGATCGTGGTCGCAATCTTCAGAGAAGTAGTCGTCATGCTGGACCCGCGCAAGTTGCGGTATGAACTTCTCAACGCTGAGGCCATCGGGGATGTTGGCTGCCGAATCCCAGAGTTGAGAGTAGCGTTCCTCAGTTACAGTGCGATGGCTTTTGGGATGATGCCTCGTCCATTCCCCGATCACTACTCGGCCTCCGATACGATCTGCGAATACACTGTCCATGTCGTCTGGGGCAACGGATACCCATCCCCCATCAAACGTTCGTCCGGTCGGCCCAACCACGGAAATGATCTCTGCGGGCCGAGCGTCAGGTCGATGCAGCACAAACTTCGGGTCATGTATGCGAAGTAAATACTGAAGTCGATCTTGGTCACCGGCGTCCAAGACACCACCATCCGTTAGTTCTCCGATTGCGTGGAAAACGGCGCGGCGAGCCAAGGAGGGACGCGGGCTACGAAAAACGAACTCCATCCCCGAATTGCTAAGCTGATTCCGCAGCGATGTTTCGGCCTCGGCGTTCCACTGATCTTCTGGCTCCAGTCCACGCATCAAGCAAACTACTCGTGAAAGAACCACGTCGAATGCTAATTCAGCTGTATCAGCGACTAGTTTGACGTCTTGCTGCCAAGGCCCAACCATCGCGAATGGATCGTCGGTGTCTCTCAGCGCTCCGTCAGCTTGCCGGAAATCGGCTCCGACCAATGATTCCCTGGGCGGCAGGACTATAGTCGCTTGGTAAATTGCTTGAACATCAATCGCCGCTGGTTCAGGGATCGACTGACCAGCCTTCTGAAGCAGCTTGCGTGCAACGCAACGTAGCGAGAAATTGCGATGCACCGCGATTCGTTGCAAGTGAGAAACCAAAACAGTTCCGCAAACGAATCCGCCACTCGTAGCGGCTTCGATCGAAATCAAAGCGTCCAGCGTTGCATCTTCGCCTTCCTGCAACTTTTCAATGACTACTTCCAAAACGTCTGTGTCATTGGCAAGAAGTCGTCGAGCGGTGAATTCCATCCCACATTGCGCCGCGTGGTAGGTCGCGTGCCCCAGCAATCCGCAGCCTAATATTGCAATCGACCGCGAAACCGTGTTTGGACTGTTCTCATCCTTTTGAATCGCCGAGCCGCCGATTGCCGCAGCCGACGGGAACATGGTGTGCAAGTAGGACTCGACCACGGGGAACACGCTTTGGATCCCTCCATCAGGGAGTAAAAGATCGAGCAACGTTCCCATGCTCTCGACAATTTGCCGTGTATAAAACCCACCAGTCGATAAATGTTCCATGAAGGCTGCTCGAACAATCGTTGGCCCCCCGTCTTTGTCGAGCTTTAGTAGCTGTCGAGCGGCGGAATTGAGGTCCCCACCGTCGTAATACGGATTCCAGCCATGCCCGTCGGCTTGCTCAAATGCCATCCGCGCGACTTCAAATGCCCGCAGATCATTCAGGTCTTCCAACTGATTGGAAAGTGCAAGCAACGACCGGGAGCTTCTCCATCGCGAACTGAGTTTCGGCGCGAGCGAATGCAGTTCGTCAGCAGTCATCGTCGCAGCCAGTCCCTTAACGTGGGGCGTCCAATCGTAGTGCGAACTCACAGATTCTTTTTCCATCAACTCAAGCATGTCAGCTACCGAAATGATCTTGGCGTCGATTTGTTCGGAATCGAGGCTTGTCTCTCCTGGTAGAGTGAAATCGTCGAGATTCGATGCGAAAGCGTCGGTGCTGGGAGTGGAATGTTCAGTATTAACATCGGAATCAGATACGATCCGAAGTCTGCTGAACGCATCTTCTCTCTTGGGTTTTGCAAGGACTGGGATCGAATCTCCGTTCAGCCCCAACTCAATTGCGGCGTGACGCAGCTGCGCAAACCAATCCTCTCGCTGATCGGGACTGATTTTGCGTTTTATCAAAACATCAAAGCGGTCGACACATGCTTGGGCTGCGTTGTGACCGTTCCGACCATGAACGAAATGGACGGACTTGCCGACCAGTCCAGCACCATCGTGCAAGGACATCGGCATGATGATGCATCCGATGAAGTCGATGCACTGATTGATGTCCGAAGTCTCCACTTGCAGAGCTTCACCGACCATCGCTGAAGCAGCCCCTACGAATCCAATGATTCCTTCGTTCACGAAATGTCTTGCAAGAGCGACACCAAGCAGTGAGTCCGCATCGAAGACGGCTGCAAGGAGCGACTCGGCGGCAAGAAGGGCTGTACGCCGTTCGGCGCTGACACCAAGGCTGTCAACCGCACGGATGAAGAATTGAATCCGCTCGTTGCGACGAGTTGGGTCAACACGATTTATCCGCTTCAAAAGCGAAATCCATTCCAGCATTTGGTGATCCTTCCGGTATCCGACGCCTCCTGCGACCGATGGAATCTGATTTAACAATGCTCGTGCACGGTCCGTGTCACCGAGTGTCACTAGTGCTGCTGCTTGATCAATTCTCCAAACAACCCGCCCGCTCTGGTCCGTGTCATCATTTGCATCGGATGCAGTCTGGTTCAATATTCTCAAACACCATCCAGTCGCGACTCCGGCTTGATGCAAGTGTAAAGTGATCGCCCGCAGATGATCGGCTCCCCAACTTTCAATGCCGTCGTCCTTCCAAGCTGTCTCAAAATGGTTCGCGAGTTCTTGGACCACCGAATCACCATGGGCTTTGGCCGCTTCGATCAGCAATCCAAAGAAATCTGACTTCAGTCCTGTGAGCATCATCCACGACGAGTATCCGTCACCGGGCGATGCACGGTGAAAGAGCCGAAGCAATAATCCGTATTCCTGGCAAAACGCTGCACCTGAGAGCGGTTGCCCGTTCCATGCCGTCGCCCATGCACGCCCGATTGCGGATAATCCGCGTTTGAAGATGACGGCAGGTTGCTCGTAATCCTGCTCGGCATCCGGAATCATGCCGCGAACAATTGCGGAATAACCAAGCAGATGAGCAGCGCGAAAAAACTCCATGATGCGACGGCACTCACCAAAAGATTCCCCAACCCCGATGCGCGGCATAGAGGGAACGTTACGTGCCATCCCGAAAATTTTGCCAGCTAGAACGCGATTTCCTTCGATTCGGAAGACGGCTTCGGCAAGCATTACTCTCCCTCGGTCAGGCAACTGGGCGAGCGGGATCGCTCGATGCAGTTTGCTGAGGAATTCGCGTGACTTCTCTTTCTGTCCCGCTGCAAATGCTGCGAGAACGCCCCTGTGAAGACTTTGGAAGTAGAACCATTTTGCAGACCACTCACCTTTAGACGCTGGCGTCTTGTGCTTCGCAAGATGCGGGCGTGTAAGCTGGCTCGACCTTCCTACCGTTCCTCGGCGACTGCCGCTGTTTAGGCGTCGGGATCGCCCCGATATTGTGGTTGCGTTCAGAGTTGGGAATCGCTGCCGCCGTGGCGGATTTTCCTGATTTGCTTTGAGATATTGGCGGGCAATTGTCCCAGTGTGCCGATAGGCCTTCAATGCCATCTTTGTCGGTGGCTTCGCCCGTCGCTGCAAAACCGAAACGACCTCATCAAACTCATCCCAACGAAGCTCACCGGCGAGCATTGTAGCAAGCTCATGCAACAGTTGGTTTTGCAGTGCCCGCGACTTTTCAGCGTTTGTTCGGTCGTTATCTGCAAAGTCGATAAAAAGCTGAATGCCCAAGATCATCGGAATAATTTCACGAACCGCTCGAAAATGGACCGACGCAACTGCCCACGCTTCCAACTCTTCCAGAGTTTCACGTTCAATGCCGCGTTCGTCTTGGGGCTGCTCATTGAGCGCCCCAATCGGTTCAGCAAGATGAAAGACTCGGGCCGCTTCAGCTTCAAGCCCTTTTTTCTGAAGCTTCAACGCAAACTCCATCGCAGCATGGTTGTTCAGCAACAGCTCTCGACCATTGCGCGTAAGCAACAGGGCTTTATCAATCTCACCCAGGTCGAGCAGCAAATCGTGGAAGTAGGCGTTGGACATCCCCGTATCTAACGACTCAAACTCGGCAGCGATAAAGAGTAACCGGAAGACGGATTCCAAATCGTCAAGGTTGGCTGCTACGCGAATGGTCTCACGCAAATCATGATAGATGGAACCGATTGAACGATACGATTCGAGCTGAGCAAGGATTGTTTCCGACGATGTCTCATCGACCAACCGGCGCATCTGCTTGGCTGCACGTAGATGATGACTGGTTTCCCAATTCCAAACGGAACTCGTTGGTTGGCTCGCACACAGATCAGCAAGCGTGAGGTGAAAGTCCCGGTCTGCTGCATCATCGAAGGCACCAGGTTCAAGTTCGGCTGTCTTGGCAATGAGGAAGAGCCGGAAGCTGTTGTGAAATAGGGTCCAATGATTCGCATCCTCTCGCAGGAACAAGTGACCTGCCTTACGTCTCAGACGTGACACCAGTGATCGCCCAGCCCACGTTTGAATCCAGCGCAAGTCCAGCGTGCGCCTAATACGCGCCATCTTGCCCAGCAATTCGCCCAGGTCATCGTCATCACTTGCCTCGACGATTTGTCGCCAATGACCGGTATAGACTTCGTCGATCAAACCCGTAAAAGCAGTTGATTCTTGAAGCAAGCCGTCGATCTCGGCTGAATCAGCTAGGCCATCTATTTGGCTTACCAGCAGAGTCAGGGCCAGTGGATGTCCGGCGGCCAAGCGAATCGTTTCCCTCGTTTGTTCGGACGTGAGGCAGAAGCCGGTTCGTGCTGCCAGCATCTCGGACACCATGTCATCAGACAAACGGTCAATCTCGATGCGGCGATCCGGTTGCCTGATGGATTGCTGAACTTGCGTCGGCAAACCATCCAACTGATCCGATTGCGATCCAAGAACGAACAACAGTCCCTCCGGAACCTCACTCGGATTCGGAAGGTATCGCAGCAATGAATCGACGGGTTTGAGTTCACGCTGAATATGATCGAGGCCATCCACCAAAATCAGTGTCATCATTCCGGTTCGACGATAGGCTTCATGGATTAACCTCATCTGTCCGTGGAAGCGTTGGATCAATTGCTCAATGCTCTGCGGATTGTTGAGGGTTTTACCGACGCGAAAGCCAGCATGATCGAGCGATGTCGTGATGTCCTGCAAGAAGTTCTTCGCCTCGCCGCGGATCATCATTGGGGTGGATGAGTCCGGAACGAATGCGTAATAACGAATCACTCTCCCAGAAAAACGGTCCAGCGTGTTCGTCAGTAGCGTCGACTTACCTGAACCAGGATCGCCCAACAACGCCACATAGCCCGTTTGATGCTGGCGAAGTGCCTCGCGTAGTTCCTCAGTGGTGGACTCGATTTCTCGATACGGAAGGTAGGAATCAGGAAACCGGTGCGAGCTGGCGAAGTCGACGCGTTGTCTCCAACCGAGGCGACTCAATAGCTGATCGCGCGAAAGCTCAATAAGCCTCTGAGGTGATGCCACAATCGTTTCGAGTTCCAGATGAAGTGTACGAATATCAGATTCGTAGTCCGCATCAATCCTCGGGTCGCTCGCTGCTTCGGTGGAGTGTTGGAAGTCGAGTTCGCAGTCCAGAACGAAACGATTGAATTCTGTTTGACTCAAACCCGATTCCACCTGGAGCAATTGCATCGCAGGCTTGAACTTCTCAGGAACCGGACTGCCACCATTCTTCAATGGCAACCAAGCTTCGTTCAAGAACGCAGAAAAGCGTTCCTTCTGTTGCTCGTCCGTCTCAATAATGCGTTGGACGGATGGATGGTCGTTCGTCAGCAGATGAACAACCACGCGGTGGTGTGGATTGCGACGTTTCATTCGCGTCCAGCCATCGGCAAGCTGGCGAATGAGCGAAGGCGCATTGTCGTTCGGCTTCAACAAATCGTTCAGGGTTAGCGAACCTGGGTTCTGCGACCATTTGACTTGAAACCCATCAAGGCGACTTGCCGTGCCCACTTGAAAGTCATCGACGCGACCTGCATTGGGATCGGCCATGCGAATGAACGCAAGCTGATCGGCGCGAAGCAGCCGAAGCATCTCAATCGCGGCCAGGCGGTATTGAGGGTAATAGCCGCTGATCGCATTACGCTCGCCATCAGCAGGATTCTGTTTTGGTATGTTCATAGCTCACGATCGTACTGGAAGCGGCCTATCTCTTGAAAATTCACCAGGCTTGTCATGGTTGCACCACCAATAAAGCTGCCGGTAATCGGCGTATTTTACAATGAAACTGAACATTTAGATGGTTGGTTAAAGAGTGTCGAGCTACAGCGTTGCGATCAAATTGAACCAACTCCCTGCGTCGTTGTCAGCCATCATCCCGACTACGTTCAGCAACTAAAGGCGATGCTGGGAGAGTTTGTCGAGGCCGGACGAGTACAAATTGAAAACGTAGCAATCCTCAGTGACAACGAAGGACCAACAAGGTCATTTAACTTAGCGGTAAAAAATTTCGTATTGAGCCGTGCCCCTGCCCCTTGGATCGCATCACTCGACCCTGACGCGAGATTCGCGCCGACCGCACTGACCGGGATGCTAGACGCAGGGCATAGCGAAGAAGTGGGAATGATTAGCCCGATAATCTTGCAACCTCGAATCGACAATGAATTTCAAAGAGCAATTTCGAGTGATGAAATTGTTCAACAGGCTGGCCACTTTCCTTTTGAACCCTACAAACACAAGAAATTGATATCCAACTATTGGGAATCACATTTCCGCGATTGTAGCGTCGAGCAGGTAAAAGGCTTTCTTCAGAAGCATCCCGAGAGTTCGCCTTTTACGCCTTGCTTCTGCGCTTCACTTTGGCGAACCAAGATGTTCGTCGATATCGGATTGCCTGATCCGAGACAATTTAGAACTCTCAACTGCGGGGAAATCGGGTACCGGGCACAGCTTGCTGGTTGGAAAGGTGCGTTTGCGCCGCAGGCATTTGCATTTCATGCAAACGCATCACCGAGCGAGTACGCCGTCGGCCAGATTCAGTCAAAGCCAAAAGGTAGCGCTTGGCATTTTTATCATGCGCAAGGGTTGATCGCACTGAAGTACTTTCCAGACAATAACCTGGGCGTGTTTGCGCCTCAGCGAGATGGTCACCTTGTTCTTTGGCAAGACCATTTTGACGACCTCTGTGAAGTCGTCACTTGCAGCCGCTTCTCCAATGAGCAACGCGAAGGGCTCTTTGATCGATGGAAAGATTTTAGATTTACGCTGTAGCCGCCGTTCATTGCCCTGCTTACGCATTCCAATCGGCGAAGCTCCAAGAGATAAGGTACGCGGGCTCATTCTTGGAGAAACGGCGATCAACTTCAGTGCTCAGGTGGCCGAAACCGGAAACGTCGCCTGATTTTCATGGCTGCTCCGGCTTCATCGACCGGTGCAGCGATCCGATGTCGGCACCGGAGCCGATCAGGGAATCCTATATTCCACAGGATGTGTTCCGCAATTGAATCGTGTAGATGACGCGCCCCCGCCATTTTGCGTCCAGGAACCTTTTTTCTTCCGAGATCGCTGAATCGATTCAATTGGGAGTGCCAAACGGGCCGCTATTTACCAATGCTGCGCCAAACGCAATGGGTCGGATATACGCAGAGCCGCCTCGTATGCCACGTTCGCGACTTCGGTATTTGTAACCAGGGAGGCGATCTTTCTCAATTCAACGGCGTCCGATTTTTCGCCAACTCTGCCAAGGATGTCAGCTATCGCGACCATTCGTTTCTCATCCGCCTCGGTTGAGAGCATACTTCTCAGTGTCGCCAGGACTTCGCTCTTTGCGAAAACACCTAACCGTTCGCTTACCAGATCCGCCATTCGATACTTTGTACATTCATCAACTTTCTCATTCAGATGTGCTCGTAATACTCGGATATCACCCCGCTTGGCGAGTTCATGTTTCGCACGGTCGGATAGCATCACATCTTTTGGTGACTTTAGCTTGATATCATTTTCTGTACCGCGAAGACTCCACCATTGTGCATACTGGTCACTAACCTCTGGACTGTTTAGGTTACCCAACAGACTCTCTAGCAGTTCGATCGTCTCCGAGTCTGTATTTTGAGTCTTTACGTAGTCGAGGACTGGATCGATCTCGACGTCTGATCGTAACCGATTGCTACTGGAACCTCCCGCCATGAAGCAGTGCCGAGCAGAATTGAGCAGCCACTTAACACCGCGATTTGATTGTTTGGCAAATGCGACAGCGGTTTCGACACACCTGCGAGAGCCAAGGCAAATAAGGGCGGCGACGTGTTCCTCATCACTTGTCCAGTCGATGCTTAATACCGCCTCCTCAGCGGTGTGCGTTCCGATCGTTGCGATCTGATTTGCGGCCAGGAACTTTGTATTGCCGTCTGGCACATCAGAACGCATGTATTTTATAATTGGATCGATGCTGGCGGCGTCGCGAAGGGCGATCAGTGCTTGAACGACTGACCCGATCTTCCAGCTGTCTTCCTTGCTGTAGTAGCTGGTGTCGGTCAACAACGAACGAAGATGCGGACATGCACGTGTACTTCCCATCCGCATCAGCGCAATAGCAGCTTGGTTGCATAATTGCTTTTTTTGAAGAGCGACAATAACCATGTCTTCGACTCGCGTGTCGCGTAGATCAGCCGCGATAGAAAGCAATGACTTGTGCCCATCGACGGACTCAATTGTAGTCCAGAGTTCCAACCAACGGTCCGCCCCAATAACTTGGCCCACGCCTCTGTAGTTCGAATACGCAAAACTGCTAAACAGACCCTGACGCACCATCTCAGCAAACAGCTTGGGATCGTAAAGGATTCCGGCTAGGCTACACCCTGCTCTCTGTCGATCTTTATTCGACGATCGAATCAATTCGATCGAGTAGTCGACGAGCTCATTAGTTGGCTTTCGCCCGATGTGTTCCGGAAAGGGAAAGACGCAAGACCATCGATTGTATTCGTCGTTGCTAATCTCAGCGTCTCCTTTTAGATGCAGGTAGCGGTCGACAAGTTTCTTATATAGATCGAGAGCCTCCGCAGAGCCAAGGCGAAGAAGACACAGCGACTCGTAGAAGTATGGATGTTCATTTTGAGTACGTCGTTCGATGGCTTTTATCGCCTGCGCGTCTAGCAAGTATCCACAGAGCATGATGGCTCGGCGGTAATCCTCAGATTCTGGCTGATCCAGATGCACACTTGCAAGGTTGGAGAGCTCCATTCTTAAATCGTCTGAACTAGCGGCAAGTTCTGGTCCAAGATCGATAAAGTAGCCATCTCGCTTCAGCCACCAAGCCTGAAAGATCTCGCCAACAAGCTCAGGTATTCCTAAGGAGATCGCCGCATGTGCTACGACAGTACGAAGACGCGGCGTAGGCTTTTCACTAATCCAGTAGCTTAAAATTGCCTCACGACTCTCTGAGCAGGGCATTCGTCCGAGAAGCTCAATGGCCAACCCGCGATCCGCTTCCATTTGCGATCGTTGCATGTGCCCGAGGCCGTTCACGACGCATCGCCGACAATCTGAGGGGTATGAGCTCAAGCCTGGCCGCATACAAACCGCGGCCATCGCGGAATCGATTCCAGCTAGATTGGTTAAGAATGTATTTGCGAAGTAGGTATTTACAAGGTGTTCCCCTATCGGCTCAAGAATCGAAACTGATCGCGAAAATGTCATTTCAGCGATTTCGGAAGCTGCCTGCGTTGGGTCCGACTTTATCTTCTCAATCATCAACTCGGCACGGTAATAATCTAGAACGGCTTCGGTGGTGAAGCGAATCTGGTCTGAGTCTTGTGGCCTAGTTTCAAGCAGACCGCACGTGATCAGTCGTTCGACTACGGGGCCAGGAGGTCGCTGACGATCGAACCGTGGCGCCGAATCCAACTGATCAACTTTTATCCATCCACCGTCTGCCTCATTCGATTCGCGGGCGATTACATTGAGCGCATTGTGGAGATGTTCTGCTGTGATACGAGCACCACTATCGGCTTCTTGTTGTAAACGACGCCAAAGCCATAATTTCAGAATAGTTGCTCTGGACGATAGCTCGGACGCAGATGTGCCCTCCGATAGCAACTCCATGGCAGATTTCGCGGCAAATGGATGCCGTAAGCTTTCTCGAACCATTGAAGGTAACATCCATAGCTCATTCGCTTGACGACCAGCGTTCTCCCAAGCAGCCGCTAGCTCACCTGAATCGAAGAGCCCGGGAAGTTCAATACCTCGCAATGGGTCAAGCGAGCTAATCGGTTCTTCAACTCTGAGCAGCTTTGGTGCTCGCATCGCCTCGGTTTCAGAATAAACAAATAACTGCCAAGTCGCGTCCCGGCAGATCCTCCAAAATTCCTTCCGCGAAGAAGTGATCAGCACAGAAGATCTTCCCAGTTTGGAAGTTAACCAGCCGCTAATTACTCGCTGTAGGGCAGAAGCGTTCCCAGTTTCATCCAACCCATCGACCACAACGGTTAGTGGAGTCCTGCCGCTGAACCGAGCGGCCAAGGCTGCCTCCTCCTGCAATCTCGCGTCACCATTGATCGATCCTTGCAAGCGATCAAGAACCGCTCGGACCAAGCTAAATTCATCGTTTAACAAGAGATCCCGGGCAAGCAGCAGCACGACCGGTGCCTGCAGCGAACTTTGCTGTGCAAAATGTGCAAGCAAACTCGTTTTGCCAAGGCCTGAGTCTGCAACTAGGGGAATATATATCCGCTTTTCCCTCGACGAAGGCAACGAATTTACGTGCCGGAGGCAATCTTGCCAAAAGGCGAATAGGCGGCGATCTGCGTCCCGGACAACGTAGCGCTTTGAAACATAACGATCGAGATGTTCAAGTCTCGCGACGGTTTTCGTCGTCGCTTCTTTGCAGCTTGCAGCCAGCGTTTCTATATTTACCCTTGAGCATGGGATGCCAAGGTAGGTCCAACGTAAGTCTTGCGAAGTAGTATCAAGCTCATGGCTAATTGTGCGCCCGGAGATGATCGTCAGTTTCGCAGGAGCCGCAGCAGTTTGCGCGTCTGTAAACCAATTTAGCCCAGGTAGTTTTCTCGGAGCTTCCCTATCAATATCACGAGGCAAACCGACGAAAATCTCTTTAGCGTCGGGGGACGCGTCGCGTGCATCCTTTACATCCTGGATGACTTTCGCCCACCAAGAAGTGGCTTGTACGGTGTACTGAATTGCGATGCTGCATTGTCGCGCGGAGTCACCGACATAGGAGTCCGGTTGCCCGCGCACACTATCGCCGCGCTCGTTCCGTCCGTGTGGTGTTATTGGAAAGCAGCGAGGGTAGATTCTGGGTATGACCTCGTCGCAAAGCGCATGAAACTCTGGATCTTTCAGACGCTGAACGGCGGTAAGTGTTGAGTCTTCCATCTCCGCATTCTAGCGACGGCAACGCAGTCTAGTTTAACCTAGGCCAGGACCGCTGCTGGCAAAAGGTGTTCGGGTTAGTCAGGTCAGGACCTGGCCTACGAGCAGGAAAAGGTACCGGGACTCAATTATCGCATCGCAGTTGCTTCTTGACGATTTGGCTACGGAACACAGCGCATGCGAGATTGGATGCAATGATCCGCACCGGCGGCCGACGCCGGGGTCAATTTGGCAACACGGACAAACGTTCTGACGTGTCACAATGGCTTTCGGTTGCATCGGCTTGGGCCAATTCCCGACAGCCTTAACTTGCGTCGGCGAGGCTGTGGGCCCCTGCATTGCGCGACAATGCGGCACCAACCATCGATCGTCGACATTATCGTGGACGCTGGGCTGTCTCATGATGTAGGCGGAGCTTACGACGACCAGACGCCATTACATTTGGCTGAGTGGAACGATCATGTGGCTGTGGCTAGTAGGTTGTTGGATCGCAATGCCGACATCAACATCCGTTCGGGTAAAATCCATCATAATTCGCCAGCTGGATGGGCCATCGTGGCTGGATCGGCGGATGTTTTCGAACTACTGATGGACCGGGGCGCCGAAGTCCTAGATTGGTTCGTCGATGACGCCGTTGCAGCAGTGGCAGGCCGCTTCGCCCCGTACAAATGCGTGCCGCAGTCAAACTACGAGCGTATTCTTCGACGACTGCGATCATGATCTCTTGATCGCAATGAAAAAGGTGGGGCGCAGCGCAAAGGTTCGCGACCGATGCAGGGATCATGCAGAGCAGTAAGAAAGCCCTAAGGCAGCCCGCGGTAACGACGGACGATGCCACGCGGTCCAACACAGCCGGAGCGCGACCGCCCCGATCTGACGATGCTGCCATCGATCCCATCGCTCAGTACAGTCTTGGCTGTATCTAAGAGATCGCGGCAGCCAAGGGGCAAGTGGCTGTTGTGAACAGCTCTACGTTCGGACGGGTGACCAAATCATCGTAGTCTTCGTCCCCTGTCTTTTCGAAGATGGCAAGGGTGTCGTGGTTGTCAGTGTTGAGGTCAATGATCCGAATTTCGTGCACGTCGATGATCATCTCCCAAGAAATCTGAAAATTTTCTGGATTTTTTTCTGTCATCATAATGACTTCGAAAGAGGGTGGAAAGTATCCATGTAGTTTCGCTCACGTGAGTTAAACGTCATAGAAGTATTTGGTGCTTCACCGTATGAGGTATATTTCGAAGGTGACGGATAGGCTTCGCAGTAGTGGCAATATGTATACAAAAGCACCTGTTTTTGTAGTGTACATAAATACAAAGTTTTGAGCTAAGTCTTTATGCTGTTTCGGGTTAAGGTCGATTTTACCATAGACTACAAATTGTAGTCTATTAACTACTTCGTTATCTCTCATAACGAGAGGGACACAAGGTCCCACTCGATAGAGAGTGAGGGGATAACCAAAAGATCCGCGGCCTACCCCGCCTGTTCAGGGGGTAAGGTGTTTTTGAGTTCCGCGACGTGTTGCATTTCGCCGCGACCTTGGTTATTTTTCCGGTACCTCGATGATCTTGGTTTTCGTGATGCGCGGATCGTCGGGATAGATCTCCCAGGCCGTGTGAAGAACATGTCTTGACCAGCCTCACGCTCGCGAACGTCCGGGTTGTAACGTTCGTCCGTGATCTCACTTTGGCCTCGTCGGTCACGTTAAAGTTGCTCTCTTGCTGATGAGCAGGTGTCCTGCATCGCTGACAAGCGGCATTTGACCTTTTACTGGCCTCGCCAGCTCGCCCCGTGTTGCTGCACCCCATGCACGCGACTGCCGCTTACACCTATGTGCGGCGAAGCATGAACCTTACGATTAGCGTAACTTGAACAGTCGGGAGCGGATGGCAGTCGCGGAGGTACCAATTCGGCTTTGACTGAATCCTTGCCGCTTTATCCAATTCCAGGCAATTCACACATCACGACACCACGGATTTGGCAGATCAGCTCAAAGCTCTTCATTGGCTCCTAAACGGGCCCGTGTCGCTAGAGAGCAATTCACGCAATGCCCTCTCGAACGCTGCTACACAGGCTGCCATGGGCCTCAAAACGGATTGACGCACGCGGCAAGCCATGTACTGCTCACCCCCGGCACCACTCTCAGGCTTCGCGGTCGACATCACAACGCAAATCGTGGCGGCGTGGTGTTAATTCCATTGCAGTCTGCTTCGCCAGCGAGAGCATGCTGGCCCGCTTCCTGATGCTTAACACCTTTGGACCCAACTTCAGATGCACCAGTCTGGTATGCGCACATCCTCTGGTACGTGTCTTATACGACCGGCGAAGAATATCTGAGTTACCACTCACGGTAACGGAGATTGATGCCATCCAATATGCAAATCTAAGAGCATGGGCGACACATGAGTCGAACCGGAGATGTCGGCTCTGCTATTTGCTGGGGTCGTCAGTGAGCACTACAGTGCAACTGTTTGTCCATGCAGATTTTTGGCGGATCTACCCGACAGCATTGAAGAGACAGAAATCAGACAACGTTTCGAACGATTACTCGCTTTGGCAGCTTAGGGAACGCCACCATGAAACTAAGTGCCCTAAGGTGCAGATGACAAGCTAAAGTGATTGAAAATCGGGGCTACGCAAAACTGTCGATGCTTGGAGTGAGAAAGCCTAGACTCATGCCTCAGCAGGTGGTGATCGCTGAGATAATACGGCGAACGACATCTATTCTTGGGCGAATTTGTTTTAGCGTAATTAAAGTCGCAATCACGGCTCAAAGCGTTTGTTACATTCGCCTACAGACGATTGACTTAGAAAGCCTACGAGGGGGCTGCATCGAAGACACTGATCAAGGCGGCCTGCTTGACGTCCGGAAAAAGGTGCCGATACCGACGTCTCATGGAATCCGTCGAGTGCCCAACAAATGAGTCTATAAGTCGTTGATCAATGCCCGCGCACGCGAGGTTTGAAATAAAAGTATGGCGCAGGCAATGCCAGCCTCGAATTCGGTCCCATTTGCTTTTGGCAACCGCATGTTTGAAGTATTCGTGTGCCTGGTCAGGCGAAATTTCTGAACCTTCGATGCTGCAGAAGGCAATACGTCCACCGGGATGTCCAGCAAACCAATTCTGCATAACGGTGGTTAACATCCCGGACATCGGAACCTGACGCGTCGTACGCTGCGTGGAATCCCGTTTCTTTTCGCGAACAGTAAAGGTCTTCGTACCGAAGTCGAAGTCCGATACGCGTGCTCGAATTAGTTCGCTACGTCTCGCTCCTGTATGAGCGGCACAAACAATCATTGGGTAGACGACAGGAAACGGGTGACTTAATGCAACGTGCGCGAGCAGGTCTTGGATTTCAGTTTTTCGCAGGTAAAGCGCATCCCATAGTTCTGAAGATTCGAACTCATCCAGACCATCGAGTTCAATTTTGCGTTCGATTTCGTCATACGTTTGAAAAGGTGGTTTCTCATCCGACTTCGGGTATCTTAGGCCGCGATTTGGAAATGTCCCAACAATCCGTGACCGAGATTCCGCCCAGCGAAAAATGGAACCAAGTGTAACGACCTCTTTTCTTATTGTGGCTGCCGCGACAAGTCGGCGCGTGGGTTTGTCGCCATCGACTTGTGTCTTGGCGAAATACTGAGTTGGTTCCTTCGATCGCGTGGTAACGTAGCGTTGCAAATGTTCCAGCTTGAGGTCACGCAGATCGAAGTTGCCGCCACAGATTCGCAACAGGTGCTTGCTGTGGGTACTCATCGTTTTAAGTGAATTCTTCTCGATGCTGTCTGCTGGAATGTCTGCGAAAAAGTCTCGCACTATGTCACTTAGCGGTGCGGCGTAGTTGATCTCGGGCTGTTCCGGTTTTGGCAGGTTCGCGACGTTGCCTTTCAGCAAAACAAAGTCGACAAAGTTGACACCCTCCGGGACTTGGAGGCGGCCGCGTTTAATTAGCTCAACGGTCGCTTCGATGTCTTCCAATTCGAGTTGGGCCTTTGGCCCACTTTTGGTTCGCAACGACTTTTTGAAGCGTTCGCCATTGTGCCGAATGGTAACGTGGTAGATGCCGGTCGATTCTTTTTGCAGTGACGCCATGACGTTGACTCCGCGCTAGGTAAGTTGCCAAAAACCTAGTGGTCGCACCAGGCTTGGGCCAGCTGCGCAAGACCAACGCAAAGCCAACATGTCACTTGTCTCGTCACTTGCCGAGCGGGCAAGAAGAAACGGGGTGTTCGTCCTTCGGCAAAAACCCCGTGATTTACGTATGCGGTCGAGAGGACTTGAACCTCCAAGGGGTTGCCCCCACTAGGCCCTCAACCTAGCGCGTCTGCCAATTTCGCCACGACCGCTCGTGCGTTTGCCGGGGCACAGCTTTCCAGAATTTTCGCCCGCCGTCAACGCCCGGTATACAATCTGGCGGATGAACATTGTCGCTCGTGACCGTATTGAATTCGCCGCGAAGGAGTTGGGTTTTGTGCTGTTTGGTGTCGCTCCGGCCGTCACGCCGCAGGGATTTCATCGCTTGATCGATTGGTTGGCCTGCGGCTACGGCGGCGACATGCACTATTTCCAAAACCGGCTCGACGCTTATGGCAACCTGGACCGCGTGCTCGATGGAACACGGTCAGTGATCGTGTTGGGATTTCCGTATCGAACGATACCGCCGCCGCAGCTCGCAAGTCACCATGGACGCGTCGCTCGCTACGCGTGGGGCCAAGCCGATTATCACGACCTGATCCACGAGCGACTGAAATCGTTGACAACGCTAATCACCGATTCCCATCCGGGCGAGCGTGCCCGTGGCGTCGTTGATTCAGCGCCCGTGATGGAGCGTGAGTTTGCACAGCTCGCCGGGCTGGGTTGGTGCGGCAAGAATTCGTTGCTGCTCAACCGCCAACAAGGTTCATACTTCTTCTTGTCGTGCGTGTTGACGACGTTGGATTTGCCGCCGACCACGACCGAGCCAACGGATCATTGTGGCACCTGCACACGATGCTTGGATGCGTGTCCCACCGATGCGTTCGTTTCCGCCGGAGTGCTGGATAGTCGCCGCTGCATCAGTTATCAGACGATCGAAAATCGCGGCGAGATTCCGCGTGAGCTGCGCGATGCAATTGGCAACTGGTTGTTCGGCTGTGACGTTTGCCAAGAGGTTTGTCCTTGGAATCGATTCGGTCAAACGGCGACGGACGATTTGTTGTGGCCGGCGGAGTCAAGTTATCCCGTGGATTTGATTGAATTGTTGTCGCTGGATGAATCACAATTTCGCGCACGATTTCGCCACACACCGTTGTGGCGTCCGCGTCGTCGTGGATTGTTACGCAATGCCGCGATTTGTTTGGGCAATGCACAGGAGACTCGCGCTGTCATGCCGTTGATCGCGTTACTTGGCGACGACGAGTCGATCGTTCGTGGCGCGGCGGTGTGGAGCCTAGCGAAAATCAATGACCGGCGCGGTTGGGTTGCGATTGCCGACGCTTATACTGCCGAGCGCGACGAATCGGTTCGCCAAGAAATGGAAATCGCTTTGGGAACATTGTAGAACCATTGTTATTAGTTGCCCGCAATCTTCTCCGTCAAATCGAGGGTCGTCGCTTGCTCGACGATTGTTCGCTTGAAATTCGTGGCGGCGACAAACTTGCGCTGGTCGGTCCCAGCGGCAGCGGCAAGTCGCTCTTGATGCGCGCGCTGGCGATGCTCGATCCGCTTGACGAGGGCACGATTCATTGGCGCGGTGAGCGCGTGATGGGAAGCGGCGTTCCTGTGTTTCGCGCCAGGGTCGTGTACCTGCACCAACGTCCGCCGCTTGCCGGCGGCAGCGTCGAAGACGAACTGCGCCGACCGTTTTCGTTTACTTGCCATCGCGATAAACGCTTTGATCGCGAAAGAGTCATCGATTGGTTGTCGGTCTTGGAGCGCGACGAAAGTTTTCTGGCAAAACAGGTCCGCGACTTGTCCGGTGGCGAGGCTCAAATCACGGCTCTGTTGCGGGCAATTCAACTCGACCCGTCGATTCTGTTGCTCGATGAAGCGACCTCGGCACTTGATAAGCGCACGACGCAGTTGGTCGAATCACTCGTCGCGGATTGGTGGAATCTACATTCCGACGGGCGGGCGACGATGTGGGTTTCGCATGATCGCGACCAAATTGCGCGGGTGTCAAACGGTGTGATTGAAATCAGCGGAGGCAAGACAACATGTATGTCGAGCTGAGCTATTGGCAAGTTGCTTTGGCGGCGGCGTTAGTAGTCGTCAACGGAGCGATCTCGGTGGCGCTGAAGCTTGGACTGGAACGATCGTTATTGATCGCCAGCGTTCGCACCGTGTTGCAATTGTTGCTGGTCGGTATGGTGCTGGAGTCCGTTTTTCGTTGGGACCGTTGGTACGTGGTGATGGGGTTGGCGTGTGCGATGACGTTGATCGCAGGTGTCTCGGCGGCGGGTCGCAACGAATGGCGCTACCGTGGCATGCGCAGCGACTCGGTCGTGGCGGTTTGGGTCAGCGCATGGTTGGTGACGGCATTTGCATTGTTCGCCGTGATGCCGCACATTGAGCATTGGTATCAACCGCAGTATGCGATTCCGTTGTTGGGCATGGTGTTGGGCAATACGCTCAATGGCATCTCAGTCGGTCTAAGCACATTCACGACGACATTGGTTGCGGACCGTGAACAAGTCGATGGCCTGTTGGCGCTGGGGGCCAGCCGCTGGGAAGCCGCCGGTGGATCGATCCGCCGCGCGGTGAGCACGGGGATGTTGCCGGTTATCAATTCGATGATGATCGTCGGCATCGTCAGTTTGCCGGGTATGATGACCGGTCAATTGATGACGGGGATGAATCCGATCGAAGCGGTCAAGTATCAAATCGTGATCATGTTTCTGATCGCTGCGGCAACCACTATGGGCACCGTCGGCGTCGTGTTGCTGTGTTACAACCGCATGTTTAATCGCGATCATCAATTTGTCGTCAAGCGACTTGAGCAGAAAAAAAGTGTCTGAATACAATAGCACGGACTTATTTCGAGACGATATCAAGCTCTGAACACTTCCGAAACGATTAGCGGGGCCCCCTTTATTTATTCGACAAATTTCTGAAATTTCTACTTGCTCCACGCGATCATTCCGCTCTGCTGATGAGCGTCAGGGGTTGCTAATCTTCGACGGCAAAGAGGGGATTTTCGATCAAAATGTTGACATCTTATCAAACTCGTGCGGCGTGTCGGTCCAGACTTGGCTGCGCCAGCGCGTTTACCCTTGTCGAAACAATGGTTTCGTTTGGCATTCTAAGTATTCTTTTGGGGCTTCTGCTTCCGGCAGTTCAGGCGTCCCGCGAGGCTTCCCGGTCAGTGCAGTGCTTAAATAGCCTTAAACAGCTTTCGCTCGCATTAACCTCATTTCACGCCATTCATAGCTCGTTACCCTCCAACGGCGGATGGTCCGAAGGAAACGCCTTTACAGCCGGTGGTGTTCCCGTTGTTCTGTCGACGTTTGCGTTATCGAACGGCCAGCTTTACAAATGGGGATCGCCAGTGCCCGGCCAAGATCCCCGAACTCAAAACGGAAGTTGGGCACATGCGATCTTGAAGGAATTGAACGTCGATGAAGTCTATCAACTTGGATACTCGGATAGTCCGATTTCGATGTTCCTATGCGCATCGCGTCATCGCGATACTCCAGCGCCACCGTCAAGCGACAGCTATGGCACTTATGAAGGCGGCGGGGTTCCCTGGCCGAAAGCCGACTACGCTGGCAACGCGTTTGTCTTTCCGGAACGACCTAGGCGATGGAAAATCGAACACATTACCGACGGAGCTTCACATACAATTTTGCTTGGGGAGAAAGCCCACGATCCGTTGATAAACGTCGCGACAAGTTGGTATTGGGATGAGCCATTAACCGTTGGCGGTTCGAGCGGCACAACGCGGGAAGGTCATCAAATTATCACCGATGGTCCTGGAATCAGCTTCAAACGCAATTGGGGCTCTGCACATACCGGTGGCCGTTGCCATTTCTCCCGCGCGGATGGGTCCGTGCATACAGTCACCAATCAAATCGACTGGAAATTGTTCCTCGCCCTACGCACACCAAACCAGAAGGAGGTGGTCAACGATTAATGCCGGGTATTCCATTGGCAAGAAACTTTGGTTTTATCCTCGATTTGGAGAAGTGAAAATGAAGGTATTACTCAGTGCGATCCTGGTTTTCGTGTCCGTTGGTGCATTCGCCGGACCCGCTAAGCCAACAGCTACGCTAGTCGGTGGGGGTTGTGAGAGCCCGGATGCAACCAACGTCAGTGACAAACTTTGTGATCCCGATGCGCCTAGTCAGGATGGTTGCAACGGCATAACGTATGAATCGTGCCACACGACTTCAGGGTTATCGCTTGACATGGCCTGCGTAGACGATCAGATCAATGTGCCGTGTAACAACTGCGGCAGCAATAAAGATGCCGATTACGAATATTGCACCGAAACCGATTGATCGTAGTTACGTTCCGTAGGATCAGGAAATAGCAATAAGGCCGGACTTGTTGCGTTGATATCGCCTTGGTTTGGCCGGCTTGACACCAGTGTGTCTGCGTTTTTTTGATGCTGCATTACCGTCGATTTCGATGCCGCAAATGACAGGCTGGAAAGCTATCCCGCGTTCAACGAGCTTGACGTGGGCATACATGGCTTGTCGAGGGATTTAGCAGCACAAACCGCTTCAGTTGTTTTCGTTTCTGTGATGTCAGATAGTTACAAATATTCACTCTTATCATGCAACGTCGCTTTCCCCACTCCATTATAACCGCAATTGTTCCGCTGCTATTCACATTAGCAGTAACTGCGGACAGCTTGCCGACCAGCGCGCTCGGCCAGGACATTGATCCAGTTGTTATTCTGGAGCGTTGGAGAGATTCGCTTCAGAGCGATGCAATGCAAAAGGCAAGAGTTCAGCTTCAGGTAAATGGCTGGAGAGGAGTCGAAGCGGTACCCACTTTGGACTCGCGCCCCGATTCGGAAAGCACACTTGACGTTGTTCGTTCCGGTACGAATTGGAGAACGCATTTTCAACAAACGTTCCTTAGTACGAGCGGCAGTAGGCGTGTCGAAACTATTACTACGGATCAATACTTAAGCCTTCAGGCTTCCGTCGCAGACTCAACTGTTTCGGTTGCCGAATTGATTCCGAGACTGACTGGCAAGACCGAACTAGCGATGTCCGATCGATGGGGCGCCCCAAACACGTTGATGGCCGGGTTCATCTTTGGGCACCTACAGTCCCACGATAACCAGAACTTGCCCCAGGAAATGCTTACGGCGGGTGATTGTAAGACCAAAAAACAAAGCGATGATTCCATCCTCCTTACCGCAATAACGCAACACGCTCGCATCCAGTGCATTTTCGAGCCTCAATTAGACGGAATGCCTCGAGAAATCGTCAAGACAGACAAGTCTCATAGTTGTCGAATCTCTCAAATACAATGGAATAATGAAAATGAGGTGTATTATCCAGTCAGCTATATTATAGCAACCCATGCGGTCAAGAAGCCAAACGCCCTTACTGTCGACTACTGTCGCGTAAGCAAGTTTGAGGTCAACGTTAGTATCAGAGAGTCGGACCTAAGGCCAAGTTGGAAGGTTACCAACGGTACTCCGGTCAGTGTTAATGATGCTCCTTTTCCCTGCGAATACCAGAACGGGAGAATCGTGCCAGCGGTGGCGACGAATGCTGGGCTAAGTGGCTCAAAGTTTGAACGTCCCGTTTTGACGTTGTCGTCGACGTTGTTGGCGGTGGGCATTCTATTGTTGGCCGGTGCTGCCATTTTTGTTGTGAAGCGCGCTGGAAGTTAATCTCTCGATACAGGGGTGCGCGATGAAAGTTTACTTCGTTCTGTTGATGTCGATCATTGGTTTTGGGAACGAATGCAGCTCGCAGGATTTGCGTCGGGGTGGCCCTTCATGTGGCGTACTTTGTGTACGAGGATCGTTTGAGTTGTTATCAAAACAGCCGCCAACCACAATTGAACTGTTTCAGTCCAAGTACTTTAACAGTCCTCTCGGGAGTACGGCACAGCAGCTGGTGGATGCTATTCACGACCACGGACTCGCGGCGGAGTCTTTTAAGAACATGGCGGTAAGAGGCCTAAGTCGATTAAAAACTCCGGCGATCCTGCATGTATCCGACGCAAATGCGGAGCGTCCATACTCGCATTGGGTACTTTGTGCCGGGACAAAAGACAAAAATCTGAGAATCATTGACTTTCCCAGGGATACAACTCTGATCTCACCGGGAATGCTTGCGAGTATTTGGGACGGAACTGGGATTCTAGTTTATGATACGCCGCAGTCTCAACCAATTGAATTGTATGGATGGTTGTTCTGGGAGGTTTTACCACTACTCTCTGGTGTGGTCGTTGCATTGGCAGTTTGCTCTGTCGCAATCTCTCGAGTCGATTTCATGCGACGCAGCTATACGTCGTACCACATTGGCTCGTTGTTGGCGTTGACAATGATGGTTGTGCTTTGGCGTCACGTGGGTTGTGCCGACGGGTTTGCTCGTAATATTGTAGCAGTGAACAGAACCATTAAGACGCTTCGGCCACTTGAGGCTCGTCGCGTAAGATATGCCGGCGACTTAGTTGGACAACTAGGTAGTGAAACATTGGTGATTGATTGTCGAATACGCCGTGATTTCGAAGCTGGACACTTGCCGGGCGCATTGAACTTGCCCGTTACTATCGATGATTCTGAGCTGACTAAACAACTATCAGGGCATCCGTTTGATCGTGAAATCGTTGTATACTGTCAGAGTGCCGGATGTCCGTTCTCAGATCAAATGGTAAGGCGCATCTCGCTCGAAGGTTTCTCCAATCTAGCCGTTTATACCGGCGGGTGGCGAGATTGGGTATCGAAACTCCCCGACCCGGAATCTTCTGAGTTGACAGTCTCCAAGGACTAGTAATGGAAGTACTATCGAGTGCATTCAATTGGTTCCTTAGAAGCGCAGCCGCTGCACTTCTCGTATCCAGTGCTGTCCTGCATTTGACCAATCCCTATTTCTTTCTTGGATCAGTTTTGAGATATGAATTGACCGGACCGACGTTGTCGATGTTTATTGCGACTGTATTGCCCGCCGCATCGTTGGTTGTCGGTTGCTTACTCGTTTTGGGTTTTTGGCAACGAATTGGGTTGATGATCGCAGCATTCCTGTTTATCGTATTTGGCATTGCGCAGTGGTCTGTATTGCTTTCTGGGCGGATCATCGCGTGTGGGTGTTTCGGCGCATTTTCCGAAGTGATTTCGCCGGTCACGGCCGGGATAGTTTCGGTTTTTGGTATGATGTTGTTAGTTACTGGTCTATGCGCCGAGCCTTGGTCTCAGAGGGTGAGGTAGTGATGTGGGTGCTCCGCAGACTTCGCCCTGCCGTTTTTTGTTCACAGCGACTCTATTATTACCTGGTGCTTTTTATCGTCGCCATAGGTGGATTCGTTTCGTCTACGTTGTCATGGAAGTATGGTCCCACAGTCGACGAGCCCGCTCATATAGCAGCCGGACTTTACTCATGGGAAACGGGCGGATTCGCTGTGTATCGCGTCAACCCGCCGCTTCCGCGACTCGCGTCGACCTGCTACTTATTTCTAACGTCCCCAAAATCAAAGTTCTATGTTTATGGTTCTGTTTTTGGACCAGACCGATCAGAATGGAAAATGGGTCGCGACTATATTCGCCGGCTAGGTGTAGAACAGTTTCGGCATCAACTGTATATCGCCAGGATTCCAACGATTCTTATTAGCATGCTGACCAGCGTTGTATTGGTGAGTTGGGTACGCGAGATTGCGGATTCTTTTGTTGCGGTCTGTTTTTTGGCGTTCTGGTGGACCTCGCCCCTCGTGCTATCTTGTTCAGCGATGATCAGCCCGGACATCTGGGCCGCTTTCGGCGGATTGCTCGCGGTTCGCGGTCTTTTCGTATGGTCGCGCGAGCCGACGCTTAAGCATACGGTGTACGCCGGTGTTTTCTTGGCGTTCGCGATGCTGTGTCGTTCAACATGGATTATTTTGCTGCCGATTTTTGCCATTCTGGTCGTAGCAAGCAGCATTCATTCTCGTCGCAGTTTCTGGATAATTATGGGGAACGGCTTAGTTTGCATTTTGGCGGCACTGTTTTTCGCCAATGCTGGCTACGGGTTTCAGGGTATGTGTCTACCATTGGGGGCATACGAGTTTTATAGCAGCCTTGGTTGTGGCGACGATCCTAGCGGTGGAAATCGTTTTTCTCACTCATTGATTGGAAAGATTCCTGTCCCGCTTCCTTGGGCGTTTGTCTCCGGTTTGGATATGCAGTTGCAGGACTTTGAGGAGGGCGGTCCGTCCTATCTTTGGGGCAGATGGGAGGATCGTGGCTGGTGGTATTATTACTTTGTCGCTTGGGTGATTAAAGAACCAGTTGGACATGTCATCGCGGCGGCGAGTACAGTACTGTTGTTCGTTGTCAGCCTGTTCGCTGTAAATTCACCGTTAGAAAAACACTCATTGGTTCTCCGTCGTTTCCGCTTCGATCGAAACGTTCCAAACGGATTCTGGGTTCCCTCCGTCGTGCTACTAACCATGCTTGTCGCCATTTGTTCGCAAACTGGATTTAGTCGTTATCTGCGATATCTATTGCCGATTTATCCGCTGGGGTTTGTGGTAGGGTCTCAGATGGTCGATTTTTTTTGTAGTCAATGGCTATGCTTCTGGCGAGTGATTCTGGCTTGCTCGGTCGCTAGTTCATGCGGTGCAGCGATCCAACAGTATCCCCATCAGCACGGATTTTTTAATATAATTGTGGGCGGCCCGACACAGGGCCATCGATTTTTGCTGAACGCCAATATCGATTGGGGTGAGGACACTTGGATGGTTAAAGAATGGGTCAAAGCAAGGAAATTTTCTACCCGTCCTTTTCTGAGAACCACCAACGTGGCCTGGGGAGGTTTATTCGGAGATGGGGTTGTGTTTCGGCCCGACGACACATTTAAAGACGAGTTCCCCGCAGGCGTTTACATTATCAGCAAAGAAGCGGTTTTGTTTCCAGGTTCAATTTATTTTTGGGTTCTTAGTGTCGAGGATCGAGAGTCGATCGGGTCGGGTTACTGGGTTGTCGAACTACATGAACCCCTTCGCTAAGGAACGAGCGGGAAATAAACTTCGTAGGATGGGCACTCTTGAAGTTGTTCCATTGTCCAAAAGAATAGTTCGATCAGCCACCTGAGCCGATAGGCTTTGGCAATCAGTTCTGCGGGTATATCCGTTAGATTCTGCCGAGTGTATCTTGGTCGCCAGCGTGGCGGCTATCTGCTTCAGAGGTTCCGAGTCGAAGATTGAGACCGATTCGCTGAGCGCTCCAATGGATGCGCGACCGACGCTAAACTTTTTTTGAACGTCAGCCAGCGTGCTGGCTTGATAAAGTCTACGCAACTGGCGGAATGCCCGCCGGATTGTCGCTATGGGCGCAAATCCCATGCCCAAATCTACTAAAATCTCATGCGCAACTTTCGTGCCGAACAGTATTGGGTCTGTCCCCAATAGCCGGGAACTGGCCCTGCGAGTGCTTTACGCAATTCGGCTCACCCACGTCCAAACCGGATACGCTGTTCCGCTCTCTTAGTCGCAAATTCGGAGGCTTGCCGTTGCGGTATTGACGATCGTGATCGCCGATCCAGCAAGCCTGATTTCAATTTCATTGTGGGCTTGCAGGTGCGGTGTCAAATCAACCACCCGCGGACTCAGCGGCTTGGTGCGAACTCCGTTGACCTGAATCACGGCCTCCTCAACGGCTAATTCGGAGTCGAAGTAGACTTGCGCCGTGGGATCAAGATTCGGCGGCGCATTGAAGGCCCGACGATAGGTTACCATCGTCGTTGCAGGATCAAGCGGCAGATTGTCCGGCAGCGACAGCCGCGTGACGGCAAGCTCGCTGCCGTCCGCAGCCGATTCGGTCCGCGTCCATACGCTGTGCAACCGAATCCGATGGCCACCGGAGTGGTCCATTACATCGATCGCATGATTTCGTCGATCGAATCACGGTAATCGCCAAACTCGGCGGCCAAGACTTCGGCTGGCGAATCGGTCGTCGCAAAGCGGGCTGCGGTGCCGATCAACCGAACCACACGTCCGTTGCGGCTGGTCATAAAGTCGCCACTGCCCAACAACGACGTGGAGACCGAACCATCGTCATGCAGTAACGACAACAAAGCCGCGGTGCCGCGTTCATTCAGTGCCAGTTCGGCGAACACGACATCTTCGTAACCGTTGCCCAAGGAGAAGAATTGTTGATCACCGGTGGCGTCCAGCGCGATCAAGGCCGTTCCATTGATGCCGGCGACACCACTGTTGCGAATGATCTGCTGCGAAACCAACAGGTCCAGCGTATCGGCCGCAGCACCCTGGGTTCCCAAGATGGTGAAGTTGTTACCGGTTGCGTTCAAACCGCCGGGCGTGCCGATGACAATCTGGAACGAAGTCGCGGTGCCACCGGTCGTTGGCAGTGAACCAGGGATTCGCGATCCGACAATGATCGTTTCGGGGGCCTCGAACGAAACCGTATAAGTACCCGGTGGCAGCGACCCGAACGAATACTCGCCCTCACCATTGGTCATACGAGTTTGGTTGATCGCGGTGCTGGTAATATTGGCATTGGCAGGGCTGGTCAAGCGAACGGTCAAGCCGCCCATCGACGGTTCGTTCGCGTCCTGGACGCCGTTGCGAATCGGATTGGCCAAGCTGACCAAGAAATCGGTGAAGATCGTACCGGCAACCGTTGACGGGATGAACTCCGCGATCGTGACGGTAACGACTCCCGTTGCGGTCAGCGAGCCATCGGAGATCGTGTAGCTGAACGTATCAGTACCGGTGGTGACACCCGCCGGCGGTGTGTAGATCACATTGCCGCCGACAAGCGAAACGGTGCCTTGGGTGTTGGAGTTTGCGTTGACAGCGGTCAGCGTCACGCTTTGGCCCACTTCATTGGCCGGGCCCGGACGATCGTTTCCAGTCAAGACGGAAACGGCGAACGTGGAGGTGATATTCGGACGGGCGAAGATTGCATCAGCCGTCGCAATCGGTGCATCGTTGACTGCGGAGATGTTGATCGTCACGGTGCCAGTGTCGCTGGTCGAACCCACCGTTGCGCGATAAACAAAGCTCAATGGCGTCGTGGTAAAATCGTTGGCCGCAGGCGTGTAAGTCGCGGTGGATCCCGACAGTACCAAGGTGCCGCGAGCCGGCTGGGTCACGATTGTGAACGTGGCCGCTGCGGTGCTGCCCGTGACGGTGGTCAGCGATGCCAAGTTTTGAGTTTGCGCCGCGCCGTCTTCAGCGAAGGTCAATGTCGCGTCACCCGCAGCAACGGTTACCGCACCAGGAGCCACGACGTTGACGGTCAGCGTTGCCGCAGCGGTCAAGGTGCCGTCGCTGATCGTGTAATTGATCGTGTCGGAACCCGTGAAGGTTGCGGTCGGTGTGTAGACGATGTTGGTGCCGTTGATAACTGCGGTACCACCTTGAGTGGTCGCCGCGGTGACCGTTCCGATCACAACCGTGCCGGTTTCGTTTGCGGGTCCAGGTCGATCGTTGGCCAACAATTCCGAGATCGCGACGGTCAGCGCCGTGCCGCGATTAGTGCTGCGGGCTGGGTCGGCGGTGAAGACCGGTGCGTCATTCACGGCGGCAATGTTGATTGTGATCGTGCCCGTGTCGCTAACCGTGCCCACCGTCGCGGTGTAGACCAACGTCAACGCCGTGGTCGTGAAATCATTCGCAGCCGGGGCGTACGTCAACGTCGAGCCGTTGATCGTTCCGACACCGCGAGCAGCTTGAGTCGTGATCGTGAAGACGGGCGTGCCGGTGCTTCCCGTGACGGTTGTCAACGTTGCCAAGTTCAACGTCGCGTTGACATCTTCGGTCACCGGCAACGTCGCGTCGTTGGCCACGACCGTTACCACACCCGCGGCACTAACGGTCACGGACAGGGTTGCCGGAGCGGTCAACGAACCGTCGCTGATCGTGTAGTTGATAGTGTCGGAACCGGTGAAGCCGGCGGCTGACGTGTAAACGATATTGGTTCCACTGAGCACGGCATTGCCGCCGCCAGTGGTTGCGGCGGTGACGGTTCCGACCGAAACGGTGCCGGTTTCATTTGCGGGTCCAGGTCGATCGTTCGCGACCAATGTCGAGACCGCAATCGTCAGTGGTGTGGCTGTGGTTGCCGTGACTGCGGTGTCGGCAACAAACACCGGCGGATCATTGACCGGAGCGATGTTGATCGTGATCGTGCCGGTGTCGCTGGACGTGCCGACGGTGGCCGTGTAGACGAGCGTCAACGAGGTCGTCGTGAAGTCATCCATAGCCGGTGCGTAAGTCAACGTCGAACCGGCCAACGTACCGATGCCGCGAGCGGGTTGGGTGGTGATCGTGAAGGTCGGAGCCGTTGTGCTGCCCGTGACCGTAACAAGTGTCGAAAGGTTCAACGTTGCGTTGATGTCTTCGGTGACCGGCAACGTTGCGTCATTGGCAACCACGACTACACCCGCAGCATTGACGTTCACGGCCAAGGTGGCGGGAGCGGTCAAGGTGCCGTCACTGATCAAATAATTGATCGTGTCAGGACCGGTGACACCGGCCAGTGGTGTGTAAACAATGTTCGTTCCCGTGATAACCACGGTTGCACCGGTGGCCGTCGGTGATGTGACCGTGCCAATCGAGACGGTGCCGGTTTCGTTGGCCGGTCCAGGCAAGTCGTTGCCAAGCAAATCGCTGATTGCAATGGTCAGCGGCGTGCCCACGGTGGTGCTGCGAGCTGGGTCTGCGGTGAAAACAGGTGCATCGTTGACCGCAGCGATATTGACGGTGATTGTGCCGGTATCGCTGGCTCCACCAGCCGTCGCGGTGTAGACGATCGTCAACGGAGTCGTCGTGAAGTCGTTGCCCGCAGGCACGTAGGTTAATGTCGAACCGGAGAACGAAGCAGTCCCGCGTGCGGCCTGGGTCGTGACCGTGAAGACCGGCACCGCAGTGCTGCCCGTGACCGTGACCAGCGATGCCAAATTGAGCATTGCGGTGGTGTCTTCGGTCGCGTTCAACGAACTGTCGCCCGCCATGACGATGACGTTTGTGACGCCGGTGCGAATGATCAATTCACCAAAGCCATCGGTCGCATCGGTGCCGCTGACTTCCAAGTTCACCAACACGCGGTTGGCCGGCAATCCTTCGTCCGTTCCGCCGTCGGTCAAGTTCGGATCATACAATTCGATCAAACCGTCCTGGGCCTGCAACGACAACCGCAAGCCCGCCGGATCGGTGATCTCCGAACGCACACGCACCGGAATGCTAAACGCATCAAACGGCTCGATCAAGCGACCATTGCCCGCCGCAGGAACGCTTTCAACCAATCGTCCGGCGGCACCCACGCCCGCGAACCCAGTTGTCCCGTTGAATTCACCGAGCGGCAGCAGTCCAAAGAATCGCTCGTTGTTGCCAAAGGTACGGCTGCGGAAATCAAGCGACAAACCAAACGCGATCCCGTTGATGGTTCCGTCTTGATTGCGTGGCAAAATTTCTTCAGTTGGCGTTGTCACCGTCAGCGCCGCGCCGCCCGCCGCAGCGAAGGTGCCGCTGAGCAATAGGTTCGGCAGGTTTTGGTCAACGAGGTCAAAATTCGTGTAACGAATTTGGAACTCGAACGGTCCGTTCACATCATCTTCTTGAGCTAACAAAACGACGGATACATCCGACGCGTCATAACCTAATGCCACCAACGCATCAACGAATGTGTCCTCGGAGAATGTACCCGGATCAAACGGCACGGTCACGATTTGCGTCGGTGCGTTCGAGAGGCTGAATTGAAGCGTGCCCGTCGCCGCCGAGCGAATGTTTCCGCCGACTGTTACGATTTGTGTTTCGGTGACCGCGGGCTCAAGCGTGCTTGGCAAACTGGTCAAGATATCAGTGAACAAGGCGAAGACACCGAAGTCGCCACCGATGCGGTTACGCAAATCGTTGTACTGAATCTCGAGATTGAATACTTCGTTCACACCAACGGTCAACTCGCGCGTCGATTGGTTGAACTCGGTTCCGAACGCAGCATCATCAGCCGTGCGTGGGTTGATGCGAATTTCGACCAACTCATCGACGCCTTCGCCGCGGCCCATCGCATTGAGCACACCCAACGCATCGCCCAACGTCACCTTGTTGTCGCCGTTGACGTCAACAAACTTCGACATCGATCCAGGTGCCGCGTCGCGGAAGTCCTGGAAACCGTTTTTGCTGATGTAATTAATGATCGTCAACGCGTCGCGGGCGGTGACTTTGTAATCGTGGTTAACGTCGGCAGCGATTTGGTAATTGTGGGCCGCGAGCACATCGTTGGCCAACAATTCACGCTTTTCCAGCGCTTCGGCACCCAACGATCGCTGGCCATGTCGCCCAGATCGTCCAGCGCTTGAATTGTGTTTGCGGTTTGCACGGAAGAGATTGACTAGTCGTTTCATCGCCTGTCCCAAGAGTTCATCCACCGAGGTGGCTAGGTCGGAGTCGTGGAAAATATCGCTGTGTGCGAGTCGGATTCGCATCCATTATCATTAGACCGGAACTCAATTTCCGGTGTTTTATCTTGCCAAAACTTGCCCGCGATCAAATCGTGACGCAAAATCCTGACTACAAGATCGCCCCATATTACCTAGGCTTCCTGCATTATCAACTTCAAAGGTGTCTATTTCTCTTCGGGCTAGTCCATCGCGATCGTTAGATTCGCTACCAGACGATTGGTTCCCCAGTTTGATCCGAATAAAAAGGCTCGGATTTGTTTTTTTGTTCGTCGCTGTCCCAGCTCGCAAACACTCGATCGGTGACGTCCACCTCGCCCTCGACGCCAGGCCCGCCGGAAACTCTGCGGGCGCGGCGACCAATCTCGTTGAGCACGCTGAGGGCATCGCGCAACGAGATCGCACCGTCGCCGCTAACATCAAAAAACTGCGTAATTTGCGACGCGTCCGCGAAAATTCTCGTGCCGTTGCGGCCGATTTCGTTGATGATGCGGAGCGCATCCGACGGTCTCACTGCACCGCGGCCGTCAACGTCATAAGGATCGACGGGATTGCGCCATGGGCTGGCCACCCGCGTGAACGCCGCGGCGATCGGCGACGAGACGCCGCCGCCGACGGTGATCGCCAAAACCGGTCCGGCGTATTGGTGAATCAGACGTTGGGCCTTGAGCGTGACGCGGTAATCTCCGTCAGCCAGTCCTGCGAAACGAAATGTGCCATCACTTTGCGTGACGGCGGTCGGTTGGGTACCGAATCGCAATTGATCGAGCCCGACTTCCGAAAATTGATGTCCGAAGGCACGAATCGAGGCAATCCGTCCCTGGCTGTTTTGGACCCGCATTGTCATCGATTCGTTGACGGCCAATTCGCCTGTGGTGAACCGATTGAGCAGGTTGCCTTGGGCGTCGTAGGCTTCGAGCCGTCCGAAGCTGCCTCCGGCCGCACGACCGATCGCATCCAGTTCGACCAAGCCGACGGTTTCTGCGAACGTGACCTCAAGCTGGCGAATCGAGTTCCACTGGTCTTGGAACTGCGCGGTCTGCAAGTTGTAGTAATGAAAGGTCGCGTTGGTACTGCTGGCCGCAGTGGCGTAGCTGGCAATCCGGCCATCGACTGTTGGACCAACCGAACGAATGGTTGCACCGGAGATCGTGGTTGCTAAAACGGTGTCACGATAATCGTCAGGTTCAACTTGGCCACTAAACACCGGCGATCCGTTTGGTTTGGTGACGGTGGCGGTTACCAAGCCAAGCAGCGCGTCACCAGGGTCGTTCTCGCCCTCGCCCGCGGCATCGACAAAGGCAAAGCCGCCGATCCCTGCACCGGCAATGATCGGAGCGCTACCATGCGTGACCAAAATCGGACTGGTGACGCCGACCTTGGCATCGATCGCGCGCAACTCAATCGTGTCGAACGCTTCGATATCAAGTGTAAATTGAACGTCCGCGACTTGCGCATCGACGTCGCTCGCGGTCAACCACTCACCGCCGTTGACGCGATACTCGATTCGGCTGACGCGATTGAGCGTGATGTCGTTTTGTGTTCCCGAACTGTTTTGGTTCGGCAGCGCCACGGCCTGGGCGCGACCGCTGAATTGAAACTGACCAAGCGCATTGTCGTAGCGTCCGCTGCCTTCGAGGCTCAGCGGCACGTCGGCCAGATCAAAAATCCCATCACCGTCACTGTCCCGCCAACCGATCAACGCCCGCGTCGATTCCGGCAATTGATGTGACAGGAATGATGCGTTGAGCGAACCACCGGCGCTCATGATACTGGGCTGTTGGACAAACCCCGGCGGTTGGTCGTCGACGGCATTCAGGTTTTGTGCGTTGTAGTAGCCGCGTCGATCAAGCGACGAGGCACCGCCGGGATACTCGTCGCGACCCCAAAAAATATGACCCGTCTCGTGTGTGATTGTGCTGGCCGGACGCGTCGAAGGACTGATCACGTACAAGCCACCCGCGAACGCGAAGGCGTTATTGAATTCGCTGCCTGGTGCAAATTGGCCGTCGGCATCGGCGGACGAATCGATCATGAAAATTGTGAACGCCCAATCGGTATCCAAACGCAGTCGCGCCGCGTGGTTGAATTGGCGCACCGCATCCTCGATCGAGTCTGCGTCGCCGTAGCCTTGGTCACGCAAGAACGGTGACAAGTAGGTTGGATACGATTCGCTGCGACGGCTGATCGGTTCGTAAGCCGATGGGACAGGATTGCGAGCGAAGGTTTCGTCGATCACAAACTCGAGTTCATGGACGGTGCCCAGGGCATCGAGCGTAGCGGACCACCAATTGACGCCGGTGCGTATCTTGTCGAGCGCGACCTGAATTTCCTCAGGCGTCCAATCTTCGGTGCTGGGATCAATTGCGCCGGTGCTATCGAAAAAAACGGGGATCACGGCGACGCGGCCAAGAAAAAACTCGCCCGTATCGTCGGCCGTCGCGCCCAAGGGAATGCCCGACATCAGATGCCGCGATTCCAGACGTTCCAAGGTGCATCGTCGTCGCCGCTGGGGCGATTTTGATGGCCGTGAATGTCGTTTTCGGGGCATGAATGAGTGTCTTTTATCAATTCGGTGCGCGGGCTACAGTTGCTCTTCCTCCATGATCGGCCCGGCCCAGGCCGCAAAGCCGTCATTACGATCAATGTCCGAATGGATCGCCCAGTCCTCAAAGTCCGCCATCCACTCGATGTCGCAAATCGATGACACTGCTAAACTATAGGCGAGATATCTCACCAAACTACGTCACAAAAAATCGCGAATTTTCCTAAAGTCCGGCTCCCAAACCGCTGAACACCAAATCCACAGCGCTGGACTGGTTGCCGCTTGCGGCCGGTCGGTCCTCACCGGCCAAGTCGGCGATCACGTCGTCCATCGCGGCCAATTGAGGCAAATCAAACACCGAAGTCTTAGCGATCACCGCAGGCGTAGCGATTGCTTGGACGGCGGCGACGGGTAAAAGTTCCTCACTGCGGTCTTGTGCAAATCCGGGTTCGGTGGCGGCGGTCAGCGGCGAGGCCAACAACCCGTTGGACAGCGCGACAAAACCTTCGCCCTCGCCCGACGGACGATTCGTGCGGCTGGCGCGGCGACGATCCTCAATCTCATTGATCACGCGCAGCGCGTCATTGATTCGCACGAATCCATCACCGTTGGTATCCGGCAAAAACCGACCGTTCAAAATGTCGGTCATAAACGGTGGCACTGGATTCAGCGGAATCGACGTGCCGCTGCCGCCGTTGCGGTTGAATTGGGCGATCAAGTTAATGATGTTCAGCGCATCGACCGGCGTCGTTGCACCACTGCGGTTCACGTCAGTCGAATCGATTGGATTCTGGAACGGATTGCTCTGGACCAAGATCTGCAAATCTTCGACTTCGCCGCTGGCCGCCAGACCATTTGGCCCCAGACCGCTGACTTCGCTCAAGCGGAACCGTGCGAACGTCGAACCGTTCGTGACACCTGCAGGCACGTTGATGGTAATCGTGTTCACACCGGCTCCGACGATTGGCAACGTGCCCGGCGAATTCGCCGATCGGAACCGAGTGACTTCCGAGGCGGCAAACACACCGTCGCGATTCCAATCGACCCAGGCGTCCAAGAAGAACGCTCGTCCATCGGAGCGAACATCGACCGTGAAGTTTGCCTGGAAACCAGACGCTGCGGAACCGACCAGTGCGACGCCGTCATCATCATCGCCATCGTTCAGCCGCGCGTCGGCATCGGGACTGATGATCTCGCCCAGCGTCAACCCGCGGTCGACAATATGTCGTGGACCACCGGCGGCGTCGAGCGACAGGTACGGTGCCGGTGCATCGCCGTAATCCGAACCACCACCGACGAAGATTGTTAATTCGGTGCGACCGTTGGTGCCGCTGCTTTGCAACAAGTTACCGACTTCATCGCGAATGATCGGCAACGGCAACGCGTTCACACCGCTGACCGCTGAGACACCATTGAGGATAACTCGTTCGCCAACAACGCTGGCACTGACGCCCGGCAAGTTCGCACCGGTAATCGCTGCCGCGTAGGCAATCGCCACTTGTTCCGCGGTGCCACCGACTGGCACGGGCACGGCAACCGAAGGCCCTTGACCGGCGCGACCCAATTGCGTCAACACGGTGGTCGAGACATCGAGCGAATAGTTGGCGTCGCCGCCAAGGACCACGCGACCCGCACCGGCGTTTGTCGGAGCCAAGCCTAGGCCCGCGCCACCGACGGCGCGAACGATCGCATCGGCAAGTTGGTCAAGTGTTGGATTAACGCCCGTCGTGATCGCAATCGCACCGGGAGTCGAGACACCACCGCTGAAATCAATTTCAAAGGTTCGTACCAACGTCGCCCCGCGACGAATCACGAACGTCTGGCCATCGGCCACCGTCGCGGAAACCGCAGCACCATCCGCAGGAATCTGAATTCCGAAACCGACCCGCGTGCCGATTGCGCCGGAGACGGCGAAGATCGTTGCTGCTGGAGTTGGTGAGCTGGCGGTGACCAGCGGCGAGGTGCCGAGCAATTGCAGCGCCGCACCCGACGAATTGGCCGTTACGTTGATGCCCGCCGCATTGATCGCCAAGGCCAGCGCCGCCGCAACTTGCGTCGCCGACGCCGTGGCGGCGACGGTAACGGGAATGCTCGTGGCGCTGACGACCAGGTTGGTATTGATCTCGAAATTGACCGCGACGATGCCATTGAAGATCGTCAAAACTTGGCCATCGAAACCGCCCACTACCGCCAGCGTATCGACATCGACTCGCACGCCGCTTTCGGCTTCGAAATCGACCAATTGGCCCGTCGTGGTCAACAGCGTCGTGACCGCACCATCGGCCAAGTCGGCACCGGGGCCGAACAACAACACCGAATCGCTGGCGTCGAGCAACCGCACCACATAGGTCGAGTTGTCTTTCCAAATGCCCGCGATCGGGGTCAATCGAATGATATTGTTGGACGCGTCGTAACCAAACCGGTAGTCAACACCTTCGACCAACGTGCGACCATCTTCGGTGAGCAAGATGACACTCGAATTGACCGACGAATCATCGATGCCAACGCCCGGTGCGGGGTCCGCCGGTGCAATGCCATCAATTAATTGAATATCAAACGCATCGAGCACGTTGCCGCGGGTTTCGGTTTGGTTACCAAAATCACCGGCTCGTGGAGCCAACAAAATGGCGCGGGGACCGACCAAGTCGGCGCGATCTTCGGCACCGCGATCCTTAAACACTCGTTCGCCAACACCATCAGGCGATTCGACGGTTGGATCATCGACGCGCAATTGGCCGTTGATATCCAATGTCGGTGCGATGATTGGCGAAGGTGGCAATCCAATTGCTCCACGAACGACGGCCAACGAAGCGCGATCTTCCAACGAATCGATCGACGCATCGATAATCGGTGTGCCGGCGCGAGGCGCGAACACCAGCCCCGTCGGATCAACAAACAATTCCAACGACGTAGGCAACACATCGGCGAAGGTGCCCAGTGACGCCACGCTGCTGTCACGTCCGTTGATTGCGTTGCGATAGTAAGTCGTACCGCCGAGTACTGTAAGCGAGCTTGTCGTATCGATCGCCACGCCGGTTTGGCTGTTCGCGACGACGTTATTCAAAATCGTCGGTGCGGCGTTCTGGCGAACGACGATACCTTGGCTGCCGGGCAAGTAAATGTCCGTCGGTGCCGTCGACAACGCGCCAATCGCATCGATGTCCGCACCAACAGGACCACTTGTCGCCGTGCCCTGGCGCAAGTCGGTCAACCGCACAAAGGCGAAGCGATCTTGAGCACCGAAGTTGAACGCATCGAGGTCGATCGTATTGCTGACGCCGCCAAGAATTCCGACGTTGAAATAGGTGACGCCATCGCGGCTGACTTCAACGCGAACCGATTCGATTTCACCGGTTTCAAAAATCACCAAGTCCGGTCGCGCATCGCCGCTGCCGGTCAACAGGTTGTCGGTGAACTGGACGGTCAGCACACCGCCGCTGCCAAGCGACAACGTGGTGGTGCCATCAATCGGCTCGGCACCGCGACCTGGGCCATCGGGCGCACCAATCACCGCCGCTTGGTTCGCAAACGTGCCGCTGACACCGGTGCCCGCAGTGAAGTTGACCACTTCGTCGGCGAACGAGATCGCACCGCCGGGGAAATCAATCCCCGCGAACGTTGCCGGATCAACACTCGTGCCGCTGGAAATCACCCCACCGACAATCGTATTGTTAACGATCCGATCAAACGCCACGGGGTTGGCCGCGGAGGTTGTATTGGCGTTCGTCGAGTTGGCCAAGCCAGTGATGCGAACACCCGCATTTTGGTTGAACGCCAGGATGTTGCTTTGCACCACGACGCCAGGAACCAATCGCTGTGAATTCAACTCAACAAGATTGCGCGGATAGGCAACCACGTTGGGCGTCGAGTCCGCTTGGTCAACGCCTGTGGCGCGTGACTGCGAATCGTGAATCAGATCAATACCCGCGTCGGCGTTGAACACGAAGCGACTGTTTTCGATCAGGATGATGCCTTGCTCGGTGCGATCGCGGTTTTGGTCACCACGCAAATTCAATTGGCTAACACCGGCCAAGACGCTCGACGGATCGAGAATAATCAGTTCGCCAAAGATGTCGATGATCGGATTGCCAAGACTGTCAACACCATCGGCGGCGACGGCGGCGATGTCGATCAACGAGCGCACCGAGGGGCCGTTAATGGCGGCGATAATCGCCTGGGCCACTGCGACCGTACCGTCGTCATCGGCTGCCAACGTGCCGCCAGCGGGAATCCCGATTCGCACACGGCCCGGCGACACACCCGTGCCCACACCGGGTGCGGATTCGAGGTCGAACTCGAACGTCACAGTGCTGACACCGTCGGAAATTTGGAACGTCGCACCGTCGACGATTGCCGCCGCCGGTTGAACGCGAACGCTGACGCCCGTGGACAATCGCGTGTTGGTATCAAACGTGCGGAACGGCGATGCAGTGGCGCTGTTGACATATTCACTGGCGTCACGAATTTCGAGTTGGTAACTGCCCGAGACGGTCGCGCTGGTTGGCGAAATCGGCGACGTCAATGTCGGCGATGTATCCGTTGTGAACACCGAGTTCGCGACTGAGCCGGTGACCAATTCACCACGTTCAGCAAAACCGATGATGAAGTCATCGATATACAGACCTTCGAAATTGTTGTTGACCGCGCGAGTGCGTCCGGTGCTGCCAAAGATATCGCTGGAACGCGACCCCGAGACCGCGAACGGTCCGGCGCTATCGACGGCCAATCCCGCCAAGGTGATCGAGGTGCCGAAGATTGGATAGGCCGACGTGATGCCGCTGGAGAATTGGCGAGCGATCGCGCGTTGCACTTCGATGGCGACTTGTTCGGCCGTCATGCTGGTATCGACCACCACCGCAATCCCGGCGGCACCTGGCGAACCCGCGGCCACAACCAAACCATCCGCTCCCCCGGAGGCCGTGATGCCGCCAGTGATCTGTAGTCGTGATCCCGATTGGACGACGCGCACGTCGGCGGCAATGTTGATCGTCGCGGTGTAGGTACCGGCGACACCGGGGTCACCTGAACCAGCAACCAACGGATTGTAGTTGACGTTCGAGTTGCTGCTGAAACCAATCACGACTGTTTGCGCGGACGTGGCCACGAACGTGGCCGTGTTGCTGATGACCGCAGTGGGATTGAGCGCGTTGCCATTGGTGTCGAACAACCGCACATTGCTGACCAACGATCCGGCGACGGTTGCCGCCATCGAAACGGTCAAGGTCGCACCGGCGGGCACATCGACGCGGTAGAGATCAACGTCGCCATTGGATTCGAGCATGCTGCTGCCCGAAATCGTCACGTTACCGCTGGTCGCGGGAATCTGCGTTGCGAGCGACAATTCATCGTTCGGTTCGACACTGGCGACAAGCGGCACCAACGCGGTTGGCACACCGTTGGTGCGAATTGCGGCGGCCAAACGCGTCGCGATCAGGTCGGAGCTGAGCGTTGGCAACGGCGTATCACCGGGCAACAACACACGCACATCGACTTCGCCCGGATTGATCGTGCGGTTGCCGTCATTGAGCACATAGGTCACGCCACCAACGATTGCGACAACGCGGGTCGCGGCCGTGCTTGTCGGTCGCGAGTAGAGCGTCGAGATTTGATTGCCCGAGGGGACCGACAACGTGGCACCGAGATCAATCTCGAACGTTTGGCCGCCCACGGAGAACGTTTGGCCATCGATGAGCGAAGCGCCCGCGACGGTGCGAAGCCCCAGCGTGCCATCACCAAACGATGCACCGGTGCTGAACTCGATCCGCAATCGCAGATTCGCTTGGCCAGCGAAATCTTCCAACGATACGCGAGCTTGACGCCACGAGTTAGTGCTGTCAAAAGTCGGCTGTACTTCGACATCGATATTGTCAGCGTACAATGCCGCCAATGCCGGATTGGTGCTCAACGTTGGATCATCAAACTCGTCATCAAACAACGACGATGGTCGCAACGCCAAGTTGTTGGTCGTTAGCAGATGCTCGACGCCGTTTTCGGCAATCGCATAGACGCGGAACGCATCGCGCGCCGGACTGGTGGGATCAACGCTGTTGAAGTCTTCGGTGTCCAGGAAATAGTTGAAATACAACGTTGGCAAGTCGGCCGACGAGTAACCTTCGAGGCTAAACGGATTGCTTTCGATCGCTCCCTTGGCACCGCCGGGGAAGTTGTAAGTGTTGCGAACGCCTTGGCCGTCTTGGCGGGCAACGGCAAACGGACTGGTGCCGGCATTGGTGATAATGTCCGCGTCGGTTGTCTCGGCACCGAAGTAATAGCTCGCGCCACCGTTCGTGCTGCGTCGCGTACCGTTGTCGGTCGCGTTGATACCGTGACCGGCGTCAGCGCTGCGACGCGTGCTGACGTGGAACAGGTTGAAGTCGAGTGTGCTGAAATCGATACCGCGTTGGCCGGCACCGATATTGACGCTGGTCGCCCCGCCGGCGAACACAGGTTGCAATCGTCCCAGACGATCGAACGCGTACACATCGCCTTGCGAAGTCACACCGAACAACAATGGCTGGCCAAACGGGTCAAGCAGCGATGGAATCGACTGTGGCCCGGCGCTGAGTCCGGTGAAGTTGAGACCCAGTAGATCGGTCGCCGTGCTGACGTATTGGCCAATCGGACCTTGGACCGCAGCACCAGGATTGTTTACGACATACAAACCGCCTAGATCCGAGACGGCGTACAGCGCGGTGCCGATCGTGGCCAAGCCGCGAACGATACCGCCCGGCGGAACACTGGCCAGCGAGAACGAGGGATCGACCGTGCCGTCGGCTCCGTTCAACGTCGCACCGGTGAACGTCACAATGCTGCCGCTGGACGCTGCCGAAACCCCGGCCGATTGAATCGTCGTGCTGCCGTTGACCGCTTGCGTGATTCGAATCGCAATCGCCGCCGGCGTGTCGCTGACCAAGAAGCGAACGCTGGTCGAGCCCGAGGTGACGCCGTTGGTTCCGGTTTGGCGAGCCAGGCCGTTGGCGGTCAGGTTCGCCAAATTACCGGCGGTGACACTGCGATAGTTAACAAGGTTGCCGGCTACGGCTCCACCCGTGGCGGCGGCGACGGCTTGAGCCAATTGTGCACCGCTGAAGTCTTCGCGGACACGAATGATGTTGGCCAGTGGATCGGTCGAACCGGCCGCACCGACGACGGCCAAGCCGCTGCCGGCAACCGTGGGCGCAACCGTTAACGATTCGCCGCTGAGTCCAACACGACCTTGACCCGGCGTGGCGAATCCATCGGCCAAGAAGTCGGCACTCGAGATCGCGGCGGCCAACGATTGAGCCAGCACAACGCTCGACGAACCGACGACAAACGGAACGCTGATCGCCGCCGGGTTAATCCTCGCCGCGTTGGAGTCGAACTCGAACACGCGGCGTGTGCCGGCGGAATCTTCGATGGTGACTGAAGCACCGTCGAGCACCGTCGCGGCATCGATCGTGATGGTCGCACCGGTGTCCAATTCATAGACCACGGTGCCCGCTGGACTGGTCAAACTGAAGACCGTCCCGTCGATTGCGAACGCACCCGTTGCTGGATTGGGCGTGAAGTTGATGATCGGTCCGCTGTCGAGTTCAATGCGGAGCGCTTGAGCCCCGGCGCGAAGCACGAACGCATCGCCGTCATCAATCGTCGGCGTGGCTGTTCCGTCGGAACTAACACGGGTCGCGCCCGGAACGACCAATTGATTGCCAATCGGTTGCGAGGTTCCGGTGCCGGTTTCGATAAAACCGCGTTCGCGAATTTGTGTTCCCGCACCATCGGCGCGTTCATCGATCATCAACGTGCCAACGGTTCGCACTTGGCGATTGGGGGAGCCCAATCCGGTTATCGCACCGGTCTGTGGATCAAACGCGTAGATGATGTTTTGGAAGTACGCATTCTGCACCGTTGCTGGCACACCATTGATCGGCAGGTTGCGGTTGATCGGTCGATTGCCGACCAAATAACCGCGCGTGTTCGATGCAAACGCGATACCTTCGACCTGCAAACCGTCGTCGCTGTCGACGACCGTTCGCATGCCCATTTGGTCCAACGCGGCGTGGAAGGTTTCCAAACCCGACATACCCAAGTTGGTCCGCGACCCGTCTTCGCTGTTAATCAAGAAGTACGAGTAGGCGGCGTCGAGGTCTTGGTTTACCAGCGTGCTGGGCAAGCTGTAGCCGAACAATTCGCCGTTGGGCAGGAACGCAAAGTCGTTGAATATGCCGGCTGAGGGACCGACGTTGCCGAAGCTTTGGCCGGTGAACGGGTTCGCAAGGCCAACGCTGTTGCCGGTGAGCGTATACAGAATCACATCGTTGAGCGTGAACGGAATCGTGGACGCTTCGCCGTTGAACAACAGCGTCGTCGGCTGGGTAGCCGTCCCGCCGCCGGTTGAATCGATGCGGTCTTCAACGATGCGAGTAACCGAATCGATCGGCTCCAAACGCAACAACGGATTGAGCGCCGCGGCGGCGGTGAATTGGTCAAACACCTGCGGCACTTGGGATTGATTGACCACCGCGATGAAGTAGTTACCTTCGGCCAGCTCGGCCGCACCAATGTATGGATCTCGCGTTCCGCCGGACCCGCGTGCCAGGTCGCTGTTGTTCGTGCCGTTAAGTCCCGTCGGTTGGTCGTCGGCAATGTTGCTGTCGCCACCGACCAGAATCAATTGTCCAGCTCCGTTGAAAACATAAACCGCCACGTCGCTGCGTGCGAACCCGTCGGCGTAATCGATATCGAAGATCGTTGACAGATACAACGCGGCGCTGTCACGCGTGATGTTTTGGTAGTTTACATCGAAGCGATACCAATCAACATCGGTCGCACCACTGAGCACACCGCCAACGCTCTTGGCCAAACGATCGCTCGCCAGTGGTCCCAGCGCGCTGGTGACTGACAGGTCGACGGCAACATCGAACAGGCCCAACGGTTGGGCGTTGTTAATCGTTTCGTTGTTGCCAAGTGTTTCAAATTCGTCACCAACGAGTGGACTGTGCAGCGGAGCACCGATGACTTGGACACCGTTGACGGCAAACCGCACGTCGGCGTAACGAATTTGCGTGCCGCCGGTTTCGTCGGTCTCGCCAAGACGAATTTGCAGTTGGTAGTTGCCCGTGGTCAAACCGCCAAGCACCGCCGCCGGGTTGGTCAACGACGCGCGATTGCTGCTGTCCGCCGCATTGCTGCTGCGCACTCGCACGTGGTAGATGTTTCGTTGGCCCGGCAATCCCGGCAACACCAAACGCATCCCTGGGTCGCGTGGATTGGTTGAATACTGGTCTTGGAAGGCGCTCGTCGGCGATCCGGCCGCGACGGGTAACAGATTGAGCGATCGTGCGTTGGTGGGACTGAACCGCGCCGCATCGGGAACCAAACGATTGATGTCGCCGCGTGATTCGGCGATCGCATCGTCGGACAAAACCAGCGTCACGCCGTTGGCATCAATCAACTCGACCACCGCATCGAGGCCCAAGTCGGTGCGATCGATATCAAGCCAAACCTGCGTGCCCGCTTGGCCGATGAACGAATACACATCGACGTCGCTGGCAACCAAAATCGATCCGTCAATCAAGAAGCCCAACCGACGGTTCTCATCGCCTGATTGCGGATTGGGAGCCAGCTCGCCCAAAAATTGTGATTGGCTCGGGATGCGATTGGAATCACCCAACGTTGCCAGCCGAGTTTCCGATTCCGATCCCGACGAGACGTTGCGATCGTTGGCCGCTTCGCGAATCGTAATGCCGTTCCACGAGCCGACACCATCGACCGACGGTGGCAACGTGATCGGTGCCGGATTGGCGGGATCACTGGGCAACCATTCGACCAGCGAAGTCACACGCGAGCGGTTTTCGTTGATCGACAAAGACCACGCGAACGCAGTGCCGACGTCACCAGGTCCACGACCACCGGTGCTGTTCGCAAACGGCGGGAAGGCGGGGTTAAGCGGCAACAGGACATCGATCGTTCCCGCCGGAGTGAAGGCGGAGTTCTCGGCATTGATCGTATTGAGCAAGCGAGTGGCATCGTCCGCTGCCCAGCCAAGATAGTTGGCGTTGATTTGATTGATGCCGTCGTTCGTGTAGACGCCACCTTGGCTGAATCCAACACCCGTCGCACCGTCAATGATGTAGGAGCGGAAGTCCGATGCGCCCGGGGTGCCAACGCTGTAGAGCACATCGTCAGCGGCGGCACCGATGCCGACATCGAGGTAATTGATGATGTTGATATTCGCAACACGGTTCGTTGTTCCCGCGCGGGGTGCGGCGAACGAACCACCATCGACGGTCGAGAAATTTAACGTCGTAAACAAGCTGGCGCGGTTGTTGACAAAGAATGTCTCGGCGGTCCAAGCAAGCTGTTGGTCACCGGCGACCAACAAATCGATCAAGCCGGTGCTGCGAACACGGTCGGGCGAGATGAGCGTTGCCGGCTGCACGATCGTCGATGCGGACAATCGAATTGGCGGCGGTTGGATCGTCAAAATTCCGTTGATGACACGATCAATATCAACCAGCGTCGTGTTGAGGAATTGGAAGTTCTGCTGGGCCAACAGCGTACCGTTGTTGACCTGGATTCCCGTCACGCTGATGTTCGTCACTTCGCCACCGGCAATCGGCGTCGCTTGGAAGAAACCAAGGTTGTTCGGATCAACATCATTATCGATCGTGGTGCCGTTATCGACTTCGCGATCGGTGCGATCGAACTGCGGACCAAGCGGCAACAACGGCGGTGGCGGCACCGTATCGGTATCGCTGGTCAACGTCGTTTGACGAATGCCGTTGTTGTCGGTATCGACCGCTTGCTGGCCCAATGGCGAGAATCCGGCACCGATCGTGTCATCGGCCAAAGCGGTCAAAACAACCGGGAAATCCGGGTGTCCCACGACTTGCAGACTACCGCCGATGCGATCCGCGATATCGACAAATTGACGTGTCGCGGTGCCCAGCGAACCACCGGCGACAATCCCCGCAGTCCGCGCCGGAATCGCTGGCGTGGTCAACGTCGCGGCTACCGCAGCGGTGTTCTGGAACTTGATCACCAAGCTGCCCCGCGCGTCGCTTTCGAGTCGCAGTCCACCATAGATGTGTTGGTTGGGGATCTCGATGGTGTCGCGGACGATGTGAACGACATCGACGTCATCAAACACGACTTCAGTGGCCACTTCGCCACCGCGAACTTCGATGCCGTTAAGCGAATTGTTCTGCAATCGATTTTGCGAAATCAATGGACCACTGTTGCCGATCGAAGCAAACTTATCGACCACACCGCGGCTGCGACCCGTGTCGGTAACTTCGTTCCAAACCAAGCTGTTGATGTCGAACGTCGCGACCGGACCTTGGCCATCAATGAAGTCGTTGCCGGAGATGATTGGTTGGGCAGCGCGAACGAATACTGTACCGCTGGCATTGGCGCTGCGGCCAACACGTTCGGGTTCGTTGACATCGATAAAACCGCGACCATCGGCGTTGCGTTCCAAGCGACTGTTGGCCAATCGCAACGTGCCCTGGTGAACTTCGAGCACGTTGAACGAGGCGAAACCGCCTTCGACGCGCGTCGTCCCACCACCGCCGGCGATGACCGCATTGTCAATGCTGGCCGACGAAGTGAAGCCAACATAAATGCCACCCCAATCGCCCGCAGTCACTTCCACATCCGGTGGATCGCTGTTCGTATCAAAGCTGCCGCCGGCACCAAATCGCTTGTCGCTTAGACTAGTAATCACAACGCGATCATTCGCTGTGCCTTCGGCGATAAAATCAGCACCGAACGTGACATCGATTCGAGCGCCACCAATCTTGATGATGGTGCCCGGATCAACCTTCAAGCTGGCGTCCAACCGCGCGACCAAGCGATCGGTCTCCGCTGGAATCGCAATCGTGCCGCTGGCGGCGACATCGGTGAATGTTGTGTCGGTGCCGTTCAATGTGGCGACGCGAACAAAGGGACTGACCGTGCCATCATCGGCCACCATCGCGCGATACAAACGCCGCTGCGTAAAGCCACCGCCCAGCGGTACGATTGGCAATTGGCTGAGCACGATTTGGCCCGTTGCCGCCAACGTTACCGGTACCGTCGTGGCGCTGGCCGAACTTTCCGAAGTCGCCGACGAGAATGACAAACGATAGACATAAGTGCCCGCCGCAACTTGGCCGCCGCCGACCGACGGCACAATGCTGATCGCCAAACTCGACGGTGCCTGCGACGGAGCAATCGGTCCGCCTGCGGTTCCTTGGACCTGCAAGTTTTCCGTCAACACGTGAACGATGTCTGTATCGTCAAAACGTGCTTGGCTGGTGAGCGGCTGCAAGATATCGCCGGTCCGCGTGGCCACGCGGATGAACAACCCGTTGACCGTATTGTCAACAATCGTGTTGCCGTGAATCTCCGGTCCAACGCGATGGACCGTCGGCGTGAAGGCACCATTTTGTTGAAAGAACGGTTCGTCGAAGCGAGTTTCCGCGAAGGTGTCGGGAGTCGCCGCAATCGCCGCGTCGGCGCTCAGACTAATATGACTGTTGATGATCGTGGCGCGAGTCAACGCCAGATCAACCGGTGCGACAGCGACTTGGCGACCATCGACTGAAACGCGACCACCGCCGTAACGTATGTCCGCGAATTGAATGTGGTTTAGGAAGACGCCTTCGTTCTCGCGATTGCGCCGATTCGAGTCGACGAAATCGAGGTCCGAGCGAATGTCGATGCCGCCCCAATCGCCAGGTTGAGGTGCGGGCGTCACGGCGGTCGTGTTGCCGTTGCCAATCGACGAGTCGTTAAAGCTCGTGAAGTAAACGCTGCCGGGAATCACTTCGCCAAACGAATCTCGCGCCAAGCTGCCGCTGCTGGTAACCAGCGACGGTGTTCCCAATACTTGAATCGAAGCGTCGCTGCGATCCAGCAATGGTGCGGTGCTGCCCACGCCGACACGCGAGCCGCGCAGCTTGAAAATCACACCGGCGTCAATCACCAATTGGACACCCTGCGGAACGTTCAACGTCGAACCGTCCGGCAACGCGACACCGTTGTTGGTGAAGCCGATTTGGTAGCTGAGGTTATCGGCCAACGTTTCGATGCGACCATCGGCACCACCGTTGGCGACGACGCGAATCGTTTGGCCTGGTCGCGCCGCGGCGACTGCAGCGCCCAAGTCTCGGAACGGTGCCGTGATCGTACCCGAGCCCGCCGTCGTGGCTGCTTTGTCGACATAGATTGAATTGTTTTGATTCGATGGCAAGAACCAAAAATCAAACACGCCACCAGGCGTTCCATCGGCATCGCCATCAAGCAGCACATTGGTCGTGTCGCGGATTCCCGAATTGTTGTCGGTGCTGGTCGTGATCCGCAGTTCATAGTTGCCTTGGCTGCGACCGCCAAATCCGGTTCCGGGAATCACGGGGTTGTAATTGTTGTTGCCCGACGCGCTGATGCCGATCAAGTAATTGCCCGCCGACAATTGCATTTCGATCAACGAATCGTTGCTGAAGTAATCATCGTTCTGGGCCACTTCGACAAACGAACCGGTCGCACCGTCTTCGCGATACAAACGAAGCTGGGTGTCGAGCAAACTGGCGTCGAGCAATCGCTCGGCAAACGTTTGAATCGATACCGACGCGGTCTCACGCAGCGAGAAGCGAAACAGATCGACGTCGGTGCTGTCGGGACGATACAGGTATTGGCCGTTGATGATGTCCGAAACGCTGGGGTAACTAGGCTCGTTACTCGATACGAGCAATTCAGCGCTGGTCGCGACCGTGGTCAAACCGATCGCGGCGGTCGCTGCGCCGCGCAACTGCGTCGCGACAATTTGTGACGCCGACGCGGGCGAAGTGTTGATCGCGGCGACAACATCGGCCGCCGTCGATGGGTTGGCGACGTTGCTGCTCAGCGTCACGGTGATCGTGTTGCCGACGCGACCGACAATCGGTAGCGCATTGCCCGCGTTGGGATCAACCGCAAAATTCACAAACCGAATTAGGTTCGTATCAGCGCTGTTGACCGACAAAATCTCGAACAACGCACTGGGGTTCGTGCCCAAAGCGACTTCGCCGCGAGCGCGATTGAACACAAAACTGGTGCTTTGCGTGACCGGTTGTGGCAATCCGTCGGCGTATCCATAGCCCAATAATTGGCCGATCGCCAACATCGCTCCACGGAAAAACTCGCCGCCGAATTGATCGTCGTTAGATTGCTCGAAATCACGGAAGTCCATCACGACAAGATCGGCGACTCCGTCCAGGTTGCGGTCGCGCGTAGCCACAGCCAAACCACCGGGCTCGCTCTGTACCGTCGGGTCCGCACCACTGAGTTCACCGACGGCGATCGAGAAGAACGCCGACGAGGCCGCGCCCGAAGGTCGCTCGATAAACTGTACGCCCAAGTATTCGCTGAACAACGAAAGAACTTCGCGAACACGTTCCTTCTGTTGCTCGCTGATTAGATTGAAGTTCGTGACGCCAGGATTATTCGCCGTTCCACCTTGGAACGATGACACAAAGTCATATTGAATCGTCGAAATGCCGTTGACCGAATCCGCACCTTGGCGGAAATAGTCCAGCGGTACCGTGCGAAGCAAGCGGCTCGGATCCTCGGGGCGAATGGAGCGCACACCCGCCGCGTCGGCTCCAGGGAATTCTAAGTCGTAGTCGACAACATTACGGACTTCGCTCTGCAATCGCACGGCGCGAATGCCGCTGGTGTTTGTCGCCGACAAATCGCCAAGTGCCTGCGCACCGCTGGCCGCATCACCCGGATCGGCACCGACCGAAACGTTTTGCGGAGCGCTGGGGATCGTTTGCGACGTGCCGATGCGCAGCCGCGCCGCGCCGGTCAAAAAACCACCGCTGCCATTGGGCAACCGCGTTAACGGACCGGCGAAAGTCAACCGCGCAATGTTCGTCGAACGGTCGTAGCTTACCGAGGTTGGATTGACGATCTGCTGGCGATTCGCGGTCACCGCATCGTCGTTAAAAATCAATTGATAGAAAGCTGGGTTCTGCGCCGTCGCCACGCTCAGTGCATCGTTGTTGAAGTGAACTTCGATGATGCCCACTTCAGGCGTCAACGCGTTGGACGCATTGCGCCGAATCGGTTCGGGAACCACGGCCAAAACCTGCGGTCCCAGGTTGATGTTGAACCGCTGCGACGTGCTGACGCCATTGTTGAACGCGTCGCCGTTGACATTCGCCAGCGGTTGCGCCCCAGTGCCGAAAATCTCGACTTGATAGGTATCGTCAGGCAACGTTTCGGCGAAACGAAACACAACCTCGTTCGGTGAATTTCCGATCCCAACAAATCCGGGCTGGACCAATATGTCGGTCGCTCCGGTCAAATTCAACGTCTGTGCAAAGCCGATGCGATTGCCCAACACCGTCGTTGTCGGACCCGACTCGACCAGCGCCGTCACGATCTGTGACGCTTCGGGATTGCTGTTGATCGCGGTCAATAATTGCGCGACAGTCGTCTCGTTGCCGGCGTTGCTGTTGATCCGCACGGTCACTTGGCGACCGTTGACAAGCACCAACGGATTGGCTGGTCCGCCGGCGTCGGCGCGTTGCAAAATGATTTGCGTATTACGGCCCACCGCGCCGCTGGTTGCCGCCACGAACCGAACGCGTAGGGTGTTGTTGGTGCCCAAATCGGAGACCGCATCGGCGGCATTGGCACCGACCAGGGTCACCGCTGTGCCCGCCGGGACCGCAGTGCCCAACGCAAACGCCGTCGGACCGCTGACCGAGAAAATTTCCAAGATCGCGCTGAGCTGGGCATTGGCGGTGCTGCCCGACGTTAGCGCCACCAGATCGCGGACCTGAGTCGGCCGCGCTGGGTTGCTGTTCAAATCCAGCGTGATCACATTGCCCGCAATCGTGACCAGCGGCGCTCCCGAACCGGGACGCGAACTGCTGGTGAATTGAATCTGCAATCCTTCGCCCGCCGAACCCGGCTGGACGGCGCGAAATTCGAGCAACACGGCGCTGTTGGTGCCCAAATCGCTAGTCGCTCGAGCGGACTCGAACACCGCATCGTCACCGGCTCGCGTGACCTGAATACCGACCAATGTCGCCGGATCAATCGCGGCGTTGTCGTCAAACCGGAATACCAGTTCGCGCGGCGACGAGTTCAGAATTGACCCGTCAAACAACAGCGATCCATCGTTGGGTTGAATGCCGACCAGGCTGGGGCCGGCCAGTAAATGCCGCTGTTCGAGCGTTTGCAATAACGAACGACGGTCCTGCCGCCGACGTTTTTGGCGAAGTCTGGCGAACAAGCCTTTACGAGGCTTGCCAAAGTCACCCGACGCTTGAAAATTCGATTTGCCGATGGACATCCACCAACCTCTTCTAAACCCACTAGGGGCGGTTATTGCTGGGAAAACTGCGTGTTTTTTTCGATGACACCGCCAAATCGGGCCACCGCACCGACGCTTCAAATCAAGTTGCCAGTTTCGATCAAAAGCGTGTTAATTTGGATAAGACAGGTCACCTGGGGGCCTTTGTTTGGCCGCCCTGTAGTGTAATTCGAGCGGCCATTGAATCAACGAAAATCGCTGTCACAACAGACTTTAGGTACACGTATGGGGGTTGTAAGGATCGCAGCGGGCGCACATCTCATCCGCGGTCTTGGACAAGTCGCTAAAGGCAAAAGTTCCCCCAGAATCGGCAATTGTAGAACGGTTGTCCCCAACCGTTTAGGGCGAGAATCCGCGGTTTTGCCCTGGACAGGAACGCCCAGTCGGTTAAATTTCCGCCAATTCAATTACCTTCGAGCGATGGATCCAGCGGGACCACTGCCAGGTCCCAATGCAATTTGCGGCGATCAACTCTTGACGCCTTGATGATTGGTCCTGGAGCCGACGCTCCTAACCCAGAGACCAATGATGTCATTTTCACAACTCGGGCTTCCCGAGTCGATCGCTGCTGCTGCGCTCGCAGCCGGCTATACCGAAGCTACCTCGATCCAAGCCGAAGCCATTCCGGTCTTGCTCAGCGGCCGCGACCTGGTCGGTTGTTCGCAAACGGGCACCGGCAAGACTGCCGCTTTCGCCATGCCGTTGTTGGCCAAAGTCGACCTCGAACTCAAAACGCCGCAGGTGCTAGTCATGGCACCGACTCGCGAATTGGCGATCCAGGTTGCCGAGGCGTTTGAGCAATACGGTTCACAACTGAAGAAGCTGCGCGTGTTGTCGGTTTACGGCGGTGCGTCGTACCAACCGCAATTGGCCGCGCTGCATCGCGGCGTCCATGTCGTCGTCGGCACGCCCGGCCGATTGATCGACCATGTTAAATCGGGCGCTTTGGACCTGAGCAAAATCCATTCTTTGGTGCTCGACGAAGCCGACGAAATGCTGCGAATGGGATTCATTGACGATGTGAAGTGGATCCTTACGCAAGTTCCCGCCGAGCGTCAAATCGCGTTATTCTCCGCGACAATGCCCGGTCCGATCCGCGATATCGCGGAATCATACCTGCGAGATCCGCACTCGATTACGGTCGAAAAGTCGCAAAAAATTGCCCAGACGATTCGCCAGCAACAAGTCGTCGTCTCGCCCAAGCACAAGGTCGAGATGTTGGCCCGGATTCTTGAACTCGAAGAAACCGACGGCGTGATTGTGTTCGTCAAGACCAAGATCGGAACCGTCGAATTGGCGGAACGTTTGGTCCAGCGTGGCTTCAACGCCGCACCGCTCAACGGCGACATTGCCCAGACGCAGCGTCAGCGGACGGTTGAGAAATTGAAAGAGGGAGACATCGATGTGCTCGTCGCAACCGACGTCGCCGCCCGCGGATTGGATGTCGATCGCATCAGCCATGTGATCAATTACGACATGCCGCACGACCAAGAAGCCTACGTTCACCGGATCGGTCGCACGGGCCGAGCCGGACGCGAAGGTGCAGCGATTTTGTTGGTCACACCGGCGCAGCGAAACATGGCGCGGTCGCTGCAAAAGGCGACCGGCCAATCGATCACGCAAGTCGAAGGCCCATCGATTGACGCGATCAATGCCAAACGCGGTGAAGGTTTCAAACAACAGATCACATTGGCATTGCAAAGTCGCCAACTGGACACCTTCACAACGATGATCACGCAGTATTGCGATGAAAGCGGCAAGTCGCCCGCCGAAGTCGCTGCCGCGATCGCGGTGATGCACCAGGGCAAGCGTCCGTTCTTTGCGCGTCCGATCGAAGACGATTCATCGCGACCGCGTCGCGAGTCGTTTGACTCGCGCACGTCGTTCGAGTCCCGCCCGTCGTTTGAACCGCGCTCGTCGTTTGAACCCCGCAGCGGCCAAGACGGTCGCGGCCGCCGCGAGTTTTCCAGCCGTGAGTTTGTTCCTCGCGAGCATCGCGAATCGACTCGCGAACAGGCCAGCCGGGGGAATGCGAACATGACGCGTTATCGCGTCGAAGTGGGTCGCGAACACGGCGTCCAACCCGGCAACTTGGTCGGTGCCATTGCCAACGAATCGGGCCTCAGCGGCACCGAGATTGGCAAGATCGAAATCTACGATCAATACTCGGTCATCGGCTTGCCCGAAGGCATGCCACCAGCCGTATTTGATGCGTTGCGCAGCGCTTGGGTCTCCGGCCGTCAGTTGCGATTGTCGTTGGCCGACAAGAGCGGTCATCGTGCTGTCGCCCATGCCGGTGCGGCGGATCGCAAGCCACCGCGCAGTAGCGCCGGGCACAAAGCCGCTGGACACAAACGGCCTACCGGTGGCAAGCCCGTGGTCATCAAGCCAACGGGCATCAAGAAAGGCAAGTTCGCCAAGAAGGCAACGTCGTAACGTCACCAGTAGGCAGTAAGACGATGGTTTCCTAAGGACCGAAGGTCCGGCAATTTACCTAGCTGGGTTTCCGAACACCGCTGGCGTCGATACTGCCCAACGGTTCTTCACGCCCCGCTTCGCTGCAACGCGGCGGCTAAAACCGCCATGTTTGCTAATCCGTGACGCGGCGGAGTTCCCGCTGCGGATTCTGCGGCACGGTCGATGTATGATTGGCAGCGGTCGCGATCGGCATTATCGTCGCGGTTAGGCGGTGTTACCTCACCAACCCATTTTGCGAAACTGGTACCGATGACGATTCGCGTCGCGCTGCATCACAAGACTGACTATCACTATGACCGTTTGATCACGCTGGGCCCGCAACAAGTACGGTTGCGTCCTGCCGTTCACGCGCGCACGCCGATCGAGGCCTACAGTCTGCGGGTCAGCCCCGCGGAGCACTTTGTCAACTGGCAACTTGATCCGCACGGCAACCCCGTCGCACGCTATGTCTTCAACAAGCCGACCGACCATTTCACCATCACCGTTGACTTGATTGCCAACATGACGGTGATCAATCCGTTCGATTTTTTTGTCGAAGAATCGGCGGAAAAATTTCCCTTCGAGTATTCGCGTGACCTGATCCGCCAACTCGGTCCTTGTCTTGATATCGAATCGAGCAGACCTGAAAACGCAGCGACTGTGTTGCTTGATGCGTGGGTCGAATCGTTGCCAAAATCGTCGGGGCGAACGACTGACTTTCTCGTCGAAGTCAACACTCGCTTGCAACGCAAGATCGCGTACCTGGTGCGCATGGAACCGGGCGTGCAGGCACCGGAGGAGACGTTGCAATTGGGCAGCGGTTCGTGTCGCGATTCGGCGTGGTTGCTGGTCGCGACGTTGCGGCGAATTGGCTTGGCCGCGCGGTTTGTTTCCGGCTATTTGATCCAGCTATCCGCAGACCAAGAGGCGCTCGATGGACCTTCGGGCCCCGAGAAAGACTTTTGCGATCTGCACGCTTGGGCCGAAGTCTATTTGCCGGGTGCCGGTTGGATCGGCATGGACGCAACCAGCGGGCTGTTCTGTGGCGAGGGTCACATTCCGTTGGCCTGCACGCCGGAGCCGCGCGATGCCGCACCGATCAGCGGTGGACTCGATCCGTGTGAGGTCGAGTTTCATCACGAAATGACGGTCCGCCGTGTTCACGAAGATCCGCGAGTCACCAAGCCGTATAGCGAAGAGCAATGGCAACGCATCCTTGCGCTGGGCGATCAAGTCGACGAGCAGCTTGTCGCTGATGATGTGCGATTGACGATGGGCGGCGAGCCCACGTTTGTATCAATCGATTCGATGGATGATCCGCAGTGGACGACGGAGGCCGTTGGGCCTGACAAGCGAGTGCTGAGCAACGTGTTGTTGTTGCGTTTGCGAGACCGTCTGGCTCCCGGTGCGCTGCTGCATTACGGCCAAGGCAAATGGTATCCCGGCGAATCGTTGCCGCGTTGGGCGTTGACGTGCATGTGGCGCAAAGACGGTGTGCCGATTTGGAATGATCCCCAGTGGATCGCCGATGAAGGACGCAACTACGGATTCACACACGAAGACGCCGAGCGATTCGTGACTCACTTGGCGCGAAACCTTGGCGTCACCGCGAAGGCACGATTCCCGGTCTACGAAGACGTGTTTCATTATTTATGGAAGGAGAACCGGTTGCCGGTCGACGTCGATCCCGCCGACCCACGGTTGTCCGATCCGAACGAGCGCGCGGGGATGATGCGGGTGTTTCGCGGTGGTCTGAGCAATCCCGTTGGGTATGTGTTGCCCGTTCAACGTCAATGGTGGCAATCGCGCGACCTGGGCACGCGCGGTTGGTTTACGGGCCGTTGGCCAATGCGCTCCGAGAAGATTTTTCTGTTGCCGGGTGATTCACCGATCGGGTTGCGGTTGCCGCTGGACTCATTGCCCTACACCGGAGCCAGCGCCGCGGCGCTCTACACCGCACCGATGGATCCGACGGCACCGCGCGGCAATTTGCCGATGCCGCGACGCGTCGCCGATGGGCCCGTCCCAACGTTGGCAACACAAACACGTGGTCAACAAACGTCCCCGAAGGCTCCGCCACCTGGATCGCCCGACGGCAGTCGCACGTCGACATTCGGTCCGCAGACGATCAACGAGCAAACGCTGCAAACCGAAAGCGAGCTCGATGATTCGCTTGATCTTGATCCGGAAGTCGACGAGCACTTGGTCGTGCGGACCGCGATTGCGATCGAATGTCGCCACGGCAGGTTGTATGTGTTCATGCCGCCGACGCAACGACTCGAAGATTATCTGGACCTGGTCGAAGCGGTCGAAGAGACGTGCGAGCAACTCAAACTGCCGGTGTTGCTTGAAGGCTACATGCCGCCAAACGATCACCGCGTCGAGTATTTTAAAGTCACGCCTGACCCCGGCGTGATCGAAGTCAATACCCAACCGTCGTCGTCGTGGCGCGATCTGGTCAAGTTGACGCAATCGTTGTACGACGAAGCGCGGTTGTCGCGACTGGGTACCGAGAAGTTTGACCTGGACGGAATGCACACCGGCACCGGCGGCGGCAATCACATCGTGATGGGCGGCAGCACTCCGGCGGACAGTCCGTTCTTGCGCCGCCCCGATTTGTTGGCCAGCTTCGTGACGTTTTGGAACAACCATCCGTCTTTGTCCTACATGTTCAGCAGCAAGTTCATCGGCCCGACCAGCCAAGCACCGCGGATGGACGAAGGCCGCCGTGACGCCGTTTATGAAATGCAGATTGCGATGGAACAGGTGCCTTCGCGCGACGAATACATTGCACCGTGGTTGGTCGATCGACTGTTTCGCAATTTGTTGGTTGACATTACCGGCAACACGCACCGGGCCGAAATTTGCATCGACAAACTGTATTCACCCGATTCGTCGACGGGTCGATTGGGGCTTGTCGAGTTGCGCGGGTTCGAGATGCCGCCACATGCACAAATGAGTTTGGCGCAGCAGTTGTTGATTCGCGCGCTCGTGGCGTCGTTTTGGCGCGAGCCGTATCGGGAGCCGCTGCAGCACTGGGGCACGTCGCTGCATGACCGCTTCATGTTGCCACATTTTGCTTGGCAAGATTTGTGCGACGTCCTCGGTGAACTAAGCCGCCGCGGAACCACGATGGACGCCGATTGGTTCCGGACGCATTTCGAGTTTCGCTTTCCCAAAATTGGCGAATTGAATCGCGACGATGTTCATTTGACGCTGCGCGATGCAATCGAGCCGTGGTATGTCTTGGGCGAAGAGCCCGGCGGCGGCGGCACCGTTCGGTTCGTCGACTCGTCGCTGGAACGGGTCGAGTTGAAGGTTGACGGTTTGATCGACGGACGCCACGCGATTTTGTGCAATGGTGTTCGCGTGCCGCTGCATCCCACCGGCGTGGCCCAACAATACGTTGCGGGTATCCGTTATCGTGCGTGGCAACCGCCCAGTTGTCTGCAGCCGACGATTCCGGTACATACGCCGCTGCGATTCGATGTCGTCGATACGCGGATGCAATCGTCGTTGGGCGGTTGCAGTTACTACGTTTCACACCCCGGCGGACTCAGCTACGGCACGTTTCCGATCAATGCGAGCGAAGCCGAAGCCCGGCGGGCAAGCCGGTATCGCGTCGAAGGGTTCATTGGCGGTAAACTCCATGTCCCGGATGCGGGCCCGGCGATGGGCGTCGACCCGTTCCCGATTACGCTTGACATGAGGTTAAGTAACCTGTCGCAGCGTGTTCGTCGATCGTAATACACCGATGAGTTGACCGCGTTGAGCATATCGATCACACCCGAGACGCTGTTTGACGAATACGCACCGCTGCGCGACTATTACGACGAATGCGTCGATCCGGTCGGCGGCGTTCGTCCGGCGTGGAAGCAATTAGTTGGCTACATCGATTCACTCGGTCGCGACGCGTTCGAGCGAATGGTTGCGGACGGTGCGGTGTTGGCCCGCGAGAGCGGTACGACCTACAACGCGGTCGAAGAAGAAGGCGAGCGAACGCGACCTTGGGAGTTAACTTTCGTCCCCTTGGTCATTCAATCTGCGGCCTGGAACAAGCTGGAACTTGCACTGAAGCAACGAGTCCGCATTCTCGAAGCCGTGCTCGACGACTTGCTTGGCCAACAACGACTGCTGCGCGAGCGTATCGTTCCGGCGGAGGTTTGTTTTAACAACCCTGAGTTTTTGCGGACGTATCATGGTTTGCCAAAGGTTGGTGGCGTGCGGCTGCATATCGTTGCCACCGATTTGGCCCGCGACCGCGATGGTTCATGGTGGATCACCGGCGACCGCACGCGAGCGCCATCGGGGCTGGGTTATTTGCTCGAGAACCGGATCGTCACCAGCCGCTCCTACACGGCGCTGATTCGCAAAAGTCACATCCGTCGATTAGCTCCGTTCTTTATGCGGCTGCGCCAGACGCTCGAGTCGTTGACGCCGCGCCCCAGTGCCAATTCGCGCGTCGCGATTTTAACGCCGGGTCAGAAAAGTTATCGTTACTTCGAGGACACATACCTGGCGCGCTACCTCGGTTACACATTGGTCCAAGGCCGTGACTTGGCGGTTCGCTCAAGCGTGCTGAACCTCAAGACGCTCGGCGGCTTGATGCCAATCGATGTGCTGTGGCGGCATGTCTCCGATGAACAATGCGATCCGTTGGAGCTTGACCCGACGGCGATCGAAGGGGTCACGGGTTTGTTGGAAACGGTGCGCAGCGGTAACGTTGCGATTGCGAATTGTTTGGGCAGCAAATTGGCGCAGACACCGGCGCTGTTGCCGTTTTTGCCCGCAGCCAGCCGGTTCTTGTTGGGCGAAAGTCCAATCCTGCCGACGGTGCCGACGTATTGGTGTGGTCAACCGGCGGACTTGCGATATGTGCTGGAACACCTTGATCGATTGGCGATTCGGCCCGCGTTTTCAATCCGCGGCGATCGTCCGATTCGTCCGGCGGAGTTGTCGGCGGCGGCGAAGCAGGAATTGTTGGCGGCGATCAAGGCGCAACCTCATCAATACATCGCGCAAACCATCGCGGCGCGAAGCACGACGCCGGTTTGGCAAGACGGCAAGCTGCAACCTTGGTACGTGGCGCTGCGATCGTTCCAAGTGCAAACCGCCGGCGGCGTCGATGTGTTGCCCGGTGGTTTGGTGCGCGTCAGTCCCACGGCCGACGGGATCGATCACGCTCATGGCGCGGTCCAATTGGGTCAGGATTGTTGGGTGATTGCCGATGAACCGGTCGATGCCAGTTCGACGCTATTGCCCTCGCCCAATCAACCGCTGAAGCTGCTGCGCGGTGGCGCGGAGTTGCCCAGTCGTGTTGCCGAGAACCTGTTTTGGTTGGGGCGTTACAGCGAACGCGCCGAGGCGATTGCGCGGTTGTTGCGAACCGCAATGATGCGGCTATCCGGCGAACAATTGGCGACCACGATTCCGGAAATGCCAAGGCTGGTTGCTGCCTTGGCTGCGATCGGCCAAATCGAACCCGACTACGCTGTCGAAGGACTCAGCGGCACGTTGCCCGGATTGGAAGAAGCCTTGCCGCGTTCGGTTTACGCCATCGATTTGCATCGTGGTTTGAGCCCCAGCGTCACGGCGATGGTCGATCAAGCGACGGCCGTGCGTGACCGCATTTCGTTGGATGCGTATCGCATTGTGCGGCGCGTCGAAGATGAACTGGTCAAACCGACTGACCCCAGCGTCCGAACCGATTCACGCACCGCGATCAACCGCTTGTCACGCTTAATCACCGAACTGCTGGCGTTCTCCGGGCTTGGCCAAGAAAGCATTACGCGAACACTCGGTTGGCGATTTTTGCAAATCGGTCGCCGCATCGAGCGTGCTTGGCAAACGGCCGAATTGTTACGCTCAACGCTCGTTGATTGCAATCCAAACCGCGGCGGAAAGTCGGCCAACGACGAGCGACCGGTGATGGAAGCCGTGCTCGAAGCCTGCGACAGTGTGATGACCTATCGTTCGCGATATTTGTTGCATTTGGAACCGGCGGCAACGCTTGACCTATTGATCACCGACGAAACGAACCCGCGCTCGATCCTGTTTCAACTTGAACGAATCGCCGAGGTGATGGATCGCTTGCCAATCGAAGCCGACGGCGTTGGAATTCCAATCGATCGACGCACAGCGATGGATTTGCTTCACATCGTCAGGATGTGCCAACCGGCGGAATTGGCGGCAGCAACCCGCACCGGCAAGCGCGAGCAACTCGACCAACTACTGGAAATGCTAACCGAGCGTTTGCCTGAGTTGTCGGATCAAATTGCGGCGCGATACCTGATTCACACCACCGCATCGCAAAAATTGACCGGCCAAGCAGGTGGATAAGTTTGCAGGTTGTGGATCTTGATAAAGGTCCTCTACCCCAAAGGCCATTCCGTCAACTGTAGCGCATGTCGCAGGTCACACCACCGGCGGCCCACAGGTAGCTGTGGTTGCTGTAGTCGGCGACCATGCGGTGGCTGCTGAACCGCCACGCCAAGGTGCTGATGCTGTGCATCATCCGCTTGATCCACGCCTTGGGCAGCCCGTCGTAATCGCGATCGTAATAACACGGGATCACTTCGTTTGCCAACGTGTGATAAAGCGCCTCGGCGTCGCGCTCGTCCGTAATTCGATCATCGACGTGACTGGTTCCGTGGCCGATGGCAAAGCCGTTGACGCCGTTGTACGCTTCGGCCCACCAACCGTCGAGAATGCTGCAGTTCAGGCCGCCATTGAGCACCACCTTCTGGCCACTGGTCCCCGACGCTTCCAACGGCCGGCGCGGATTGTTCAACCACACGTCAACGCCCTGAATCAAATGGCGACAAACATTGATGTCGTAATCTTCGACGAAGGCAACGCGACCGGCGAAACGAGGATCAAGCCGCAGGTTCGCAATCTCTTGAATAAATCGTTTGCCCGGTTCATCTTTGGGGTGGGCCTTGCCGGCGTAGATCAATTGAATCGGTCGCTCGTTGTCGGACAACAGTTCGGCGATCCGGTCGATCTCTTGGAACAACAGATTGGCTCGCTTGTAGGTTGCAAAACGACGTCCAAAGCCGATCGTCAGCGCCTGGGGATTCAAAACGCTGCGGGCCGCTTCAATCACCGCATCGCTTTCGCCACGGCGGCGCGATTGGCGACTTAGCCGGCGGCGCACGAACGCCAACAGGTTGTTCTTCAGCGCGTTATGCGTTTCCCAAAGTTCGCCTGGATCAACCTCGTGGATCGATTGCCAGATCTCGGGATATTGAATCCGCCGAGCCCAGTTTGCGGGGAAATGCTTGTCATAGAGCTGGGACATTTGTGCGGCCAACCACGAGTGAACGTGAACGCCGTTAGTGATGTGTCCGATCGGCACTTCTTCTTCGCGGCGGTCGGGCCACATGCATGACCACATGCGGCGGCTGATCACGCCGTGCAAGTTGCTGACCGCATTAGCATAGTGACTCATCTTCAACCCGATCACCGTCATGCAGAACATTTCGTTGCGGTTGTTCGGATCGACGCGGCCCAGACCCATCAATTGGTCGTGCGAAATACCCATCGAATCGCCCAGCGGCCCGAGGTGTTCTTCGATCATGTCGGCGGGAAAACGATCGTGACCCGCAGGCACCGGAGTGTGTGTGGTGAAGCAGGTCATACGCGCCGTTTGTCGCATTGCTTCATCGAACGACAACCCATCGTCGTGCATCCGTTGGCGAACGACTTCGAGCGCACCAAACGCGCTGTGCCCTTCGTTCAAATGGTACGCCCCCGGATGAATGCCCAACGCCGCCAACGCCTTGACTCCGCCGACGCCCAGCACCAGCTCTTGGCGAATTCGCGTGCGATGATCGCCGCCGTACAGCCGACTGGTTAACTCGCGGTCCTCGGGCTTGTTGCCCTCAACGTTGCAGTCGAGCAAATATAAACGCACCCGACCGACGTGCATCAACCAGACCTTGGCCATTAAGCTGCCGTTGCGAGTGTCGATATTGACCGTGATCGATTCGCCATCGAGACCCAGCGCCGGTTGCATCGGCAGATTCTCGATCTTGGTTTCGAGATAGTCTTCTTGCTGCATCCCTGTGTCGTCGAGATGTTGGCGAAAGTAGCCCTGGGAGTAATACAGCCCGATCGCGACCAGCGGCACACCCAAGCCCGAGGCGCTTTTGATATGGTCACCGGCCAACACGCCCAGGCCACCGCTGTAGATCGGCACCGATTCGTGAATACCAAACTCAGCCGAAAAATATGCGACGGGTTTGGCACCGAGCACACCGGCATTGGTCGAGGCCCAGGTCTGGCTGCTGTCGAGGTATTCCTGCAAGCGTCGATAGGCGTAATTGATGCGACTGATCAACACCAACTCGGCAGCCCGCCGGACCAATTGATCCGGTGTCATCTCACGCAGCAGCGCGACGGGGTTGTGGTCAAGTTGTCGCCAACGAATCGGATCAATATCGCGGAACAATTGGTCGCATTCGGGGTGCCCCGACCACCACAGGTTATTCGCCAAGGCCCACAATTTTTCGTAGACTGCGATCGCGTCGCTGTTGGTTGGGTCGCCGGATTCGTTGAGGATAGTCTGGGGCAGCGTCGTAGACATCGGTTGTTCGTAAAGCGTGGAAGATTTAGGCTCATCGACTTGCCTCGTTGTACGTTCAACAGGCGAAAAGAGCATACCGATTTTTGCAGCAACCGAACGCCGTTTCTACGCCTCGATGCCAAATTTTTACTTCGCAGCCGCTGGTACTACCGCCAAACGCCGCTCAACTGTTCAACTCAACCAAACCAACCGACGATGACAAAAATTGTAGAACGTTTGCCGATCGCCATGAAACCAATCACCGAACTTACCGACAACGACGCGATCTCGCGGCTATGCGAAGAACTGGCCAGCGGTGCCGGCGAGCATGTCACCGCCGCGGACTGGCCGGCGCGTTCGTTGCAATTATGCGCCGACGCCGGCGTCTATCGCTGGTTCTTGCCGGCAGCGGCTCGCGGATACGGTTGGAGCGAGGCGGACCAGGTCGCTGCGTACCTGCGATTGGCCGCCGCCGACTTGACGACAACGTTTGTGATGACGCAGTTCGTCGGTGCCTGCAAACGGATTGCCGGCAGCGACAATCCCGCGCCGCGAGAACGTTGGCTTGAGGATTCACTTCGCGGCCAGCGATTTGCCACGGTGGGAATCAGCCATCTGACGACCAGTCGCCAACACGTCGGCAAGCCGGTCTTGCAAGCGATACCCGAGGGTGATGGTTATCGGCTCAACGGGATGTCGCCCTGGGTGACCGGTGCGATCCGGGCCGATGTGATTGTGCTCGCCGCGACCCTTGATGATGGCCGCGAATTGTTGGCGGCGGTCCCCACATCGCAAAGCGGCATCACGTGTGGCCCGGGTGCCGAGTTGTTGGCGTTGTCGGCCAGCCGCACCGACCGCGTTGAACTTGATAACGTCAGGGTCGAGGCCGAGATGCTGATTGCGGGGCCAATCGCCGGAGTGATGCAGGCGGGCTCCGGTGCAGGGACTGGTGGATTGCAAACGTCAACACTTGCCGCCGGACTATCGCGGGCGGCGGTGGACTTTTTAATCTCCGAAAGTCTCAAACGAGATGATTTGCGCGATGTCGCTAAGCAACTTGACGATGAAACTAGCACCTTGTGCGATGACCTCGTTGCGGCGGCAAGCGGTGGCGTTTGCGATACCGGAAATTTGCGCGGACGAGCCAATCGATTGGTCATGCGCACGACCCAAGCTGCGATGACGGCGGCAAAGGGCGCAGGCTATGTCGCCGGCCATCCAGTGGGTCGTTGGTGTCGCGAGGCGTTGTTCTTTTTGGTCTGGAGCTGCCCCCAACCGATCGCGCACGAGCACCTGTGTGAACTGGCGGGAATCGAGTGACAAATGTGTTTTAAAACACGTTCTCAATCCGCAGGTTTGGTCATCGCGAGTGCATTCAACTCGGCAAATGACTCCAAAGCCATGCTGAGAAATTGTTGTATCTCATCGTCGCCGTCAGCAATCTTTGTTTTCACCAGTTCAAGTGCCATTGAGGCAATGTGCAGGCAATTGGCGATGTGATGACGACGTTCCGATCGGCTCAGCGACGAACAATCCGCTTGGCCAAGTATCGGCCATCGCCACTCGTCAATCCGCGAGGTGAAGAAGTCTTCTGGCACCTGGGCTTCGATCCAATTGATCGCTCCGCGAGATCGCCCCACCTTGATTGAGACGGTGAGGTTGGGAAAGCAATGGTCTTCGTAATTTCGGTGGGTGCCTCGAGACATCGAAGGACTCCGTTTTGAGCTGAGTTGGTCGTGCTTCTCGATTGCATGAATTGTAGAACGGTTGTCCCCAACCGTTTGGGCGTTTCTGAACGGTTGGGGACAACCGTTCTACACTACGTTGCATTTCATGTGCCGAAGTTTCCGCTCAAGACTGCAGCAACACAAAAGCAACGCCGGGTTGTCGGATGCGACAGAAAAATACGATCGACGCACGACGAGCACGATGTATCGCGAGATCAAGACATTGCGGGAGCTGGTTCTGATTTCGCAGAACTCGCCGCATGTCGAGCAATACATCCGCCAAGAACGCGTGAGCTTGCCAACCATTCGGATTCGCTCCTCAAGAGGGCTTTTGCAAGTGCCCGATTGATCCGTTAAAGTAGAGCCTTGGGGTGATCTTCTTTTGATTGGCATATTCGATGTACTTTCTCTCTGTCCGCGGCGCGGCGCTGTTGTTGCTGTTCACGTTGTCGACCAGCTTGCGTACCCAGGATTTTGACGGAAAGATTTCGCCGAAGGATTTCGCGCTGTTCGGCGACAAACCGCTGGAGTTGACAATGCGTTCAGGATTGATGATTGCCGATGCAACGTTTGTCGGTCCCGTTCTGGATCCACGGTCGGAAAACATACGATTTCTCGAATACAAAACCGGACGGCGCAGTGTGAAGGCAAAGGTCGAAGACATCGGCGGATATACGAATCGTTTTTACAGCAACGTCGAATTGCCAACCTGGTTTGCGGCGGGGTTGCCCGGCGCATTGGCTGATGATGCCTTACCACGCGATGAAAAGTCGAACCGCAATGAAGCCGCCGGCATCGTCGATTCGGTTCGTCGCAGCGGGTCGCTCAACGCGATTTTAGACGCGACACGAATTGAACAGGAACGCAAACCGTTGGCAAAGTTGTTGGTAAAGTTTTTAGTCCGCCGCGATCCACAGGCGACAACTCAGTATTTGAAAGACATAAAGACTGGCCAGGAACCGGCCGTCGCACTCAAAAACAATTTTGGGTTGACTCACGAAACCTTAGCGTTGGAATTTGGCCGTGCGCTGAATATTCCGAACGTGCGGCCATTGTAGAACCATTGTCTCAATGGTTCTACATTCTTTTACTCTGGAAACCCGGTCAGGATGTCACGCATTGCGGCGGTTAGCCAATCACTTGGGGCAGTTCGTTTGCCGACAATGATCATGGGCAGACCGAGCGCACACAGCGATTCAGGCAGCGGTCCTTTCTCAAACATCAACAGCCATGTGATTGGCGACGTGCCGCCGATTGTTTGATCGACAAAGCGACGCAATCTTGCTGCTTTCTCAGCGATATACTCGGGCGTCCAGTAGCCGACAACCTCGATCAGTAATTTTCGACCGTTTACAACGTTATGCATGACAAAGTCGGGCGTCATCACCGATTGGCCAAGCACCAGAAACTCGGTCTCGCGCCGACACGTCCAGCCCGAAATCGGTGCCTTTTGCCATGCTGCGTCGATCCGTTGTTCGAGTTCGGAATCAAACGTTGGGGGCTGGGGCGCGGTTGAACGCAAGCCGTCGGTCGAGGATAAGTTCATCCGCATCAATCGCTTGCCTGGTGCGACAATTTCGGCACGCAGGTTCCAGTCGTCACAGACTAACAACGTCGGGATCATTTGCGCAAAGCGAATGCCATAGCGAGTTGTCTTTCGCAACAGCGATCCCGGACCATCCAAATCAAACCGATACACCGGAGGTTCAGTCGACAACCGTTCGATGCGGTGCATCAAGCCGCCAAGTTTCGCCTGAGAGAGAATAAGCCGAAAATTCGATCTCGCCTCAATGCGAACACGCGATGCACGGTATAGCGCCGCTTGTGTCTGTGCGACGTTGTAGCGTGACAACAGATCACTCGGTCCGATGCTCTCATCGGTGCTTTTCAACTTTTGCAATTCAATCACGTCGCTAAAGAGTTCATCGCTGATTCGCTCCCAGGGTTTGCCAATGATTTCCACGATTTTTGCGCGAGCGTTTTCGAGGTCGTGCTCGAAAATACCTTCGCGGCGAGTAACAATCGGGTGCATTGACGCCGCTTCACCAAAAACGCGTCGCCGCAGCGCGACGGCTTTCTTGGCGTCGCCGACATACTCGCTGGCGTCGTCGAGCAATTTGCAAAACGACGCGATTCGTCGTGGCGGACAATTGCCCATTGCCAACATGATCGTTTCGATTTCGCGATGCAGACTTTTTCGAGATCGCCCAACGCCTTGTCGATAGGTTGCCAAGCATAGCCCCGCGGCCGCCAGATACGCATCGTCACGGCCGTGACGCAGTCGATCGGGCTCGACGCGCATTCGCGCGAAGTCGAAATGGATGATTGCCTGCTCGCTGCGAATCATGGCTGACGTCCTGGCCGATAAACTTGATTGCGGCGGCGGTTGCGACTGCGATTGACCTCGTTGGTATCCTCGGTGACGACTTCATAAAGAGTTGCCAAGCGATCACCTTGCCCACGCCGAAGCACGCGGCCCAGGCGCTGGATCGCTTGCCGTTGACTAGACATTCCGCCCAGCACAATGGCCGTTTTCACTTCGGGCAAATCGACGCCTTCGTCGAGCACACGATTGGCGATCAGCACCGGGAAGCGCCCTGAGGAAAAACCTTCGAGCCACAAGCGGCGTTCGCGTTTGGCGCAGTGAGACAACAAGCAGGGGACGAGAAATCGCTTGGACAGGTCACGAGCCATCGCATTGGAGCCCGTGAACACGATCACTTGTTCGCCGGCGTGCAAGCGAAACAAGTCTTCGAGCAATCGCATCTTTCCCTCCGCACGTTCTTCGATCTGACGCTTCATGCGAAAGGCTTTTGTCGCCCGCGTCGCTTCGAGCGCTCGTTCAGGGTTGTCGTTGGCCGCGGCTGACAGTTTGTAAACATGCTCCCAGCGAAACGTCGGCTCGAGCTCGCGTTGTTCACGAACAAAGGATTGAACGGTCTTAGACAATTCGCGATATCGTTTCGCTTCGTCGTCATTCATTCGTACCGCGATTCGCCGCACCGTATACTCGGCGAGCGTCTTGCCCGCTGCGCCGGCGATCGATTGCTGATAAAGCGTGGGACCAACAAGCTGGTGAAGCAGTCTTAATCGCTCGTTGTCCGTCGGCAAAGTCGCGGTCAAGCCTAAGCGAAACGCCGCCGGTGACATTCTGGCTGCGTCGCTACGAAACGTACTTGGCAAATGATGCACTTCGTCGAATACGATCATGCCGAAACGATCACCGATGCGCGGCATGTGAATCGCGGCGGAATCGTAAGTCGTTACGCTAATGGGACTGACGCGGTGAATACCATCACCGATCAAGCCCGCATCAATACCGGTGGCTTCGCGCAACTTGTCATGCCATTGGTACATCAGGTCACGCACGGGCACGACGACCAACACGCTGCACTGGGCGCGGACTATCAAGTCGATCGCCACGACGGTTTTCCCGGTACCCGTGGGCATGATGACCAAGCCACAACGGCCGCCGGTCTGAAACGCGTCGACGGCGGCGACCTGGTCTTCGCGCAGCTTGACCGAGCGTTTGTCGGGAATCCTGATCGATTGTCCTTCAGGTGACAGTTCCCAAACTACGCTGCCAACATGGTTGTCACTCAATCGCCGGCCAAGCATCTGTGCCCACATCGCATCGCACCGCCAGATATCATCGCGATCGTCCCAAACCAGCGGTACGCCACCGCATACTTCCTCGATCAATCCGCGTGATGCGCCGGCAACTCGCAGAGTTCCCTGGTGAAATGTTATTATGACTTTCATGCGAAAATTGTACGGAATTCCTCGCGACGCCCGCAGTGTACGAACGAAGTGCGACCCGAACGATTGAGGACAATCGTTCTACCATCGATGCTGCAAAATTCCAACGATCTAAAACAACCATGGGACTCGCCCATCATGCGGGCTCATTCGTTGTTGCTCCTGCCTGGACAGCGCCAGGTCACATTGAAAACATTCTGTTTTGCGGAGTCATTCGATTTGTGAGCGGACCGGCACTAGCCGCCGGTTCCGATCGATAGAGGCCGAGGGCTAGGGCCCGCTCACCGAACTCCGCGCTGTCCAGCTAGCCAGAGGTCGGCCACTCGCGCGGGCTGGCCCGGTTGCTCGCTGGTCAGATTCACCAGCAGTAAATCGCCGATGGCGAGATTGTCGCGCTGGACCAGCGAGTCATTTTCCCAGATGCGTGTATCGGCGGTCACGCGCAGTATGCTGTGTCCAAAGTCGGGAGCCGGCACGATGTCACCGTTGTAGTTCTGCAGGTCGGTATGCTGCCAAGCGACGTGTAATTTGTGGTCGTCAAGGTCGAGCGCGGTGATGCGGTAGGTGAGGTTCTGTTGCGCGAGGTGACTATACTCGTCGCCAATGAATGTGCACCGGGTGAACGCACCCTGAAGGTCTTGATACATATAAAATCGGTAACGCTCGCCCAGTTCCAGAGCCTCAAATTTTGCCTCCGCACCGTGACGGCGAATCGTGGCGATGATTTCTTGTGTTCGGATGGGGCCCGACTCGCGGGGTTTGTTGACGTTTTGAACCAGCCGCGCACCGGAGTCGCTGAGTGTGAAGCGAACCAGTTCACCTATGCGATCCGCGCGGAACTCGCCGGTTCGATTGACCGCGTCCACTTTGTTCAACTCGCCCATTACGACGTGTTGCGAGTCGACCGGCGGCGGGACGCCAGCTTGCGGTTGATACCAAGGCAAGTGACGATTGCCAAATTCGGTTCGAAACGGAAATTGCTCCGGGTACTCCTTGGCCGGGTTTTCCTGGAAGTCAAGCGAGCGCAGCGTACCCAGTCCGTAGTTCAAGAGACTCTCGGCGAACGGTTGATCGCGCGCCGGCCAGCCCGATCCGAAGACGCGGACGACACGGCCTTGGCGAAAACCTTCGAGCATATTATTCGCCGCAATCACGACCTGGAAACCGCTGCAACCGTAAACATTGACCGGTACGGTTGTTTCTTTAACCACCTGGCCCGGCTCGCCATCGACGATTGGATTCCAGGTGCGCAGTTCGTCGTTGGCCACGCACAATCTCACGGTCTTGCCAACCGCAAAGTCGTTCATCCAGGTTTCTTTGAAACGTGATGGGTCGCCGCTGAAGAACGTCACGGTCACGTTATTTCCGTCGGTGCGATCGATCCAGCCGGGCAGGCCCCGCGCTCGCGTGAACTCGGCGAACTTACGTCGTTGGTTTTCACTCGCCAACTGATCGGTGTCGCGATCATTCGAGTCGATCGCCGATTGATCCTGCAGCTTGGCCAGACGCGTGAAGTTGCCATCGGCATCCTGGTTCAAGATGAACAAGCAGTTTGTGCCCAACGGGACATCGCTCAGGTCCGCTTCGGCGTTGAGATAGGTCACCGCGCCGTACGGCGGTAAAGTGAAGTCAATTAACTCGCCCGACTTGGTCGCGCGGAATTGGCCGGTGCGATGAATGAAATCCGCGCTCACGAATTCGCCGCTCATCCGTTTGCCGGAATGATGCGGCGGAAACTCGAGCGGCTGCGGCTGGTACGACGGTAAATTTCCATCGCGAACTGGCTCAGCGGACAATGCACTCACGACCATGAACAGCAAGGAGATGTTCGCTAAATGGACGGCGGCAGGTTTGATTGAATCCATCCTATTTTAAGGAGGCGTCTACGCCGCACGGGCATATCGCTCGACGCTTGACGATGTGACCTGCACCAAATGCTCGATCGTTCGCCGCGTCGCACCGCGGTGTGAATGCACAACGGCTTGGGCGTGAATGCCCAAACGATCCGCCGCGGGTGGATCGCTTAAACAACGATCAATGAACCGATGCAGATCTTCAGGTTCGTGCAACCGCACCGCGCCGTCGGCATCGATCAAACGTCTGGCAATGTCATCGAAGTTCTTGGTGTTGGGCCCAAAGCAAACCGCACATCCGTAGCCGGCCGGTTCGAGCATGTTTTGGCCGCCGCGATCACCGAAGGCACCACCGACGAACGCGATCCGCGCGGTGCCCCACCAATGCCTTAGCTCACCGATCGTGTCGACCAAGACAATGGTATTGGCACCCCAATCGTTGGCGGCAGATTTCGATTCGCTGCGCCGGCGACATTCAAAACCCATCGATTGAACAAGCTTGGCGACTTCGTCGAATCGCGTTGCGTGCCGCGGCGTGATGACCAAACGCAGCTCCGGATGAGCCGTTTGTAATTGGCGATAGGCGTCAATCGCGATCCGTTCTTCGCCGGCGTGGGTGCTGCCGGCCAGCATGACTTGATGCCACGGATTCGCACCCGTCCAGTCAATTCGCGCGTTGACTTCGGGCGTGTCGCGCGTTGTGGGGGCGTCATCGAATTTGAGTGAACCGGTGACGGTGATCGACGACTTGTCCGTTCCGCAGGCGATGAAGCGCGCGGCGTAATCGTGGTCTTGGCAACCCATCCAAGCTATTCTTGCAAAGGTGGATCGCAGCAACCGATCGACGCGCGTGTAGGTTGCTAGGCTGCGTTCGCTCAAGCGTGCGTTGACGACAGTGCAAGGAATCCCACGGTCGGTGACCAAGCGAATCAGGTTTGGCCAAAGTTCCAGTTCGACGAGAATTAGCAAACTTGGTCGCAGCGTGTCGAGCGTGCGGGTGACTGACCAAGTGAAATCGAGTGGACAAAAAAAGACGGTGATGCCAAGGTCAGCGAAGCGCTGGCGAGCAAGATCGAATCCGGTGTCGGTCGAGCAGCTAACGGCGATCCGCCATTGGGGATGACATTTGCGAAATTCGGCAACAAGGCCGGGCAACAGATTGACTTCGCCAACGCTGACCGCGTGAAACCAAGCGGTTGATTGTGCCGACGGAGTGAACTCGTGTGGTTGCAGCCCCAGGAATTTTTGCCGGACGCCGTGTCGATATCGACCTTCGCGTATCGCGCGATAAGCGATCAAGGGCGACGCGAATACGAGGGCGCAAAGGTAGATGATATTGAAGAACAACTGAAATTCCTAAAACGAATCATTCTTTCTCAGACAACAGGCTTTGTATTTTTTGCCACTGCCGCAGGGGCAGGGATCGTTGCGGCCAACCTTCAAACCAACGTTGCGGATCGGCTCGGGTTTGGCTTCTTCGCCTTGATTGGTTTGGTCAGCCACCTGGACCCGTGCTGATGAATCACTGCGTCGCGGTTGCGGCGGCGGTTGATCCGAACCAAGGTCATCATGGCGCGCCCGGGCATCGACCCACGTGCTGCGAACAAAGTCTTCGTTGAACGATTCCATGCGGAAGATCAAATCGGTGGCGCGTTCGCCGATCGATTCCCACATCTTCTCGAACAACCTCATGCCTTCGCGTTTGTATTCGACCTTGGGGTCCAATTGCGCGTAACCCTTGAGCTGGACACTGCTGCGCAGGTGATCCATCGCCAACAAATGGTTCTTCCAGGTTTCGTCGACGATCGTCAACAACACCTGGCGTTCCATCCGCCGCATCTCGGGGTGGTAGCGATCATCGACGCAGCGTTCAACGGCGACTTCGAGCACCGGACGCTTCATCCGCGACATGTCTTCGGCGGTCAATTTCGAGTTGAATTCGTCTTTCAGGTATTGGCTCAACTGCTGGAGCGCCGCCTCGCCGCCGGCGTGAACGGCCAACACTTCCGGGTCCGCCGAGCCGAACAACTTGGTGACACGCTCGAGCGCCTGCGCTCGTTTCGTTTCCGAAACTCCGCGGGTCCCTTGACTGGCTTCGACCAATTGGGTCTTCAGATCATCGCGAGTTAATTGCAGCTCATCGACGTTGATTTCGACACCGAAGCGTCCGAGCATCCACGCGGTCAACCCTTCGCGATCCAAATGAACCTGCGTGCCCTGCTTGGACGTGAACGCCGAGATGCCGGTCAACACCGGATACTCGCGTTCCTTTTCGTCGTAGATCTGTTCGGCACGGCGAGTCAATTGCTTGGCGATATCGCGTCGATCTTCGACACCGGCAAATTCCTCGGGCATTGTTTGAATGCCGAACTTGTATCGTGCCCAACCGCCGAGGGACCGCAGTCCAAAGTCTTCGTCGAGGAACGGTTCGGCTTCGCTCAGATCGGTTTCGGCGATCTTTTTGGTCGCCTTCTCGATCAATTCTTTTGTCAACTCGTCGCGGTCGAGCTTTTGCAAATCGCGATCGCGATAATTTGTGCCCAAGCGAGTATTGGCCCAATTCGCCATCGCTTGCCAATTCCATTCGTCCTGTTCCATTTCGGACGGCAGGTTTTCCTCGACGATTTCGTAGACGGTTGTTTCGGCGGCACGTTCGGCTTGGTCGCGGGCATACTCGACCGCGGCGCGATAATCCATTTGGCGAAAATCTTTGGGCTCCAGCGAGCAATTCAATTGAGCACTGGCGAACCCGGCGAACGAATCGGCACCGTAATGCGGTTCCAAAAACAGATCGACGAAGCTGTTGATCTGGCCGCTGATTTGGTCCAGGATCAACTTGCGGCAACTGTAGCCGTCGAGAATGCGTTGGCGATAACCGTAAACTCGCTTACGTTGCTCGTCCATCACTTCGTCGTATTCAAGCAAGCTTTTGCGAACTTCGAAGTTCCGTTCTTCGACCTTCTTTTGTGCTGAGGCAATTCGCCGCGTAACCAACTTTGATTCGATCGCTTCGCCTTCCTGCATCCCCAATCGCTGCATCACGCTTTTAACAAAATCGCCGGCGAAGACGCGCATCAAATCGTCTTCGAGCGACAAATAAAACCGACTGCCGCCGGGGTCACCTTGGCGACCGCAACGACCGCGAAGCTGCAAATCGATACGACGAGATTCATGGCGTTCGGTGCCGATCACGTACAACCCACCGAGCTCGCGAACGGTCTTGCCTTCGACCGACATTTGTTCCCGTTGGTCAATTTCCTCGACGAGCGCATTCCATTCCTCGTCAGGTACTTCCAACCGCGTCGGATACTTGTGTTGCAATTGTGCCCAGGCCATCGTTTCGGGGTTGCCGCCCAAGATGATGTCGGTACCTCGACCGGCCATGTTTGTCGCAATCGTCACGGCGTCGATGCGGCCGGCTTGGGCAACGATTTCGGCCTCGCGACCGTGTTGTTTGGCGTTCAAAACTTCGTGCTTGATGCCGCGCCGCTCGAGCAACGACGACAGCCGTTCGCTTTTTTCAATGCTGACCGTACCGACCAGCACGGGTCGTCCGGCGCGATGGATTCCGGTGATCTTTTTGCGATCGACCATTTCGATATCGCGACCATCTTTCTTGATGATCGCAACTTCATTCGAATTGGTGCGAAGATCTTGGATCTTGCCCCAGATTTCGTCGTCGTTCTTCAGCTCCAACACGTCCCATTTGTGATTGCGTTCGACATCATCGGCAAGCGCCTTGAACTTGTCTTTCTCGTTCAAGTAGATCACATCGGGATTCTCGATCCGCTGCATATCGCGGTTGGTCGGAATCGCGACTACATCCAGTTTGTAGATCTTCCAGAACTCGTTCGCTTCGGTCATTGCCGTACCGGTCATCCCGGCCAACTTTTGGTACAGCTTGAAGAAGTTCTGCAGCGTGATCGTGGCGAAGGTTTGGGTCTCTTGCTTGATCGGCACACCCTCTTTGGCCTCGACCGATTGGTGCAACCCATCGCTCCATTGGCGACCTTCCATCAAGCGACCGGTGAACTCGTCGACAATGATGACTTGCTTGTCTTTGATGACGTAGTTAACGTCGAGCTTGTAGAGATAATGAGCCTTTAGCGCGTTGTCGATCAAGTGCGGCCAATCCATGTTGCCCGCGGTGTAAAAACTTTCGACTCCGGCCAATCGTTCGGCCTCGCGGACGCCATCATCGGTCAAGGTCACGTGATGCTGTTTTTCATCGACGGTGAAGTGGTCGTCTTTGGTCAATTGCCGCGCCACGCGATCAGCATCGGCGTACTTGCCAATATCCATGTCCGCCGGACCGCTGATAATCAACGGCGTCCGCGCTTCGGCGATTAGAATGTTGTCCACTTCGGCGATGATGGCGAATTGCAGCGGGCCTTGGCTCTGTTGCAACTCGGTCGGAAACCGATGGTCGCCGCGAGCAGCCGGACGCATGTTATCGCGCAAGTAATCGAAGCCGAATTCGTTGTTCGTGCCGTAGGTGATGTCGCACGAATAAGCCTTCTGCTTTTCGATCGTGCTCATGCCACTTTGGATCGCGTTGACGGTCAGCCCCAAATTCATATATATCGGGGCCATCCATTCCATGTCGCGGCGGGCCAAGTAGTCGTTGACCGTGATGACGTGGACGCCTTTGCCTTCGATGGCGTTCAGATAGGCGGGCAAGGTTGCGACCAGGGTTTTGCCTTCGCCGGTGACCATTTCGGCGATCGTACCGCTGTGCAACACCATCCCGCCGACCAGTTGGACGTCGTAATGCCGCATGCCCAAGAATCGTCGTCCGCCTTCGCGACAAACGCCAAACGCCTCGTCGAGAATGTCGTCGAGCGTCTCGCCGTTGCGGAGCCGCTTGCGAAACAGAACGGTTTGGCCGCGCAGTTCCTCGTCGCTCATCGCTTTGTAGCGTTCTTCGAGCGTACCGATGCGTTGGGCGCGCTCGCGCAGGCGGGCTACTTGGCGTGCATTGCTGCTGCCAAAAACGCTGGTAATTGTTCGCTCGATGGAGCCAAAGAAGCCGCCGAAAAGCAGCCCCAAGATATCCCAGAGTCGTTCAAAAAATGACATTCTCGCGCATACTTCCCTTGGCGAACGTAAACCTAAACCGATGTTCAAGTTATGCAGTTTTCGCCGGTGGGTCAACGGCGATCGAGATTATCAAGGTTTTTGCGTTAGTGCGATTGTCGAGCCGTGAAGCTCCAGTCAAACTATCGGGATGCAAATTCAATGTCTCGGCTCGACCGGCTACCACCCCAGTGATTCGCGGCAAACGGCTTGCTATTTGCTAGCTCAAGACGGCGTCGTGCTGGACGCGGGAACCGGTATTTACCGCCTGCCGCCGCTGATCCAAACCGACTCGATCGACATTTTGATCAGCCATGCCCACCTGGACCACATCGCGGGCCTGACCTTCCTGCTCGATATCCTGTTTCAACGGCCCGTCCCGGCAGTCCGTGTTTGGGGCGAAGCCGAGAAGCTCGAAGCGATCCGCACACACCTGTTTAATCCGCTGATTTTCCCGGCACCGCTGCCGGTCACCTGGCATCCGATTGACCATCATAAGACTTTCCTGATCGGGGCCCCGCCAAAAGCCGGTTCGCCGCAACCAGTGACCGTCGATTGGCGGGGGCAAGAACACCCCAGCGGTTCGGTCGGCTATCGGCTGAAATGGCAATCGCCGGCCAAGACGCTCGTCTATGCCACCGACACGACCGGCGACGAATCCGAATCGATGAGCCAATGGATCGACGGCGCGGATTTGCTGATGCACGAATGCTATTTTTGTGACCACCAACAGGAATGGGCGATCATGACTGGCCACTGCTGGACCTCGCGGGCCGCTGGGATTGCCAAAGCCGGTCGCGTCAAGAAGTTGTTGATGACGCACATCAGCCCGCTGGCCACCGGCCACGATCCAATCGAGATCGACAAGGCGCGGAAGATTTTTCCGCAAACCTTCGTCGCCACCGATTACGCCGTGACCGAATTCTAAATTGACGCTTGTAGCCTGTTTGCTGACCGGTGCCGAGCGCGCCGCGATCGCGTCAATCGGCCTCGCCGGGGCCAATGCATCGCAGGTTATCGCCGGCTGCTTTCGTGCCGCCTCGGGGTCCGAAATCTTGGTTAACCAGATTCGCTACGGCACCGTCGGTGATGAATCGATTGTGGTGACACGATTGCCCGATCGCGATGGCGACCAGCGCTGGGAATTGCATTGTCACGGTGGCGCGGCCGCAGCGGCGCAGATCCTCGCTGACTTGGCCGCAGCCGGAGTGACGATCGTTGACCATGACGTGTGGTTGGCGCGCGACGGCAAAACACTGCTGCAGTGCGAAGCGATCGACGTTTTGGCGCGCACCGTTACTGCGCGGACTGCCGCGATAGCGCTTGATCAAGCTCGCGGCGCGGTCGAAGATTTTGTCGACCAATCACTCGCGACGCTGCGCAACGCTGACTCGAAGTCGATCGAAATTGTGAAATCGCAAGCCGTCCATATTTTGCGATTCGAGAACATCGGTTTGCATTTGGCCGCGCCGTGGCGTGTCGTCTTGGCCGGCAAGCCGAACGTCGGCAAAAGCAGTCTGGTCAATGCGCTGGTCGGCTACCGGCGCAGCATCACCTTTGATCAACCCGGAACGACGCGCGATGTGCTGCACGCCGATGCAGTGATCGACGGTTGGCCGATCCGGTTGAGCGACACCGCGGGGATTCGCCACGACGCGACTGACAAAATCGAGAGTGAAGGCATTGATCGTGCACAAGCCGTTATCGGTCACGCCGATCTGGTCGTGTGGGTCGAGGACGTTCGCGACTGGAAACCTGTCAACGCGTTGCCGTCGATGTTAACTGGCAAGTCTTGTTTGCAGGTTGTCAACAAAGTCGATCTGGCCGCAGCCCAAACGCAGCGCTCCGCCAACTTGCCAGTGATGACTTCCGCAATTCGCGATGGCGGAATTGAAACGCTGCGACATGCGATCCTATTGAAACTGGTTCCGTGCTCGCCAAGTCCCGGTGACGCCGTTCCGATCAACCCGCGACAAGTCGATTGTATAACATTGATCAAAGCTGCCCGCTCGGTTTTCGAGATCGAAGCCATACTGCATAACCTCAAGGGCAAATCAATGGCTGCTCCATGAGAAACTTGCTCGTCCTATTGGTACTCGGGTGCGGGTCTGGAATGCCCACTGTCGATGCTGCGGATGATCCGATGTATGCGGAAATCGTGAAGCCGTTTCTGACCAAGCATTGCACCAAGTGTCATGGCCCGAAAAAGCAGGAAAGCGATCTGCGTTTGGACAACCTGCCGATCGATCTGAGGTCACACCCAACGATGGCACATTGGGAAGAAATTCTGAGTCAGCTCCACTCTGGCCAGATGCCGCCCGAAGCGGAGCCGCGTCCCGAACCTGAACAAACAGCGCGGGTTGCCGACTGGATTGCGCAACAGCTTCGCGAGGCCGAGACGGTGCAGCAACTTGCAGCCGGCCAACGTGTCACGTTTCACAAACTCTCGCGGGAAGAATACGAGAACACAATTCATGATCTGCTCGGCGTGACGTTCGACGCCACCGCATCAACGGGATTGCCTGAAGACCCCGATTGGCACGGCTTCGAGCGCATCGGATCGGTGCTGACAACCTCACCGGCTCATATCGAAAGATATCTCGTCGCAGCGGAGACGATACTTGACGAGGCGCTCTCGCTGCGACCGGTACCGCAGCGTGAAACGATTCGCTGGGAGGCTTTCGACATGCGGTGGCAGGATTTCCGGCAAGAGTACGAAGCACGCGGTATCGCCGACCAAGTTCGTATTGAGATTGTGCCCAACAACTACACCACCGATACCTGGAATGTGGCGATCAAGACCACGGGCGATTATTTGCTTCGCATCAAACTCAGTGGTTTGCGACCCGAGGGCGGGCGGGCACCGCGGTTGAAGGTGTATTTGCCAAGTATCAACAAGACGCTGTTGGAACAGGACGTCGATGCACCGGAGCAGCAGCCGATCACGCTCGCGGCGCGCGTCCATTTGGTCGCCGGCGAGTATCCCGTTCGACTGATTAACGCAGTTCCCGGCCCTAGCCCCGAAAGCCGTCGGTCGCGACACAGCGGCACGGCCATCGCTTTTACGACGACTCGCAGCCGCGTTCCCTGGCAACTCAAACTAACCGATGACGACTTCCAACCGATCCAGCCAACGTTGATCGTCGATTCGGTCCAGTGGGACGGACCGATCGTCGACTCGTGGCCGACCGCCGCGCACCGGCGAGTCTTCTTCAAGGGCGACTCGGCGACGAACAACATGGACTATGCGCGGGAAATTCTCGCGCGGTTCGCGGCCCGCGCCTGGCGTCGTCCGGTGCAACCGGAGGAGATCGAGCGGTTGATGCAACCGGTCTTGACCGCGCATGAACTCGGCGACTCGTTCGCGTCCTCGGTAAGAAGCGGGTTGGTTGCCGTGCTGTGCGCGAAAGGTTTTCTGTATCTCGAACAAGGCAATGTGACGACTTCTTCGACGCGGCTTAACGACTACGAGCTCGCGTCTCGATTGTCATACTTTCTGTGGAGCACGATGCCGGACGAGCGGTTGATGAAATTGGCCAAGAGCTCCACGTTGCATCAGACCGATGTGCTAAGCGAAGAAGTCCGCCGCATGTTGAACGATGCCCGCTCCCAGGCATTTGCTCAAAGCTTTCCGCGGCAATGGTTACACCTGCGCAAAGTCGGCATGTTTCCGCCCGACCGCGAATTGTATCCCGAGTATGACGAGCATCTTGAGCAAAGCCTGATTGCCGAGACCATCGGCTTCTTCGGCGAAGTGCTGAAGCGGAACGCCAGCCTGCGGGAATTCGTCGATTCAGATTGGACGATGCTGAATCAGCGGCTGGCGCAGCATTATGGTATCGAAGACGTTCGCGGCGATGAATTGCGTCGCGTGTCGTTGCGCCGCGAAGATCATCGCGGCGGGTTGCTGACGCACGGTTCGGTGCTGAGCTTGACGTCCGATGGCACGCGACATCGCCCAGTCCATCGTGGCGTGTGGATCTTGGAATCGATCCTTGGCAAACCACCGGCTCCGCCACCGGCGAACGTTCCGGCGCTCGGCACACCCGAGGCGACTGCCAAGAAAACGACGCTGCGCGACAAGCTGGAACTGCATCGTTCCGACGAGAATTGTCGAGCTTGTCATCGCAAGATCGATCCGCTGGGCATTGCTTTTGACAACTACGACGCCATTGGTCGTTGGCGCACCGTGGAAACCGTTCGCGATGGGGCCGGCAGCGATCCGGCGCTTGATCCCAGCGGCGTGCTGGCCGATGGACGAGCCTTCGCGGACTCGGTGGCGCTCAGGCGGTTGCTGCTCGATCGCGATGATGAAGTGGCCGTCGCATTTGCCGAGAAACTCGCCATGTATGCGCTGCGCCGCGGCATGACGTTCAGCGATCGCGACGGGTTGCAACGTATTGTCAAAGAACTTCAAGCCACCGACTATCCGCTGCGTTCGCTCGTCGAAGCGTTCGTCACCAGCCCCCTGTTCCAGAAATGGTAACGCATTGCTATGGGTAACATTCGCTCGCAACGTTGGCTGCTCAATCGCCGACATGTGCTTCGCGGTATCGGTTCGGCGATGGCGTTGCCGCTGCTCAATGCGATGGTGCCGCTGCGCGCCCAAGGAACGCAGCCGAGCCAGCCGCGCCGCAGCGTGTTTGTGTATGTCCCCAACGGCGTCAACGGCATGGCGTGGCAAGTGACGCAGTCGGGACGAGATTATGAATTGTCTGCGTCGCTACGACCGCTTGCCAATCATCGCGATGATTTCACCGTCTTCAGTGGCCTACATCATCCTAACGGCCTCGGCCAGGCGCACGTCTGCGCCGACACTTGGCTGACCGCCGCCAAGGTCGACTCCAAGGGTGGCAGAACGTACGAAAACACAATCTCCTGCGATCAAGTTATGGCCGAAGTCGTCGGACGCCAGACGCGATTCGCCTCGCTCGAATTGTCGATCTCGGCCGGAACAGGCCGCCCGTATGCGACGGATACGCTGGCCTTTTCGCGCGCTGGCGTGCCGCTGCCCGCTGAGGACAATCCGCAACAGGTTTTCAATCGCTTGTTCGGTGATGAAGCAGGCGGTCGCGGCGCGCAGCATGCGCGACTGGTCAAGCGCCGCAGCGTGCTGGACGCGGTGTTTGATGACGCCAAATCGCTGCGCCTCGATCTCGGCACCGAAGACCGAACGAAGCTCGACGAGTATCTACACGCGGTGCGCGATGTGGAACAGCGAGCCCGGCGGCTAGACGAGTGGCTGAGTGTGCCGAAGCCAACAGTGGATAAACAACAGGCCGCGCCATTTCAACGCGATGTGCCCAAAGCCGCCGCCGGTGAATATTGGCGGACAATGTTCGATTTGATCGTGTTGGCGCTGCGTACCGACATGACTCGTGTCGTCACCTATATGAATGGCAGCGAAAGCAACGGCCTCGCCATCCCGGAAATCCAGATTACTCAGCCTCGTCACAATCTTTCACATCACAACGGCGATCCAGTGGTGCTCAATCGGCTTGCCCAGAGCGACGCATTTATTATGCAACAGTTCGCACACTTTCTTGACGAGCTGGCCGCGATAAAAGACGGCGACGATTCGTTGTTGGATCACACGATGGTATTGATGGGCAGCGGTATGAGCTACGGCCACAGTCACAGCAACAGTAACCTGCCCATTCTGCTCGCCGGTGGTCGCGGCCTGGGGCTGAAGCACGGCCAACACATCGATTACAACCGTCCGCACCTGAGTCAAGACTACACGCTCAGCTATGACGAATGGTGCAGCCTGTGCGGCAAGCCCAAGGACCAGCGCGCCAGACTTAGCAACGTACTGCTCACCATGCTGCAGAAAATGAATGTCGAAGCAGAAACTTTTGGAGACAGTCTTGGTCCAATATCCGAACTCGAAGCTCGCGCGCTAACGGAACGGCCAGACAATCGGAATGATGATCATTGAAACGACGAACACCATCAGATTCATTGGCAAACCGAAGCGGAGATAATCGCTCAGCCGATACCCGCCGACGCCGTAGACCATCATGTTGGTTTGATAACCAAACGGTGTCGCAAAACTTGCCGATGCCGCGATCATTACCGCCAATACAAACGGCATCGGGCTGCAACCAAGCTCCTGCGCCGTTGTCAACCCAATCGGAAACATCAACAGCGCCGCTGCGTTGTTGGTAATCATTTCGGTACACACCATCGTCGCCAAGAATACTGCAGCCAACGACCACAACGGATTGCCACCAGCGACTTCGAGCAAGTGCATCGCGATTTGCTTTGCCGCACCGCTGGTCTTCATCGCTTGGCCGATGCCAATCGCGGCACCAATGACGATCAGCACCGACCAATCGATACTGCGTCTCGCTTCCTTCGTCGTGCAACAGCGCAGCCCAATCATCGCCAAGGTCGCAACCAGTGCCGCGGTCAGAATTTTGATCTCCGTCATTGAAGCGGCGAGCACCATGGCGACGAGGACGATCATTGACAACCAAGCTTTCTCCGGCCTGCGCACCGCACCGCCGGGCACATCGCTGACCAAATAAAACTCGTGCGACTTGGCATGATTGTTCAAAAACAATTGCGACGCTTCGAGCAACAACACGTCACCGGCTTCGATCCGCACGTCGCCGAGTTTGCCGGGCAAGCGTTTTTCACCGCGTGCCACTGCGATCACGGCGGCGTTATATCCGGTGCGAAACTTGGCTTCGCGAATCGTCTTGCCAACCACGTTGCAGCGACTGCTGACCACGGCTTCGACCAACTTGCGACGCCAGGCCGGTGAGTCGAGCTTTCGCGCCTGGTCGTCGGCTGGCGAAAGGCCGCGAATTTTTTGCAAATCAACGACGCTGTCCAAAGCGCCAACAAGAATTAACAAGTCGCCGGCGCGAAGTCTCTCGGTCGGGCCAACCGTCGTTAACACTTCGTCCTCGCGTTGAATTTCGGCAAGGTACAATCCGGGCAAGTGCCTCAGGCCCGCTTCTTCGATCGTTTGGCCAACGAGCGCACCGCCCGGCGTCACGCTCATCTCAGCGGTATATTTACGCGGGTCATCCGTTGCGCTGACCGCCGAGCGCCGCGCCGGCAATAACCAACGTGACATCGTGATCATGTAGACCAGTCCAATGATCGTGATCGGAATTCCCACCGCAGCCGGTTCAAAAAAACGAAGTGGCTCCAACCCGCTGGACTCGACCTCGCCTTGAATCAACAGATTGGTACTCGTTCCGATAAGCGAACAGGTGCCGCCCAGAATCGTCGCGTAGGATAGCGGCAACAACAATTGGCTGGAACTGGCGCGAACCCGTTTGCTGAGGTCACCCACGATCGGCAACATTGCGGCGACCACTGGCGTATTGTTCAGGAACGCGCTCAGGATTGCGACGGGGCCAAGTAACAACAATTGAGCACCGGTCAATGTGCGCGCTCGCTTGAGTAACCACGATGTCGCCAATTCGGTCCCGCCGGTCAATTCCAAACCGGTGACGACGGCGAATAGCAAAGCGACGGTAATCAAACCGTCGTTACCAAATCCGCTGAACGCCTCCGCCGGCGTCGGCAAGTTCGTGGTTCCCGTCACATTTTGGGCGACGACCAAGATGGTCAAGCAGGCGATGGCCAGCAGGTCCGTCGAGGCGACACGAAACGCCAACGCAATCAACAATGACAGCGCGACGGCGAGCGTTAACCATGCTTCCCAAACCATTGACCATTCCTAAAACGTGTTTCAAGAAGGGGTTTGACCCTCTTTGAATTGCAAGACGACAATGATTGTCGAAAGAGTCGAGTTTTTCCACACCGAATCGGGGTTTGTTGCTAAAAGATGCGGATCAACTTACGCTTGGAGTGCTTGAATTAAACGCAAAGTGTCCTACGACGCTCCGCCGTCGTGCTTTAACGACGGCGGAGCGTCGTAGAACACTACTCTCACCATTTCCCTACGTCCCGCTGAGTCTCTTGTGAATACGCTGACATATCGCCGCATGGCGTCCAACGCAATCGCCCAATCCCTTGCAATCGCTACAATCGCGCTGGTCGCATCATCGTTGGTTGCGTGCAAGCCAGCGGCGACGGTCGATGCGAAGCAATCTGCGGTCGCCACCAAACCAGCACCGGCGGTCGCGATGAAAGACGACGCCTCCGCCGTCGAGGCGCTTAAGCAAGCTGGCTTCTTGTTCGAGTTTGATAAAGCCGGCAACGTCAGCGAGTTTTCGATCGCGGCCCAAGACGATATCTCGGCGGTGTTGGCGAACCTCAGTGGATTGCACAGCGTCACGTCGGCAATTTTCACCGGCCCGGGTATTGCCGACAAAGGCATGGAGGCGATTGCCAAACTCGACAAACTCAAACGGCTCGACCTGACCGACTCCGCAATCGGATCGGCGACGGTGAAGATCGCCGGTGAATTGCCGACGCTCGAGGCGTTGATGCTGCGGCGCACCTCGGTATCGGATGATGACTTGGCCGCGCTCTCGTCGTTGCCAAAGTTGCGGGCGATCGATTTGCGCAACACGAACATCGCCGATGCGGGCATGCAACACTTGGCCAAGATCAAGACGCTCGTCGATGTGCAGCTTGAAAAGTCCAAGGTCACCGACGTCGGCTTGGCCGATTTGAAAAGCCTGCCGCTGAAATCGCTGAACGTCAACTACTGCGTCGCCATCGGCAATGCGTCGATGCCGATGATCGGCAGCATGAAAACTTTGGAATCGATTCAAATGGACTCGACCAAGATCAACGATGTGGGCATGCAGTCGTTGGTCGGCTTGACCAATCTCAAGCGGCTGCGGATTCGCGACACCGACGTGACCGGCGAAGGGATCAAGCATATCGCCGGGCTCAAGAAACTCGATCGCCTCGAACTGCGCAATACCTCGCTTGACGATGATGGCTTGGCAACGATCTCGACGTTGCCCGCAGTGACATATTTGGACATCGCGGAATGTCGCATCGCAACGGCGGACGGGATGCAGGCGATTGGCAAGCTCGAGGGTTTGACCTATCTCGGCTTTTGGGAAACCAAATTCAATGACGAGTCGATGATGGCGATCGCAGGCTTAACGAAGTTGGTCGAACTTGACCTTAGCGCAACCGCAATCACGGACGCCGCAATCGAGTCGATTTTGAAGCTCACCGAACTGCGAACACTGAACCTGGCGGGAACGCAATTGTCCGAAGACTCGATCCGGGAATTGACCAAGTTGCCGAAGCTGACTTCGATCAATGTCGCCAACATCAGCAGCGTGGGGTATGCGTTGGCTGATGAACTGAAGGCAGCCAAGCCCGACTTGACCGTGATCGAATACGGCGAATAGCAGCCGGTGGAAAAGGAGTTTGGGTCGGTTTGGTGTGCGGTACGGCGCTAGCCGCCGGTAATTCGCGAGGCTGGTGGCTAGCGCCGATACGCTCACTGAACACGAAAAATTGGGTTGTCCCAGACCTTTAGGATTTGCGGTGACGGCTTTTGCGCTCGACGCGGTGATGTTGTTCGGGCTTCGTCAAAAACCCCCAATCGAGCGCCTGGTCTTGTTCGTATTGTTTGCCCAAGGTCAACGCCGTCATCGCTTTGGCCATCTCGAAACCGAGGTAGAACGCGTGACCCGGATCGACGTTGTCGGACTGAGGCAATTTCATCAACCGATCAAATAACGCAAACGGATCGGCGTCGGACAAATGCACACCGGCGGCCAACAGATGAATCCGTTCGTCTTGCGCAAACAATCGATAATTGTTGTCGCGGATCGCCGCCGCCAAACCCTGCAGCGCTGCCGTCGAGTAAGGTCGCAACTTGGCATCGCGCAGCATCACCAAGGCATCGGACAAACGCTTGGGCGGTGTTTGCCGCGTGATGCTGTAGTGGACCAAACGCCGCGCCAAGTCACATTCGCGCACCGACGACCGCGCCCAATTGATGACTTGGGTCGTCAGCACGCTGTGAATTGAAAGCTCTTGGCAAATCGCCAACAACAAAAAGTTGACACCCGCCGAATCAACGTCGCTCAATTCGGTCAGGTTGCCAACTCCCATCATCATCGCCGCCTGGGGAAACAATTGCCGCGTTCGCGAGTAACGAACCAGGCTTGCGCCGAACCCCATTCCGATTGGTTCCAGAATCGGATCCAGCCGCATCGGAACGTTCTGCTTGGATAAAAATTCAATCGTGGAAAAAAAACTTTTTTCATCATCGGGCGTGTCGGGTATCACGACAACTTCGCATCCCCAATCGACCGCGTGCTGGCGGTTGGTACTGTTTACCGACAACACCAACGACGCACCGCGACGACACGCTTGGGCCGCTTCCCATTCGTCGAACGTGTCGATTGAAACGGCGTAACCAAGGTCGACTAAGCAAGCGACCGCATCACCAACGTTTGTCCAACGCGAACCTGGATCACAGCCGACATCAATCACATCGGCACCATCGTTTCGCAGATCCACCGCGCGAGTTTTTAATTCATCGAGCGACATTCGCGGTGCGTGATTGATCTCGGCGATGATGCGAATGTCGAAGTCCGCCAACACATCGTCGACAATCGTCTTTGACCCGAAAATCTCGGGCAATTGACGCAAGTCTCGCGGGCCGAAAATGACTTCAATCGGTAGCGCCGCAGTGATCTCTGCGCTGGCATCGGCAAGGTATCCCGGCAACACGACGACCGTCGCTGCGGCGGGCAACGTCAAGTGCTTCAGCAACCACTGCGGCGTGATTAGCGCAGCGACGGTGATTGGCATCACGCCGATCGAGTAGTCCAGCGAATGCTCGCGCGCAATCGCAGCAACCACATCGCGCAGCGCCGCTTCGGCAAGCCGTCCGGTGACGAAATGGTAATGCGGTTTCGGTATGGTTGAGTTAGTCGAATTCACGTGCTCAAGTATCACTTGCGGACGCGCCGATTGTGAGTGGCGCTAGCGTACTTTTGTGGCCGCAAAATTGAATCACCGCTTGACCGCGCAATGAACGTATCTACAACTTAGAGCTAGCGAGAGACTCGTCGATTGATTTGCGCAGCTGGATGCACCGCAATCAACCGTGGCCGGAGTCTCTCGCTTTTTTTTTGACTCAGCGATCGCCAACAACATGCAGCCTAAACTTATCGACCTGACGATGACGATGCGCCAATCGATGCGCGGCGTCCAATGGGAAACCTCACGCACCGTCGAGCGCGATGGTTGGAACGCGCGAACGCTACATCTGTATTCGCACGCCGGCACGCACATGGATGCGCAAACCCATTTTGCCGCTGGTCCTGGTACGATCGACGCCACGCCACTAGCTCGCTGCGTCGGGCCGGCGTGGGTTGTGAACCTTGACAATATCGCCGACCGAACATTGATCGCCGTCGACCACTTGGGCGAAGTCGCTGATCGGTTCGCGCTAGGCGATTCGCTGTTGATTCGCACCGGTTGGTCGCGGCACATCGACGATGCGGCCCATTATCGCGATCACTTTCCGCGAATCGGCGAAGACCTGGCGCTGTGGTGCGTCCAACACAACGTCAATATGATTGGTGTCGAGCCGCCGTCGGTTGCCGATGTTAACAACAAGGTCGAATTGACGCGCATCCACAAGATTTTACTGGGGGCAAACATCACGATCGTCGAAGGCTTATGCAATCTGGATGCGATCACTGCTGAAAAAGTCTTGTTCGTCGCCGCACCGCTGAGGATCGAAGGTGGCGATGGTTGTCCGTGTCGCGCGTTTGCGATTGAAGGTGGCCTGCCAACGGATTGGCTCCAAGCATGAAAGGCGCGTTGATCGGTGCCGGGTTCTTTGCCCAATTCCAGGCCGAGGCTTGGATGCGTATGCCCGACGTGAATCTAGTCGCCGTCGCGGATCTTGACGCCGACCGTGTACGTGAGTTTGCCGATCGCTATGGCATCGCCCAAGCGTACTGCGAGGTTGGTGAAATGCTCGACCGCGAACGACCCGATTTTATCGACATCGCGACGCGCCCCGAATCCCATTTTGAATTAGCAGAGCTTGCGGCGGCGCGCGGAATACACGTGATCTGCCAAAAGCCGCTGGCACCAACTTGGGACGAAAGCGCCGCGCTGGTCCAAGCGTGCGAACATGCGGGGGTGCGGTTGCTGGTGCATGAAAACTGGCGTTGGCAACCTTGGTATCGCGTGGCGAAGCGCCTGCTCGACGAGGGGATCATTGGTCCGCTCCAGGCAATCGATTATCGATGGCAAACCGGCGACGGCGTGGGGCCCCAGCCGTATGCGGCGCAACCGTATTTTCGCCTTATGCCCAGACTGTTGATCTTTGAATCGCTGGTTCACATTCTCGATACGTATCGATATTTTGGCGGCGAAATGCAAGTCGTCGCTTGCCAGACCCAACGATTCAACCCCGTGATCGCGGGTGAAGATTGGGCACGAATCGAAATCGCATTCGACTCCGGTGCAGCGGGTTGTATTCTTGGCGATCGGTTATCCGGTCCCGTGCCCGCGCCGGTTGCGATGGGCGAAATGAGAATCGTCGGCGAACAAGGGACGTTGCGAGTTGCTGCCGACGGAAATTTGTTTTTGATTGACGCGTCGGGCGGCCAGCGGCAACTTGATTTCACGCCGCAGACGGTTGGTTACAAGGGTGACAGTGTGCTGGCGACGCAGCAACATTTGATTGCGGCGCTGCGTGCGGGTTTGGCAAGCGAAAGCGACGGTCGCGATTATCTGAACACCGTAAAGCTGGTCGAGACCGCCTACGAATTGGCGGCGTTGTCCGGTGCAAACTCGACCAAACCGTGACGCCCAACAAGGAGTGAATATGAATCCGACCGCCAATGCCGAAGCCGACACGATCCGGGCGCGTTACGAGGAGCTTGCCGAGTTGGCGGGGTCGCTGGCCCATGAGATCAAGAATCCGTTGTCGGTGATTCACATGAACATCGATTTGCTCAGCGAAGACTTGGCCGATATCGATTCGCCGGTTCGTCGTCGCTCGCTCGATAAGATCGAAATTGTTCGCCAGCAGTGCGAGCGGATGGAGGCGTTGTTGCGAGACTTTTTGCGATATGCGAGGTTGAGCCAAATCGATCTCTTGCCCGGCAACCTCAACGACCAAGTCGATCGTGTGCTGCGCGCCTATCGCGCCCAAGCCGATGCCGCCGGAATCGATATCCAACGATACCTTGACCCAGACCTACCGGCGATTTTATTGCACAGCGATTCATTGCAGGCGGCGCTGATGAACTTGGTCAAGAACGCGATCGAGGCGATGCCCGAAGGCGGACAATTGTGGGCCCGCACTACAGCGACGCGGCGCGGCGTGGCCCTCGAGTTGATCGATACCGGCCACGGCGTCGACGACACGACGCTGTTGCACATGTTTGAACCGTTTTACAGCACCAAGGATGGCGGTTCCGGGCTTGGGTTGCCGACGGCTCGCAAAATCATTGAAGCGCACGGTGGCGAGATCAGCGTGCAAAGCGAAGTCGATCGCGGCACCAAGTTCGTGCTCGAGTTCCCCGTGCCGCGCCGTATCGGCTAAGGTGCGACGGTGATGCGATTTTCGACTCGCGAGACACCGGGCTCAAGTCGCATCAACAACTCGGCCATGCGGCGATCTTTTTCCGACGCGACCGTGCCACCGATGACAACGCCGCCATTATTTACGCTGACGCCAACGCCACCGAATCGCGGTTGCGTCAGCGAGCTGTTGACGCGTTGTTGAACGATCCCTTGGGTCGTGAATACCGATCGCGCCGGCAACTCGATTTCGTGTCGCAGCCGCGTGCGAAGTGCCGGTGCCGACTGGCTTGCTGCGCCAGTTCCGAATGGATTCAAACCCAACGCACTGCTCAATCCACCAAGTCCGCCAAAGCCTCCGAACCCGCCGCCAAGTCCACCCCCGACGCCACCGCGAGCACCGGCCGCAG
>JBGSVE010000011.1:0-110597 GCA_041753075.1 Pirellulaceae bacterium
GATCCTGTGCCGTACAATTGACGTGCCGGGTGAAGCGGACTGAAGCTCTGCGGGGACGCAACTTTGGAAGGAATAGCCCGGTCGACCGTGCGCCAAAGGTGCTCGTCGGTCGCCGGCGGGATACCCGCCGGCGACTTTCTCGAATTTTCCATCGCGACGACTTTTGGACACGGGAGCCATGCCTCCAAAATCCGGGTTCCTATGCAAATCCAAGACAAAGTCTGATAGACCAATAATTAGGGTTGTAGCGATTCATCGTTTAGGGCCTACCATTTGGGTGGCAAGCTCCGCACCTATTTCTTCGGGCCGACCATAGTGGATTCAAAACTCTAACCTAGGCTCTGATTGAAAAACCAAATTCCCGTCGACTGCGTCTCAAACCGACTTCGTTTGATCCGATGACTAAATTCAACCGTTCGCCCAGTTCGCCCCGAGGCTTCTTAGTCATTGTTGGCGGCATCATCGCCTGGACGGGATTGATCGCGGGAGTTCTGATCACGACTCCGGATTACCAGAACGCGTTGACGATGTCGACCGAGCCTGGGGAAATGACTTGGCAAATGCTGGTCGACCACGGCGTCACCAACAATGCCCATATTCGGTTGGTCAATGTTCGGTTGGTGGAAAACTCGACCGACAGTTTGAAGGTTTGTCCCCGCGATGTCAGCCCGGACCGAGTTCCGCCGGTCATATTGGTTCCCAAAATCGGCTTATGCACTTCGGTGGCAAGACGCGAAACCGAAGCGACTTCAACGTTGACCGGGCGATTCAAATGGACCGAAGGCCGCACGTACTATGAGTTCCTGGAATCGTTTCGTCCGTCCGAACTTGGTAGCGTGCAGCCCGAGCTAAACCGCGCGGCGCATTTTTCCTACTTGCCCACTGCCTACGTACCCAAGGTGCCTGTGGCGCAGGCCGCGTTTTGGATCAGCGTCGCCGCGGTCGCCGTCGGATTGGTGATTTGTGGCAGCGGCGGACCATCGATCTATTGCGTCGTGTTCTTTACGCTGCCATCGATCATTAGCATGCTTGGATTTCCGCTGCGCTACGGACGTGGCAATACGCTGTCCCGAATGTTGTACTTGGTTGTCGGCGGTGGGCTGATTGGCTACGCCTATCAATTGATATTTGTCACCGGCCAACTGGGACACATTGATGGAAACATGGGGCACCTTGTGTTGGGCTTCATCGCCGGATCGTTTGGTATTGGAGCCTGTCTGGGCGCGATCGCAAATGGAATGATGGCGAAAACCGATCGCGCGGTTGAAGCCAGTGCACCGGCAATTACCCAACCAAAAACAGCGGTCGCCGAAGCCTGCAATCTGGAACCACTCAATGCCGGCATCGTGCCCTGTTATCACGATCGCCAAATGGTTGCAGCCCGTAAATCGGATCAACCTGAATCGATGCAAACACTGACTGATAAGTTATTGGATTTGGGCTTCTCGCCCAGCGAAGCGGTCGGCTGGAAAGACAGGGGACTGTTCTCCTCGGCACTGATTCAAATGGGTTGTCGCAACATGGTGGTGATGGACGCGGAAGAAATCGAGGGCGAATTGTATTCGCGCTTGGTCAGCGTTCTACAGGATGGATTGACCGTCATTACACTGTCAGGCAACACACCGGATCACCAACGTTCACGCCTGGGTACCGATGGTCATTACTTGGTCAGCGACACCGATGACATGGCGCTGATGCTGTCAACGCACTTGAGCCAGATCATCGACATGGCGGAGAAGCGTCGCACTAGCGTGGTTTCGCTTGTCGACGATGAAGCGATCGCGGTCTGCTTGCTTGGTCGCCGAGTGTTGGCGGCGATTCGCGCCCAGTACGATGAGCAGAGCGTCGAAGTTGGACCGGCGCACTACGGTCGTTTTAGCTTCCCGCCGCAGACTGTCGAAGAACTTACCTTGGCATAACGACTTTCGCACTTTTTATGCGACGAAGTCGCGTCGAGTAGAACAATTGTCCCAATTGTTCAGCCAGCACCGCTGGCTCACGGTGCCAATCAATTGGGACAATTGTTCTACTTTGCGAATCGCAGACGCTTCTTATGTTGAAAAACTGCGAAAGTTGAACTTAGTTGTTGTATCTCGCAGCACGAGGGACCCCGTCACGCACCTGCTGGTGAGCAAATCACAGCAATAACCGGGTTTATTGACGGCAGTCAAAAAATCATCCGTTTTTTCGGTAGGTGAAGTAATCGCCCGCACAATTAAGTAGTAAGGCTGACGATCAGTCATTGTCCGTCTATTTTCTCTACTCTTGCGATCTTGGGTGATTCGATGAATCGACGTTTGAAGGCGGGCTTTACGCTGGTCGAACTGCTGGTTGTGATTGCCATTATTGGTGTGATGGTCGGGCTGCTTTTGCCCGCAGTCCAGGCCGCCCGCGAGGCGGCGCGACGAATGAGTTGCTCAAACAATTTCAAGCAACTTGGATTGGCGGTTCATAACTACCACGCTGCGTACGAGCAGATGCCAACGCACGGTACCGGCACGGTGAAGGCCATGGGCAGCTTCACGCTAACATACACGGATACCAATTTGCGAACCTTGAGCGCTTTGGTTGGAATGTTGCCATTCATGGAGCAGCAAGCTTTATGGGAACAGATTTCCAGTCCGTTACTAGCGCGGACTGACAAGTCGTTGACATTGAATCCAGGCGGAACGATTCCATGGCCGGCTATGGGTCCAACGCCCGAAAATGCACAATACCCCCCTTGGATCACCGAAGTCAGCACGCTTCGTTGTCCGAGCGACCCGGGTGTCGGCTTACCCGCACTGGGACGAACCAATTATGCGGTTTCAGTGGGTGACGCATTTCGCGGCGCCGAGTTCTGGGGAACTTACAATAATGACATGTTTACCGTCACCCAAGCGAGGTCAATTGCAACACAACAAACTCAGCGCGGGGCCTTCAAGGGCGTTGCCGTGTCGAAGTTTCGCGACATCCTTGATGGCACAGCCAATACAATCATGATGGCGGAAATTGCGACAGACCTTGGTGATAAGGATATTCGTACGCGTTTCTACAACGCCGGCATTGGATTCGCTACGTTTCCAGACAGTACCACGTATTGTCGCGCCAGCATCGATCCGCTGAGACCTCGATTTTGGGGGCCTACGATCATGGCCAATACAAACGCCAATCCCGCAGTCAACGAACTGCTGCCGTCCTCGCATGGCCGCGGTTTCCAGTGGGCGAATTACCTTCCGAATCATTCGGTTGTGCACACTGTGTTGCCACCAAACGCAGAAATTTGTGGACGGGCAAACATTTTTGTTGGCCAACTCATGACCGCATCCAGTCGCCATCAAGGTGGCGTCCACGTTTGTATGGCCGACGGCGCCGTGAAATTTATCACGGACTCGATCGAAACCGGTAACCTCGCAGTCGGCAGTATCATCGAAGCCGGTACTGGGCCTCGCTCGCCGGGCTCGCAAAGCAGCTATGGATTGTGGGGCAGCCTGGGTACAAGGGCGTCTAAAGAGGTGATTAGCTCAGAGTTTTAGGGACAATTTTTAGATCTATCCGGTTTGAATGCGGAAGTTATTTTCATGATTCGATTCAGTAAAGAAATTTGTTTGTTTTTGATTTGTCAATTGTTTCTGTCGGTGGGCTGTACCCCCAGCGGGACGACAACCCCGACGCCTGAATTGACGGCTCTGGAGGCTTACGAAAAAGAACAGGCTGCGATTCGAGCGTCTCAAGAAGTGGCTTCACAGGAAGGCCCTGGATTCTAGGCTCTGTTGAATGAGTACCATGGATCATCAAACGGTCGCGTATGAGCGATTTCTCGAATTGTATTCGAGAGATCGCGATCGCTTGTTTGGCTACATCTACGCGTTGCTGCCCCACCAAGCGGACGCGGAAGACGTTTTTCAGCGAAGCAGTTTGTTGCTCTGGAACAAGTTCTCGGTTTACGATCCCGCTCGACCGTTTTTGCCGTGGGCTTGTAGTATTGCTCATTACGAAGTGCGTAATTTTATTCGCTCGGTCAATCGGGATCGATTACAGTTCGATGAGGACCTAATTGAACAATTGGCCGACTCCCGGATGCAGCGCTGTGATGATGGTGACGAACGCTTGGAAGCGCTGCGGCGCTGCCTGCAAATGCTTAAGCAAGTAGAACGCGATTTGATTGATCTTGCCTATCGCGGCGACGCATCGATCAAGGAATTTGCCGAATCGACGGGCGGGGTTACACAGACGCTTTACAATCGAATCAGCTTAGCTCGACGCAAGTTGCTGGTCTGTGTCCGAAGACGACTTTCGCAACAAGGCTTAGCGACATGACGGATAAAGATTATTCATCGGCCGAGCTGCATGGGCTGATGGACGAGCTATGCAATGGTACGCTGGAAGGCGAAAGGCATCTGCGTTTTCAATCGATATTGAAAGCAAGTAAATCAGCGCGGGCCGAGTATATCGAGTTAATCGATTTGCACTTCGATCTCAAGCGGCTGCACGCTCAGACCGGTGATTTATCGGATCCCATAATCTCTGAATTAAGTAAAGATTTATTGCACCTTGATTCCCAGCGGCTTCACCATTCATTTGCCTGGAAAACATGGAAAAGCTGGGCAACACTGGCGGCGACGCTCGTGATCGGTGCCGCAATCACCTGGTCAATCGTTGCTCGCCGAAACACGGTTAACCCAGATACTTCGGTTATATTGTCGCAAACATCCGGTGCACGTTTCTTTGGAGAAACCGTGCCGTTGCCGGGTAGCTCCGTTCGGTTTGGACATGAGTATGCCTTGTCATCAGGGATGGTTGAGTTGAAATTTCCAACCGGTGCCAGCGCCATTGTCGAATCGCCGGCGATTTTCGAGGTTTCTTCAGCCACGAAACTTTTGCTTTCGACCGGAGGCTGCTCGGTTTATGCACCCGATGGTGCACAAGGTTTTCGCGTCGATACGCCGCTTGCCAATGTGGTTGATTTGGGAACCCGCTTCGTCATCAATGTGAATCAGTCTGGCGAAACAGCGGTGGAAGTGGTCGAAGGAGAAGCGGAGGTCTATCCGAAACATAATTCTTCGGAATTATCCGACGTCCGAAGCGGCCCGATCAATTTGCGTGAACATCAAGCCAGCTATCTTGGTGTTACGTCAATGACAGTGGAGGATGATGGAACCATCGGCGAATTATACAAACGCGGACTGCCGGATCGCATAGTCAGCTTTGACGCGGTGACCGACAAAAACGCAGCGGTTGATGATTTGATTGCTGTCACGGTCCAGCGCGGTGGTCACAATCGTCGCTACTTCGTGGACGACATGATCGGTATCGACGTTGTTCATTATCATGGAAGCACCAATGCATTCATGGTCATTCCAGCCAACGTCGATGCGATGGCGATTGGCGCAAGCCGCAGCCAATTCTTGGATCGCGATCGAAGTCTGTGCAGTGGATTGATTAACCCAGCCGGATCGAAGGAACCGCTGCTGCAAGATCCCGTGCTCAGTAGCCTCGATGATCCCAATTTGATCGGTACCCCAGGTCTGGGAATTCGTTTTCAATCGCCGGTCGTCAATGGACCTGGTCCCGATGTGGTTGTCTTTGAGTTGCAAACAATCGTCAATCCGGAGTCGGGCGACCCATTTCACGTCAGCCCACTTCATTTTGCGGAGGGTTTGCATTCATATACAGTCAAAAAGTACGACATCGATCTTGTTTCATCGCAGTCGAAGTTTATCTCGCCGTTTCGACTTTGCCGAAGTCAAGCAGGATCTAAGTCTCTCGCCGAAGCATTGAATGTTGAAATCGTAGATAGCCAAGTTCATATCGTTCGCGCGAAGGTTTTGACAGTTGGAATTGACTTGTCGGACCTTGGTTACCAACCGGGTGATTTAGTCGATGGGCTGTTTTTTCAAGATGCCGTTGATGACGGAAATTACTTTGACTTTGTTTATGTTGCCGGACTGCCACCGATACCATGATGTATTTTTTTAATCATTCAACTTGGCGTTTTCCCATTGGAGCCGCTGCTTGGTTGGTCATCGCAACGGTGATGTGTATCAATTTCGTCGCTGCGGCTGATTCCGTTGACAATGAGCAATTGCGTTTTTTCGAGTCCGAAGTTCGACCACTGCTCGCTGAGAAATGTTGGGGGTGTCACAACGCGGAAAAGCAAAAGGGCGACCTGCGACTGGACTCCCACACAGCAATGATCGCTGGCGGCGAATCCGGTGCCGCAATCGAGCCTGGCAACCCAGACGAAAGTCTTTTGATCCAGGCGATTCGATACGAGTCACTGGAAATGCCACCATCGGGTCAATTAGATGAATCGCAAATCGCCGTGCTCACCAAATGGGTTTCGCTTGGAGCACCATGGCCGCAGAGTAACTTAAGTATCGCGGCCGATAGCCATCGGTTTAGCGACGAAGATCGCAATTGGTGGGCGTTCCAGCCGGTCAAACGGCCCGCAGTGCCGGCGGTCCGCATCGCGTCCTGGCCGCTCAATGAAATCGATCACTTTATCCTTGACCGAATGCAATCCGAACGCCTTTCGCCAGCACCTCAGGTCGATGCCGTAGCACTGGTGCGACGACTGTACTTCGATGTTGTCGGGTTGCCGCCCACGCCGGCACAAGTCGCCGATTTTGTTGACAACCAATCAGACAATGCTTATCAGGAGCTTGTTGAACAATTGCTTGACTCCAAAGGCTACGGCGAGCGTGCCGCCAGACAATGGCTCGACCTGGTTCGTTATGCCGACTCCGATGGTTACCGCGCCGATGGCTTTCGTGATAATGCTTGGCGATATCGCGATTATGTGATTAAGTCATTTAACGACGACAAGCCTTACGATCGTTTCGTTGAAGAACAGATCGCCGGCGACGAACTGTTTCCCGAGAGCATTGAAGCGCAAGTAGCGCTTGGTTATTTACGGCACTGGGTCTACGAATGGAATATCCGTGACGCGCCCGGACAATGGCGGACCATCATGGAAGATGTTACCGATACGACCGCTGACGTATTTCTGGGGCTTGGGTTGCAATGCGCGAAGTGTCACAACCATAAGTTTGATCCGCTGTTGCAGAAAGATTACTTTCGCTTGCAGGCCTACTTTGCACCGCTGGTTCCCGTCGATGTAACGGTTGCCACCGCCGCTGAAATTTCACAATACGAATCGGCTTTACAGTTTTGGGACGAAAAGTCGGCGTCGATCCGGTCCGAGATTGCGGCGTTGGAGGCTCCGTATCGCGAGTTGCTTAAAGAGAGGGCGATCAGTCGCTTTCCCGAAGACATTCAAGTGATTGCACGTAAGAGTCGTGGCGACCAAGCGCCCTATGAGCAGCAAATCGCTTACCTGGTGAGGCGTCAAGTCGATGATGAATACAGCCGCATCGAAGCCGAGATGAAATCAGACGAAAAGGATCGACTGCTCGATCTGAAGCGTCAGCTTGAGGCCGTTAAAGATCTGCGGCCGGATCCATTGCCCACGGCGATGGGAGTTTCCGACATCGGTCCGATCGCCCCGCCGACGTTCATCGCCAAACGCCCTGACGAGCTGATCGAGCCCGGTATCCCGAGCATTTTGGATGAGCAACCCGCAACGATTCAGCGCGGTCCCAGCAAGTCAATCACCACCGGGCGCCGCGCGTCATTGGCCAAGTGGATGACCGATCCGACCAATCCGCTGACCACTCGGGTAATCGTCAATCGTATCTGGCAAAGCCATTTCGGACGCGGACTTGCCGCCAACGCGAGTGATTTCGGTAAACTCGGCGAGGCACCCACACATCCGGAACTGCTCGATTGGTTGACCAGCGAATTTATTGATAATGGCTGGAGTCTGAAGTCACTACACCGCATGATTCTTAATTCCGCCACCTACCGCCAAGCTTCGACGCATCCCGATTACGAAGCGTATCATGTGATCGATCCGCTGAATCGATACTATTGGCGCAGTGAGACGCGGAGGCTGCAAGCGGAACAGATTCGCGATGCGGTCTTGGCGGTGTCGGGGCAACTCGAAGAACGCGGTGGCGGACCGAGTGTCATGGCCGATGGAAACGCGCGGACGATCTACACCCGCGTGCTGCGAAACTCGCCTGACGAGCTGCTCGACAGCTTTGACTTGCCGCTTTTCTTTTCCAGTAGCGCATCGCGAAACACGACCACGACTCCGGTGCAGTCATTGTTGTTGATCAACAGCGAGTTGATGCTTGGACACGCCCGCAAGTTGGCAAGTTCTATTCGCAGCGAGTCCGGCGATGTAAGTGCTCAGGTGACCCGCGTTTGGAATTGGGTCTATGGCCGCCAACCTACTGATTTCGAGCTCGAGCAATCGATTCATTTTTTTCGCGCTCAAACCGCCAGAATCAATCGACTTCAAGCAGGTGATGGTAGCCGCCTGATCGAGACGGCAAAGATGCCGTATCGTGATGGCCAATCGGTTCGATTTGGCCTTGAGAATCAGGAGCTGCGGTTGGCGGTTGAAGACGACGGTGTTATGAATGTTGATGACTTTACGATCGAAACCTTCTTTGAATTGCGCTCGGTGGACCAGGGTTCGGCCGTTCGCACGTTGGTCGCAAAATGGAATGGACAAACCACCAATGCCGGTTGGCGGTTTGGTGTCACCGGGCGTGGTTCACGACGAAAGCCGCAAACGTTGGTGTTGCAGATGATCGGCCAGCAAGCAGCGGGCGAGTTATCCGAAGCCGCGCTGTTTTCGGACCAGCATGTCGAGATTGACACGCCGTATTACGCCGCCGCCTGCGTCACGCTGGCCAAGGATGGGCAACCGGGAACCGTAAAGTTCTACCTCAAGAATTTGTCCAATGATGACGAACCGCTATTGGTCGCCGAGATCGAGCACCAGGTAACGGGAGGTTTTGCAAATGGTCTGCCGTTAACGTTTGGCAGAGTCGATGGCGACAAGCCCGCAGTGTTTGATGGGTTAATTGATGATGTTCGATTGGTCATGCGATCGCTGCCGGTGGATCAATTGCTTTACTCAGCCGAGAAAGTGGTTGCCGATACGATTGGCTATTGGCAATTTGAATCGAATCCTGGCGTAATGAGCAACAGTGCGAACGATACTTTGGAAATCAAAGCCAATGGAAAGTCAATCATTCAATTGAGCGCCGACGAAACGGCTTTTGTCGATTTTTGCCATTCGCTATTGAACTCAAACGAATTCTTATATGTGCGGTAGTTAACGATGAATTATTCTGAGTCAAAACATATTGCCACTCCCAAGACGCGGCGAGAATTTTTAACTCGCAGCGGTGCGGGTTTTGGCGCGATCGCGCTCGCTGGCTTAATGTCTCAGGCGCAGGGCGCGACCAAGATGACCGCGTCGCCCACGGCCGTAGTGTCGGACGCTTCGGCAAACCCGTTTGCGGCGAAGCAACCGCATTTCAAACCGACGGCGAAGCGAGTCATTTTTCTGTTTATGGAAGGTGGCCCCAGTCATCTTGACTTGTTTGATCGTAAACCGCTGTTGCAAGAACTCGCGGGACAAACGATCCCAGGCAGCTTTGGCAAAGTCATCACTGCGTTTGGTGAAAACAAGGCCCCGCTGTTGGCCTCGCAGCGCAAGTGGAAACAACATGGCCAGTCCGGAATCTGGGTTTCGGACTGGATGCCGCAAACGGCTGAGTTTGTTGATGACATGGCGGTGATCCATTCCTGTCAAGCCGATGGAATCAACCATTCGGCCGGCGTTTGTCAAATGAACAGTTGTTCGATCCTGAGTGGCCGTCCGTCGCTTGGCAGTTGGGTTAGCTATGGATTAGGAACTGAGAACCAAGACTTGCCCGCCTTCGTGGTCATGCAAGACAATGGCACGTCGGTCGTCAATGGACCGCGAAACTGGAGTGCGGGGTTCATGCCTGCGGTTTATCAAGGCATCCGTTTTCGTGAAGGCAAACAGCCGATTCCTTATCTGCAGTCTCCTGAAGGCGTGGCGGAGAATCAACAGCTTTCCAAGCTGGACTTTATCAACCAGCTCAATCAACAATTTGCTGAGCAGCATCCCGAACAGTCGGAACTGGAAGCCAGAATAACCAGCTATGAACTTGCTTTTCGTATGCAAGCGCAAGCTCCTGAAGCGATTGATCTGGGAAACGAATCGGCCGAGACCCAAGCGCTGTACGGGATCGGCACTCGCGAAACCGATCCCTATGGTCGACTTTGCTTGTTGGCCAGACGGTTGGCCGAGCGTGGCGTGAGATTCATTCAGCTATACAGTGGTTCGGGAAGCAAATGGGATTCTCACGCGGACATCGAAACGAATCATACCAACCTGTGTCGATCGGTTGACCAACCGATTGCGGCACTGCTGAGGGATTTGAAGCAGCGTGGCATGTTGGATGAGACATTGGTGGTTTGGGGCGGCGAGTTCGGCCGCACACCAATGTCAGAGCGGGGCAATGGTCGCGACCATAACCCCAGCGGATTCACAATGTGGATGGCCGGAGGCGGCGTGAAAGGTGGCCGAGTGATCGGCGAGACCGATGAGCTTGGCTTGTTTGCCGTCAAAGACAAAGTTCATGTGCATGACTTGCATGCGTCGATTCTGCATCTGCTGGGGTTGAGTAATATGGACCTGACCTATATCCACAAAGGCCGCCCCGAACGACCGACGGTCAATGAAGGATCGTTCGTCAATTCACTGGTTTGATAGGCGATTATTGAAGGGTTACTTCGTGCCGCGACGCAATTTCTTGGCCAAGGATCCCTTGGTTACAAACCGTTCATAGCGGGCTTCCAGGGCGATTAATTGGCCATCGAGCCAATGGCCAAATTCGATGGTCGCAGGCTTGCTCATCTGACTCGTCATTTCAAGCCAATTCTTGGCTTCGGGACGAGTCTTGGCGGAAGCTGTTTGATCGCTTGAAGTAGTCATCACTTTTGCCTCGACGAATCGTTCTGCAGTCCGTTGCGGGTTGTTTCTCGAAAGACTAGACATGCCTGGGCGAAAAATGGTTCAGCAGGTTTCGTACCGCTCGCTACGCGAAAAAGTGAATTTGAGTCGGAAGCTGTTTCTGGGGTTCATGTTAGGTACTGCTAGGTAGTTGACTGCCGGTTCCGGGGTGTCGTCAAATTGCCTCATATTTGTCACTCACTTGCTGCGGACTGCCAACAAGTCGGGCAGCTATCGGTCATTTCGTCAGCCTCACAGCTCTGTAATCAATACTACGCCAATAAGTACCATTCAGTGCAGCTTTAGTTGCCGTAAAATCTATTGATTGCGAGTTTTTGTTTTCGTCGTTGGTCAAATTTTCGCGTTTCGCGCCGATCAATCGAAAAAATGGTCACCGCTTGCCAAGATTCTGAGGGGGACTGCGAATATGTTTATAACCGCAGCTCAAGTCAATGTGACGACCCGTTTGGCGACAAACGAATCTCGCGGCAATTCCCAGTTCGTTACCTATTCGAGTGCAGGTATAAAAGATGTTTAAGAAAATGATTTTGGCAGGTGGTGCCGCAGCCGTGCTTTCGGGGATTTCCCTGGGCACGCCGGCGATCAGTTATGTGCGTTGTGCGACTAGCTGGATGACGGATTCAGCCAGCGACGCGGTCCCGTTGGAATGGGAGATGAAGCGTGCCAGGCAAATGATCGCGGATCTGCAGCCCGAGATTGCCAAAAACGCCAAGCAGATCGCCCGCGAGAAAATCGAAGTGGCGAAGCTGGAACACCAGGTTGCGTCGGTTGACGAGGCTTTGGCCAAGACGCAATCGGACATCGAACGATTGTCCGCGGACCTTCGCAGCGGCGATCGAAACTACACCTACGCCGGTAAGACGTACACGTTGGTCACGGTCAAGGAAGACTTGGCCAACCGCTTCAATCGCTTCAAGACCCGTCGCGAGACGGCCGAGAAGCTGCGTCAAATGCTTACGGCCCGTGAGGCGTCGTTGCAATCGGCGGCCGACCGAATGGAAGCGATGTTGGCGTCCAAGAGCCAACTCGAAGTCGAAGTCGAGAACCTGCAGGCCCGCATCGGGGCACTTCGCGTGGCCCAGACAAGCAGCGAATTGGCGCTGGACGACAGCCAATTGTCGCGGACCCGTCAGTTGCTCGACAGTATCGCGACACGAATTGACATCGAGGAAGAAACCGTTGCCGTCGATACCGCCTACTTCGGCGAAATCGACCTCGACGATCCGACCAGCGAGAACCTGCTCGACGAAATCTCGAGTTATTTGTCCAAGCCTGCCGCGGCAAACGATTCGGTGGCCTCGATTCAGTTGGACTAAATTCAGTAGAAATCATCACCGCTGTACAAGCCCATGATCGCCTTCAACACGCATCGAACCCACATGACCAAGCCACAACCGCCAAGTCCCAACGCGTTGGCGACGTCGGTTTGGTCACTGTGGATTGATGCCGTCGGCGGCTTTCAGATTCTGGAGGGCGCGCGTTTTTCGATCGGCGGACTGTGTACGGATGACCCCGCCGATATCGGAGTGCGAAGCCCGTGGCGACGACGTGTCGCGGTGCTTGAAAAAAGCGGAGATGATTGTTGGTTGCGAAACGAGCCGATTTCCAGTGACTTTGAATCGACGGCCATCGCGATTGCCAACCACACATTGTTGCCGATCGAAACAGGACACCTTCAAGCTCCAAAAATACGCCTGGACCGACCCAGCCCGTTGAGCGGAACGTTGGTGCTGAGACTTGATCCGCCGCATCGCTTTGCCGCGCCGGTCGATGCGGTGCTAATCGCCGGAGCGACGATTTTGATCGGCTCCAGTCAATCGGATCACATTCGGGTAGCACGCATGACCACCAGCGGAATTGTGTTGTTCAAGCGTGGCCCGCAGTGGATGCTCAAAGGCTCAAACGGCGTCTCGCAACCGCTGGTTCGTGGCCAACAGGTTGAAGTCGATGACGTGGTGATGACTTTGCGCGGGGGTAATCACGAAAAAACATGAGTTTTTGCGCCAAACTGCGTCGACGACCAAGCCTAAAGCCGTCAACGTCGCACACAACGTGGCACGTTGGTGATAATGCTGTAGACAAACAACTCCATCGCGAAAACGCGCCGATGAACACGCATGAACAACCTACGACCGCCTCGCCGCTGGCCAACCCAGTGTCTCGGCCGCTGTCTGCCGCTCGGTTTACTTATCAAAACGGTGCTCGATTGCTGGATCGCTATACCGTCCAGCGTGGAATTGGGATCGGTGGTTTCGGCGAAGTTTATTTTGCAATCAGCGACGCCGGCAAAGAGGTTGCGGTCAAACAGATTCAACGCAACCTCGAAATCGAACTACGGGGCGTGTCGCATTGCTTGAATCTGAAGCATCCCAATCTGGTTGCGATCTACGACGTGTGCAAAGACGCCCAAGAAAATTGGTGGGTCGTCATGGAGTATGTTGCCGGGCCGAACCTGCGCGACCGGCTTGATGATGCGCCAACGGGCTTTGGCGACGCCGAAGTGCTGCGCTGGTTCAGCGGAATGGCGGCGGGCGTCGAACACTTGCACCAAGAAGGCGTCGTGCATCGTGATTTGAAGCCCGGCAATTTGTTTGATGATCGCGGTATTGTGAAGGTCGGCGATTACGGTTTGAGCAAATTCATTTCCGAGTCGCGGCGTGCCGGCCATACCGAAAGTGTCGGCACGTTTCATTACATGGCTCCAGAGATTGCGCGCGGCGAATATGGTCGCGAGATCGACATCTATGCGCTCGGCGTGATCCTATACGAATTGGTCACCGGCAGATTGCCGTTCGATGGCGAGAGCAGTCATGAGATCATCATGAAACACATGACGGCGACGCCTGACCTGTCGATCGTGCGCGGGCCGTATCGCAGCGCGATTGAGTGCGCATTGCAAAAAGATCCACGCTCACGCTGGGCATCGGCCAGCGAAATGGTGGCGGCAATTGCCCTGCAACTGAAAGTCGCCGGCGATGACCAGCCAATTTTGACCGCAACCGTCGTCGGTCCTGGACAACCCGCCGCGGCGAGACCTGGATCACAAGCGGCAAAGCTTTCGACGACAGCGCCCGAACCGGTGGCCCGCGCCGTGTCCAGCGGACTGCACAACATGCAGTCCTGGTGGCACAACATTCACCTGAATCGATTCCAGCGTTTGTTGCTCGTGACGCTCGCCGTCTTTGGCTTGGTGATTCACACGCGGTGGCTATTGCCGCTGCTGTCAGTGCTGGGAATCGTTTACGTCCCGTACTACATCATTCGCCAAATGTTGATTGGTGCCCAACCGGGGGTTTCCTATCAAGAAGCACATCGACTGGCGATCGCGGCACAATCGCGACCGCGTCCGATTTCAAAGAAACGCTGGACCCAGATCAAGCGGCTGGAGCTATCGTCCAAGCGAGCTTCGACACAGCTTGCCGAGTTGTCCGGGTCTTGGACCGCGGCAACGATCGCCGCGTGTTTGTGCGCGGTCGCTGCGGGTGTGATTGGGATACGCAACGAGGACGTGAATGCCGATACGCTCGCTCCTTACGCGTGGGCTGGTGTGATGACGCTTGTCACGTCGATGGCAACTCTCGCCATGGGCAAGTTGTGGGAAGCCCATGATGGCGATCCGCTGCGTCGCCGTATGGTGATGCTTGGCGTCGGTGGTGGCGTCGGTGCGATGGCCTATGTGGTCGCGAATTACTTGATGCTCGATCCCAGTGCCGGCCTGGCACGAACCATTCGCGAGACCGAGTTGCCCCAGGCGCTATACATCAGCGATGGATTGCCGCGAATGTCAGCTTATATGGTTCACTTTGCATTGTTGTTGGCCGTGGTGCGTTGGTGGCGCACGACCGACCCGCTGCGCAGTACACGACTGAGTCTTGGTTCGGTGGCAGTGGTGACGGTGGCCGATTGGTTGATCCAGCAAGTCGTACCGATCAGCCAACCGTATGGCATGTTGGTCGCTGCGGGCACGGTGATTGCAACTCAAATTGGCGCACCCTGGGAAAACCCACGGCAGCGCGACTTGGTCGGAACCAATGAAAAGCCGTCCGAGTTGGTCGGCGCGAAAGGAAAGTTGGCGTAGCGATGCTTGACAAACGATTTGACTTGGTCGTGCTATTTATTGCTCTGGTTTCGTTCGGGTCGTGGGTTTCGGTCGCGACTACCTTGGCCGCAAGTGACGATGTGGCCAAGCCCGCGACGCCGCTTTCGGTTCCGCCATCGAGTCACCAGGAATATCCAAGCCAGCGTCCCGAATGGGTCGCCAACACACCGGACCTGAGCGGAGCCGTTCACGTTTGGCCGGTGACATCGACGCCGTGCAGCACCGAAGCTCTGTGCAACGATTCGCTGCGCGTGCAATTGCGAGCCGCGTTGGAAACCTATGTCGAGACTCTCACGGGCGACGAGGAGAGTAGCGGTGTCGTCCAAATCGATGACGATTGGATTGACGCGCATCGTGACCCGACAAAGCACTACTTGGGAACAATCAAACGTGGCGACGAAGAGCTATTCGAATCCGCCACGGTGTTGCGTTTTGACAAGGCCGACCAACAGATGATCAAGTCTCAATGGCATCGACAACAAGTTGGCCAACGCATCGCGATCGTCAGTGTGCTCGGAGCCAGCACGGTGGCGATGTTGGTCGGTTTAGCGGCTGCGCTGAGTGTTGTTACACGTCGCGCCGAGCAACGGGTCGCTCCGCACTCAAGTTAGTGGTCGGTCCCTTAGGCGATTGTAGAACGGTTGGGGACAACCGTTCTACAATTTTTGTCGCTTGACATTAACCAAGTCTAGAAGTCGCCGCTGATCACTTCTTTACTGGCCTTCGTTCCCAATGAACCCCACAGGCCGTACGGGCTGGCCGAACCCGGTGCACGATTGCCTGTGCCCGTACTGGTGACGGTTCCATTGCCAGAATTGCCCGCTTCGATCGAATCGGTAATGAACTTCACGGCACCATCGGCCATAACGACGTGAACACCGCCTTGATGTCGGCTGCTTGGTGGCAACATGCCGTTGCCGGTGTGACCAAACGCCAAGCACACTTCGCTGTTCGGCGGCAGGATCGTGTTCATAGCCGAATAAGGAGGGCAACCGCTTGCCCAGCGGAAACCTCGACCCTGATTGGCGATGGCGATGTTGGTCGCGGTTGCCTGCCAAAAACGAGGTCTGAGCGGATCGATGTTGGCCGCTGTCCGACATACCAACGGGTTGTTACGAACCATCGCAAAGTCCGTGATGTTTTTGTAAGCAGTAGTAATTGCTCGATCGCCCAGATCAGTCGCAATTTCCCCGAACATGATCGTGTTGGCTGTGCCGTCAAGAATATCACGCAGGCCTGATTTTGTACGAGTTACAAATACACCACGAGCCGTTGCGCGCAAGGAAATCGAGGTTGCTGCGTCAATTGTCTGTAACGATCCGTTGTTGTAGGGACCTTGGTCGTGAAATTGCACCGCATCACCCAGGCACGCCGCATAGTTGGTTCGACCCATTGCCGGTAAACCAGTGCCTGGATCACTCGGACATCGGAACGTGTTGACTTCCGTCATCCAAGGAGCATATGCCGTGTTGCGCATGTTCGTTCCCGCGCCTAAACCATTGTTCTCGTCGGTTGGCATTGGCCCCATTGCGGGCCAGGCAGGTACGCGAGGCGTTGGCGGGGTTGTCACAGGCAAAGACAAGTCCGTCGAATTCGGACTGCTGATCTGCTCCCAGAGTGCTTGTTGCTCGACAAACGGCGTCAGCCCGACGAACACACTGAGAATCAGTCGATTTGAGCCGCGATCTGTGCCGCCGGGTGACACAAACCAACTGGCAACGCCGGCTTGAATTCGATTGGTGCCGCCCATGTGCATGGGCAATGTGTTGTAGGCGGCGTGGTAGTTGTGAACACCCAAACCGAGTTGTTTGCAATTGTTGCCACAGCTCATGCGACGTGCTGCTTCGCGGGCCGCTTGAACTGCAGGAAGCAAAAGACCGACCATGACCCCAATGATTGCGATGACGACCAACAATTCGACCAACGTAAAACCACGGCGTCTCGTCTCACCTTGAGCCGAGCGATCTAAAAATGACATCTGATTTGTCCCCTAACTCCGACTGTGTAATTCAGAAAAAGCCGCTAAGCGCGACCGTAAAGACGTAACCCTTCTACTGCGACGCGCCCTCGCGAGCCGCATCCATCTCAGCTTGCATTTGTTGTTCCTCAGCGGTCGGTTGGTAGTCTTCGGTGGGCTGAATCACCGTCGTCCCGTCGCCACCACCGCAACCTGCGATAAACAAGAACGTCGCCAAGCAGGCAGTTACCAACGACAAGAACTTCATATCAGACCTTTCGATCGGAACTAAAAAGCGAAAAACAAATGACTCGAAATTTAGGATCGAGCGGAATTCAACACCTGATTCTGGCAAAATCGATCTCGCCAAGCGTGGCGAACCGAAGAAAACCTTGCGAACCTTGGATGAAGACTCCGTCCGCTATTTCATTCCTAACTATACCGGCAATTGCCAATCGACCAAATGCTTTTTTGGCAACGGACATTCACTGTCCATTTTTCACGCGTTGCGGTAACGTTCTTGCCACAAGCACACCCAACGCGAAACTGATGGCAGACAGCCAGCCAATGTTCGATCGAGTGGTAGCTCGGCCCCACCGATGCCAAATGCAAAGCTCGCAGCTTTTACTGGAGCGATGCTTTGTCGCGACTTTCCAACTTCATCATCGTTCCCAAGACCGCCGCAATCGGCATTACCGCTGCGGCAGCCAGCAGGGCAATTCGGTGCGAGTATTCTTCGGCGATCAAGCCCCAGGTCCACGACCCCGTCGCCATGCCGCCGGCCATCACCGACAAATAGCAGGCCATGCCTCGAGCTCGGACCGAATTGGTAAGGCGCATCTGGGCGGTTGAGTTCAGCGTCGTCAGCACCCACATCCAACTGAGTCCAATCACCAGCATCGCCGTCATCACGGCAACGGGGCTGGCCGAGATCGATGCGACCGCCAAGGCTGCGGCGTAAACGCACATCGACACAAAAACGGTCTGATCCGCGCCGATGAGGCGTCGTAGTCGCGGTAACGCAGCGGCAGCGACCACCGCGCCGACGCCGATCGCGGCGACCAAGGCACCATAACCGCGCGAGTCCCAACGCAATTGCTGCTTGGCGATCAGCGGCAATAACGACCAAATTGCACTGGCTGGCATCACAAACAAGAACAGCCTTAACAGCACATTGCGGATCGCCGTGTCGGTGATTACCAGACGGACGCCAGTTTGCATCGACGCGAAAAACGGCTCGTGCGGGCCAGTCGTCGCGGGCGGTTTGCGCGTCCATACCAGCGTGGCAATGACCACGGCGAAGGATGTGGCGTTGACCGCAAACGACGCCCAGGTTCCGACCAGCGAGATCAACAATCCGCCGGTTGCCGGTCCCACGCTGCGGGCCAAGTTGAAGCTGATACTGCCCAGCGCGACGGCCTGCGGGATTTGCTCACGCGGGATCAATTCCGGGATCATCGCTTGCCACGTTGGCACGTGAATGACCAAGCCCAATCCCATCAAGCCAGTCAACACCAGCAACCAAGTCGGCGTGATCGTGTCGCAGAAAGTCATCACGGCCAATGTCGCCGCCGTCATCAACAGCATTGCTTGCACGCCGACGAGCAATCGCGGACGATCGACGCGGTCGGCGAGCGTTCCCGCCGGAATCGCCAGCAGCAAGATTGGCAACGACATCGCGACCCGCACGGCGGACACCATCTGCGGAGTGCCGTCGAGCGAAGTCATCAACCATGCCGCGCCAACTTCATGCACCCAGGTCCCGGTATTGGAGGCCAATGAGGCGATCCACAGCACGCGGAAAGTTGGCACCGCCAACGGCGACCACGGCCCGGCGGCAACGCGGTCAGGTTTAGTGGTCGTTTCGGTGGTAATCGAGATTTCGTATCGCCTTGAAGGAATCGCTGGCCAATGAATTCCCACAATTTGATACGTTCCTATCGCAACCGTTGCCAAGGGGGAATGCCGCCGGCGGCCTGCTGCGCCTCAAACGCTTCGTGATACGGCTTCGTTTTGGACATCGCCGCCGTCTCGTTAATCATCAGTGGTCGGGTCGTTTTCCACCATTGGTCATAGGCCTGGCGCATCGTCGCCGCCAAGTCGCGGTGTTGGTCAATGCAGTTCTTCGTTTGGCCAGGGTCGGCGTCCATATCAAACAGTTCATCTTCGCCAACCAAACGGTACTGCGAACCGCGCACGGTGAAATCGACCCACTGGTAATCATTGGGTTCGGCACCCGTCGGCCAGCGACCTTTGTGATCGAACAGCAAACGATCTACCCACGGACCCGACGGATCGGCCAACAGCGGTAATAGGCTGCGACCTTCGACTTGATTGGTTGGCAACGTCGCCCCGGCGAGCTCTACCAACGTCGGCAAGATGTCGATGTGCGCAACGACGTGGTCGACGGTTTGATTATGTTCAAGTTTGCCATCCCAGCGAACGAAGAGTGGAACCCGCACGCCGCCCTCATCGACCGAGCCCTTCAGTCCCTTCATGCCGCCGTTGTTTGCGATCATCGGTTTCCCATCGGCGGCGGTGCCGATCGGTTGATTCAGCGGAGGGCCCGCCATGCCAGCCATGCCGTTGTCGGACATAAAGATAACGATCGTGTTTTCAAACAGCTTCATCGATTCGAGCGACGCCAACAGTCGCCCGAGGTTTTCATCGATGTTTTCGACCATGCCATAGAAGCCAGCATGATTTTTGTCGAAGCCGAGGTCCGCGAATCGTTTGCGGTTTGGTTCGGGTGCAAAGTACGGAGCGTGCGGTGCGTTGGTCGCGACGTAAGCAAAGAACGGGTCGCCGGTTTGTCGCTGAACGTCAATCCAATCAATCGCGGCATCGAAAAACACGTCGGTGCAAAAGCCTTTGGTTTGGACAAACTTGCCGTTGTGACGAATGACCGGATCGAAGTACGAATTGTCCGGCGCGTCGGCACAACTGCACGGATATGACTGGCCGATGCCGCCGGCACCGTGAATGAACGATTCGTCAAAACCACGCGCCCCGGGTTGATATTCGTCTTCGTCACCCAAATGCCACTTGCCAAAAATCGCACTGCGGTAGCCTGCGGTTCTCAGCGATTGTGGCAACGTCGTCGCAGCCAACGTCAGTCTTTCTCGCTCGTTAATCGTGTGAGTAATTCCGTTGCGCATCGGATGCCGTCCGGTCATCAGCGCCGACCGCGTGGGGGCACATGTGGGGCTGACCATGAATCGATCGAAGCGCACGCTATGGTCGTGCAATGCGTCCATGTGGGGCGTGCGAATCCAAGGGTTATCATGCCGACCCAGTGGCCCGTAACCTTGGTCGTCCGTAATCACCAACACGATATTGGGTCGCGAACCGCGCAGCGACTGAACGTCAGCAGCAAACCCAAGGCATGGTGCTGTTAATAAAAGTGCGGCGGCAAGTAGTTGACGCATCGAACGGGACTCCACGAGGAAAAGGATTCAACGGGACTATCCTAGCTGGTCGCGCAAAGCTGTTGGGTGCGGGCGAGGATTTCGGTACACTGATCGGCTACAAATCACAAACTTACCAGGCGGAAAATAAGTGTCTGACCCCAATTGTGCGAAGCACCCGCAGGGCCGGTTCCCGGCAAATGGGGTCAGAGACTTTTTTCCGCAGTCATTTGGAATGCGAATGAACGAACTGATTTCGCGAACGATATTGTTGGCGGTCGCGTCGCTGTGCCTTGCGGTAACTTTGGCGGCGGAGGAAAACGTTGTTGACTTCGGCGGCCAGATCGCTCCGCTGTTGGCGACCCGATGCCTGAAGTGTCATGGGCCCGACGATGCGAAGAACGATCTGCGCGTTGATGATCGCGACAGCTTGCTGGGCTACATCGAAGCCGGCGATGCCTCAGCGAGCAGTCTTTGGACTGACTACTTGCGAACCGATGACGCCGATTTGCAAATGCCTCCGGCGGACCACGGCGGGCCGCTGTCAGCAGGCGAATTGACGCTGATCAAGGTTTGGATTGACGAGGGCGCTAATTGGCCGGCCGATGCACTCGTAGCGATGCCGGATAACATGAATGTTGCCGTCGTTGCCGCGCCCGTTATCGCTCCGCAATCGTTGTTTGGCCGCGTTTGGGCTTTTCAAGGCTATCTGCATCCGGCAACGGTTCATTTTCCGATCGCGTTGTTATTGGTTGGTGGCATGTTCGTCGTGATTGGCTGGAAATATCCTGCCTTGGGTCAAAATGTGGCGCTCGTGTGTCTGTTCATCGGCACCGGGTCAGCGATTGTTGCCTCGGCGATGGGCTGGTCCTTCGCGGTGCGCGAAGGCTACGGCAATTGGAGCCGAGTTGATTTCGACGCCGAGATTTTTTGGCACCGCTGGTCCGCGATTGTCGTCACCATCGCATCGATCACCACCTCGTTGTTCGCACTGGCTTGGCTGCGCAGCGGATCGGCAGGGCTAGCGAAGTTTTGGCAAATCGGTTTGCTGGCGATCGCGGTGATGGTCGGACTGGTTGGGCACCAAGGCGGCGAGTTGACCTACGGCAAAAAGTTCTACCAAGAAGCGTTCAACGTGCTGCTGGGCGTTTCCGAGTAATTAGTCAATAGCCGTATCGCTCGAAATACCCAGCCCATTTTTGGTGGATCATTGCTTCATGCTCGGCGGACAAGCGATGTTGATTGACCTTGTACTCGCGGTGTTCTTTGGCGGCCCAAGCAACTAGCACGTCGCGCACGTAATCGAAGTCACCAAGCCTGAGCTGGCCATAGATCGCTTCGACCTGCGCCACCGGATCGGCAATCAAGTCCTCGTAGCGGAGTTCGACAAAATGGCCTGGATCGATTTTCTCGCGGTCACGCTGCAGCGCAACATCCATGCGCTGGAAACAGTCGATGACATATTCTTCCAGCCCGGTGTCGCTAGGCGTCTGCAGCGTCTGGGCCTCGTCGAGGCTGCGCCACAGCCGGACTGTTGACGGAAAAAGATTTCGCGGGTCGCGCGTGATATGAATGAACTTGGCACCCGGAAACGCTTTGGCTAGCGTCGCGATGCGGCCGGTGTGGGTCGGACTTTTGACCACCAGCGGGCGGCCCGTGCGAAAGCTAACGCGACGCAGAAATTGATCCAGCGCCGCAGTCCAGACTTTTATTTCGCCAGCGGGCAATTGTTCGGTATCGAAGTAATCCAAATCCGGTGGCGGATTGTGGGGAAACGCGATGCGGCGATAGGGCGATGGCAAGCCAAGATTCACGAGCGCGAACTCGTCTTCTTGCGGCCGGTCCCAGCCCGCAGCCATATTGTCCATCGGACGCTTGCCCGGGAGCAGCCAGCCGCAGAACCAACGAAAAAACCATTCGCTGACCAAGAAGTGATGCGGAGCAAAACACTGGAACGTCGAAGGACTGCTCAAGCGAGCGTCGAGCACCAACAATTCGTGCAACAGCGTCGTGCCGCTGCGCCAATGGCCGATGATAAAAATCGGTGGTGACACGAGTTCATTGCTGGCCAACTTTCGCCCGTAAATCAACCACTGCAACCCCGCCAGCAGCGTGTTAACGCCGGTCGCAAACGTGATCGCAAACGCCATCGGCAGGCGGCTGGGGTGGATTGCGAAATGCCCTTGGCGGAGCAACGCCCACCATCCGGCGGGGCGCATTCCGTGCCAAAAACGTGGCGAATAGAACGGGTAACGGTGAAACGAATCGTTGGACACTCAAAAACCACCGGAAAAACTGCGACGGCCATGCCGCAAGCCGGGGACCGCGAAACCGAACCAAGCGTTACTATAATCGCCGGAACCACTTTTGCTTAGCCGCCGTATACCAACCAACAATGCCGCCACCCGACCACCCTTCGACAACGTCCAACAGCGATCTTTCGTTGCGTGACTTGCAAACCCACATCCGCGAAATGTATTTCGAGAAAGATGCCGCGCGGGGCATTGATGGAACGTTCATGTGGCTGATGGAAGAGATCGGCGAATTGGCCTCGGCGCTGCGCGGTGACGATCGTGAAAACTTGGCCGAAGAGTTTGCTGACGTGATTGCTTGGTTGGCCACAATTGCGAATGTCGCCGAGATTGATTTGGCATCCGCGTTGACGGCGAAGTACGGTCATGGTTGTCCGGGCTGTCAAAAACTTGTCTGCACATGCCCCGACGAAGTGAAGCCGTGAAGTTTGATTGCGCGACGTTGCTGCTGGCCGTGATTGCGTTCGCCCTCACCGCTCCGACTCATCTACTTGCCGAGCAACCTGCCGCCGTCGATCCAGTGCAGGTCGGCATTGGCGGTATCTATCGCGTTGGCAGGTGGACTGCGATCCGCGCTGGTGCTGATGCCGATCAAGTTGCCGCCGTCCAAACGCTCGACGGAGACGGCGTGCGAGTCCGATACCAACAACCTAATGTGGCTGGCACCGCAAAGACGAACCGCTGGCTGTACGCTGTTCCCGGTTCGACCTCGGTGCCGCTGCGATTGTTTAATGCCAACGATACGCTCATTCGATCGGCACGATTCAACGGCAAATCAATCCCGGCGACAATGCCGTGGATTGTGACCTTTGGTGATCCGCTGAGTTTGAACCTGATCGGGCAAAACGATTTATTGAAACGAGCCGCAACCGTGGCTGTCAGCCAGATCAAGCGGGGTGACGACGTTCCCGACCAAACCATTGGTTACACCGGAGTCGACTTGATCGTCATTGGTCCGTCCGGAATCGAGGCACTCAGTACGCTGGACATGGCCAAGGGAATGGCCATCATCCAGTGGGTTCGCCAAGGCGGACATTTGCTGTTGTCACTTGGCAATGATCCCAAAGCGATGATCGCCGCCGCACCGTGGTTGTCGGAAATCGTCCCCTGGTTAGCGGAATCGAAGATCAATCGAATCGATGCGTCGGCGTTTGAAACCTACACAACCTCGCAGACAAAATTGCCGACGTTGGAGGGCAGCGAACTTCCGGCTCGCGGAGGGCTGACGATGATCTCCGGTCGTAATGCATTGCGTCAACCGTTGCGATTGGCGATGCAGCAAACCGTTGGCTTTGGCCGGGTCACGGTCGTCAGTGTTGCGCTCGATTCGGCTGAACTGCAGCGCTGGCCCGAGCGAACGTTGTTGGTATCTCGATTGGTCGGAGACTTGTTTAAGACCGAAGTCGAAGGTCGTCGCGACAACCGCAGTGCATCAACCGCAGTCGCTTACGACGACATTGCCGGCCAAGTCCGCGCAACACTGGATAACTTCGACCACAAACGCCGCGTGCCGTACTCAGTGGTGTCACTGGTCTTATTGGCCTTGGCAGCGCTAGTCGGACCGATCGACTATTGGCTGGTCAATCGGATTCTTGGTCGCCCGCTGCTGGGCTGGATAACGTTTCCGTTGAGCATCGCTTTGGTCTCGGCGTTATTTCTTGGACTGGGCCGACCTGCGGAATCCGCCGTCGCCCATTCCGCGTTTATGAACCGGATCGAGATTGTGGATATTGATGCCAAAAGTGACCAACCCGTCGGACGCGGTTGGTCGTGGGCTCATCTGTCCTGCGATGATGCGACACAGGCGGACTACCTCGCCACCATCGACCCGGCGCTGGTTGCAACGGCCACCGATGCGGCGATCGTTTCGGCACCGTTTGGTCATCCGGGATCGACGTTCGGCGGCATTTCGATTGTGGGTGAAGACAGCCGAATGCCTTCGTATGACGTCGCGTTTATTAACTCAAAACCAGGTGATCCAGGGACAAGCGTATGCGGTGTGCCGCTGCCGCCCGGTGGCAGCAAGGGCATTGCCAGCCGGTGGTCGTTCGCGCCGCGGCTGATTGGCCAGTCGTCGTTATCGCGACGCCGTGGCAACGAATTACTTGCCGGCAGCTTAACCAATCCATTGCCGGTCGATTTGCTCAACGGTGCGTTGGTGTACGGCGAATGGGTCTATCTGTTGCCAACGCGAATTCGCGCTGGCGAAACAGTCACTTCGGTTGAGTCGCTTCGCCAAAAGAATTTTCGCTGGCTGTTGGCGCGTCGCGAAGCGCTCGAGAACTCGTCGCGTTCGGAACCTTGGAACGTCGAGATGGATGACGATCTGGGACGTTTGGCGGAGATACTGATGTTCCATTCGGTTGTTGGTGGCCGTGACTACACCGGGTTGGCAAACCGACCTTTGGCGAATCTTGACCTCAGCGAGTTGCTAGACCAGGAGACCGCGATGTTGTATGGCGAATTGGCCGAGCCGGCGCTGAACGTCGATTTTCCGGTTCAGCGTCAATCGGTATCGGCGGTGCGGGTGCTGCTAAACGTTTCGCCACCACGCTTATAAGTATCGTTTTTTTAAAGAGTTTGCTGCGTGATTAAAACCATTGACCTAACTAAAAAGTACGGCGACATCTTTGCGATCCGCAGCATTGAACTGGATCTCGGCGAAGGCGATCTGTTCGGCTTCATCGGTCCCAACGGTGCGGGCAAGACGACGACGATGCGGATCATCGCAACGTTGTTGGCACCCAGTTGGGGCGAAGCTTATGTGTGCGGCAATTCGGTTCACACCAAGCCAAAAGAGATTCGTCGATTGGTCGGATACATGCCAGACTTCTTTGGTGTTTATGACGACATGACCGTGGTTGAATACCTCGAGTTTTTTGCCGCGGCCTATCGCATCAATGGCGAAGCCAGACGCAAACGCGTTGATGAAATGCTTGACGTGGTTGATCTTGAGTTCAAACGTGATGCCTTTGCAAACACATTGTCACGTGGCCAGACTCAACGCCTTGGGTTGGCGCGAACGCTGATGCACGATCCACAGGTGTTGCTGTTGGATGAACCATTGTCAGGGCTCGATCCACGGGCGCGAATCGAGATGCGAAACCTGCTTAGGCGGCTTGGCCAAATGGGCAAGACGATCATCGTCAGTAGTCACATTCTGCCCGAGTTGGCCGACATTTGTAATAAGGTCGGAATCATCGATCGCGGCGAGTTGAAGGTCAACGCGACGGTCACTGAAGTGCTCAAACAAGTTCGCGAGCACACGGTGCTGGTAATCGAGCCGGCGACGCCGGATCAGTTGGTCAATATCGCCCAGTTGCTCGACGGCCACGAGAAGGTCCAGGCGATTGAACCGGGCGACGCGTCGATTCGCGTGGTGCTTCGCAGCGAGGTGACGGATTACAGCGACTTGCCGCGCCGGCTGATCGAAAATGGCATTAATTTGCGACGATTTAGCGAAGAACAGCTTGATCTTGAATCGGCGTTCATGGCCTTGACCAAGGGCACAAGTGTGCGGATGTAATTTGGCTTCCATTGCACACGGCGATCGACGCTTTGCTTATGATGTTGTTGCGGTCCAGCGAGAACTGCGCTGACCATTTCTTTCCCAATCCCACCTGGTGACTCTTAAATGACCAAACCTATTTCGTCACGACGTCGCTTTCTGAAAACGGCTGCGGGTGCCGCAGCGATTACGACAGTGCCGTACTTTGTTTCAAACCCTCGCTCGGCGGCGGATGAGCCGACCAGCAAGAACGATCGCATTCCGGTTGGACTGATCGGTGCCGGCGGCATGGGCACCGGCAACATGAAGGCGGCCGGCAAGTGGATCGACCTGGTTGCCATCGCCGACGTCGACGCTTCGCGACGCGACAAAGTCAACGCCGAATTGAGCCAGGGCAAGGCCGACGTCTACGAAGATTATCGCAACATCCTTGATCGCGACGACATCAGTGTGATTCACATCGCCACACCCGATCACTGGCACACCAAGCCGTTGATTGAAGCGATGTATGCGGGTAAAGATGTTTATTGCGAAAAGCCGCTGACTCTGACCATCGACGAAGGCAAGCTGATTCGCAAAGTGCAAAAAGAGACCGGCCGCATTGTCCAGGTGGGCACGCAACAACGCAGCACATTTAGCTTGTTCACCAAGGCGATGGCCTTGGTCAACGAAGGCCGCTTAGGCAAGATTCATCGCGTCCAAGCGGCAATTGGCGGCGCACCGTCGTGCGACGCGATCCCTGTCGCTGCAGTACCAGCGGAATTCAATTGGGAACGTTGGCTCGGGCCAGTTCCCAAGGTCGATTATCGTCATTCCGATAAGTCGGCTCGCCGAAGTGAAGCGAACACCAACGGTCACTATGAATTTCGTTGGTGGTATGAATACTCGGGCGGCAAGTTGACCGACTGGGGCGCTCACCATGTTGATATTTGCACCTGGGCGTTGCATTTAAATGGTCAAACCGATGGGCCGCTTTCCGTCGGTGGTTCGGCCGAACACCCCGTCGAATTCGTCGCTGGAATGCCTGTCACCAATGATCGCTACAACACCGCGACGAAGTTCAATTTCCAAGTTGAGTTTCCCGGCGGGACACAAATGATTATTCGCAATGACACCGATAACGGTTGTTTGATCGAGGGCGACAAGGGGCGTATTTTCGTCAGCCGTGGTAAGCTCGCCGGCGCACCGGTCGAGGAACTAGCTGACAATCCATTGCCCGAAGATGCGATCGCCAAGGTTTATAAGAACCTACCGATGATCGGCAGCGAACGTTCGGCACACTGGGCCTGTTTCCTCGAATGCACCAAGTCACGACAGGAGCCAATCTCCGACGTGCATTCCCACATGCAAATGCTCAACACCTGTCACCTTGCCGGTATTTCCGGTCGATTGGGACGCACGGTGAAGTGGAACGCCAAGACCGAGCAAATCGAGGGCGACGAGCAAGCCAACGCGATGCTCAAACGCGAGTATCGCTCGGGCTACGAAATCGAAATGCCATCGCTTGCCGCAACGAGCTGAATCGGCCCGCGTTAACTTCAACGCTGGCAATTCTGGGCAACGCCGTGAAGCCTTTTTTGTAGAACGATTGTCCCCAATCGTTCGGTGCAAATTTCGCTGGCAAAGCCAGCGAAAAAACCGTTGAGACAATGCCCCAGTCGCGCCGACGAGCAAATTGGTATCATCTTCTCGTTTCCGGTACTCCACTGGCGGTTCGCTTAATCAAATATGCAGTTCAATATCACGCTTCTTCCCGGCGACGGAATTGGTCCCGAAATCGTCCACGCTGCCGCTTGCGTGTTGGACAAGATTGGTGACGTCGTTGGGCATTCGTTTGTCTACCAAGAACAGTTGATTGGCGGCGTCGCCATCGACAAAACGGGCAATCCATTGCCCGATGAAACCGTAGCCGCGTGTCGCGCCAGCGATGCGATCTTGCTGGGTGCTGTCGGTGGTCCGAAATGGGATGACCCAGCGGCGAAGGTGCGGCCCGAACAAGGATTGTTGGGAATTCGCAAGGCGCTCTCTTTGTTCGCAAACCTGCGGCCCATTAAACCGTTCGACGAATTGCTCGACGCCTCACCGCTGAAGCGCGAAATCGTCGCCGGAACCGATATTTTGTTCGTCCGCGAATTAACGGGCGATGTTTACTTCGGGGAATCCGGCCGGTCGGGTACGGGCAAGCAGGAGACCGCTTTCCAGCAAATGATTTACAGCGTCGCCGAGGTTGAACGCGTGGTTCGCTTGGCGGCAATCGCGGCGCGGGGTCGCCGCAACCATTTGACCAGCGTTGATAAAGCCAACGTGCTGGAGCCAAGTCGTTTGTGGCGACAAGCCGCGGCGCGGGTGATGAAAGACGAGTTTCCCGATGTGAAATTTGACGTCGTGTTGGTCGATGCGATGGCGATGTACCTGATTCAAAAGCCAACTGCGTTCGATGTCGTGGTGACCGCGAATTTGTTCGGCGATATTTTGACCGATGAAGCATCGATGTTGCCGGGTTCTCTCGGGATGCTGCCCAGCGCATCGATCGGTGACGGCGGACCTGGATTGTATGAGCCGATTCACGGATCGGCACCGGACATTGCGGGAAAAGGAGTTGCCAATCCGTTGGCAACCATACTGGCCGCCGCGATGATGCTGCGCCATTCGCTTAAACTTGACGACGCGGCTGAGAAAATCGAAGCGGCGGTCCGCGCGGTACTGGCCGACGGATTGCGGACCGCCGATATCGCCAGCGGCGGTGCAAGCCTCAACACGGCACAAATGCTCGACGCCGTCTTGGCAAGAGTGGTTTAGTGTCACTTCATGACATCTCCGCGCCGCTGTTGATCGCTCAAATGCTTCCGCAGAGCATGACGCAACTTCCTGCGGAGGTGAACAATCCGGTTTGGTTGGGCAGCCGCACGTTTATTCTGCTGGCCATGATTCTGGCGTCACTGGGCATCGCGACGATTGTCAGCGTGTTGATCGGGCGCCGCGAAAACGCCTCCATCGAAGCTGCGATGCTGCGGCGGTTTAATCACAAGCTGCGCGTCTGGTGGATGATGACGGCAATCCTGGTGTTTGGATTTTTGTTGCACTGGGTTGGAACCGTGATGCTATTTGGTTTGGTGTCTTTTTGGGCGCTGCGTGAATTCATCACGATGACGCCCACGCGGCGCGGCGACCATCGCACTTTGTTCTGGGTGTTCTTTGTGTTCTTGCCGTTTCAATATTTGCTAGTGTTGTTGGGCAGCAGTCCACCGAAATGGTTGTTTGGATCGCGCGACATCGACTTCTATGGTCTCTACAGTATCTTCATTCCGGTGTATGCAAGCCTGTTCATTCCCGCGCGGATCGCATTGTCAGGCGACTCGAAACGATTCTTGGAACGCAGCGCGATCATTCAAGCTGGCCTGTTGATTTGTGTCTATTCGTTGTCTTACGCACCGGCACTGCTTGATCTTGATTTGGTGCGAACCGACGGCAACCGTTGGCCCGGCAGCAATCTCAGCTTGTTGGTGTTTCTGCTGTTGATCGCACAATTAGCGTCGGTGTTGGAGCGTGCCTGGAGCCGTTTGGCCGGGCGGCACATGCTGGCCGAAAAGATTAATGCCAGCCGCACTTGGGAGGGTTTGTTCGGCTCGATGGTGACCACCGGATTGATCGCGGCGGCGCTCTATTGGGCGACGCCGTTTTATCCCTGGGAAGCCGGTGTGATGGGAGCCGTGGTGACGGTGATGGCCACTGCCGGCACGTTGGCGATGAGCGCGATCAAACGCGATCGCGGTGTGACCGACACCGGCTCACTCGTCCAAGGACACGCCGGAGTGCTCGATCAAATCGACAATGTCTGTTTTGCGGCACCAGTTTTTTATCACTTGACGCGGTTTTTCTATACTTAGCAACGTGTTCTAACGGCTCACAGCTTGGATCCCAACGGTTAAGAAACCAGGATACTTTTGCAGCGCGATTTGTTCGGCCTGGGCACTGTTTCTGGCAGAAACCACTACCGATGTAATCCGGCTGTATAGCCCATTGTTGGGCCGCATCAAGACTTCCCAAATAGTGGTCAACCCAGCGTTGGCCGCCAACAATTCCAACTGCATCATTTGAATTTGATGCGACGATGCTTCGTTGTTTTGTTGCCGTTGTCGTTGCCTTTGGTAACTGTCAGCTTGGGAGCGCATCAGGAAGTCTTCGCGATTGCGATCCGCTTCGCTGGCCTGTGCCTCTTTCCATTGTTCCCAACCGGGCCGCAGGACCTCGAGATCCTTCTCTGAGAACAAGAAGAATGGAACGGCCAAGTCGCTGCCGTCTTCAAGTCGCAACAGTACGCCCTCGACGTTCAGTGGCGGCGGATCGCCTTGATTTGCCTTGAGCCAGCGTTCCAAATCTTTTTCGTCCTTGACAGACGAGTCCACGAATTCGGCGACCACCTTGGGAACGATGTGTTGATAGAACAAATTCAGATTTGTAAATGCAGTTCCGTTGACGCTGATAAACCCACGCGTTCGTTTGATCTCGATTTGCTTGCTACCAAACGAAACGACCCGACCGCGCAGCTCAAATCCGTCGCGCGAGGTCCAGGTCTGCAGTTCGCCAATGGACTCTGGTGTGGCGGACGCTTTGGCCTCATCCTCGATGCGCTTGCCCGCAATGAATTCCTGGTCTTCGGGTTTTAATTGGGCAATCTGGACGGCCAACATTCCGCCGTTGCGTTTCTTCAGGACTGCCGTATCGCCGCTGGACCCCACCAACTCCGCGTCGACGCGAAAGTGGCCAGTCGGATCGGACCACTCGCGGCCCAAGGCGATGACATGCAGAGAAGGTATGAGGGCGAGCAGAAAACCGATAAAAGTAATTTGCGTCATGGTGCTGCCACTGCGTGAGTCAGAGTCGCGATTGAAGTGTTTGAGAAAATTGTACCCTTAATTCGTCAATCGGTAACCGCTGAAAATCTGACCGCCGATTTCCGACATGTTGGGCACCGTCGCAGATCTTCGATTGAAGATCTTAGATTGGTGCCATGGATCGTATGATTGGTGGATCTTCGATTGGTGCTGGATCTTCGACTGGTGCCATCCACCGTGGGCAAAGAAAGTGATTGGCACCATTGGGAACTCGCCAACTGAAGTTACCAGCACGCCCCGGTCAAACGGAAGGTGGATGGCACCAAGCGAAGTTACCCGATGGCACCAAACGAAGTTACCCACCAAGCGAAGTTACCTAGGCTCGTAGGCGAGGCCATCTCAAGCAAATTTTAAATTGACCGAAAGCAAGAAACTCTCGGTGTGAGCCGTGGGTTTTCAAAATTATCAATCGCAGATCAAATCAAACCTGCGAAGAACGTCCGTCGGTTTTTCGACGGCGACGCACGATCCAGCCACCGCCGATCGCTGCCAACAAAGCCATGGAAGTGGGCTCTGGTACCGCAGCAGAAGTGGTGATCGAAAACGTGGGAGATGCAGTGGTATTAAACACGTACCGTGTGAGCGTCGCAGGATTGGACTCATTGGCCGTGCTGAGTCTAAACGTGGCGTGGGTCTGCGTCGGAGTCGATCCGGCGTAGAAGGTTTTCAAAAGATTGATCCCATCCACGCTTAACGAAAGTGTCTGCGCACCGGTTCCAGTCGCAGCAGCATACGTGGCCGCCAACGCATTCCCAGAATTAGTCGCAGGCGTGGCAGGGGAGGTATAGGGATTCAAAGCCAAGCCCGAGCTGGTCGTGTTGATCGTGTTGTCATTGGGATCCGTTCCCTGAAGCAAAAACTGGCTTGCTGCGAGTGGAAATCCGGAAGTAGGATTCGTCGGTGCCGCGCTCATCAACGAAAACACCAAATCGCCCACGGTGGCGGTGCTGCCAATGGAGGCAAGGGTGAAACCGAACGTGGCACTGTCGATGGTCTCACCGACCGCCAAAGTTGGCAATACAAAACTAATGAAACCGTTGCGAACGGTCCGAGTGCCTTGCGCACCAACGGGGCCGACGTTGCTCCAGCCCGCATTGTTGATAACCCTCTGCGGAATCGCGGGCGTCGCCGCTTGCCTGGCAATGGTGAGATAGCCCGACTGGGTCAAGTCGAAGACTCCAGTAACTATCTCCGCCTGTGCGCTCGGCAGACCTGCCAGCGAGGCCGCAGCCAATGTCAATAACGTAAGACGAAGATTCATAAATACAATATAGCCGGTGGACCGAAAACAAAATAAGAAAACTAATTCAAGTCGCCTTAAGGCGATAACAACGGGTTCAGTCGTGCTGCGACGCGATATGAGCATGTTAGACGCTGACTTCGTTGCCTTCAATCTGTTTTCCATAATAGCTGTGACAAGCTTCGCAAACTTTGCTTCTCGTTAGAGAATCGGAGCGTTCGTCCCAGGTAATCCCAACCGCCCGGCTGGTCCAACAGAAAAGATGTTCGTTCGGTAAGATCTTCGATTAGAAAATCTTCGATAGCAAGTACGTTTGGTGCGGTACGTTTGGTGCCATCCAACAATGACACTATCGCAAAGTGGGAGAAAACGTGAATTCATGTTGCGCTGGGACGGTGGGAGAGTTCGATTCGTCGCAGTGCTACGTCGATGATGAATAATGCTAGGGCTGACATCAATAGGTATGGCCACAGCGGTATGCTCTGTCTGGCTTGACGACCATCGGGCTCAAGTAGTGACGTGGGTGACGCGTCATAACGACCGCTGCTGACCTCGGCGATCTGTTTTAGGACCTGTACGTTGGTGGGCAGCAATCGCAACTCATCGGGATAGCCAACTGCCAAGCCGCGAGTTTGGCCAATGCGCTCGGGGCCGCCGCGATTTTGCGCCAGGTCGAGTTGGTAGCTGCCGCGTCGCGATACATCAATCGATGCTTCGTATCGGCCCGGTGCGGATTGGTGCATGTCGATCTTGTTTGTTTTCAAGCTAGGGTCGATCACCGTCAGTGTCGTCGGGGAATCGTCGATGAAGTTGCCTTGGTCATCGACCGAGTCCATCACGATCTTCGCAGTCTCGCCGGTTCGCTCGATCTCGACAAACACACCGCGCGTATCGTTCTTGCGCATCGCATGGCGGATGACTTGCGCCCAAAACGGACCAAAATCCGGCCACGACAACCACTCGGCGGCCCAGCGGGCCTTGGCGTCACTAGTAAACGCCACGGTCATGCCCAATCCATAACGCCACCAAACCAACAACGGATCGCCGCTCTCGCTCGCCAAGATAAACTCGCTCGTTGCCTTGGGGCGTGTGACGACATAGCCAAGCAACAGCGGGGCCAGTTCCAGGTCGATCCCTTCGAGCACCTGGGTGGGACGAACGAGCTGCGGCATGAACGGCAACTCGTTGATCGCCGACTTGCTGGCCTCGACCGTTTCCTTGGCAAAGACCTGCGGCACCGATTGGGGATCATCGCAAAAGTAATAACGTCCGCCGCCGATCCGCGCGATGTCCTGGAGCAACTCTTCGCTTGATCCTTCACCCAAAGCGACAGTCGAGACGGTCATTCGCGCCGTCGCCATTTCGCTGGCCAAGCCCTCGAAGTCGCCCGGCGAAGAAACGCCGTCGGTCAACAAAATACAATGCTTGAGCTTTGCCGAGGCCGCAGCCAACGCCTGATACGCATCCTCCATCGCGGGATACATCGTGGTTCCACCGCCGGCATCAATCGTGCTGATCTGGTCGATGATGTAACCCTTGTCAGCGGCCAATCGCAGTTCGCTGATCCAATAGCTTTCGCCGTCAAAGGCGATCACGCCGACGGAGTCGCTGGGGCCGAGCAGCTCGACCGCAGCCCGCGCGGCGTCTTTGGCCAACTCGATCTTTTCGCCACCCATCGAACCGCTTTTGTCGATCACCAAAACCATCGCCAAGCTCGGCTTCTCGCGCTCCTTCTCAAAGTTGCTTCGCACCGGCAGGATCTCTTCGAGATGCGTGCGGTAATATCCGCCGAGCCCGAATGATTGGTCGCCACCAAGCATCACCAATCCGCCACCGAGGTCTTGGACGTAGGTACGAATCACATCCATTTGGCGAATCGTCATGGCGGTCGCGGGAATGTTGGACAGGATCAAACACTCGTAGCCCTGCAGTTCCGATAACTCGCGAGGAATCCCGGCAGCGGGTCGGACTTCGACATCGATCTTTTGTTCATCCAGCGCCCAGCGCAGCGAATCGGTTTGGTCGACGTCGGCATCGATCAACAATACGCGAGGACGCCCAGCGGCGGCGACGATTGTGTTGGCTTCGTTGTTATCGAGCAATTGATCGGCGGCACCGAACCCACGCAGCCGCGCCGCGAAGGTGACTTGTCGTTGGCCAACCACGGTTTGGCGAATACGGAATTTTGTTGCGCCGAGCTTGAGCTCGATCGGTTTCTGGTCTTCGTCGCCAATCTTGATGTCGCCGCGATACAGATCGACGAAGCCGGTTGCCTCGGTATTGCTGTTGATCACGACTTCCAAATAAAACGGTTCACCTTGACGCACTTGCGCCGGTGAAACGATCGCGGCGAGCTGGACTTCCGGCGTAGCCCGCTGCGGCAGCGGCACGGTCCAAATCGGTATGCCCGCCGATGCGGCGGCGGCCACTTCGCCACCGGTGGTCGAGTTGCCATCGCTGAGTAACACCACCTTCGGAACATAACTTGGCGGGATCGATGCCACTGCGGTACGAATTGCTGCTGCGATGTCGGTGCCCAGCGGTGTTTCCACGATTGCTGTGTTTGTGTCCTCAATGACCGGCGGCCATGATTCAATCGACAATTCCGGCCTGGAGGCAAACGGCAGATATCGCACTTCGCTGGCGTCACCCGATTCCAACGCCGAGGCCAACGACGCGATATAGGCGTTGGCTTTTTGCTTGGCGTCGTCGTCGATGCTGGTGCTTTGGTCGATTGCAACAACGATCATTTGGCGCGTCGTCGGCACCAACAACACCAGTCCTCCCAATGCCAGAACGATCAGCAACACAACCACCACGCGGGTGACAAAGCTGAGCCAACGTTGCCAGCGCGGAAAATCGCTCAAGCTACGAATTTGGGACCAAACCAGAATCGGTAGCGCCAAGGCGATGAACCACAACATGAGTTGCGGCCGTGTCCACTGCAATTGCCACGCTTCCATCATCCAACGATCCTTCGTTGATACAGAAACCACTCGCCCACGACGAATACCAAACCCAGACAAGCCAAATAAAACCAAGGCAAACGACTGCCTGCACCGGAGAATTTTACATCGGCTTCGGTGTTTTTCAATTGCGGCGTCAAATCCGTTTCGGCGGCGTCACAGAGGTTCACGGCGACGGTCATTTCAGCATACACTGGCATCAAGCCGACCATGTCAAACGGGCCGACTGTCTGGGTAGCTTGAGGGGCAAGATCCGCTTCGCTTTGCGCGGCCGAGGTTGTGGTGGCAATGGTGACGACTTCGCCAGTTCGCAGCGCCCGTTGGATTTCGCCGGTGCGTTGTAAAAACCAATTGACCGCGTTGGTCATTAGCACGGGAAATGCGATTCGCAGTGGCAGGTCGCTGGCGTCCAAGTCGGCGGCCAACACAACGACGCGATCTTGATCGCGGACCACTGTCGCGAGCAAGCTTGCACCCGAAGCATCGACCAGCAAACGCGACGCGGACTCATCGAGTTCAAGCGACCGAGCGCCCGGCAATGCGACGTTGACCAATTGGACATGCGGCAACAGTGGTGAACTGGAGTCTTGTTTGGCCACGATCGGATCTTCGATCTCGCTGCCAAGTTTCCACAAGTCGCAATCGCTTTGCGGATCGATCACCAACACCGCACCGCTGGGCAGCGACGGGGCGGCGATGTGATTGAGCACAATAAAACCGCCTGCGGGTGACTCGCTCGGCGGGGTCGTCGTGACCGTCAAATCGACTTGCGGTATCGCCCGCAGCACGCTGACCAAATACAAACTCGGCGTCTGGGTCACAAGCGTGACGGGAATTCGCGGACGTGACGGCAGGACCGCGCGGGCCAGATTGTCTGTCGCCAAGGCGTCGTTCACATCCAATGCCGCGGTCAGCACGCCGCCGCTTGCCGACGCCCCGACGATCGTTTTTTGCCAACGCTGGCCCGCCGCAAGCGTTAGCGGAATGACATCGACCAACTCACCAGCCAACTCGAACGACAGGCGACATTTGGTTTCGCTTTGTCCAGCATTAAGGACTTCGACGAACGTGGCGTAACCGATCGGATCGACGAGCGACCTGCGCACGGCTAGGGACACGATGCCGATGTTTTCCAGAGGACCGCCGATGCCGATTAGCTGGATATCCTTGTCGGCGGTGAATTCATTTGCCGAGTCAAAACAAAGGTCACTGAACACGACAATCAAGCGTCGATCGGGCGAGCGAGTCAATCGCTTCGCAGTGGCGATTGCTTCAGCGACTTTGGTCGGTCCGTCGGTCACGGCAAGCTGATTGATCGCCTCGCGGATCGCGGGCACAAAGTCAGTCATGCCAACGACAACGCGAACGTTGCTGCCCGCCGTGACCAAAGCGACTTCATCGCCATCACGAAGCGAATTGATCGATTGCAGCGCCTTGGCTTTGGCTTGCTCAAATCGCGAGACACCGCCAAGCTCGGTCGCCGCCATGCTGGCCGAGTTATCAAGCACGATCACGACCTGTTTCGTCTGTTGTCGTTGGCCTCGCCACAGCGGATCGACAATCGCGCCGACGAGTAACGCCAAAAACGCCAATTGCAATAGCAGACTCAACAAATGCCGCAGCCGCTGCCACAACGATCTCTGTCGTTTCTCATCGAACAATTGGTCCCAAAACAACAGCGTCGAAACCGGTTGTTTGCGCAAGCGGGTTCGCAGCACATACAAGACCACAATCGGAATTGCGACGGCAAGCCAAACCAATCGTTGTGGCGATGCAAATTCCATGTCTCAGCCCACCGCTCCGGCGACGCGCATCATCTTGAGCATCACGTCATCAAACGGCACATCATTGGTCGCACGCGTGTAGCTAAGACCGTAAGTGTTACAGTAGGTTTCCGTCTCGCGCAGAAAACTCTGGAACAGGTTTTCGTACTGGCGCAGCTTCCGCTCGGTGACGGTGACCTTGCGAGTCTGGCCCGACTCGATGTCACGCAGTTCAATGTCACCGAGCCATTGCGGTTTGGCTTCGGTCAACGTGTGGACTTGAATCAGGTGCGGTTCGAACTTGCGATGTCGCAACAAATCGATGCCCGCACGAAAACCGGCTTGGTCAAACAGGTCGCTGACGACCAGCACAAGGCCGGTTCGTGGTGCTCGCCGAGAAAAATCTCCGGCGACGGCGGCAAGATTTGTTGCATCACCGGACGTATTCAGTTTTTCCAAAAATCGCAACATGCCCAGGGCATTGTCCTTGCCACGCATTAGCGGCAACGTTGCGCCGATGCGATTGTCGTAGGCGAAAATCGCGACTCGATCGAGGTCAGCCAACGCGATATAGGCCAAGGCGGCGACAAGCTGTCTGGCAAAATCAAATTTTGAAACCACTGATTTACCCGTGGAGTCAACCGGTGAATCCATGCTGCGGCTAGTGTCCAGCAAGATGTAGACGTGCAGGTCTTCCTCTTCTTGAAATCGTTTAAGTAACAGGTCACCATGCCGCGCATAAACGTTCCAATCCAGGTAGCGCAAGTCATCGCCGTGGATGTATTCGCGGTGATCCGAAAACTCGACGCCGCCACCGGTTTGCTTCGTCCGCCGCTGGGCCAGCAATTGTCCTTTGAAGACACGCTTGGACAACAGCGACAGATACTCCAATCGCTTCAGGAACTCGGAGTCAAACACGAGTGGCTACGCCGTTTGGAGCTGGGGAGCGGATTGCAACAGGTCGTCGATGATATCATCGGTCTTGATTGCTTCGGCTTGACCTTCGAAGTTAAGCATCAAGCGATGACGCAGCACACCCTTGGCAACGGCGCGAATGTCATCGGTCGCGACATGATAACGATCATCGAGAGCCGCATTGATCTTCGCGCCCAGGATCAAGCCTTGAGCACCACGCGGACTGCTGCCATAGCGAATGAATTGCCGTACCATTGGTGAGGCGATCTCTTGATCGGGATGCGATCTCAACACTAACTCGATTGCATAGCGTCGCACCGCATCGCCGATTTGAATCCGGCGACTGAGCTTGCTCATTGCCAACACGCGATCGGCGGACAACACGCTTGATGCCGTTGGCTGCGTCACATCGGTGGTGCGGTCCATGATCGTTTCCAATTCGCTTGTCGTTGGAAACGGAACCACTAACTTGAACAAGAAGCGATCCAGTTGCGCTTCGGGCAATGGATAGGTGCCTTCCATCTCGAGCGGATTCTGCGTCGCCAGCACAAAAAACACGCCTTCGAGTTGATGGCTAATACCGGCGACGGTGACGCTGTGTTCCTGCATCGCTTCGAGTAGTGCCGACTGCGTCTTGGGCGTGGCGCGATTGATCTCATCGGCGAGCACGATATTGGCGAACAAGGGACCGCGTTGAAATTGAAACGCCTTCCCGCCGTGTTCATTTTCAATCAGGATGTTCGTCCCAATTAAATCTGCGGGCATGAGGTCGGGCGTAAATTGGATGCGCGAGAACTTGGCATCGATGGTTTCGGCAAGTGTCCTCACAAGCATCGTCTTGCCGAGCCCCGGGACGCCTTCGAGCAGCACGTGGCCACCGGCGATCATTGCCGTCAGCACACCATCAACGATTGCCCGTTGGCCAACGATGACCTGCGAGACTTGTTCGCGAAGTTTGCGAAAGTCATCACGAAAATCTCGCAGCTCGTCGCGCAGTCCGGGAACAACTTCGGTCATCAGCGGCAAATCCAGAAGAGGAAATAGTCCAACAAGACAACGACACTATAACGGGCGATTAGGCAAGAAAAAACCGCGCCGCCGCCGGGCAACGTGGTTTCAACGTTTTTTGGCGTGATTCAATCAGGGTGAAAAAACGCCGCAAACTAAGGTTTCTCATCGCGATCGGATGCTTCAATTGAATTGAAGATCTCGTTGGCCGACTTGTAAATCGTCTCCGGATCAACCAAGCGTGGCTCGTTGATCGTCGCAGTTGAATCGTTGCCAAGGGTGCGAAAAAAGCAGCTTTCGTAACCTTCGTGGCAGGCCGCTCCCTGCTGAATGACATGCAAAAGAATGCAATCGGCGTCGCAGTCGATCTGAATTCGAACGACTTTTTGGCGGTGGCCACTGGTTTCGCCCTTGCGCCACAGAGCCTGGCGACTGCGGCTGTAATAACAAGCCTGGCCGGTTGCCGAGGTTTCCTCAAACGCTTCGCGATTCATCCAAGCCATCATCAAGACGCGACCGCTGGCGTGATCTTGTGCAATCGCGGGCAACAAACCGCCGTAGCCTGAGGCGAAGTCAGGAACGATTGGAGTTGACATAAATACTACCTACAAACCTAATGAACAGAATCGTTACAAACTGAACAAACCGAAAACGTAGACAATCGCTGTATCGACTAGGGACAGACTAATGTGTGTGCCGAATCACCACGATACCTCCCACTGAAGTATTGAAGTTCGCGATCGAGACCGGACCTAGGTGCTTCCTGACTAACATCGCGAGTCCCCTTGATGAAGGTTCAACCAAAGGTTTCGGTCGTGCTGCCCGTTCGCGACGCCGAACACCGGATCGCTGGCGAAGTTCACCGCATCCTCGATGCATTGGCCGATTTGTCGCGGCTGCCCAGCGAAGTCATTGTCGTCGACGATGGCAGCCATGATTCGACACCTGAAATACTAAACGAAATCTCGACGCTATATCCTCAAGTCAGGATCGCGCGGCATCCCAAACCGCGCGGTATCGAGGCCGCCGGACAAACAGGGCTCGAAAAAGCGACCGGCGAGATTGTCTTTATTCAGGAAGGCAACCGACCGGTTCGTGTCGAGGACATGCGGCGGCTGTTTAAGCTCGCCGAGGACAACACGATCGTCGCAGCCCGCGCCGAGTCAACACCACGACCGATCGGAGGAGCGCTGCTGCGTCGATTGCGCGCCTGGGGAGCTGCCGCCGCCGATTCGCTCGAAGCCGAAGTGCCAGTAACAGAGCAGACCAGCTTGCAGATGATTCGCCGTCCCCATTTGCAACATCTTTCCGGTCCGCTGGCTCCCAACTTGACGCTCAAAAGCGAATCCTTCACGACCACCTCGGTGCTGTAGAGACGTGATGGCAGAAAGTAGGATGCATTTTTGGCAGAACAGGAAAAAACGCGTGAGCTATCGAGTAAAGCCAACGCATTGGTCGTGTCTTACAGAGGAATTCGTCGAGCCGTCGGATTTAGTGGCCTGCTGCTACCAATCGTATTAGGACCGATCGGTTGGATTCTAGGAATTGAAATCCAGGACAATATGAGCAGCTACTATCACACTCCATTGCGAGATGTGTTTGTCGGTACTCTGTGTGGGATGGGCGTGTTTTTGTTTGTTTACCGTGGCCATGATTGGATCGAAGACTGGACAGCAAACATCGCCGGAGCTGCAGCCTTGGCTGTCGCGTTTTTTCCGCTGGACGAAAACAGTGATCCGTTGGTTCAAAAATCCATTGCTGGATACATGCATACGCTCAGCGGCGGTGTCTTTTTTTTGACATTGGCGTTCTATTCGTTGGTCCATTTTCCCAAATCAAAGTCGCAAATTTCCGAATCGGAACCGCATCCGTGGGAGCGAAATTTTTTCTATCGGACCAGCGGTATCGTGATCGTGCTGGCGATGATTGCAATGGGCAGCTACATGTTCCTAGTTCCCCGAGCGTGGAAAACGCTGCTGAATGACTACAATTTTTTGTTCTGGATGGAATGGTTGGCGGTTTGGTCATTTGCGGCGGCGTGGTTGACCAAAGGACGTGTCATCATCGCCGAGATCGCCGTGGAATTATTTTCACTACCGCGTGAGTTGCTCGGCGAGAAAATTCGTGAGTTAAGCGTTCAGCGGCATCGACCACTAATCACGGGGATAATGACCCGTGACAACGCCGAAGGCGCCCAGGAGCAACCGAATCAATGCGATGAGCAAGGTAGTTAGCAACGGGTGACAAAAATTATAGAGCGGTTATCCCCAACCGTTTGGCAGCGCACCAGCGGCTTGCGCCAAACCGCTCACTTGCAAACCCTAGGGCGTTTTCGTCGCGTCAAGAGTTCCCACGATGTCGCGCACGGTTCCGGCACCAAGCTCCTTGATGGCCATGGGCAAGGCGTCGAGGATCTGCATGGAAACTTGCGGCGAATAGTAGTTTGCGGTGCCAATTTGAATCGCCGACGCGCCGGCAACAATGAACTGCATCACGTCGTCGATATTTGCGATACCGCCGATTCCGATGATTGGCACATTGACGGCGGAACGAACTTGATGGACACAGCGTAGCGCAATCGGCTTGATTGCCGGACCGCTCATGCCACCAAGTGTGTTGCCGAGCATCGGGCGGCGACGACGCCAATCAATCGCCATCGCCAAAACCGTGTTGATTAAACAAACGGCGTCAGCACCGCCGTCCGCCGCGCCGCGCGCGATATCGGCGATCTGCGTCACATTGGGAGTTAATTTGGCCAGGATCGGAACGTTGCACCGCGCCCGCACGGCGGTTACGACGCGACAACATGACTGAGCATCGGTGCCAAAATCAACTCCTCCGCTGACATTCGGACAGGAAAGATTCAACTCGATCGCCGCCACACCGTCGCAGGCACCGACGCGTTCCGCAAGTTCGACAAAATCGTCCGCCGTGCGACCAGCGACACTCACGATGATCGATGTACCAATGTTGCGGAGGTAAGGTAGATGGTGGTCGATGAATGTTTCAACGCCATCGTTATCAAGACCGATCGCGTTGAGTAAACCGCCGGTGACTTCGACGGTGCGCCACGGGGCGTTGCCAATCCGCGGTTGGGCGGTAATGGTTTTTGGCAAAATGCCGCCGAGGCGTTTGCAGTCAACGATGCCTGCCATTTCGCGCGCATAGCCGAAGGTGCCTGAGGCGACCAACACGGGATTGGCCAGCGACAATCGGCCGAGCGAAACGGACAGATCAACAGCTTGGGTCATCGCTGGGTCGACATTGCTCAGGTGCATTGTTTAGTTATGGAGTAAATCAAACGTCGATCAATTTCGCGCACGATCGAATTCGCGACCGATTGCTTGGTTCCCGCAAACGCGGCCACCAGCGAACCATCGGCGGCAAGCAATTCCACCTCGTTGTGGTTGGAGTCGATCGCGGTGGGACCGTTGCTGACGATCAAGTCGCAATGCTTTTTCTCGAGCTTAACGATTGCCCGAAAACGACGGTCGTCGGACTCCAACGCAAACCCCACGACCCATTGGCGAGCCGATTTTTGCTGGCCAAGCGTTGCCACAACATCGGGTGTTTCGACAAGATGAAAAATCAACGGCTCACCTGTCTTAGAGATTTTTTGTTGGGCAACTTTTTGCGGTTCGTAATCGCAGGGAGCCGCCGCACCAATCGCTCCATCACATTTCGGAAACTCAGCGACGGCTGCGGCGAGCATTTCAGCGGTAGTAACAACGGGAATCAATCGCGCGGCCTTGGGATATTGGACCGCGACAGGCCCAGAGATGATGACCACTTCGTGCTGCTTCGCCAAACAGGCTCGCGCCAGCGCCGCGCCCATCCGCCCGCTTGACGCATTGGTCAAGTAGCGAACCGGATCCAAGTATTGACGCGTTGGTCCCGAGGTGATCAGGATTCTAGCCACTGAGGAGTCCCTTTTCCGCTCACAGCTATTACTTCTTAAGTTCGCGATCGATCAATCGGTTAACTTCCGGTCCATCGAGGCCCGCTTTTGCCGCCACGAGCGCGAACAATCGCTTCTCGGGCTCTTCAAGAGATCCGTCGGCGGCCATCATTCGCAGCAAATCGACGAGCAACGCTTCGCGCTCCGCTGGCGTGCTGGGCAACGATACTTTGGCGTCGTCAGCGAGTGCGAACTGCAGTGCTTTTTTCAGTTCCGGTTCACCGAGTCCGAGTTCCTGGCAACGATCAGCCAACAAATTGACTTCTCGTTCGCCGAGTGACCCATCGGCGACGGCCATCACGACAAGGTTGCGAAGTTGTTCGTTTGCGTTCATGTCTGGAGAGTAGAAGAAGCGTTGCAATTTGCGTTGGGCCGCAGTTTGGCGGTATTCAGTGGAGATGGGAAGCATAGCAAGACGGTATTCGTCGATTTTGGACTTGTGGTCGAGTATGCGGTTTGGCTAGTTCCAATGCGTTGGGCGCAAGAATTCACAAAGTTACTCGTGGCGACGCGGAAGTAAAATGCTTGGAATGGTTCACCTTTGTCGGCGATCAACTGCGATTGCTGTGGCGCTATACCTCGTAACGGCAGTTTCACTGCTGGCCCCAGCGCAGGATACCGCGCAGGACGCCGAGCCGTACCAGGTTTATGTGGACCAAGAAAACGTCACGGCACGTTGCGGTCCCGGCGGTGATTTCTATCGCACTGATCCGTTGCGGCACGGCCAAGCCTTGGAAGTGTACGTCGAGACGGCCGATGGTTGGCTCGGCATTCGTCCGCCGGCCGGCAGTTTCAGTTGGCTACCTGCCGACGTCGTGAAACTTTCGCCAAGCCAAGATTTTGGCATCATCACCGAAGACAATACGTTGACTTGGATTGGCACCCACCTCGGCAAAGCAAACAAGTATTTGTGGCAAGTGCAACTTGCCAAGGGCGAAGACGTCGCGATCCTCGGTCGCGCCACTCGCGAAGGGCCTGATGGTCCCAAGCTGTGGCTTCGGATCGTGCCACCAGCCGGTGAGTTTCGCTGGGTCCATCGCGACCAAGTTGTCGAGAACCCGGAGTTGCTGCTGCGAAACAAACCAAGCGAGAAAGAACGAATTGCTCAGGGCGAACCAACCCCTGCAGCGGAGATCGAGTATGGGGATGACGAACTTGAAGTGGCGCCGCGCGTCGCAATCCTTCCGGCTAGTGAGAAAATACGACGTGAAGTGCGACAAGAGCAGTCGGTGCTGCAAGCGGCCACCAGCCTGCCCATGCCTATTCCCGATTATCAACTTGAAGCCGAGCCACAAGCCATCGGTTCGGGAATCGTCGAAGAACAAAACGGAATGGATTTGGCCGCCGACAACGAGGTAGCACGGCCCTACGATGCACCCTTGGTCGCCTTCACGACGCGGCCAACGGTTCGCTCGATTGGGCAATCCAGCGCGTCGGTTGGTTCGAATGTAGTAGCGGAATCGGTCGATGTGTTTAGCCGTCGCGGCAGCGTGCGACCAGCACCCGCGATGTCGCCCAGTGAGCAACAACAGCTCGCAATCGACAACAGCCGTGTGGTCGTGATGCCAGTTAGCAATGTCGTTCCCCAAGCCGCCGCGACTGCGGCGATTGAATTACGATCAATCGATTTGCTGCAGCTTGAATTGTCCCGACTGATGTCTCGGTCCGCACCAGCGGGCGATGTTGAATCGATCATTGCTGCGGCGGGAATGCAGGCGCGGACTGCGCCGAGCGAACTGGATCGCCAACGGGCGGCAATGTTGACCCAGCGGGCCCAGCAGTACCAACAGGTTGCTCGGCGGCGCGATGGCGGATCAATCACCGCCATGCCGGCCAGCGCCCAATACCCAGCACCGGTACAAGGCGACGGCGAATTGCCAGTGCCGACATCATTGCCACTACCAACATCGCCAGACAACACGGCAAGTAATTCGGCGGGCTACCTGGTTCAGGTGTTTTCCGCACGACCCGATAGTCCACCGTTTGCTTTGACAGATCGCCAGGGACGGACGACGTTTTACCTCAGTGCCGCACCGGGCGTGAATCTGCGTCGGTATTTGAATCAGTATATTACGGTCAATGGCGAGTCCGGGTACGCGACTGGGTTGGATACACCGCACATCATTGCCACCGGTGCGGTTCGCTCGTTGGAACCGAAGTAACACGCCGCTATGATGGCGGTTATGCAAACGACACTGACGCCAGCGCACCTGCGACGACGCTCGATCTTCATCAGCGTGGTTGTCGTCGCGATCTTGAGTTTTGGCTGTAATCGTTATCGCAGCGATATCGCTTACGACTATCCGGTCCAATACACATGGCGTGACGCGGTATCGGCACAAGAATTTTCGATATTCCAGGGCGTCTCCTGGGACCCAATGATTGCCGACGGGTTTGGCGAAACGCTTAGCGATCAATCGATAATCGAGGGGCACAGCGTATTGGATTTGTTTTCGGGTCCCGGCATCATTGCGGTTACCTGCGCTCGCGAGGGCGCGACGAAGGTCTTGTCTTTTGACGAACAAAAAGTGACCGTTGCTTGTGCGATCTACAACGTTGCCGACCATGACCAAGACTTTGTAGTGACGGTCAAACAGTTCGATGCGAAGGCCGCAGCGTTCCCGACGGCCGATCATTTCGATGTCATTCTAGCAACGTTGATTCATGACTTGGACTCGCCCGATTCATCGCCAACAGCTTCGTTACTGGGTGAGCGTATCGCCGTGGTGCTGAAGTGTGCAAACGAGAACTTGGAAATCAGCGGGCGAGTTTTCGTTGTGTGCGAAAACGAAACGGTCGCCGCGACGTTCAACGAAACTTGCCGGTCACAAGGGCATACGACAACGCCAGTGACGAAAGAATCTCAGCGTGCCCCGGTGCTGGAATTGAAACTACAAACGGCTTCCGCGTCCTCAAGCTGACGGAATTACCTTGCTGCGAGAATCATCGCCGCGACTTTTCGCGCGTGAAGGATCGTGGGCGCGATGCCGACGCCATGCAGCGAATTCCCAATCAACGACAAACCGCCGATACACGCGATCGAAGACTCCATAGCGCTAACGCGATTCAAGTGCCCGACGTGATACTGGGGCATTGCACTGGGCCAACGAATGACCTTTGCCAAAACCGGCTGGCCCTGCAAGCCAATCAACGACCGCAACTCGTTACGGGCCAATTCGACTAGGTCCGAGTCGCTGCGTTCCAGTAAGTCGGCTTGTAATTCGCCACCAATGAATACTCGAATCAATCTCATGCCCGCAGGTGTTCGACCGGAAAATTTATCTCCGGTGTAGCTGGCTGCTATGATCTGTCGATGTTCGGCAGCGGGCACGACAAACCCTGCGATCGACATGCGGTGTGTGATGTCGGCGTCATGCACACCGAGTGCGACCACGGCACTTGATGCGAATCGAAAATCGCTTGCCCAGGTTGCGGCTGCCGGGATCACATCGGCGAGCAATCGACCCGCGACATTGGCTGGTGTCGCGATGATCACATGGTCATATGTCTGGTCGCCGATTGGCGCTGAACCGATCAATTGCCATCGATCGTCGATCTTGCGAAGCGACTCGATGGCGGTTGAACGATGCAAACCGGTTGAGCCCAATGACTTGACCAGCGCAGCGACAAGGCATTCCATGCCGGCGGGAAACGAACGGAACTTCTCGTAACGCGCACCCGCGCTATTTTGTTCGATCGAATCACTGCCTTCACGATGGCGTCGCCGGGTCGCACGATACAGGCTGCCATCGGTTCGTTCCATTTCCCAAAACTGTGGCATGGTTGCGGCCATGCTGAGCTTGTCCACATCGCCGGTATAAATGCCGCCAACGAGCGGTTGGACAATCGTCCGCAATAGCTCGTTTCCGAATCGCCGCTTGACAAAGGCAGCAACACTTTCGTCATCGTCATTTGCGCGTTTGGCAACGGCTGGTTCGGCGAGCAGACGCAGTTTGCCCTGGAGCGAAAGGAGCGGCGTGGTCAAAATCGGCCCCAGCCGCGTTGGACGCATCAGCACAAAGCCCGCCGGAACCCTGACCAACTTGCCGCGATGCACAATGGCCGCTCCTCGCGCCTCGGGCCGCGGAGCGATCAGGTCCGCTTCAATGCCCAGTTCGCGGCACAACTCGATTGCCCCGCTCGGTTCGGTGGCGAACATGTCGGCACCATGTTCGACCAAGAAACCGTCGATGCGCTCGGTTCGAATGGCACCGCCAAGGCGATCCGACGCCTCGAATAGATCAACGCGATGGATTGGTGATTGATTGCGCAACGCTGCGGCGGCGCTCAAGCCCGCGATTCCGCCGCCGATGATTGCGATTTTCATGAAGGATATTTTGGCATGTTTACTGGTTGTTGAGCAATTCGCTACGGGATGGCAAAATGCTCGGCGTTCAATGTCCATCCCGCAAATGTTGATTTCAGTTTTTCATGGCCGTTCTGATACAGATTCGTGATGCTTACAAGCGTTTTGGTGACCAAATCCTACTCGAAGCTGCCGAGACATCGCTGATTGATGATGTTAAGGTTGGTTTCGTCGGTCGCAACGGAGCGGGAAAATCAACTTTGCTACGGGTTTTGCTCGGCGAAGAAGAGCTCGAATCAGGCGAGGTAATCCACCACCCTTCGCTGCGAGTTGGCTATTTGCGGCAGCATGATCCGTTTCACGAAGGCGAATCCGCGCTCGATTTTTTGATGCGAGACAGCGGCCAACCGGATTGGAAATGTGGCGAAATCGCTGGCGAGTTCGAACTCAAGGGCCAATACCTCGAGGGGCCGGTCAAATCGCTCTCGGGCGGTTGGCAAACTCGGGTCAAGCTCGCGGCCCTACTGCTGCACGATCCAAATTTTCTGATGCTTGACGAACCGACCAACTTTTTGGATTTGCGCACGCAGATTCTGCTCGAACACTTTTTGCGGGGGTTCAATAAAGCGGCGTTGATTGTTTCGCACGATCGCGCGTTCTTAAAAGCGACCTGTTCGCACACGCTCGAGTTGTCACGCGGCAAGTTGACAATGTTCACCGGCAAGATTGATGCGTTTCTGGAATTTCGCGAGGAGCGGCGCGAGCACGATCGCCGAGTCAACGCGACGGTGATATCGAAACAAAAGCAGTTGCAACGCTTCATCGAGAAGAACCGCGCCAGCGCTTCGACCGCCAGCCAAGCCAAGAGCAAGGCCAAGCAATTGGAACGTTTGCAAACCACCGAGGTCGAAGTCGACGAAGCCACCGTGCGGATTCGTGCTCCGCGAGTCCAACCGCGTCAAGGCAGTGCGGTTCGTTGTCTCGATATGTCGATCGGCTATCCCGGAAACTGCGTCGCCAGCGACATTCAACTCGAAATCGAACACGGCCAACGCGCGGCGATTGTCGGTGACAACGGGCAAGGCAAAACAACGTTGTTAAGAACGTTGGTCGGTTCATTGCCAGTCGTTGATGGAAACATGAAGTGGGGCTATGGCTGCGAAATCGGCACCTACGCCCAACACGTTTATTCGTCGCTTGACGAGCGCCAGACGGTACTGGAAAACCTCGAATACAATTGCGATCGCGAGATCACAAGACAAGAAGTCTTGGCGATGGCCGGCGCGTTGTTGTTTCGCGACGAGCATGTCAATAAAAAGGTCAAGGTACTTTCCGGTGGCGAGCGAGCACGATTGTGCATGGCATCATTGCTGCTGGGTACGTCCAATATCTTGGTCCTCGATGAACCCGGTAACCACCTCGATGTCGAAACCGTTGAGGCGCTCGCCGAGGCGTTGTTACTGTTTAAGGGCACACTCATTTTCACCAGTCACGATCGCCACTTTATGCAGCGGGTTGCGACTAGCGTGATCGAGGTTCGCGACGGCACGGTACGTAATTACTTCGGCAACTACGAGACTTACCTACAAGCGGTCGAACAGGAAGTCGATGAGGGTGAGCGACAACGACATGCGGCCTCCGGCAAACCGGCAGCGCCACCTGCGGCCAAGCTAGGTGGCATTGCCGAGCATCGTCAGACGCAACAAGACGGTCGCAAGGCTGAGAAGGAATTGAAAAATCTCGAAAAGCGAATCGCTAAACTTGATGGTGACAAAAAAGCCTTGAATGATCAGTTGCTGACCGAAACCAATGCCAAGGAAGCAATGCGTCTGCATGACGATCTATCGAGAATTAGCCAAGAATTAGTCGAAGCCGAAGAGCGGTGGCTCGAGCTAAGCCAATTCTGAATCGGCATCGAGATCGTCCGGCGGACGGGGCAGGCGGGGACCGCTGCTGGCGCGATCCATTACGGCAACGAACGACGGTACCAAGACCGTACGAACGTAAAAGGTGTCAATCATTACGCCCAGACCTAAGGCGAATCCAAGCTCGACGATGCCACGCAGTGACGCTTGATTGGGGTCGGGCGGTCGGCCAAAAAGGCTCAACAGTCCGGGCAACCAGGCCGAAGCAGTCATGCTAAAAAAAGTCGCCGCCATCACGATGCCACACGCGGTGATGATCCCGCCGGTGCGAGCGACGGCGCGGCGCAGCGCCGACAACCAACCGCCGCGCTCGCGTTGTTCTTCGATGATTCGCGTGACCAAGTAGACGTTGTAATCTTGTCCAACGGCCACCAAGATCACGAACAAGAACAACGGCAGTTTCCAATCCAAACCTACATATCCGTCGCCGTAGGCAATGCGGTAAAACAGAATCGTCAGGCCAAGCGTCGCGTAGTAGGTCAACAGCACCGTGGCGATCAGGTAGCCACACAGCGAAAAACGCCGGATCACCACCCACAGCGCAATGAACACTGCGATCACGACGGCAACCTTGATGCGGCGGTTGTCAGATAGCGTGATCGCTCGCAAGTCGATAATTGACGGCGTGGTGCCGGTCAAGAACATCTGTGAACCAAAGAAAGGCGATGCTTCATCGGTCGTCTGCTTGTGCAACCAATCGTCCAACTCCGTGACTCGCCCCGCCGCCTCAATTCCGAACGGGTCGCCATCGATGACGACGTCAAGTCGCACCAATCGACCGTTGTGCTGCGGCAGATCCGAGAAAAAGTAATTCTGTGCGGCGCGATGAGTCTTTAGCGCGCGACGTTTCCAAGCCTCGGTACTGAGCAAGCCCATCGCGCGATCCGGCGGAAAATCTCCCAACGGATCGTCCGCCGAGCGAACCGCCAAGACACCGTCGCGCCCATACAGCGATTCGGAAAGTCCTTTGGCTGCGCGTCGCAGGCTACTGGCCTCGATCGCCGCGGGCAACGAAACCAAAATAGTGGTCGGGTTGACCGCACCAATGTCAAACGACTTTTCAAGAATTCGTAATCCACGGCGACTCTCGGCCGAATCGTCTAGTTGGCTGCTGATGTCATAGGTGACTTCGTTCTCGTTGCGAAAACCAAACCAAGCCGGTGGGACCAACAATCCAATCCCAAGCGACAAGGCCAACCAGGGATGACGCGTCAGTCTCAATGCAATCAGTCCCCACAAACCGGTCGGACGTACGCCCTCGCGATTGCCCAAATTCTTTGACGGTATTGACTCGACGCGAATCATCGATGGCCAGAATGCCTTCGGGCCGATCAGCGCTAACATTGCTGGCGTAAACGTTAAACAAACCAGTAACCCGATCGCTAAACAAAGTGCGATGATTGGCCCGGTGTAATGAAACTTGCCGAACTGGGCAATGAACAACATTGCCAGCCCAACAATCGTGGTCAGCGCGCTGCCAACCAGCGCACTGGAAACACCCGCCAGGCTTTTACGACATGCCTGGGACCATTCCGCTAAGGCGGCTTCCTCGCGCAATCGCGAAATCAAAAACAGACAAAAATCTGTTCCGGCACCAAACAAAATCACGACGACAAAGATGCGGCTGGTCGTAAAGACGCGAAAGTCAAACCAGCCGACGTCCAACCATTTCGACAGCACCGTCAACCACGCGACCAAACCGCTCGACACCGCAATCGCAACCGCAATCGAGACAACGGGAATCACAACCAACAGCGGCGCACGATAAACCAATCCGAGGATCGCCAAAATCATCAACACGGTCAACCATTCGGTGTAGCGGATAGCGTCTCGCGCCGCCGTCAACGTCTCGCCGCCAATTGCCGCTGAGCCGGTTGCCAATATTTCTAGCCCCGGCGATACCAATGCCGCGTTGCGTTTAAGAACTGTATCGCGAAGCTCCTCGACGGCCGCCAGAAACCCGATGTTGCTTGTCGCCGCCAACTCGGCGTCCGACATCAGAATCGCAAGTCGGGCTTCGGGTCTTGCGAACTGCGATCCGATGATCGAATCTTGCCAACTGTGCATGTCGATCCAGGTTGACCAAGCATCCAGAGGCCGATCGAGAATCGGCGTTGCATGATCAGCGATTGCCAAATCGAGCACTGTCGCCGCTTCGAGATCAGAAGCGGCCAGCTCCGGTTCACCCATTTGTTTCAAAAGCTGGGCACGGTCCCAATACGCAAGTGTGATTCTTAGGTCGTCGGGTGAAACAGCGTCGGTCGCATTCAATTCGGCGAGTGCACTGAAATACAATTCATCAACACGAATCGCGGCGTCGAGAAACTCGCGGGCCATCGCATAGCAGCGACCTTGCGGCAGTGAGTCACCTTTGGCAAGTGTGACTTCGGCAAGTCGATGGTAGAGATGACGCAATAGGTCCAACGAAACCGCTTCATCGGCGCGAGTTAGCCGTAGTGAATCACGCGCCACCACCAGTACGATTTGACTTCGTGAGCGCTGTGTGGGAAACGCCTGGTCGAGCAAACGCGTTCCCGCCACACTGGGCATCGACGCGGGCAGGTACTCGAAGTCGCCGTCATACGCGATTGATTTCCAATCGGGTGAAAACAGGCTGGCAATAACGGCCAGCACCAACCAAAACACAACAATCGTCAAGCGATTGTGGACAACCAGACTGGCTAAGCGATCGCCAAGTGTCGGAGGTGCCTGGTTTAGCATGTTCGGTGTGGGCGCATCGCTGGCGAGGGTCCTCGGCAGCGAAAACCTCACGCTGCGGTGCCTATGGTAACCCGAACTCCGGGTCGGGTGTATCACGATTGCGGCCGCGATTGTCCGCTGCGTCACGCGGTGGTTTGGCGTTACCAGCACCAAACGCCTTCAGTGCCGCTTCCAAAGCATCCGGACTGACCCCGCCGGACAACTGCACCACCTGCACATCACCGCTGGGTCGCGATGCTTGATCGAGTTGATCGATCATATCGCAAACCAATTCCAACAACGGCTCACCTTCGGCGCTAATTAATAGCGTGTTGCCAATCGTATCAACACCAACTGACAATTTGCCTTTGAAGGTGACGTCCGAACCGCCGCTTTCTTGATTGCCCGCCGTGTCCTGCAACGCACTGCCGCCACTATCGCGGCTGCGCGGCGTCTTTGACTTGACGCTATTACCGCCCTGCTGCGCCGCGCGCTCTTCCTGGAACGCCTTGTCATTGCTGCTCAACAAATCGCGATAGGCATCCTTGACCGTGTTGGCGACGCTCTCGGCCTTCCCAAACTCAACGCGGACCAAGCGAGTAAACCGTGTCTTGCGTTTGTTGACCGGTTCGGGAACATCCCACAACTCGATCAGCTCGCCGATGGTTTGCAACTGTTCCGCATCCGCACCGCTAACCACGATCGTGTTGGTATCAATGTCTGAAACGAAACGAAGCTTGACACCTTTACCCAAGCCGGTCGGTTCTTTCTTCTTGTCATCATCTCCGCCACCCCAATAATAACGAAAAAATGAATCGGCATCGGACTCCTTCTTTTCGTCGTTGTCTTTGAAATAGTCCTCCAGGTTCAACGACATCCAAGTCGCTGAGGCATGTCGCACCTTGAACACGCGGTACGGACGCTTGGGAGGCGTGAACTGCAACATCAAACTTTCCAATCGGTCCAGCGCCTCGGTGTCACTACTGCTGAGCATCAAGTTGCCGGCGCGATCCATCTCGATGCGGATCGGGGCGGCGCTGCGAGGCTTTTTTGTCGATGGTTCTGGCTTGGGCGGAGGATTGAACGCACGATCGAATTGTTCTGCGGATTCGATCATCGGAAACTTGTCGCTGGGCAATTCTTCGGCTGGCAATTCCTCAAGTGGCAATGCGTGGGCCTCGGCTGGCATCTGCATCATTGCCAAATAGACGGCGTCAATCGCGACGTCGTCATTGGCGACCGTATCCAATTCTTCGGCTGCTCGCTTGGGATCACTCGGGACCTCCTTCGTATCGCCCTCCGGTGCAGCCTCTTGATCCTCGGACTCGATATCGTCATGCGGATCGACAAATTCGTCTTCAGCCGGTAATTCAATCGCATTGGGACCGATGCGACCCCATTGCTGTTGCAATTGCCGCAGATACTCGAGCGTTTCGCGCGTCGGCGAGGCATCGATCATGCGAATCGTCCGCGAATCGCCGCCGGGCGGTGGCAATTCGCCGAGCTTGACCAACAGGTTGCGAACCTCGGCCATTTCCAATTCGTTCGCCCACAAGAGCACTTGGCGAAAACGGGTGTTCGCCGCGACACGAAACTTATCTTCTTTTTTCTTTTCCTTGTCGTCACCACCGAAGCCATAAAAGTATGAAGAGTAGCGGTTGCGGCTGCTGTCTTCCTTTTCTTTCTCTTGGCCCATCAAAAATCCAATCGATTCGGCGACCTCACCGGCTTCGAGTCGCCTCAATTGCAAGACCTCAAATTTTCGTCCGCTGCCATCAAGCCGCTTGATCAATTGGTCAATGATGTAACGATCCGCTGCGGAACCGGAAACAATGACGGCGCGGTTTTCGTTATCGACTCGCGTACGAGTCGTCGGTTCGAGGATATTCATCTCTTGGATGATCTCGATCAACTTTTCTGGATCAAGCGAAGCCAAGCGGAACACCTGAACGCGATTTTGGATGTCGGCCAATGATTGAATCGTTGCGCTGGGTACATCAACACGCTTGAGAAACTCGGTCGCGATCGCAATTCGATCCGCCGGTGCCATGATGATGATCGAATTCTGGCGGTTGTTAGCGACGACGGAGATATCGGGTTTCTTTGGCGGCGGTGCAGGTTGCTCACCGCCATTGTTGCGCATCTGCTGCTGCATCATCTGTATTTGTTGCGGCGTCATCGGAGCTTCCTTCTGCTTCTCAATGCCCAAAAACTGTTCTAGCATCTTCTTGGCTTCTTCGGCCGGCAGGTGACGCAGTTTGAACTCGGGCGCGAGTGCTTCGCGACTGGCGGCGCTGCGTTCTTGGGCAAGCAATTCGGCGACTTGACGCAGCGTGATGGCCGAGTCCATTGCCTCGATGCGGTTGGTCGTCGTCAATGCCGTCAACGTGCCGTTGCGGCTGATCATCGGTTTCAACTCGGTTGCCAATTTCTCGGCCGACAACCAGCCCACATCCAACGAGACTCGGGCAAACATGTGCGGTGGCAAATTTGTCAAACCATCCTCCTCGAATCGCGGCACCAGCGACGGGTTGATCGCGTCGCATTTGACGATTGTCAATCCACCGTCAAGCTTGAGAATCGTATATCCGCGTCCGAGCAAATGGCGATTGAGCAAGTCGCTCACCTCCGCCACCGTGTAGCGACCTGGCGTGGTGACGTTGACGCGGTCGCCGGGCAACTCTTGCCAATCGATCGGCTCAGCCGACAAGTCCGATAGCCACTGGACCAGCTCAGGCCAAGTCTGATTGCGAAACTCGAATGACACCTTGCCATCTTCGCCGAGCACTGCCTTGCGAAGTTCGTCGGCGTTGGCCGGAACCTTTTCCAGCTCGTCGCGACGAATCACTTTAGGCGGTGCGTCCGCTTTCTCATCGGCCTTGGCGTCGCCTTCAGGCTTCTTTTCGCCTTCGGCCGGTGCCTCGCCAGGCTTGCCCTTGCCGGGCGGTCTGGACGGCGGAGCCCCGACCACGATCGGCTTGCCATCGGGCCCCATCACTACCGGTTGACCGGAAAATGGATCTTGAGCAACCACGACCAGCGTCGGCCAAATGCAGAGCAGTAGAAACACGTATCGCAACATCGGTGCCTTTGCCAATGTGGAATGGGGCGCAATCCGGCCTACAGTATGCACGATTGGAACGAAGCAGACAAACAATTCAGTGCCAATATCATTAATCGACTGCGGAATTCACCAAAATCATGCGGGCCGCATCGACAACCGGCTTTGCCCAGGCTTCTTCGCCATGCAGCGCCACTATTCCGCTGCACATTTCGCGAAGTGCGACCCGGTCGAGCGATTCTTTACCCCAAGCCAATCGCTGCAATAACTCGGCTGCGCGCGGGTCCGGCGGGTTCGTTTTGATTTCCGCCAACTTGTCAATTTCTTTCCGCACGGCCACGGACAGTTCCGCGATTGAATGCGATTGTGGCGGCGGACTATCACCTGAGACCGGCGGATCATAAACGCTCAACCATTGCCGCAGCCTGCTCTGCGCCGATACCGGGTTGCGCCGGATATCTCGCATCGCCGCCAAGAACGCTTGTTCGGCGGGGGCCAAGAAATCGTCGCCGCCTTCGCGCGACGACACCATCTGCAGACGACGAACGATTCGCGATGCGTCTCGTTGATCGAGGAACGGTTCAAGTTCGGCGTAGCGAGCGTCTTCGGGATACAGCCTCCGAAACTGGTCCATTTGGATTCGCAATATGGCCGCGTCTTCGTTATCGCGCGTTTGGATCATGGCCTGGTAAAGCGAATCGGCCGATGGTCGTTGCATCGACCAGATAAAAACGCCGACCGCGCCAAGTAGCAGCGCGATCATTGCCGCAATCGACAACACATTGAATAGCGAATTGGGTGATTCGGATTGCTGTTGTGATTCCCAGAATCCGCGTCTTCGTTCGGCGTCGTCGATGGTGCTAAATCGAGTTTCATCGGAGGTGACCAAATGCGATTGATCTGCGTCCGTCAAGCTTGTGGAAACGTTTGCGTCGATTGACGACGCTTTGGACAGCAGCTTGGCCGGCGAAGCGAATACAAAGTCATCATCGCGTTTGGTGTTGACGGCTTTTGCGGTCTTGGGGGTTGGCGTCTCCGGAACCGTGCGATCGAGTCTGGTTGCTGGTGACTTCTTGGCAATTTCGTCGTCCGCAGGAATCGTTGGCGATTCCGCTGAAGTGGGTTGGTCAGTCTTGATCGATGTATCCGACTTGGCGCGTACTGCCGTTCCGGGATTGGTTAATTTATCCTCCGGTGCATCGTCTGGCAATTGCTTGACGGTTGCTGCTTGGCGATTAAGTCCCGCTCGGATCGCCATCATGCGGTTCATCACGGCAAGTGCCGTCGGTGGGCGATTTTCGGGATCTTTTTCCAGTAGATCATGGACCAAGCGGACAATTTCGATGGGCAGGTCGGGAACGACAATATCAAGCGGTGCGGGGGCTTCGCGATGCAGCGCCTCAATCACTCGGGTCATGCTGCGTCCGGCGAACGGCGAGCGACCGGCGAAGCAGGCGTACAGCACATTGCCCAACGCGTACAAGTCGGTTCGCGGCGAAATGACGCCGCCATCGCCGGCTTGTTCCGGAGCCATGTAATCGGCCGTGCCAAGCACCGAACCAGCAACGGTTTGTTCCGCGTTGCCGAACAGTTTTGCGATCCCAAAGTCAACAATCTTGGGGCTGCCATCCTCAGCGAACATCAGGTTTGCCGGCTTCAGGTCGCGATGAATAACGCCAAAATTGTGGGCATATCGCAGCGCGCTGCAAACATCGATTCCGAGGTTCAACGATTCCGGCCAAGCTAATCGTTTCTCGCGTTTGAGCCGTTGTTGCAACGTCTCGCCGCGAACCCATTCCATTGAGTAAAAAAGTTGGCCCTGTTCTTCGCCATAGCCGATCAGGGTGACGATATTGGGATGCTTGAGTCGTTTGAGTGTGTCGATTTCGACTTGAAATCGCCGCCGGAATCGGATGTCATCGGCAACCGATGCGGCGATCAACTTGACCGCCACTTGCTCACCCGTTTTTTCGTGAACCGCCTGGTAGACGGAGCCCATGCCGCCGCGACCAATCGTCTCGCCGACGCGATAGGGACCAAGGTGTTCAAACGGTATCATTTCGGGCAACTCAAACGGTTTTGACGAGACGAATTTGAGAGCGGCATGGCGCTAGCCGCCGATTTAATGTGCTAATACCGGCGGCAATCGCAGTGCCGCTCACTGAAACTGATTTTACACAGTACGGAGCCGCAATGACGGACGTGAAGAACAAGATTGCATTCTTGACGATGGATAGTCTGACTGGGTTTGTCGTGTACGACGACTTGGCCAAAACACCGCTGGCGGAACTTGGCTGGCAGGTCGTCGATGTGCCATGGAGAAGCGAAGTTGCTGATTGGGGCCAATTTGCCGCCGTCGTGATCCGTTCGCCATGGGACTACCACCTGCATTGTGATGCGTTCCTGAACTTAATCAATGCAATCGAACACGAAAGACTTCGCACCGGAACACGTTTGCTCAATTCAGCTGCGGTCGTCCGCTGGAATATCGACAAGCGATACCTGCGCGATTTGGAATCGCGGGACGTGGCGATTGTGCCAACGCAGTGGGTCGAAGCCCCGACGCTTGATTCATTGCGGGCAGCATTCGCAGCGTTCGCAGTCGATGAACTTGTCGTCAAGCCGATCGTTGGGGCCGGTTCGCGAGACACGTTTCGTGTACGTTCGGACAACTCCGGTGCAGAGTCGTGTTTGGGAAGTTTCGCCGCTTCAACGGCCATGATCCAGCCGTTTTTGACGAGCGTTGTCGAGCAAGGTGAATGGTCGTTGTTTTATTTTGCGGACAAGTACAGCCATGCGGTTCTGAAGACTCCCAAAGCTGGCGACTTTCGCACGCAAGAGGAGTACGGCAGCCACTTGTCGGCAATCCAGCCGACGAATGCGATTCGACAATTGGCTGACCGCGCGGTTGCCGCGATCATCGAACCAACGTTGTACGCGCGAGTCGATATTGTGCTGTTGGGCGATGGCTCACCGGCGGTTATCGAGCTGGAATTGATCGAGCCATCGCTTTATTTCCCCTACGACAAAGAATCACCGTGGCGTTTCGCGCGAGCTGTTGACCAGCTTTTACGATCGAATTAACACTCGCAACTACGACACGCCGACGAGCGCTTTGTCGCTGATATCTTTGCGACACCAAGCACCGGGCCAGCGAATTTCTCTGACAGCTTGGTAAGCACGAAGTTTTGCGTTGCTAATGGTTGGTCCCATCGCAGTCACACCCAGCACTCGGCCTCCGTCGGTGACGACATTGCCGTCAAGCAGCTTCGTGCCGCCGTGAAATACTTTGACGCCCTCAACCTCGGCGGCTCGGTCTAGCCCCGTGATAATGCGTTCGGATTGATAGGGGCCCGGGTATCCGTCGCTGGCCATGACGACACAAATGCTGGGCGAATCGCTCCACGTTGGCGCTTCGATGTCGCCCAATCGACCCAACGCCACGGCTTCCAAGATATCAACCAAGTCGGACTCCAATCGCATCAGTAGCGGTTGGCATTCGGGGTCGCCGAATCGCGTATTGAATTCCAACACCTTTGGACCGGCCGCCGTGATCATCAGCCCGGCATACAAGACGCCGCGGAATGGTCGGCGAGCGCGTTTCATGGCGTGGACCACCGGCACCAAAATATCGGATTCGATTCGCGCCATCATCGCGTCATCGACCAGCGGCGTCGGACAGTAAGCGCCCATGCCGCCGGTGTTCGGGCCGCGGTCACCATCGAATGCGGGCTTGTGGTCTTGCGCGGCCGGCAACGTCAAGATCGTTGACCCATCGGTAATTGCCAACACGCTTGCCTCTTGACCGAACAATCGCTCTTCGATGACAAGCTCATTGCCGGCATCGCCAAATTCGCGCCGTCCGGCAATGCGATCGATCGCGTCCAGGGCGTCGCGTTGGGTATCGCAAACGATGACACCTTTTCCCGACGCCAGACCATCGGCTTTGACGACGACGGGCACCGAATCGTACGGTTCGGGATAGCGATCCTTTATATACCGGGCCGCATCATCGGCGCGGCGGAAGGTTTGGTAACTGGCCGTGGGCACGTCGGCGGTATGCAAAAGATTTTTACAGAAGACTTTGCTGCCTTCGAGTTCAGCGGCTGCCTTGGATGGGCCAAACGCGCGAATTCCCGCTGCTTGCAAATCATCAACCAAACCGGCGACAAGCGGTGCCTCCGGGCCCACGACGACCAAATCAATTCCTTGTTCGCGCGAAAATTTGACCAGGCCAACGTTGTCGGTCGCGGCAATCGGGACGTTGGTCGCTTCCGTCGCCGTGCCCGCGTTTCCGGGTGCGACAAATACCTTGGTCACGCGTGGGCTTTGCAAAATTTTCCAGCACAACGCATGCTCGCGCCCCCCAGAACCAACGATTAGGATTTTCATAGCAAGCAGCGGGGAAAAGGCCGATTGCGTTCAGCGGCCGGAGGGAGATTGATTAATCTATTATCGTAGGCGGACACTCCCAAAGCTCGTAGGGGGGCCCCCACGCGCGGGCGCTACAACGATACCCAGCCTGGGCGACCTGGTCGCGTGCCGCGGCGACGATGCGAAGCGGTCAGGTGCGGCACCGTCAACAATTGGTCAACAACGGCCAGCAACGACCCCGGGTCGATCGGCTTAAACAAGCAACGCGTTGAGGCCGCAAGCGTTTCCGTTTTTTTCTCCAACCCGGCCCACTTCGCATCAGCGATTAAGATCGCCGGTAAGTCGACGTAGTTGTCGCGTGATCGAAATCCGACCAACATTTCGAGCGCCGCCGGCGCGTCATCGCTGACGTCGCAAACGATCATGTCGATCAATCCCAACGACATTGCCGCCAGTGCGCTGTCGAGCGTCCGCGCACAGATGCACGCAAACGATTGCGAATCCAACACGCCCGCCGTTGCGATCAACGACATCGGACTGGGGTCGACAACAAGAATCGTGGCACGCGGCTGGGAGGGTGTTTCGTCGTTCATGGAAGTGGTCTTTTGGGGGCAGGACAACAATCCAAATTACCTACCATTTTGCGGCTTTCCGCGGCAAGACCAGCTTTAAGTCGGCTCCGTGAGCGGCGTTCTACAAAGTTTCTACAAACTTGATACACATCGGTGTCGGCACGTTGATTGTGAAACGGGTGGATGACAAATCGCCCGTCTTCTCGTCGACGGCTAACACCGCCACGTTGTTGCTGCCTTGATTGGCGACGAGCAGAAATCGACCGTCGGGCGTCAAACGGAAATTGCGCGGGACTTGGCCGCCACAGGCAATCGCCGAGCGTCGCACAAGCGTGCCGTCGGACGGATCGTAATCGAATACCGCGATCTCATGCGGACCGCGATTGCTGCAATAAACCACCGGCAACTTGGGGTGAAACAGAATCTCGGCACAGGCACGGACGACATCGTCGGCCGTGCCCTCGGCCATAGTGCTGGTACTCGCCAGCGGCGTCGAGTTCGGTGGTTCAAATGCGAACGTCGAAATGGTTCCCGAGATTTCACCGAGCCCCAACACAAAACGATTGTCCGGTGAAAAAACAAAATGTCGTGGCCCGCTTCCCGGTGGCATTCGCAAGCTCGGCGGGTTGGCGGCGACTAGGTTTCCGGTGCCCGTGATGTCATAGATAAAGATGTCATCGGTGCCGAGGTCGGCGGCGAGCAGCCGGTTGCCGCTGGGATCGAATCGGGCGCTGTGGGCGTGTGGTCCGGCTTGACGATTTTCAACCGGCCCCGAACCAACATGCTGGACGTTTGCTGTCGCCAGTCCGATTTGGCCATCTTCGCCGAGGGGATAAAGCGAGATGCTACCGCTGCCGTAGTTGGCTATCGCGGCGTACTTGGCATCAGGCCTGGCGATCACGAAACAGGCACCTTGGCCGCCCGCGGGTTGGCGGCTCAATTCGGTCAACATGCCCGACTCCGGCTCGATTTTCCACGCAACTATTCCCGCACCGCCCTTGCCATCGCCTTCGCTCAACTCCGCGACGCTGTACAACACCGGCAGCGTCGGGTGGAGCCAAATGAACGTCGCGCGATCCGTGGCAGCAACCAATTTCGGTGACGCCAGTTCGCCCGTTTCCAAATTGATCGCACTCTCGAATATGCCACCACGATCGGCATTCGCGGCGGTCCCGATGTAGAAGCGCAGCATCTCGGGCTCCTGGGCAAGCAGCGATGACAATGAACTACTGGCCGCGCAGCACAGCAAAACAAAAAGCGGATTCAATCGGCACATCCCAATCACTCCTTGGAAATGGTAACGCTGGTGATCTTGTCGCCCTTGGCAATCGAGTCAACGATATCCTGGCCCTCGATCACTTTTCCGAACACACTGTGCTTGCCATCAAGCCAGGGCGTGGGCACGTGCGTGATAAAAAATTGGCTGCCGTTTGTATTGGGACCGGCGTTGGCCATCGACAGCACACCAGGGGCGTCGTGCTTCAGATCCTTGTGAAATTCATCGGCGAATTTGTAACCTGGACCGCCGGTTCCGGTGCCGCTGGGGCAACCGCCCTGGACCATGAAGTCGGGAATCACCCGGTGGAAGACCAGCCCGTTGTAGAACGATTCGCCGACAAGTTTCTCAAAATTGGCAACGGTTTTCGGCGTCTTTTCATCAAACAACTCGATGCGGATGATGCCCTTGCTGGTGTCAAATGTAGCAACTTTCATAACGGCTTAGCAATTCAATTCGAGGTATTGGAAGTGGTTTCGCGTGAACGAGTCGGCCCAGAGTTTAACCGATGCGGTGCGTACCGATTGGGGCCAGACACTTTTTTCCGCAGCCTTGCTAAACTCTTGGAGTTGGTTGCTCGTATTGCACTGGTGACAACTTCGGTTCCTTTGGCTGGACGATTGATACGGTGTCGAATTTAGGCAGCAACCCATTACGCTTTCGCTTCGTGCTGGCCGGTGCGATTGGGCTGGTGGCGGTCTTTGGTTGCCAGCGGACGACGCAAAACGTTGCTGAGCCGATCGCCAGCGCACCGACAAGTCCGCTGGATGTGGCCGAGCAATCGCTTGCTCGTGGCGATTACGAACAAGCCGCCGCGACTGCGCAGCTCGCGTTAATTCAAAAGCCCGATGATCCCCAATTCCTGTTTCTGCTGGCGCGAATTGAGGCCGCAAAGAATCATCCGGCGCTCGCCGCCGAACTTGCCAAGTCAATTGACATCGCGGGTCCGCTGGGGACGCAGGCCGCCGAACTTCGCTATCGCCAATGTCTGGTTGGTCGCGATGGCTCGCAGGCTGATGATGCGCTTACCGCACTGATTGCCCACGATCCCAACAACGTCGACTGGCAACACGAGCGCTGGCACTTGCTGAACCTGCAGGGACGTCGTCAAGAAGCGTGCGAAATCGCCGACCAGCTTTGTCGCCAAGGCATCGCCACCGACGACGAAATGTTGTCACTAATCCGCCGCACCGCCGCATTTCCGTTGGTATTGCCGCGCGATCAAGCGGCGGATCAGGTGTTCTTTCCTGGCCTTGGCGTGGCGCGTTGGTACTTCACACAAAAAGATTACGCGCGTGCGATCATCGAGTTGCAGCCAGCCTTAGATTCAAGCGATACCCTACCCGCTGTGATCGCGTTGTGGGGGCGGCTGCTGGCGGAGACGCAAGCGATTGACGAGTTTGGCACCTGGCATGCTCGCAGCACGGAGCAAGTTAAAGACTTGGGTGATTACTGGGCCGCGCTGGGGACAATCTTAGTTGGTCGTGGCGAGTACGAGCCGGCGGCGCGGGCATTGCTCGAAGCTATCTACCGCGACCCCACCGACCGCATTTGCTACCAGCGGATGGGACGAGTCCTCGAAGCCCTTGGCAGACCTGACGACGCGGCCCAGTTTCGCTACCAGGGGATCAGTATCGCTGACACCGAACGCGGTGCCGATCAATTATTCGAGAACCCACGTTCGCTTGGGCTCAAGTCCTCGATGGCCCGCAAGTTGGTGGAATTGCAACGTCCGTTCGAGACGTTGCAGTGGACCGCAAGCGTGCTTCCCGCATCGTCGTTACGCGAGCGCACGGTTGTCCGACAACAACGCGATCAATTGCTGCGAAATCCAATCGCCCTCACCATGGCGGCGGAGGCGTCGATGTTTGGATTGAATCGAGCCGACTTTGAGATTAAAAAATCGCTGGATCAGCTAATTGGAAATCAAGGATTGATTACCTCGAAGCTCGACTCAAAACTTGGGTCCGCGACGCTGGCAACACCGCGTTTGGTGAATGTCGCCGAGTCGGTTGGCCTCGACTTCCAGTGGTACTCGGACGAGCAACCCGAAATTGAGTCGATCCCCATTTACAAGTCGGTCGGTGGTGGGATAGCGGTTACCGACTATGACCTCGATGGTTGGCCCGATGTCTATCTTGCGCAAGGCTCTGGCAAACCGCCTCTGCAGCCTGGTATGCAGTCTAACAAACTGTTTCGCAATGACGGTGGCCGCTACGGCGACGCGACGACATTGGCGCAGTGCGAAGACTACAACTACTCGTCTGGCCAAGCCGTTGGTGATGTCAATCAAGATGGCTTTCCCGATTTGTATATCGGGAACCTGGGCCACAATCGTCTGCTGATTAACAATGGAGACGGCACGTTTTCGGACGCCTCGAATCGGATAGCCAATCACACCGATACATTTACGACTTCCGTGGCGATCGCTGACATCGACGGCGATGCGTTGCCAGATATTTTTGAGTGCAATTACATCGAGATGGAAGGAGCCTTTGCGTTACCAGAAAAGGGTCCCGACGGCGTCGAGCAGCAGCCATCGCCGCTGAAACATTTCGCGCAATCGGATCGGTGGTACCGCAATCAAGACGATGGCCGATTCGAGCCGAAATACATTGACGATCAGATCGCCAAGCCAGGAACATCGCTGGGTGTCGTGATCACCGATTTCGATCACGATGGGCTCAATGAGATCTTTGTCGGAAACGATGTGCGGGCGAATCACTACCTAGTCCAAGACCAGCAGCTTGGTTTTCGCAACGCCGCCGACGCGATGGGGTGTGCCAACGGATTCAACGGCGGACCAACAGGATGCATGGGCATCGCCACCGGCGATTTTGATCACGACGGATGGATCGACCTCCAAATCGCCAACTTTCGCGATGAGTCTGCGAACTTATTTGTCCGTACACCGTCGCACGCCTTCGTGGACACAGCGGTTCGTTATCGTATCGACAAGTTAACGCTGCCGTATGTTGGTTTCGGTACCAAATCGCTTGATGCCGACCGCAACGGTTGGATCGACTTCGCCGTTACCAATGGTCATATCTTCGATAGTCGTCACTTAGGCGAACCGTTTCAAATGCCACCGCAGTTCTTGGTTGCCCAAAGTGACCACTACGAAGAAGTCGTGGTCGAAGACCCCAGTGGATATTGGTCGGGAAAATACCTTGGCCGGGCCATGTCCACGATTGACTTCGACCGTAACGGCACGATCGACCTGCTCATTGGGCACCTTGACGCCAAGCTCGCGCTGCTAAGCAACGAGACGAAAACGCCAGGGCGACATATTCAATTTGAGTTCGTTGGCACGACAACGGAGCGCGACGCGATCGGCACCCGGGTCGTTGTCGCAGCCGCCGGCCAAATCTTTTCGCAATGGGTGGTTGCTGGCGATGGATACTTTAGCAACGACGAACCTGTGATCGAAATTGGCATGGGTGCGATTGAGAAAATCGATGCGGTGCATGTCCATTGGCCATCGGGCAAACAGCAAAGTTTTTTCGACGCGATGCTGGACAACCGCTATCTCGTTGTTGAGAACGAATCCGATCTAGTGATTCGCTGAGATAATCGAGTTGGCAACGGTCACTTGTTTTGACCGACTCGCCCTACTATCTTCATCTGTTGGTTAACGTTCCTTATCTGCTGTTGAAACGAGGATTATTGTGAAAAGGTTTTGCTTGAGCATCGGTTTGCTTTTTGGTTTGTTGTCCCCCGCGCTGAGCGGATGTGGTGGTAGTGGCACGAATGAAGTGATCGAGGTCGATCCCAATGCAGGCGGATTGAGCCAGACCGAACAGCAAAAGTACGAAGAAGCGATGAGAAGTCGAACCGAACGAAGTAACTAACGGGTTTCCGGTGGTTCGTTGAAGTTCTTTTCGCTGAATGCGTTCACCTCGTTTTCGGTTACGAGATATTCGCACTGGGTCGGCAGCGAGCCGAGTTCTTGCTGTCGGCCATCTGGCCATATGATGCGAACACGATCAACCTGAGTCGCATTTCCAGTGCCGCAGCGGAGCGTTTTTTCCGTGCTGCATAGGTAACCTGAGCCAGCCAACTGAAACAGCGTTTTCGTCACGACTCCGCTAACTAGCGGCACATCAAATTGAATGATCGCACCAATCGCGTCTCGTGATGATTGGGTGCCGACAATACGAAACCCAACAAAGTAATTGCCCGGTTCAGACCGGTTCATCAACAATGTTACCGGTTCGTTCTCATGGGTGATGATGATGTCCGAACGACCTTCGGAGTCGACATCTAGCGTCCACATCGCGCGACCAACGTGGCTTTGGCTAAAGTATCCACCCCAGGCTGCGATGGGCTCATCCATGAACTGGCCGCTGGCATTGCGACGAAACAATTGGAATGGTTGCGCGTAGGGCGGTGAATCGACGCCAAAATCTCCGATGTGGCCGTTGGTGACCAGCAGTTCGTCAACACAATCACCGTCCAAATCGTTTGCGATAGTACCGAACCCAACCATTGGCAAAGTCGGCGTTACCAGTCCCAGTTTCGCGGTGCTGTCGCTCCACGAACCGGCAAACCGCTGCTCGTAAACGACGTTGTACTCTCTCGCGAACCCCGTGATGTAGAAATCAAGATCTCCGTCATTGTCCAAATCGCTGGTGGCCATACCCATCGAGGCCTGAGCCAAAGTTTGGGCGTCAACGGCAACGCCGCTGGCGATCGCCGTGTTTTTTAATTGCATGATGCCCGACGACTTGTCGCGAACATAAAAGTCGTTAGCTGACATATCATTGGCAACGTAGATCCCCATCTGTTTTCCATCCAGTTTACCGGCAATGATCCCCAAGCCACGCCCGGGGGATGATTGCCCAGTCCACTGGTCGCTTACATCGACGAACGTTCCGTTTCCACGGCCTTGGATGAACTCGTCGCCAGACCCATAAAATCGCAATGGATGACAGGCGACTTCCTGACCGGTTTTCTCGTCAAAGCAAGGCTCGCCAATCCCTTGCCGTGTGTCACAGTAATTGATCGCGATCAAATCGTTGAAGCCGTCGCCATCGATATCCAAGATGGCTCCGCTTGAACTCCAGTTTGCCGCCACACTTGAATTGGCCGACTCGGTGACATCGCTAAACGTCCCGTCGCCGTTGTTGCGAAACAGCCGATTGACGCCCAAGTTCAGCATCCACAGGTCAACAAATCCGTCGTCGTTGTAGTCACCGGCCGAGACGCCTTGCCCAAAGCCATGATCGACCACTCCGCTGGTTGCCGTCACGTCGATAAAGGCTCCTTCGACGTTGCGGAACATGGCACCAATCTCCGAGTCTTGCGCTCCGGGAGTGCCTCCTGCAGACGAAAAATACAAGTCCGTTTGGCCGTCGTTGTCAAAATCGATGGCGGCCCCGCCGCAGCCAAGCGTTTGCGAGAGCGGAACGAACGGTCCATTGACGCGATCGCCGGCTTTACCAAAAAAACGCAGCCCTCGATCGTCGGCTTCGTCAACCAAGCGGATTGTTTTTGACGGCTTGCCTGGGGCAACATTTTGACGCGGATCGCCCGGCCGCAAGCTACGGTCCAGCGATGCGATGGTCGGAACTGGCAAGGCAGAAAAATCAATCGCCAACTCGGGACAGCGTTGATCGTCAAACCAGCTCTTGTTCGCAGCCAACGAAGCGACAATTCTCGTCCGTTTCAGCACCAAATCAGGATCGAGGTCTTCTGGCAGTGTGGTCGCGATCGCCGACCAAGCTTCGGCTTCCCAGGTCCGTCCGAGCTCGAAAAGCACTTCAGCTACCGCGACGGCGACGGTTTGGCTGCGGTTGAAGGTGCCGCCGAATTCATGAAATCTTTTTCGCAGCTCAAGAATTTTCGCGCCGCGGGCATCGACCTTAGCAAGCAACTCCACAACACTCCACCGGCCTTCAAGCCAATCAGAATATGCCGCGTCGCTACCTGGCGATTGCAGCTCCATCTGCTGCCATTGCCGCAGTGCATTTCCTAACCGCGCCCACGCAACGGGGTTGTTCGGGGCGAGTTCAATCGCCCGGCCATAAGCACGCACTGCCGCCGGAAAACTTTTCGAGAAACCCGCCAAGTCGCCCAACGAAAGCCAATGGTCGCAAAGATCCGCAGCGCCCGGCGGTGCTGAACCCAGCCAAGTCGCAAGTTGCTCGAATTTACTCTGGTCGACGAGTACCTGGCCCATCATCGCATGCGCAGGTGCGAACTGCGGATGCGACTTCAAAATGTCCAACAAGATCAACGCCGCTTCGTCGTCATCGCGATGTTCAAACGCCTGCTGAGCAAGCCCCAGCCGTGGCCGACGGTCTGCAGGATTACGGGCCAGGATCATCGCGATGGTCGCCTCCGAAAACCGCCGCGTAAACATCTCAGTCGTTGCGATCAAAATCGGAAGATCGAATTGCCGATCGCGGATCAATCGCTCGATGTGCGGGGCGATACGGTCGGTAAGCTGGGCCTCGCCAAGGAAACCGATCAACATTCGACGATGTTTCGCCGAAGTCGAATTTGCGGCGATCACTTCTTCTAAAAAATCAATTGCTTCGTAGAGGTGCCCCACATCAAGCAGCGCGCGAACCGCGTGATCAACGGTTGGTCCGCTCGTATCCAAGCCAGACGCTCGCGCCGCTTCGACCATCAACTCAGCGGCTTTTCGCAACTGTCCCAGCTTCGCATTGACCAGCGCCGCGTTGGTGAGCACAACCGAGTCGTTTGGTCTCAATATCAATGCGCCAGCGATGTGGGTCTCGGCCTGTTTCCAGCGCTGACCTGAGATTGCGTCACGCAGCGATTCAACCGCGTCAAGCTCATTGAGCGCGGACGATTCTTGCCATTGGGCCGCAGTCGCAGCACCAGGTTGACGGGGAATTACAGACTTGTTGTCTTGGCAGCCAATTGAGACAACCAAACTGAAAATCAAAAGCTGCACGCTGGAAATCGCAAGAATTCGCGTTAAAACGAAAAAAAAACCAAAAATCTTAATTCTATTTCGGGGGGGTGGCAGCATGTTTTAGGTGCTTTGTCCAGTGGGTTTACTACCGACTCAAAAACACAGTTTCCTGAGATTATACGTTGTGGGTCGGAAAGCGTTGAATTCGTTGACTGACGCCAAGAACCTTAACAACACTTTAGCTATGTCTGAATTTTACCAGAAATATCCGAACCTTTTGATTTGCGCCGGCTGCTTACAGGCTGGTTAATCCAATGTGTAGGCTCATCGAACTCGGGCCAGTCTAACATTGCCTTTGCCGCACTAGGGCATCTAAGGCCACCATGTATGGGGGTGCTTTGGCTGCGTTTGACGTAACGCAATGGGCAATCGCCTGATTTCTACACTGTCAACCCGATTACATTCGGATACACTGCTGATATGGTTCGATATCTTTCCCTAGCTGCAGTAGTAGGGTTAGACCGAACGCCTCGCCGACGGCGAGGCTTACTTTTTCTTTTTCACTGAGGAGACAGAGATGTCGCATCGAAGGTCGGGACCACACGGTTTCACATTGGTGGAACTGCTGGTCGTAATTGCCATTATTGGTGTAATGGTCGGACTGCTGTTACCAGCGGTACAGGCCGCTCGCGAAGCCGCTCGCCGGATGAGTTGCAGCAACAACTTCAAGCAAATTGGCTTGGCGTTGCACAATTATCATGCCGCTTACAACGCGATCCCGATTCACGGCACGGGCACCGGCATCGCACCAACGGGGAACGCCGCCAATTTTTGGTGGGAAGACTCCGACGTAACTAGCCAAGGTGAACTAAGCGCATTGGTTGGTTTGATGCCATTTATGGAGCAACAAGCGATTTGGGAGCAAATCAGTGCTCCGTTGGTAGGTCGTGTTGATAAACAAATGATTGCCCCAGGTGGCTTAGTAACAAATCCTTGGCCAGCCATGGGTCCAAGCCCAGAAGATCAGCAGTATCCTCCTTGGATGACCGACATCGCCACGCTGCGTTGTCCAAGTGATCCCGGCAAGGGTGCACCGACCAGTGGTCGAACTAATTATGGCATGTGCATGGGTGATTCGATTGACACCATCACTCACCACGGCTATTTGAACGACAGACTACAGCCTCGTCCAGGTTGGGACGCAGAGCAGTACCGTGCTGCCGACCGGGGTTTCTTCGGTGTCAAGCGTTCGGGCAGCTTCAAGGACGTCTTGGACGGCTTAGCAAACACAATTGCGATGGCTGAAATTGCTACTGACATTGGCGACCGTGATACGCGCACCGTTGTCTCCCGCACGAATGGCGAATCTTGGGGAGCCAATCCGCCATCCGGCGTACCTGGTAATCCATCGCTGTGCCAGCAGAACAACCAGGTCGATCCATTAGCACCTCGCTTTTGGAAAACCACAGCGCCGCCTGACCTAATCACCGGCCAGTTCACCCGCGGAGGTGTTTGGTCTCACTATCAATACGCCTCAACGATGGTGAATACAATTTTGCCACCAAACCGCGAAGCATGCGGTGGTGGGTGGCAAGATGCGATGGGTATTGCCCCGCCGGCAAGCCGCCACCAAGGCGGTGCACACGTATTATTGGGTGACGGTGCAATCCGTTTTGTGACCGATTCGGTCGAAGCCGGCAACAGCAGTGCTCCGAACATTACCCAGCAGTTCAACCCTGGTAAGAAGAGTCCTTACGGACTTTGGGGTGCATTGGGTACGCGTGGCGGTAAAGAGACCGACAGCGTCGATTCAATTTAGTTTTCGTCCCGGACTTTCGATCGCCAGTTCAAATTATTGGCGAGCGAGAACCGCGAAAAAAGCCGCTGACCCCGCTCACAAACGTGAGCGGGGTTTTTTTACTTCGAGTCTCGACAGTCGAAGGAGTTGTAAATTGACGTCCCAGGTAAGGCCACGAAGCATGGCAACATGGTCTCAATATGTTTATGCCGCGCTATTGGTGTCGATAGTCGGCGGATGTGATCGAGCCGATAAAAATCGTTTGGCACTGGGTAGCGACTCAACGGCTTCGGCTGAAATGGCGACAATGACCGGTGACTCACCAGAAAACGATGACACGGTTGTGGTGGCTAAGGTTGAAATGTTTTGCAGCGGCTGCCACGCGCTGCCGAAGCCAAGCAGTTATTCACAAGAACATTGGCCCCGCGAAGTTGAGCGGGGATTCGAATTCTATTTTGCCAGTGGGCGACATGATTTGGTTACGCCCAGTAACGCCGAAGCGAATCATTATTTTGCCAGTCGGTCACCGCAGTCGTTGCGACTCCCCTCGCCGCTCCCGATCGACGCCGATGCCGCCGGGCGATTTCGCGTCCCAGGGACATCGGCACCACCTGAATTAGAATCCGCCGTCGCTGGAGCAGGAATTGAGCTTTTCCGCTGGCCGGCTCCGATCGGCTTGATGCTGTTGATGAGCGACATGCGCAGCGGCAACATCATGGCCAGCCGTTATACCGGATCAAGTTTGCAACAATGCCAAGTCGTTGCAAAACTGAGACATCCCTGCCGAATGACACAATGCGATCTGGACGACGATGGCAAGCTCGGATTACTCGTCGCCGAATTGGGCAGCTTTCTGCCCGCCGATCATTCACGCGGACAAGTCGTCTGGCTGCGGCATCAGTCGGACACGGCGTTAGACTTTGAAAAAGTGGTTCTGTTGCGTGGCTGTGGACGTGTTGCCGACGTTCAAGCCGGCGATCTCGACGGTGACGGTGACCTTGATATTAGCGTTGCCGACTTCGGTTGGCACAAAACTGGTCGGTTGCTGTGGCTTGAACGGATCGCCGATGGGTCGGTTGATGCAAACAGCTTCGTGCGCCATGAGATCGATTCTCGGTCCGGTACCCTGCAATGTTCAATTCACGACATCAACCGCGATGGCAAGCTTGATATTATCGCGCTGATCGCACAGGAAACCGAATCCGTGATTGCTTATTTGAATGATGGATTAGGCGGCTTCCAGCCCACGGTTCTTTACACTGCCAGCGACCCGTCATTCGGCAGCAGTGGTATGGACCTATGCGATTTTGATTCCGACGGCGATACCGATATCGTCTATTCCAACGGAGATTCGTTTGATCGATTTGAGGTCAAGCCATACCATGGTGTTCATTGGCTTGAAAACCAAGGCGATCTGCAATTCACCGAACACCTCGTCGCGTCATTGCCGGGAGTCCATCGCGCGGTTCCGACTGATTTAGACGCCGATGGAGATCTCGACATTGTCGCCAGCACGTTTCTTCCCGAGCATTTGGCCGCGTTTTTTGAGGATCAAGATCCCATAGCGGTTGTTTGGATTGAGAATCTGGGGGATCAATCGTTTCGCATTAGGCCGCTGCAAGTTGGCAAGTGCATTCACCCAGCGATGTGCGTAGCGGATATAAACGAAGATGGTCTTCCCGATATTGCCACGGCAAACTTTTATGAAGATGCTTCGAAAGCGTTGCCACCTATCGATTTGATGCTTTCGCAATAGACCGACGCCAACCTTGACCGCACTAGCGAACTTCGACAATGCACTGCAGCGCCGACGGCCACTATCGTTCACGACAACCGTATATGACTCAAACGATGATGCATTTACTGTTGCTTTTCGGGTGCGTCGTCGGATGCGAGTCGCAGCGATCTGCATCGCCGATAGTCGGTAACTCAGCAACCACCGTCACCAGCGAATCAGCGCGAGACGACGCCATTGAGCAGGCGTTAGCGCTGCAAGCCGCCGATAAGTTCTCGGCGGCATGTGAAATATTTCGCCGCCTGCTATTGAACAATCCGAAAGATTACGAAGTCTTGTTCCATCTTGCCAATGCGGAATCGAGTCGTGGCAATAAGAATCTCGCGATCGAACTGCTCAGTGAGATTCCCGCAGCGCATCCCGATGCAGGGTTGCCGGCGTTGGGCGTCTCGGCAGGTTGGTGCATGGAGCTTGATCGTTATGACGAAGCGGAAACGCGATACCGAAAAGTGCTGGAAATTGACCCCAAGGCGAATAGGGCGCGGCGCGAACTTGCTTACATCTTTAACCGACAAGGTCGTCGACACGAAGCCGTCGCGCTAGTTCGTGAACTCTGTGTAGCGGGAGACGTGATGCAAGATGAATTGCATTCGTTGATTGTCGAAGCCGACGCAATGTACGATCCGCCGGGACAAGTTCCCGCGCCGGGCGTTCGTCCTTATTGGCCGATCGGAGAACTGGGAGTCGCTCGCCAACTGTACACGGAAAATCGATACCAAGAGGCGGCGCAGCACGTTCGACCATTCATCGACTCTGGCACCGCCCCGACTGCAGCGTTTGCGTTTTACGGTGCCGCGCTCGCCGAATCGCAGGATGAGCCTCAATTTGACTGGTGGCTAAGTCATGTTGATGATTCCGTAAAAACGTACCCGGAGTATTGGGCCGCTATTGGCACCTATCTGATGCGAGAAGCCAAGTACGACGAAGCACTACGCTCACTCGCTGAGGCCGTGCGGCTGGACCCGACAGACTTTCGCTCGACTCGACGCATCGTTCAAGCGTATCGAAGCTTGGACCAACCAAAAATTGCCGAAATCTGGGTTGAACGTTTTGAACGGATGAACCAGATTTTGAAGTCAAGCATCGCGATCGCCGATGCAAAAACTTCGCCGATCAATCCGATCAACGACTTAACGCAAGACCTGGACTCAGTCGGAAGGCATTTGGAGGCAATCCTTTGGAAGTCCCTCATCGTCTCGAGTCAAGCCAATGCCGCATATCAACGCGAACTGACTCAATTGCATCGAACGCTGGTTGCCAGTGGTAAAGCTTTTCCAAGTATTGATCAACGCTGGTGCGGGATCGACTTCGCTGAACTGCCGTTGCCAGTGGGTATCGAGCAACATAAGCCGATTGCACTAGCACAGTCGGAGTCGCCGCCGAACCTGATTTTTCCCGATCAGCCCGAACATGTGGTGCTGAAGGATGTAACGAAAATGATCGGGCTGAACCATTCGTTTCGAACCGCCACGCAGGCGCATTCAAAAGGATTTGCCATCTACCAATCTTTTGGTGGCGGTGTTGCCGTGATTGATTTTGATCTCGACGGGCAATCTGACATCTATCTCGCCCAAGGTGCTGCGGATGAACCCGAATTTGTGGCAGTGGAATCCGATATTTTGTATCGCACGGTTGTCGCAGCCGATGATCGCCGGCTTGAAAACGTTACCGACCAGGCTGGACTGAGCGAACAAGACTACACGATCGGTGCCACGTCAGGCGACTGGAACCAAGATGGATTTCCTGATCTTGCGGTGTCCGGTATCGGTTTAAATCGGCTGCTAATCAACCAAGGCGATGGAACGTTTCAGCGTAAGTCGTTGGACCCGGTTGGCGATTTCCGACGTGGCAGCACATCGTTGGCGATGGCTGATGTGACCGGTGACCAGTTGCCTGATCTGATCGTACTGAACTATCTGCGTGACGCCGAAATCGCAAAGCGACCGCGGCTGGACGCTGCCGGAAACCCGCTGGATACAATTTCGCCTTTGAGTGTAAAACCGGCTCGCGATCAGCTCTATGCAAATACGCCCACAGGAACTTGGCAGGTATCGGAAGTCGGCGATTCGCCTGCGGACGCTTGCACTGGCCTAGGTATCGTCGTCACCGATCTGCTTCCGAACCGCCCTGGGAATGAAATATTTATAGGAAACGATGAGTTGCGAAATCAATTATGGGTTCGCAAGCCGGACCAGGGTTTCGTCGATCTGGCGACCGCGCTGGGTTGTGCGTACGGTTCGCTGGGCGCGGCAACGGGATCGATGGGTATCGCCGCTGGAGACTTCGATCGTACTGGCACAGTCGATTTGCATGTTGCAAATTATCTCAATGAGTCGGCAAGCCTATTCGTTAGTCGCAATGGTTTCTTTCGTGACCTGAACGTTCGATATGATCTCGCCAGAACCAGCACACCCATGGTTGGTTTTGGCTGTCAAGCGATCGATGCCACGAATCGTGGCTGGCTCGATTTGGTCGTGGCAAATGGGCATGTCGAAAACTTGGAAAGCCGTAGTGAGCCGTTTCGGCAACCGCCACAATGGTTTGCCAACCTCGGCGATCGATTCGAAATCGTGAATGTGCCTACGTGCAGCTATTGGACAACGCCTCATCTGGGTCGCGCGCTCGCACGTCTGGACTTCAATAGCGACGGTCAGGTGGATTTCATCGTCACGGACTTGATCGGCCCCACAGCGTTAATTGTCAACGAATCGCCAACTACCCATCATTGGGTTTCATTCCGATTGGTTGGCACTTCGAGCGAACGCGATGCCATCGGTGCGATGGTCCAGCTCGAAGCTGGCCAACAGCAATGGTCCGCATGGGTCACCGCTGGGGATGGATACCTCTGCAAAAACGAATCGTCCGTGCATTTCGGAATCGGTGGCGAAGCCTCGATTCAGCGAGCAACTGTCACTTGGCCAGACGGTCGAAGGCAAACCTACAATGATGTTCCCGTGGACAACGTATTGTTGGTGACCGAGGGTGAATCCCGGTTGTTCGTGGTCGCAAAGTGATCTGATTTGAAAGTGACTACCTCTCGACGACGAACGTACACGACCAGAATGTTTTATACAAAACAATTCATATCTTGGATGCTCGGTGCCGCTTGTGCTGCAGCGCCGTTGGGTTGCACCAAACCACCGTCTCCATCCCAATTATCCCAAGTCGATGTGGCCGCTCAATCAAATCACGCTACCTCACGCCCGCAATCCGCTTCGGTCACCGCCGCCACGCCACAATTGCCCCTTGGAATGGTTGGGACCCAGTCCTGTGCTGGATGTCATCCGAAACAACACGCCTCCTACTTGACCACGGCACACAGCCGATCGCTGCAACGAGCCGAAGAAGTCAAGATGGACTTAGCAGGCACGTTAGCTCATCCGCTGAGTGAAACATCTTATGAGGTATCGGAATTGGATCATCACGCCGTGCATCGTGAATGGAAGTACTTCAAAGATCATACGTTCGGCGCTGCGTCGAAACCGATTACGCTCTCCGCTGCCGATCCCCGGATGGTGATAGCCGAGTTACCGGTCCGCTATGTGATGGGCAGCGGTTCGTTTGCGAAAGGTTACTTGTTGTCCGACCCACCGTATCTGATCCAATCACCAGTGACTTGGTATCGCGGGCCCAAGGCGCTGGGAATGGCTCCCGGCTATGATTTCAAAGTGCATTCTGGCATGACGCGTGTGATCGCGGACGAATGTTTGTTTTGCCACGCCGGGAGCGTGACCCAACGACTGGGAAACAATGAACAGTTCGATGTCCCGGCGACCGCAATTGGTTGTGAGCGTTGCCATGGACCGGGTCTATCGCACGCAACCAAATTTAAAATTGGCAGCGATCAATCGGCCTTCGCAAAATCGAATCTCGAAAATACCGAAATTGTTCATCCTGGAAAGCTGTCTCGATCGCTAGCCGAAGCCGTCTGTGCGCAGTGTCACCTACAAGGCGACATCGTCGTCCAGGCGGACGGCAAATCAATTTGGGACTTTAAGCCAGGTGAACCACTGGCTGACACGCGGATTGCTTACAAAATCGATAGCCCCAAAGGAGATGAGAAAACCTTCGTCGATCACTTTGATCAATTGTGGCAAAGCAAGTGCTACTTAGAATCCGATTCTCTCACCTGCATCACCTGTCACGACCCTCATCATGTCCAAAACAAAGATTCAGCGGTTGCCGACCAGCAGGCCAATTGCTTGAAGTGTCATAGTGATCAAGCTTGTGGTCTTGAGCTTGTCGAACGCCAACGCCAAAACGAGAACCAATGTGTGGCGTGTCACATGCCGAAATCGGCGAGCGAAGTGCCCCATGCCGCGACCACAAACCATCTAATCAACATTCCCGCAGCAACAGTGAAGATTCCGCAGCGACCGCAACACATCACGCTTCGCAAACTTTACAGTCCACTCGACGAAGCCGCAAAGACCACAAGCCGGCGAGTTGAATTGCTGGCTACTGCCTATTGGATTTTGGACAACGTCAAACATGACGACATACCCGATTCGGACGTGGACAAAGCAATCGAAGACTTGATCCAATTAAGTCAATCGCAGCCGAAGGACGCTAGTGTGCTCACGTGTATCGCAAGACTGGCTCGCCACCAAGCCGAGGGCAGTACAAACGAGGTCGCCGATGCACAGACGATTTCCGACTATTGGGCCATAGCCGGCAAATACGCACGTGCGGCACTGGCCATCGAATTACAACCATCCGCCAATCGCAAAGCGGCGCTGGAAGTCATTGCGTCCAAACAATTCGGCGACGGAGATTTCCCAGCCGCGACGCAAAGTTACCTTGAGCTAACCAGAATTAGGCGTGCAGCCATCGATTGGTACAATTTGGGGATTTGCTATGGACGCCTGAAACGATTTCCCGAAGCTGAGCAAGCGCTGCGGGAATCCATTCGCCTCAACGGGACGTATGCCGCACCCTACCGCTCGCTGTCGATTCTCTACTCCTCAGTCAACCCGCAACTCGCCGAGCAAATGGGACAAATACACGAGTTTCTCGCCAACCAGAACACAGCGCTCAGGTGAAAATAGCTCACCATTGGCGAATTTCCAATTTCAAGTGAGGCAGTCCGCCACGGTCACCCATGTATTAGCCGTTGTCGGCTGATTAGTTAACGATCGTATTTTCGTCCAACCTTTTCTCTTTGAGCGTCGTCAACCCGGCTTGGTCTCGACAGCAGCGACGACGCTCACTTGCAGGACTGTCAGAAAGAGGTAGAGCGAGAGGAATGTTTTCATGAGATGAATTGCAAAGTTAAGATGCGGATTGCAAAGATCGCTAAAGGTTCGAGTGTATCGGAGGTAAGCAGGTATGAAGGTTTTTTCGGATTTTGTCGTCCGCTTTGGCGCTAGCCACGACTCCCACATTTAACCGGGTCTATCGCCAAAACGGCTAATTTGCCTGATGTGAAAAGCGATAAGCCGCCGTTTTGCTTCTCAGAATTAAGTCGTCACCGAGTGGTATCGGACTCGCTATGATCTGCTCGCCTAATTCATAGCAGCTATTTCTTGATACTCGTCAGCAGCGCGGAATATGGTGACGTTGCCGTCATGATCACCCACCATGATACAATCACCACTGGCAATTGGCGATGAAGAAAACTTACCACCCAAACGTTCTCGCCAAACTAGTTCGCCGTCGGAGTGACGCAGTGCGTGCAAAATGCCGCTATCGGTAATAGTGTAAACCAAGTCGCCCACGCGTATCGGGCTAGCCATCAACGGCATGCCTTTTGATTGACGCCACGGGACGTGAGTATTCGTGACATCACCTGATCCAGTTGGATCGATCGCCACGAGGTCGTTCCCGACTTAGCCGGTGGCGATGATGACTTTGCCGTCGACCGCGATCGGCGTGCAGCCTGGGCTGAAGCCACTGGGTTCCTTGCTATGCTTCAGACGCCATATTTCCGCGCCGGTTTGGAACAACCATCGGGAACTTTCAATGTCGCGACTCGACGAGGCTTTCCATTTTCAGCGCTGTCAAGAACCAGGGAGACATCCGATGCAAGTTTGCTGTATGGCGCAAAGACGGCAGTAGATGGGATGCGAAGCGAGCCTATCGTAACGGAGTTCGCGAAAGCGACTTGAACAGAGGTGTCGTCGCCATTGACCTTTCCTACATTGCGATCGTTGTGGTTGCTCATCACACCACGCGAGTTTTTGCCGCTTAGATTCAGATCGTCCGCCGGGTTGAATATCTTTTTCCACGCACCTTTGTTGTTGTTGGAATCGAACCCGGTCGGAACGAGCACAGGTTGATCATCACCCAGCGGAGTTGGGAAGGCGATCACGCAAATGTCTTGGTAGTTTTTATGGCATGGAGTCTCGCACAGATCATAGGTTGCTATCCCTAACGCACTTCTTTGTGCGTCCCATCGAGCATCGTCAAAGGACGCCCTGGACAACACAGATCCACCATCGCATGGTGCGAATAAGTAGCCTGACCCTATTCATAAGTGAACATCTCAGCCTTAACAAAAGTGACAGCAACTAGGCTCTGTTTGAAAAGGGGTCTGACCCTCTCCGACAACGCCAAAGTATCGAGAAATCTGAATTGTCTCCAAAGGGTCAGACCCCTTTTCAAACAGAGCCTAGCACAATTGGGCCAAAAGAGGATTTGCGGGCTTGGCATGTGCTCCAATGGCTGCACACCGGCGTCCACCAAGCGGACGCAATTTCCGGCTCGCTTCGATGCACATTCGGGTGATCGACTTCACGCATCATTCGTAATCCTTGATGAGCGAAATGCTTTTTGCCTAGAGGCGAATCGGTTAAACTAAGAATAAAACGATTCCCGCTGCTTCTCCATGCTTCCACCGAACAACAGCTTAACGATGCCTTCTTGCACAGCACTGACATCCAGTCGTTTGGTTCGCGTCAGTCTGGTCACGATTGCTTTCGTTGCGTGTTGCCAGCTGTCGCCAACAAATGTGACGCGCGCAGACGAAAACGAAATCACTTCGGTCAAAGATGAGTACCGGCGTTCTGTGTTGCCCTTACTGACGCAGTACTGTTTCGCATGTCACGCCGAAGGTGCCGACGAAGGCAATTTTTCGCTAGCCGAATTTGCTTCGGTCGATGCACTAATGTCCGACACACAGAAATGGTGGGCGGTGTTAAGAAACGTTCGTTCCGACGTCATGCCTCCCGATGGCGAAGACCAACCAACGGACGCCCAGAAGCGTTTGTTGACTCAGTGGATTACCGGGCGTGTGTTCGCGTCCAGTCGCGACGAGTCCGATCCAGGTCCCGGCACTCTACGACGGCTGAATCGACTTGAATACGGCAATACGATTCGCGACTTGATGGGTGTCGAGTTCGACACATCCGTCGAGTTCCCACCCGATGACACGGGCAACGGCTTCGACAACAACGCCGACGCATTGTCGATCTCTCCGTTATTGACGGAGAAGTATGTCGAAGCCGCGCGCGAGATTGTGGATCTCGCGGTGCCGAAAGCATCTCAGGTTATCCCGTCTCGATTGCTCGAAGCCGATGCGTTTGAAATCAGCAACCATGCAAATTCAGAACGCATTTCATTCGAGGAGGAGGCGACTGCGATCGTGAAGTTTGAGGTTGCCCACGATGCGAACTACCAGGTGATTGTCCCGATCTTGATTAACGGCAGTTTTGATTTCAATCCCGCACGAGCACGCGTGCGCATACGCTTGGATGACGAAGTCCTACACGACTACGAATACGGATGGACGAGCGGAATCCAGGACGAGGTTTCGGTCGAACGCACATTGAGCCGTGGCGAACATTCACTGGGCTTTGAGTTGAATCCCGTCGCGCCGAAGGATGCCGGCGCGGGGGAATCGAAGGACGAGAAAACGTTTGTGAGACTGCAAATCCAAGCGGTACAAATTCAAGGACCACAGGATCCGTCACAATGGAAAAAGCCCGATGGATATGAGCGATTTTTTCATTTGGATACACCTCCGCAGGACGTTGCGGAGCGTCGTCAATATGCCTGCGAAGTGCTGCGACGGTTTTGCCGGCGTGCTTTTCGTGGGCCCGTCGACGAAAACTATTTAAGTCGGCTGATGGATGTCGCCGGGTTTTCTCCGTCAGAGGAAGACGCAGCGCCAGTCGAATCACAGGAGTCGACTTCGTTTGAGCAACGCATTGGGCGGGGAATCACGGCGGTGCTGGCCTCACCTCGCTTTCTGTTTCGCGTCGAGCAGCCGGATGTCGCGTCTGCCGAAATGTTTCCCGAGGTCGACGAGTTTTCGTTTGCCTCTCGACTGTCGTATTTTCTCTGGTCCACGATGCCGGACGAAGAATTGCTGCAATTGGCCGAGCGAGGCGAGCTGAAAAAGAATCTCGTCGGGCAAATTGAACGAATGTTGCGCGACGAACGTTCCGAACGGCTGATCGAGAATTTCGTCGGACAGTGGCTGCAGGTCCGCGATGTGGAAAGTGTTTCGATTGAACCACTGGCCGCGCTGGGCGTGAGCGAGGAGTACGAGCAACTAGTCGACTATCTTGAATCGACAGTCAGCGGGCGCAGCGCTCCGCCGGAAGACGCTTCGCAGGAACATCTTGATGCCTACCGGCGGTATCGCGAGATCCGAGAATGGAGGAACAAACTTGACGGGGACGTTCGCCGCGACATGGCCGAAGAGACCGAACGATTGGTCTCCTACGTGCTCCATGAAAATCGGTCGCTGGTTGAACTGGTTGATGCTGACTACGCTTTTTTGAACGAGCGGCTGGCCAAACACTACGGCGTGCCAGGAATCGAAGGCGACGAAATTCACAAAGTCAAACTGCCACCGGGCAGTCCGCTCGGTGGTGTGTTGACCCAAGGCACTTTCCTGGTGGTGACGTCCAATCCCACGCGGACATCACCGGTCAAACGCGGCCTATTTATCCTCGACAATATCCTCGGGACTCCCTCGCCACCGGCCCCCGCCATGGTGCCCGAACTCGAAGCGTCGGCCGAGCAAAGTCACATCGAGAATCCGACCGTTCGCCAATTGATGGAGCTTCATCGAAGCGAAGCATTGTGCAGTTCATGCCATGCACGCTTCGATCCACTGGGACTGGCGTTTGAAAACTTTACGGCCATCGGTACTTGGCGTGACCAAGAATACGGGCAACCGGTCCAGCCAGCCGGTCGATTGATTTCGGGCGAATCGTTCGACAATGTGACAGAACTGAAAAAGGTGCTGGCAGGCTCGCGACGCACCGATTTCTATCGCTGCTTGTCGGAGCGAATGTTATCTTATGCGATTGGTCGAAGCTTGGAATTAGGCGATGAAATCGCGTTAGAGCAAATCACCAACGAGCTGGAATCGAACCAGGGACGTGCTCAAAGTCTGATCACAGCAATAGTCAATTCACCAGCATTTCGGCGGATGCGACGACTTCCAGTTGAAGCCGATCGACCATGAAGCACAACCATTCACACACCAATACGAAGACTCTCATGAACCGACACATCAATCATCCGCGCCGCAGGTTTTTAAAAGGCCTCGGTATTTCGATGGCGCTTCCCGCGTTGGATGTGTTCCAATCGAAGCCGGTTTCGGCCGCAAGCAATCAGCCAGGGTCTCCGATTCGAACGGCATTCATCTACGTGCCCAATGGCGCTCAACAAGACCACTGGTTTCCAACGGGAACCGGCAACGATTTTGAACTTAGTTCGACGATGAAGCCGCTGGAATCGTTGCAGAGTGAGATTCAAGTGATCACCGGGCTGGATCATCAGCACGCTGAATCGGGACCCGATGGTGGTGGCGATCATGCTCGGGCCAACGCGACGTTCCTGACGGGCATGAGGGCCAGAAAAACATCGAGTTCCAATATCTTTGTTGGGCAATCGATTGACCAACTCATTGCCGAAAACGTCGGCCAGCAATCCAAGTTTGCATCATTGGAATTGACATGCGATGCGATTCGCAAAGCGGGAAAGTGTGACTCTGGCTACTCCTGCGCCTATCAGTACAACCTTTCCTGGCGGACAGCCGTTACGCCAATGACACCCGAACCGAATCCGCGAAACGTTTTTGAGCGGCTGTTCGGTGACCAGGATCCGCATCGACAGCGGCAGCAACAGATCCGACGTAACGAACAGAGATCGATCCTCGATTTCGTGCTCGAAGATGCAAGTCAATTACGCATGCAGTTGGGGGCAAACGATCACCGGAAGCTTGATGAATACATGGGCGGGATTCGCGAAATCGAGCAGCGCATCGAACGCATGGAAACCTTTCCGACTGGCAAGCTGAGGGATTTCAGCGTCGCGGATGATTCGGTTCCCGATGGAATTCCACAGGACCATACCGAACACATCGATGTAATGTTTGAACTACTCGCTCTGGCGCTACAGACCGATACGACGCGAGTTGCCACGTTGCTGTTGGGACACGATGGATCCAATCGCAGCTTCCCGCAACTTGGATTTGCGGAGGGGCATCACAACCTGACACACCGCCAGGATAAACAAGATGCCTGCGAAAAAGTTGCGAAGATCGATGTCTACTATATGAATCGGTTTGCAAAATTTCTTAGCAGACTGCGCGAAATCCAGGACTCCGGTGACGCGACTTTGTTAGACAGCAGCATGATTGTTTATGGCAGTGGGATTTCCAATGCGAACCGACACACGCATGACAATTTGCCGTTGATTTTGGCGGGTGGCGGGGGCGGCAGCTTGAACCGCGGTCGGTTGGTCGACGCGGGGTCTCAGCCGATGTCAAACCTATTTCTTTCGATCGCCGATCGAATGGGAGTGAAGAACATTGAGCGATTCGGAGATTCCACCGGACGGTTCGCGGATGTTTAGCGACCAGCATGCGTACGATAACGACTCGACTTTCAATTATCTACCAATGCATCGCTTCGCAACATGAACAAGGCTTTCAGTCTACAACAAGATCTTCGCGACATGCTATTTTTCGCCACTCTGGCCGGTGCCTTGGTCGTTAACACTTTCGCGAATGAGACATACACGGAGAATGCGGGGACTGAAGGCAACGGCGACCACGTCGTCGGGCCTGAGTATTCACTCGCACCAGAACTGTCGGATCTTGGCAATCCCAAGGGCAAGCAATTCGAGTTTTCGATGCTCTGGACAACTTGACGATCTCGAAAAATCCCCAGCGAATGCTCCCAGCGTTCATCGTCATCGCTGTTGAAAACGGTAGGGATGATGGCAAAGGCAGCGAGCGAGGACTCGAGTATGACACCATGTCTGATCGTTTTGCACGATTCATCAACGATGAAGTCCTACAAGCCGTGCTGAACGATCCGCAAATCAAAGCCGCCTATCCACATATAGCATTTACCGACAACCCATGGGGTAAAGCCGTGATGGGATGCAGTTCCGGTGGTGCCTTAGCATTGACAATGGGGTGGTTTCGCCGCTTGATCACGTTTTCGTCGACCAGCAGGATGATGACGTCGCCGAAGAAGTAAAGTACCCACTGGGGGCTTGGGAATATCATTCAAACATGTAGTTGATCGAAACTAGCGACAAGAAACCGCTCCGCATCTTCACTCACGTTTCCGAATTCGATAACGGTGCCCAACAGCCAGAGTCGTCTTATCACAATTTTTTAATGGCCAACAAGTGAATGACGGCGGTACTCAACGCAAAGGGCTACGACTATCGCTTCGTTTACAACTTAGGGACCAAGCACTGCGACGTCTTCCAGCATACACTTGCGGATTCACTCCTATGGGTGTGGCGCGGCTACAACGGCGATTAAAGGGCTTTGAAGTCGATTTCATCAAATCAAACCGACTTCAGAAAAGGATCGTATCGCGGGCTTCAATCTCCGCTGAAAAGTCTCTGTTGGGGAATTCAGTAATCGCCTCTGCCGCGGCGGAAAACGCCAAGGCGATCGCGATTTGTCTCCAGCGAATAGAAACAGGGAACTGCTCAGTGGGTCTTGACGGTGAAAAGGAAAGACTTACTTCACGTCGATGACGATCCGCCGATTATCCGCCAAGGAGACTAGAGTGTTGTCATCCCAAACTTCTAAGATCAGGTGCAGTTCTTTGCCTTGGGCATCAATGGGAACATCGAATTCGATGCGAGTCTGCGCATTGCCTTTGAGTTCTATACGTTTTCTATAGGGATTTCTTCCCGCTTCGGGATAAATCCACCAGCGGTATTGGAAGGTGTCGCGGTCCGGGTCGCTGGAACCACTTGCATCGACCGTCAGCTTTTCTTCTGGTTGTGCAACAACCTTGACGATGGCATCGGATGAATCACCATCCAAGGCAACAACAGGATGATGATTGGCATTGGCATAAGGTTGCACACACCAATCCATACGGGCCTTGAAATCATCCCAAATGGCAACGCGCCAATGCCAGATCGGAGAGCACTGGTCGTCGTAACTTTTGCCGTCCTGCGGATCGATCCAGTGATCCGTCACGCCTGAGAAGTCCGTATAGGCGGCAAACGGCTTGGAATTCGATTCCTGCGATCGGACATCAGGATACGGTGACGGAAACATTGAGAACTTTCTTACTCGTATATCGACCACTCCAACCGCCCCACGATGGTTCGCTAGGGTCGGTGAGCCCTTGTGAAACCAACCGCAACCACGGGATCGTGCCTCCACCTTCGATGAAGTGGATGCGTTTGCCCATATCGGCGAGCACGATCAGGCGCGGCTTGCTGGATGTCTGATCGGCGAATGAAATCGTGCATTTAGAAACGCAGCAAAACAATGCGACGATTTCGATTGTGGTTTTGCGCTTCATTCTGTTTTAGCTTTGCTCGCTTTCAAGCGATTATGTCATGAACGATGTTGCCATAGACATCGGTCAATCGGAAGTCACGACCGGCGTGGCGATAGGTGAGTTTTTCGTGGTCCAAGCCCAACATGTAGAGCAGCGTGGCGTGCAAGTCATGCATGTGTACTGGGTTTTCAATCGGTGCGTAACCAAAGTCATCGGTCGCGCCATACGTTAAGCCCGGTTTGCAGCCTCCGCCAGCCATCCATACCGTGAACGCCTTGGGATGGTGATTGCGTCCGTCGCCGTTTTGAACCATTGGCGTTCGACCAAACTCGGCTCCCCATAATACCAACGTGTCGTCGAGCAAACCACGTCGCTGCAAGTCTTCCAGCAACCCTGCGATGGGTCGATCCACTTTCGGTGCCTCGGCGATGCTACCCTCTTTCACCTGCTTATGATGATCCCAGGTGTAGTTGGTCGATACCTGAATGTATCGCACACCGCTCTCGGCAAACTTACGCGCAAGCAAACATTGTCGCCCAAAATTGTCAGTGGGCTCTTTATCGATTCCATACATATCCAAGGTCTCTTTTGTTTCGGTGCCCAAATCCATGACTGTCGGTATCGTGGACTGCATTCGAAACGCTAACTCGTAATTCGCAATCAGTCCCTCGATGCGTGGGTCGTCGACGACTTCACGCAGATGACTCGCATTGATCGATTGGATGAGATCCAGTTGTTCGCGCTGCGACTGCAAACTCATTTCGGGATTGATTACGTTGGATATCTTGGCATTGGCGATCGGTATCTCGGCCGAGCCGATCGCGGTCCCTTGATGCTTGGCGGGCAAGAAGGAATTGCCATAGTTTTGTGCGCCGCCGTGCCCGCGAGGTGGCGAGATCGTAATAAACGACGGCAGGTTTTCGTTCTCGCTTCTTAACCCATAACTGACCCAAGCCCCAATGCTTGGCCGAACGAGGTTTGCTTGGCCGGTATGCAGTCGGAGCAGTGCTTCACCATGTGCGTTTCCCTCGGTGTGCATCGAACGAATGACGCACATCTTGTCGGCATGGCGAGCGATCTCGGGAAAGAGTTCGTTCATCCAGATCCCGCTCTGGCCGTATTGCTTAAACTGGAAGGGCGAACCGATTAGCGTTCCCAGGTCCTTGTCTTCGCCTCCCACCGAAGTGCCGTGGAGTGGTTTGCCAGATCGTTCGTTGAGCAAGGGCTTGGGGTCGAAAAAGTCGATATGGCTGGGACCACCCCACATGAATAGAAAAATGACGCGTTTGGCTCGCATCGGAATCGACGCTACCGGTTGCGATATAGCTTGAGCTTGAGCTTGCCCAGCCATGGCAGCCAGAGCGACTTGTCCGAACCCGCACGCGCTCGCGCGAAGCAGATTACGCCGCGTCGTCGCGTGGGTGAATTGGTGACATCGCATTTTTTAAAGGCTCCTTCTCAGTTTCATTGAACAAATTGAAATCGGCTAGAAGCGAACAAGGCTTGGCAGGCCAGCGACCAGGCTTGTAGGCGATTGATCTTGTCGCCATTTTCATTCTTGACGGAGGATGCAATTTGCGTTTTAAGAAATGCAATGACAGCGCCGCGATCTTCATTTGTCGCTGGTGACTGGAGAATCAACTCGAACATGCGCTCGACTCTTGTTTGGTCACTGTCGTGCGGCTCGGCTAACAATCGCTGAGCGGTTTGTTTCGAAGCGGTGATGACCGAAATGTCGTTCATCATAAACAGCCCTTGTGTGGCGACCATGGTATCGCCACGCATGCCAGTCGTCGCTTGTGGATTGGCGAAGTCAAACACTTCAAACAATTCAGGTAAATCGTTGCGGATCACCGGCAGGTAGACGCTGCGGCAAGGGAAGTCGGTCCGCCGGCGATTCTTGTTGGCCCCGACTGCCGTGGCTTGATCGCCCAAATATGACACCGTCGAATCCATCGGCGATAGATCGAGCACTGCGGCAGCCAACAGCATACTGTCACGCAGCGTCTCGGGGTCCAGCCGACCTCGACGTGCTCGCCAGTGAAGTCGATTATCAGGATCGATCGCATGTCCAGCTTCGTCATGTTCGCTGCTCATCGCAAACGTATGACTGAGCACAATTCGGCGGATCAAAGACTTCGACGACCAACCGGAATCGATCAACTCACGCGCCAGAAAATCAAGCAACTCGGGGTGACTGGGGACTTCTCCACGACGACCAAAATTATCCATCGTACGAACCAGCCCGCTGCCAATCAAATGGTGCCATATACGATTGGCCATCACTCTTGCCGCCAAATGTCCAGCCCCGTTTTCTTCCCGCGTTAACCAGTGGGCAAGTTCCAGTCGTCCGCTCACGTGATCGGGTATCGGATAAGGATCACTGGTCATGACTTGCAAGAACCCACGTCGAACTGGCTCGCCCTTACGATCCGCTTGCCCAGCGAGTCGAACCGCTTCATCACCGATCTCGTCAGACTCACTGGGGATCATTGCCCTGGCAGGAATCGCGGGCGGACTGGCTAGGCGAGCCTTGAGTCGATCAAGTAGCTGTTGTTGCCCCTGGATACGGTCGGCAAGCTCGGCACAATGTTCTCGGGCAACTTCGGATACCGCGTCTGGATGTTTCTGGGCAAGCTCCGCAAACGCTAAGTCGTTGCCATCGTCGAGCAGCTTAATAGACGATTCAACTTGCGTCTTCTGGTCGTCGAGTTGCTTCTTATCTCGCCAAAACGACTCGTATTCTTTGTCAAGTTGATCGCCACGGTCACCTAGCCCGACCAACTGTTCCATGACGCGTTCTTGGTTTAGCATATACCGCTTTTCCATGACCTGAGTCGACGTCAATATACCGGCCATCGCGTAGTAGTCCGCTGTGGGAATCGGATCGAATTTATGATCGTGGCAGCGAGCACAGCCGATCGTTTGACCGAGCACTGCTTTACCGATCGTATCGAGCTGCTCATCGGCAACGTCCATTCGCTGAACGTCCTTGTCGGTATCCAATAGTATCTTGGGTCCAAGCAGCAGAAAGCCGGCTGAGACGCGTTGCTGATCCCGTTGGTCGGTTGAATCGTGGGGCAGCAAGTCACCAGCGATTTGCTCGACCAAAAAGCGATCATAGGGCATGTCTTCGTTGGTAGTGTCAATCACTCGGTTTCGATACCGCCATGCCTCACGGAACAGAAAATTTTCATCGAGACCGTTGGAATCAGCATATCGCGCCAAGTCATGCCAGTGCCGTCCCCATCGCTCACCGAATTGAGGAGAACTCAACAAGCGATCAACCAGCGACTCGAAAGCTTCGCGGCGATCATCCGCTAAGAACTCCGTCATCTGCTCAGGAGTCGGCGGCATACCAATCAACTGGACGTATACGCGTCGCGCTAGCGTCCGTCGATCCGCGTCAGCGGCTGGCGTTAGCTTATGCACTTCGAGTTTGGACAAGACGAACGTGTCGATGACGCCGCGCGGCCACGCTTGGTCCGTTACCGTCGGCACAGCGACTTTGGTGAGCGGACGGTAAGCCCAGTGGTCTCGACCCGCGATGGGGTCCGAGGCATCGACCGTTTGCGGTGAGTCAACCGCAGCAGCATCGCGAGGATCAGGTGCTCCCATTTGCACCCAGCGTTCAAGTTTTGCGATGGCGTCGCTTGACAATCGACGATCCGGTGGCATTTGCAATTCGGGATCGTCGTAGCGAACGGATCGGATTAACAAGCTAGCCTCCACATCGCCGGGCACGATCGCAGGCCCATGCTCGCCTCCCTCCGCCCAGCCACTGCGACTATCCAGTGTCAAATCGCCTTCAATGTTCTTGGCACGACTGGAATGACACGAATAGCAACGCGAAACCAAAAGAGGGCGAATGTGCTGTTCGAAAAAAGCAAGTTGTGCTTCCTTACCAGCCTCGTCACCGCGTGCGATTGGGCTCGCAGACATCCATCCGACTGCGGTAATCAACGCTAAATAATGCAAGGTGCGTTTTCGATGATCGTTCGCATTCATTCTTGATACCTTCACTCGCATCAATGTGCCACGAATGGCGTGAAAGGTTGCTGGCGAAGCAACTTGACAAGTGTTTCTTTCATAGGTCAATGACCTTCAACAATGAATCACGCTACCGGGACCGACGCATTTCGTTGACGGGCCCGACGTTACATTCTACGCTAAAACTTGCGACGGCTAAATCAAGAAAGTCATTGCTCGGTCGATGCCGTTGGACGCACATATCGTCACCCGCGAAGGCAAGCAAATTGCCCAATGGAAAGTTCGACGCGGATTGCTTTGACGATGGGCACTTACACGGACGCCCAATTGCTGGACAAACCCCTCTAAGCGGTCCAGACACGAAAAAACCCGCTGAAACACGGGGTTTAGCGGGTTTTTCGGGATGGGCGCTGAGGGACTCGAACCCCCGACCCTCTCGGTGTAAACGAGATGCTCTAACCAACTGAGCTAAGCGCCCGCCGGTGAATTACACCGTGGGATCAGGGCCAAAACGGATCAAACCGACAACAAACGAGAGCGACGACCACGACGCTCGGCTCGAAGACGGGATCGACGCTTGGTTTCGCTTGGCTTTTCGTAATACTCGCGGCGTCGCATTTCTTTCTTGATCCCGCTTCTCTCCACCAGCTTGCGGAATCGGCGGACTGCTTCTTGAATCGATTCTCGATCTCGGACCACTAACTTAACCATCGTTTCTCCAGGTTCATGTTTGTTTTTGACTCCCAAAAGCAGGGTGGATTCAAGCTGGCGGCGCAAAGCCACCAATCTCAACGCAAGAGCAGCTCAAGAATGTAATCGGCAGATGCGTCTTTTGGCAACGGCAAACTTAGATTGATCTTGACCGTCGTTCGGTGCGTAATTATTTGTGGAGTGCAGGCGGAGCGTTATCACCCAAGCAAGTTAGCAGCTTTGGAGGAGCGAATCGTGGTGTCTGATTCAGGATCGTCGGCCAGTGATGATGGTTCCGAGGGCCGCTCGACGCTTGAGCGGTTCTTTGCGGGCCTGAGCGAATACATTTTTGAGTCTCAACTTGGCATCGCCGATGTCCAGATGATCGACTATCTGAGCGATTTGATGCTGCGGTTCGTGCGGACCGATTCGTTGCATCGCGTGCGCCGCAGTTCGGGTAAACCCGCGACTGAGGTGTTCCAGATGCTCTGCGAAGCCGAAAAACGGATCGGGCTGGCCCGCCGCGAAGTCCACCGGCACATTGGCGATTACACGCTTTTCTGGAGCGGAATGTACCCCGAGAGTCTTCGCCGAATCCAGGGAAACGGCTCGCCCGACGGTTTTCTGGATTATTGTCGCCAGGGCAAGCGTGCCTATCGGATCGCCGCCGAAATCGCCAGCGACGACCAGCGGCCACAGTGCGAGTTGCTGATGCGGCTGAGCGAACAATTCGAGCTGTGCGCTTACGGTTTGCGTGAAGTCCGTCGCGAGTGGGAAAGTGGCGACCGGGCCGACGGCATGCTAATGTAGTTGACGCTATTTTACGGTCGTTAACGACGCAGATTCGTCGTCGGCAAGTTGGAAAGAACCGTCAATGTCATCGGGGTAAAGCGTCCAGACTGGGATACGTCGGGCCATTTCCTTGGTGACTTTTTTGGTCGCTTCCTCAATTTTCTTTTGCCTGAGCACATCACGGATTTGATCCTGTAGCTCGCTCAGCGGCTTGGTGCCGGCTTCGTGGCGGTCCAAAATCCGCACGATATGCAGACCCTCCTGGTCTTCGATAACTTCGCTCATCACGCCCAGAGGCAGCGAGAACACTTGGTCTTCGACAATCGTCGAGGCCAGCGAACCGCGATTTGTCCAATCGTGTAGACCGCCCTTGGACGCCATTGGTTCTTGCGATTTTGCCTTGGCGACAGCGTTCATGCTGCCGCCGAAGTATGCCTCCCTACCCATTTCGTTAATTGTCTTTAGAGCCGCATCGCGCGATCCCGACGACTCAAAGCTGGCGGTTAATTGCTCCCACCGGGCTTGGGCCTTGACCTGGTACTTTTCCTGGTTGTCTTCGTAATAAATCTGGATCTCGGCAAGCGTCACATCCGGTTTTTTGGGGATACTGTCCATGCGATACAGGTGGGCGAGCATTTGGTCGGTGAAATCCCGTTTGGTCAATTCAAACGAGCTTCCTTCCTCGCGCAGTTTCGCGTCAATTTCATCAACCGAGCTGACTTTATACTGTTCGTACAAACGGGGAACCTCGGATTCGGCAAACATTTGGCGGGCCCGCGACTGCAGTTTCGTTTCGGCTTCCTTGCGTTTGTCAGCGTTTTGGGTGCCGACCTGAGACAGCAGGAATGACTCACGCAACATCTTGAGCTGGATGGTCTGCGACAACAAAGAACGGAACAGCACGGCCCGCATGTATTGCAATTCTTGCGGCGACGGTTCGGTTGGAGACTTTGACGTGATTTCTTTGATTCGACCGTCAACCCTCGGCAAAATGTCTCCGGCGAGGATGGGTGTGTTGCTGACGCGAGCGACTACGGCCGCAGGATCCTCAGGGATCTTCGTGTTCAGGGCTATTTTTATCGATTCTTGGGATGGACCCTGCGCCGACGCGGCCGTGATAAAACACCCGAAAAGCAAAAAACAGGCGAGCACTGTCAAGCAGCGCGAAGCGACCGCAAATCTCGCTATCGTCATGGCGGAAGTTCAATTAAAAGGAAACGAAATAAAGACCACTCGGCTTGTATCGCTATGGTACCCGTCAAATCAAGACGAATCGCGATAACCGTTCGCCGCATCGGTCCGGCAATTCGGTTCACCACATCGCCCCCTGGGTAGAGTGCGTTCCATTGGATTAAACTCTGGCAATGGCACTTATAATTCTCCGCTGTATTTTTTTGATTTGCGCTGGCGGTGCGTCGGCAATAATCAATGCGTCGCTGCCCAATGGCGGACCCGAGTTTGGCCCCTGGCTGGTGTTTCTTGCCGTGATGGGATTGGCGACGCTGGTGATCGTCGGCGACATTTTTGTGCCGCGAAAGCGAATTGACACCATTTCGGCGGTCTATTTCGGGCTGGTTGTGGGCACGCTGCTAACGTACATCCTGGGTATTGCTGCAGCGCCGCTACTGGACCGTACCGGGATGGCTGGCTCGATCTTACTGGTCGTCGCCGTGATTGCTTGCTATTTGTGCGTCAGCGTCTTGATTCAGACCAAGGACGACTTTCGCTTTCTGATTCCATACGTCGAATTTGTTCGCGACGTGAAGGGCTTCAAGCCGCTGATCTTGGATACCAGTGTCATTATCGATGGTCGGATCGAAGATCTTGTCGCCACCCACATTTTCGATAACCAATTGATCCTGCCGCGTTTTGCGCTCAGCGAATTGCAGGGTATTGCCGATAGCAGTGACAAGCTGCGACGCCAGCGGGGCCGCCGCGGCTTGGATATCCTCAACCGTCTGCGTGCCGACCCGACGGTGGACCTGCAGATTTTTGATCGCGATTTGCCGGAGTTCGCTGGTCATCCGGTGGATATGAAATTGGTTCTCTTGGCCAAGCATCTCGAAGGTAAAGTGGTCACCGGTGATTTCAACCTGAATCAGGTAGCAAAGATCCACAGCGTTCAGGTCATCAATCTCAATGAGATTTCTAATGCCTTGAAGCCGAGATTGTTGCCCGGCGAAAATTTCCAGATCAAGGTCATCAAGCCCGGCGAAGGCCAAGACCAGGGCGTTGGCTATCTCGATGACGGCACAATGGTTGTGATCGAAGGTGGACGCCACCACATTGGACGCGATCTCGATGTGACCGTGACGAGCATCCTGCAAACCAACGCCGGCCGAATGATCTTCGCAAAGTACGATCCCTGATGTTGGCCACACGGATCATTCCCTGCCTTGATGTTCGCGAGGGCCGAGTTGTCAAAGGCACTAACTTCGTCAACCTGCGCGACGCCGGTGATCCGGTTGAGGTAGCCAGGCGGTACGAACGCGAAGGTGCCGACGAACTTGTGTTTCTGGACATCACGGCGAGCCACGAGAAACGTGAGATCATGCTGGATGTCGTGCGTCGGTGCGCCGAACAAGTCTTCATGCCGTTGACCGTTGGTGGCGGTGTTCGCACGATCGAAGATATTCGCACCTTATTAGCCGCTGGCTGTGACAAGGTGTCGATCAATTCATCGGCCTGCAAAGATCTTGACTTCGTCAAGCGCGCCGCCGACCGCTTTGGCAGCCAGTGTATCGTCGTTAACATCGACCCCAAGCGGGTTCAAATCGATGGGCGTGAAGTTTGGGAAGTGCACATTAACGGCGGACGCACACCGACGGGTCTGGAAGCGGTCAGTTGGGCGCGCGAGGTCGAAAAGCTCGGTGCCGGAGAAATTGTGTTGACGAGCATGGACGCCGACGGCACCTGCGATGGTTACGACTTGCCAGTCACTCGCGCCGTCAGCGACGCCGTCTCGATTCCTGTCGTTGCCAGCGGCGGTGCGGGCAGCCCACAGCATTTGGTCGATGCGATTGTCATCGGCAAGGCCGATGCTGTCCTGGCCGCCAGCATCTTTCATTTCGGCCAATATACTATAGCCGAAACCAAGGAATTTATGCGCAGCGCAGGCGTTCCGGTGCGTTTAGCGAACAGCAATGCTTGAGTGTTCGACGACGCTTTTGGAATGGCGACGCAGCGTTAGCCTTCGATCAATTGCACGACGCGTTCGTTGACGGCGATATCGGCATGTTGGCGACAACGAGTTCGCAGATTCATTCGCAACGACCAGCTTCTTGACTCATTGGGTTCAATCCACCAATGCGGAATCACACAGACGCTTTGGTGTACCAACTCAAAGCCGCCTTCACTTTGGCTGACCGTTTCGACGGGCATGGCCCACAGGGAACTGGCTTGGTCCAGTTCCATTTCGATGTCGATTCCTAACCACTGGTCGCTGAGCGAAATTCCATTGCAATCATACAAGTCCTGGCGCTCGCCAAGTTGGCCAAGTCGTCGCCCGCTGCGATCACTGAAATAACGATCGTCTGCACCGGAGGGCAAGCCGGCAAAGTTCATTTCAATTCCAAAGTGCAGGCGACGATCAACGGGCAAGTTTTCGAGCAGATAGGTGATCGTTAACTCGCTTGATCCGCCGACCATGGTGACCGCTTTGGTCAACGTAATTGGGTGGCCCCAGGCGTTTCCATCGCGACGCATTTGTAATTGAACGCGATCGGTGCCGCGCCGAATCTTGGCCTCAAATGGCATCTCAACAAAGTCGCCGCGCTCATAGGCACGACCCGCTGCGATCGCGTCGAGCGTGACATCGTCATCATAGAAATGGTCCATCATCGACTTGCGGGCAAAGCGATCGTAACCCAGTCGTTGATCCAGATCAGCTTGTTTGAAGACAACGCGATCGTGAATGCTGGATACATCGGCACCGGCCGTCGATGGTCCGGCAATGACTTTGCGATGATACGCTTCGGGGCGACGCTGCATCGTGGCCAGCAGGTTGTGCGCAATCGCCCGCACGTCCAATTCGTACATTCTTCCGCCGCGACCGGGTGCCAGCCAGACGCACAAGTCGTTATTGGACAGCCGCACTTCTTGCAGACCATCGAGGTCAAAATCGCCGACGTTGGCTTGGGGCGGCAATGGACCAAAACCCGTCGTCGCCACCGGATCAAGCAACGTCGCCAGGACGTTGTCGGCCTGAATCAAATGATGAAATACCGCGTTGCGAAGGTGCGGCAAATAAATGCCGCCGAACGCACCGTGCCAATAGGGACAATTGCATTGCCCGCGATACAAATGGTCTCGTGCCACGGCCAACTCACGCGCATCCGCTCCAATTGATTCGGCTTGCTGCAGACGACGAGATACATCGAGCATCCGGGCGTACATCTCGTTAGCCTCGGCGTACTTCGTTTTGAAGTTGCGCCAAAATCCACCGCGCACAAACGGCTTTAGCTGCGGCCAACGTTCGTCATCATCCAAAGCATGAACCGCGTCTTCGTAACGAACCTGTTGTTCGGTGGGCAACGACCATTCGGTCATTTCGCGGTAGCTGCAATCCGGCAAGTAGATCTTGCCAACGGGCGCGGTGTGGCGAACGGCGTCGCCCAGCGTGACGCAGCGCAGCCAGTCGGAGTTGTTCGAAAGAGCTCCGAAGAAATCCCGCAGCCAGCCTTGGTCATAAACGTGCGATTTTGTATCCGGCCAGGTGCCAAATTTCTCACCGTCGTCGCCGAACGTCAGCACCGCACCAGGAAACGACTGGGCGATCTGGCGGCAATGATCGATCGTTTCCGCGATGGGCGCAAACGGAATCGTGTATCGCAGCCGTTCGGACCCCGGAAAAATCCTCAGCAATTGGCCATCGTCCTCGGTCAAGTAATAACCGGTCAATCGATCGTCGCTCAGTCCGGCGGCGCGAAAGTGGTAATCGTCGAGCACGGTATAGGCGATTCCGGCGGCCGCGATGTCGCTCGTTAGGCTCGACTCCCAAACTCGCTCTGGCGTCCACATTCCGCTGACGACGGCACCGAGGTTTTTTTCCAGCCATGCTGTGTAAGCTTGAATTTGCCCGACACGGTCACGTCGCGGCAGCATGGTCATAATCGGTTCGTATTGCGGACCACCGATGATCTCGACGCGTCCAGCATCGACTAAGAATCGCAATCGATCGATGTATTCGGGATGGTGCTGGGCCATCCACATCAGCAGCGGGCCGCTGGTGTGTAACGAAATGGAAATCCGCTCAAACGGCTCGAATACATCGAGAAACGGTTGATAACTGTCTTGATAAGCCTGTTCAAAAACGTCGTCGAAATTGCCAATGGGCTGGTGATTATGAAGCACTAAGCAAAGGTGGACGTTGGGCGTCATGGTCTGAAACAGCCTGCTCAGGAAGGATTATCGCTACAACCGAACTATTCAAGTCATCTATCGGACGAGAGCAGTCCGAGGTTGAGCTTTCTTATCGCAGCGGATTTTCTTGCATCGCCGCTTGGCGATACAGGCGAGCGGCGTCTTCGGGCAGAATGGGATTGATAAGGCAGTCCGAACCCCATTCAAATCCAGCCAAATGGGTGATTCGAGGGAAGATCTCAAACGCCCAATGCCCCGCTTCTTCGCCGATAATCGCCGGCGGTCGGGTGTGAATCACGAAGTTGTAGGAAACCTCGGGGTAAATTGCCAACAACCAGCGAATGCTGGCACGCACTAACCGAGCCAGTTGGCCAAGCTCAGTGATCGTCAATTGCTCAAAGCAGTTTAAATGCCGTCGCGAAGTGATTTGCATCAGCATTGGTAGGTGGCTGGCGAAGGGACAGTACGCGACCATCGATTCCGATGCGGTGACAATTCGTGTTTTGGCTTTCAGTTCAGCACGCACCAGTTCGCAACGCAAACAACAACCCGTGCGTGCCCAATGCAATTTCATCCGGTCGGCGATCGCTTTGGGAGCGACTGGTAATTCCGAAGTGGCGATCAACTGACTGTGCGAATGGTGCAGCGACGCACCAGCCGACGACCCCGAGTTCTTGAACACCGAGATAAATTGAATCAGTGGTTGTTGTCGCCAATATTGCATTCGCAATTGATACGCGCGAAACAGCATCGTAACGTGATTAAGGTCAAGCGACACCAACGAATCTTGGTGGCCGCCGGACTCGACAAAGACTTCGTGACCGCCGGAGACGGGACGGCTACGAAACAGCGCCGACGATTCACCACGACGAGCCCAGCGTGGCAAGTCGGTTTCGTTGGGCTGCGACATGGTCATTAAGTCGACCGCAGGATACTTATTCGGCACGACGCGAATCGCCCATTTGTCCGCATCGCCGTTGCCTGGAGGCACATCCAACGACAAGGCGTCACACTGGCCCGCGCTAATCTCTAAAACTGAAGCCGGAGTTTGCTGTTCGTTGCCAGCACAGAACGGACATTGGACTTGAAGATCTGTGCCCGCTGGAAGGTCTACGTAGTCGCTCGGGCGTTCACCGCGACCCGATGCAAAAATGGTCCAGCGTCCATTGATTGCGTCGTAACGCGTGTGCGTGGTTGGCTCGCCTTGGCCGGGTGTGGAATGGGGCTCGGCCAAGCTGGGACCAGCTGGTCTGGACCGCTTGTTATCGACCGCCAGACTGCGCAGCGAGGCGACTTTGGTATCCAAATTCGCTTCGGACGCCAGCCCGCCAACCATTGTCGTCACCGAATCGCCAACGACACTCGAATCCGTGATGCCAGCCAAACTTGAATTCGCTGGCGCAGGATTATTCGAGCGACTTGTCATACCATAGTCCGATGGCACATTGGTGATTCTCTGCGGCCTGGTTCGTCCAGACTCTCACAGAACACTAGAAGGCGTGTGCGAATGGTACACAAATTGGCCACCAAGAGAATCTGAATTCACGGCAAATCACGATCTTTTTGAAATATATCTGCGGAAAGTGGTTGACACGATGCACGAGCCAAACGGCCAACCTAGCGTTCAAGGGCAAACGTTTCGGCATAAACCTCGTTGTACCGTGCGGCGCTCTTCCGCCATGACCAATCGGTGTTCATGCCGGTTGCCACCATCGCTGACCAGATCGAGGGCATGTGAAATTTCAAGGACAACGCCCGGCCGATTTGGTGATCAATGGCGGCGGCACTAAATTCAACGCTACGAAACCCGGTTGCTGTTGCGTCGCGGACGGTGGTTTCGTTCGCATCGATAACGGTATCGACCAGGCCACCGGTTGCGGTCACCACGGGAATCGTTCCATAGCGAAGGCTATACAGTTGATTCAATCCACACGGTTCATAACGGCTAGCCATCAGAAACAAATCGGCACCCGCTTCGATGCGATGAGCCAGCGCATCGGAAAACGCCAGACTGAGTGCAAAGCGGTCAAAGTGTTTCGATGCTAATTCCGCCAACGCATCCTGGTATCTCGCTTCGCCGGTGCCCAAAACGATCCACTGCACCGGACGGCCTTCGGCGAAATGCCAACCCATGACTTCGAGTACCAAGTCCCATCCCTTTTGATCCGCCAATCGTCCCACCAAGCCAACCATCGGGATGCCCGCGTCGATGTCCAAACCGAACTCAGTTTGCAACGATCGCTTGTTCGCCGCTTTCCCTTCGGCCCAAGTTTGCGAGTTGTAATTTTTTGCCAAATGGGGATCGATCGCCGGATTCCAAATCGTCTCGTCAATTCCGTTGATGATGCCGCGCAACCGGTCTTGGCGATCTCGCAACACCGAATCCAGTCCACAACCGTGCAGCGTTCCTTGAATCTCCTGCGCATAAGTCGGGCTGACCGTTGTGATCATGTCCGCCAGCAGTATGCCAGTTTTGAGGAAATTCAGGCCGCCGTAAAACTCAAGTCCCGCCGGATTGAAGCGATCCCAACCTAGGCCCGTCAGCGGCATGTCATAGTGCCAGAACCGACCTTGATAGGCCAGATTGTGAATCGTCATCACACTGCGCGCCTCACGCATCCACGCATACGAACCAAAATCGTATGCCATATACGCCGGCACCAGTCCGGTTTGCCAATCATGACAATGGACGATGTCGACGTGCGGACAAACGCGATCAATCACCTGCAATGCGGCGCGGCAAAAGAACGCAAATCGCTCGCAATTGTCGGGGTAGTCGCCAGCGGCGTCGCCGTACAGTTGTGGTCGGTCGTAGTATTGTGGTTGATCAATAAAGAACACTTCGACATTGGATTGTGGAAGCGTTGCCGTCAACAATCTCGCACCGACAACACGTCCATCGAACGAAACCGAGAGCGTTTGGTCTGTAGGGCGGATCGGCAGCCCGCAGTGATGGATACTACGAAACGCGGGCATCAACAGTTTGACGCGGTGCCCGAGTGCAGCCAGCGCCGTCGGCAGCGACCCGCAAACATCGCCTAACCCGCCGGTCTTCGCGAATGGGAACGCTTCGGTGCTGATAAAAACTATGTCCAAAGTGCCGCCTTAGCAGTATGCCGCCGTGTTTTTTCCGAATGACAAAAATTGTGGAACGGTTGTCCCCAACCGTTCATGCGTTCCCAAACGGTTGGGGCCAACCGTTCTACAATCGCCTCAACCCGATAATCAAGCTGCAAACTAGTTCTAGTTTAGCCCGTGTCTTTGCCCATTTCACGTCGAAAGCACCGTGGCCTGGAAAATCAGTTACCGAGATATCTAACAAGAAGGCCCTTCGGAACAGGTTTTGCATCGTTAATATTCCACTTGTCATTTTTACCTTGTCCATGCTCACGCTTTAGGCGGTCTGAACCATGCAGCGAGACTGGTTTGCGGAAGTTAACATCCACGCAATGGCGTGCGGATGTCTATTGAGCGCAGCGCTCTGCGTTGCATTCGCTCCTTGCTGCGCCGCTGAGACCTCGTATCGAATGCCACCGAGCACTTTTAACTTCAACTCGATGTGCGCGATTGCTGAACAAAAACTGGCAGTCCCGTTCTCGCGCAAGGTCTATGACCTGCCATGTGAGCTCGTCGGGCTCGACTATGACTCCTGGCGTTACATTGCCTATCAAGCGGAGCGGACGCTATGGCGACCCGAAGATTTTCCTTTTCAAATTGAAACCGGCCACCGCGGCTATTTGTTTTCCCAGCGAGTGCAATTGAACGAGGTTGCACCCAATTCGGTTAGCGAAATTGCCTTCAATCCTTTGGCGTTTGAATATCGCAACTGGCTGCACGGGTTTCGCTTCCCACGCACCCTTGGACACAGTGGCTGGAAATTACTCGGTCGATTCAATGACGATCGCGCCGAGGCTGCTGCAACGGCTGGCGAAGTCTACGTGCGCGAGTTAGCTTCTTTCATGGGGGCGAGCTATTTTCGCGTCCTTGGATCGGAGCACGTTTATGGTAGTTCGCTGCGCGGCCTCGCGGTCGATTGTGCGATGCCTCATCCCGAAGAGTTTCCGGTATTCACTCAGTATTGGCTGCAACGACCGTCCGCCGAATCCAGCACGTTTCGATTTTGGGCGTTACTCGAAAGCGAACGCGTCGTCGGCGCGTACCAGTTCGATATTTGCCCCAACAAGGAAACCACCGTCGATGTGCGGGCCAAGTTGTTTGTTCGCGGCAAGATCGAAAAGCTTGGAATTGCTCCAATCACCAGTATGTGGATGTGGGGTGGTGGGACGCCACCGCCGACCGATGATCCGCGACCGCAGGTCCATGACGCCGATGGACTGACTGTCATCGGTACCGACAACAATCAACTATGGCGTCCGCTAAGCCGTCCAGACGTGCCCGTTGTCAATCATTATTCCGTACCGGGTTTAATTGCGTTTGGATTGATGCAGAGAGATCGAAATGCCGCGTCCTATGCCGATAATGAAGCAAAGTATGAGCGACGACCGAGCATTTTTATCGAACCCAAGACCGCCTGGCCTGCTGGAGCGGTTGAGCTGCTTAGGCTTCCAGCGCAGCACGAGGGAATCGACAACATCGCAGCCTTTTACCTGTTGGACCAACCGCCAGGCGAGGGTGAATCGTTTGAAACTCAATACCGAATTCACATTTGTGATGATCGAGACGTTCGTTCGCTGAATCAACTGAAGACCAGTCGCAAGGTCGCCCGTTTCGAACATTCCGAAGTGCGCCAGATCGAAGCGGGTAAGTGGAGTTTTCGGTTGACCGCTGCGTCGTCGAACACCGAGTTGGATGCGATTGATGAAAACAAGTTGGAAGCCGGGCTGATGAATTTATGGCTTCAGCTCGGCCACTTGAGTGACCAGAAGATAAAAAAGACACCGGCAGGCATCGAAGTTTCATTTAACGTCAACGTAGCGTCGAATGAGGCATTTGATTTGCAACTGAGCCTTCGCGATTCCGGTCGCGACCTGACCGAAATGTGGAGTTATCGATGCGAACCATAAGCCACCGAAAACCAAGCTCTAGCTACTCGCGCGGACCTGTAAATTGAATAACTTATCCTTGATTGACGACCCGGTATACGAAATCACCGCTTGCCAAAGTGAGGCGCGTTGCCGTTGTGCATCGTACTTTCGCGCTCTTGGCGTTAACGATCCAGTGGTGCTGGCGAGAATGGCCACGTTCATGGTTGATCGCGCACGCGACAGCCTGGTCGATTGCCAGCCATTGGTAAGCGCGCCCCGATTGGTGCTGGCGACTATGGAAGCCGCCGACCGATACGTCGGCGAACTGTTCGCCGAAGTGGATCGCCAGCTCGATGAACTTGGCGGCGCAAGCCGGACGGGTGAGATCGCTCTTTGGTCGATTGAAATTTTCCAGGTTCACCCCGCCGCAATCGAATCGAGCGCAGCGTTAGTGGAATTGGTAAGGCGAGAATTGCCGACGCCCATGTCCGCCAACCCAATCGAAAAGCCGGTTCCGTTTGAACCACAACCGTTGACGGCCGGTTCCGGTGGATTCCTACGAGAACTAATTGGCTCGATTGCTGGTGCAATGTGGATTCGCCTGCCGCGATTGGAACGCTCAAAGGCATAAGGATGATGGGGCACTACGGTCCTTTAGAAACCAAGCCATCGGTATTGCCGATTCGTTTGCAGATTTTTTGTGGCGCTTTGATCATCACATCATTGATGTGTGCCGGGTTCGTTGTGGCGTTCCCTGGCGGTACATCGACGATTCCTGGCGTCATCTGTCTGACAACTTTCGTTCTGCTGACGTTTTGGATCGCGGTCGGATTTTGCATGGCCATGTCAGGCCTAATGCCCTTGATGACCGCCACTCGACATGCTCGCGATGTTTCGAATCTGAAACCAACGGCCTGTCCTACCGAGCCGTCATCTCGCGTGGCACTGCTGGTTCCGATCTATAACGAATCGCCAGCGGCTGTGATGGCCGGAATCCAAGCGACCGTCGAATCAATCATTCGCACCGGGGCTGGTCACCGTTATGATATTTTTATTTTAAGCGATACGACCAACCCTGAAGTCTGGTTGGAAGAAGAAGTTGCCTGGGTCGAGCTGCGGAGGATGTTGGGCGTTGCGGAACCGGCGATTCACTATCGTCATCGGACTGAGAACCGTGGCCGCAAATCGGGGAACATCGGTGAATTTTTAGAACGCTGGGGCTCTTTATACAAATACTTCGTGATCCTTGACGCGGATAGCACGATGGCCGGCCGCACGCTCGAAACGTTGGTCAGTCATATGGAATCAGATCCGCGTCTGGGGATTCTTCAAGCACCGCCGGTACCTGAGGGTTCGTCAAGCCTGTGGGCGCGAATTCAACAGTTTTCGGCCCGCGTCTATGGTCCGCTGTTTAATTATGGCTTAGTCGCCTGGGCCGGCAACGACGGAAACTACTGGGGCCATAACGCAATCATTCGCACATCTGCATTCATTAAGCATTGTGGCTTGTCGGCGCTACCGGGTTCGGAACCGCTGGGCGGCGAGGTTCTTAGTCACGATTTTGTTGAGGCCGCGTTGATGAGGCGTGCTGGATTCAAGGTCCAGCTTGCCGCCGATTTGGAGGGCAGTTTTGAACAATGTCCCACCACGATCGAAGATCATGCCCGCCGCGACCAACGCTGGTGCCAAGGCAACCTGCAGCACCTTCGCATTGCCGTCGCCCCCAACTGGCACCCAGTCAGCCGATGGCATTTGCTCAGCGGTGCGATGAGCTACATGGCCAGTCCCATTTGGATGCTGTTTTTGTTTGTCGGTTTAGTGTGTGCATTGGTCAATGATGGCGACGGAAATTTAGTCGCGGCCCTATCAGTTTTTGTCGCCGCAATGATGTTACTGCTATTGCCAAAGTTCTTAGCCGTGGCAGTTTTAGTTAGCCATGATTCCTCCGCCTATGGAGGCCGATTGAATCTAATCGCCTCAGCCGTATTGGAAACTTACTTGGCGATGCTCGTCGCTCCTATAATGATGCTCTATCACTCCCAGTTTGTGCTGTTGACGCTCATCGGCAAGAAGGTTCGCTGGCACGCCCAATGGCGCGGTGACAACGGAATTTCTTGGAAACAATCGATGCGTTCACACGGTGTGCAAATGTTGGTTGGGTTGGTAGCGACATTTGCAATGATGCACTGGTGGCCTGGTCTGTTTTTCTGGGCGATACCGCTGTTGGTCGGCCTGGTAATCGCCGTTGCGCTTGGCAAGTGCATGGCCAGTCCACGCGTTGGCAATTGGTTAGTAAGTAGTGGCCTGCTGCTAACACCCGAAATCACGTCTCCACCACGTCTGCTGCGTCGTCGTGACGCTTTGGAGAAACGCTATGCGAATTTCTTGGTGGAAGCCCGCTCAGGAAAGTCGTTGTTTGCCGAGTTTCTTACGCAACCAAGCTTGTATCGATTGCATGAAGGCTTGTTAAACGCCAATGCTAACTCCGTAACCAAGTTTGATAATGCGAATCAAAAGTTAGCGGTTCGCAAGGTTCGGCTGGCTCGCAAGATGATTCGCAAGGGCGGCGTGGAATCAATACCGCTGTCTCTAAGGCGAGACATTCTTGGCGACTCGACGGCGCTGCGCAAGTTGCACGCTGAGTATTGGTCGCGCGCCTAGCGATCCGAACTTTAAGAAATCGGTTTTGATTGTCCAGGATTTGCCGAATACGAGGTAATGCTTAGTGGAGAAATGGTCGATACTCCCATTATTGGCCCGGTAGTAGGTTTGGGGTCGCGACCGGTCAACGCCACTTGAGCTCTCGAGTTTGAACGATGAGATATTTAGGCTCGACGGGTTTGGCACTGATCTTGACCGTCTGGTTTACCATGAGTGAAAAGTCATCTCTGCGGGCTGACCAGGGAACACTTGAGCTACAGATCGCAACTGACATGCCGCCGGTTGCAAGTGACGACACGGTTGCAAGTGAAGACACGATTAGCCGACCGCTCAGTCTGCCAGACCACGGCCTTGCTGCACCTTGGGCGCGCCTTGCCAGCTCGTTGGCCGCATCGCTGGGCACGACTCGCGGATCGTATTCGGCTGCCCCAGCCATGATCGGCGACTTTTTCGGCGGCTCATTTTTCTTTATCGAAGACCCCATGGAACAAGGTGGCACCGGGCCATCGTTTTCACCGACAACCAGTCAGACGATATCGATTGGCGGTGGTGACCGCCGTTTCAAGATTGCGGAGAACGTTAGCCCGATGCCTCGTGACCGCGTGTTCTTCAACTACAACCATTTCGAGAATGCGCTCAACGATTATCTTGGTCGCGCGATCTCACTCGATCGATACGCGCTCGGAATTGAAAAGACATTTTTTGACCAGCTAACATCGATCGAGTTTCGTTTGCCGGTGGCACAAGGATTGAACTCGACCCAAGATTTCGCGAGTCCAGATACCCGCGGTGCCGAGCTGAGCAACTTGTCATTGGCGGCCAAGGGGATTTTGTTGGCCAGCTCGAACTGGATCATTTCCGGCGGCACGACGTTGACGATACCAACGGGCGATGGCTATGTCGAAGCGTTTGACGGCGATCGTTATTTTTTCGTCGATAACGATGCCGTACACCTGGCTCCGTTCATCGGCTGGCTCGTTATGCCGTCATCGCGTTGGTTCGCACAAGGGTTCGTACAAACCGACTTTGACCTCAACGGCAACGAAGTGCGGTCGGCGTTCAATGGTACCGAAGGAATTTTGCAGGACCAAAATTTGCTATTCGTCGATGCGTCGGTCGGGCGTTGGTTAATGCAATCGAACCAAGGAAGTCTCAACGGAATCGGCGCCATCACCGAACTACATTACACGATGACTCTCAATGACAGCGATAGGGTCGGTCGTGTCGGCAATCCGTTCGGGCATGTTGATGTTTTGAACTTGACCGCGGCGCTGCATTTTCAGTTTGGATTAACTTCGCTACGTTTCGGCGGCGCTGCCCCACTTCGTGAGGACGAGGAACGTCTATACGACGCCGAAATCATCGCCCAAGGGTCGCGCGGTTTCTAAGTTCGCGACAATCGTTCTACAATTCAAGTTGATGCAATGACTTGACCAACTTGCGACCCGTGACACTCAACGGCAAATCAACAAGCTGTTCGGCGGATCGAATGTCGTAATGGTCACGCGGCATTTCAATCTCCGCTGCGGCGATTGGTTCGGTGAGGTGAGCCTCAAGCCGGATCCGATACTTGGTCACCGCGTGTTTGATCGTCGCAAGCTGCTGCACCGGTCGCGGTGTGAAGCCGAGCTGTCGCGAAATGTCGCGCGCGGCGGCTCGTGCGGTTTTGGCGCGCGTATCGGTCGCGCGGGGGAAATCCCACAGTCCGGCCCATCGCTGGCCCGCAGGCACACGGCAAACCAGCCAACCGCCATGGTCTTCGACGGGAATCAAAAACGCAAACTCGACGCGGTCCTCGTACTCGATACGAGTCACCTTGCCTGGGATGGAGCCTTGCAATGCGAGTCGATTGGCTTCGCAGTATTTGGCAACGGGGCATTGATCGCACAGCGGCGCAACCGGCTTGCAAACCAACGCGCCAAGTTCCATCGCCGCTTGGTTAAAGAGTCCTGACCCCTTTTGGGGCAACATGGTCGCGGCGATTTGCCAAAGTTGATCGGTGGTGGCGCGGGCTTTGACGTCACCCTGCAGCGCCGTCCAGCGACTGAACACGCGGATCGTATTGCCTTCCAGAATTGGCAATCTCGCATCAGTCGAAATCGATAGAATCGCACCCGCGGTGTAGCGTCCAATTCCCGGCAGCGCGAGCACGTCTTGGTAGTTTGTTGGAAACTGACCGCCATGTTGTTCAACAATCAGTTTTGCCGCCTGATGAATCATTCGCGCGCGGCGGTAGTAACCGAGCCCTTCCCATAACCGCATCAGTGGCTGTTCATCGGCTGCGGCCAAGGCGGTGACCGTAGGAAACGCTTCGAGAAACCTTTCGTAATAACCGATCACCGTTGCAACTTGGGTTTGTTGCAACATGATTTCGCTGACCCACACGTGGTACGGCGTTGGATCAGTTCGCCAAGGCAGCTCGCGGGCGTCGCGTTTAAACCAAGCCAGCAACCGCCGACGTACGCTGGCAATCCAAACCGGGTCGTCGATCGTCTGGCGGTCGCTTGCCGACCCGTCTAGCGACTGCGTCACTTATCGAGCCATCTGCAACGTCACGGTCGTCTTCTTAATTTCGCCGTGTCGCTCGAAGGTGACCGCCAATTCCTCATCGGGAATGTGCGTGCTGATCGTCTTTTGCAAGTCGTCAAAGTTCGCAATCGGTACGCCATCGATGTCGGTGATCACGTCGCCGGGCATCAATCCCGATGCCGCCGCAGCACCACCTTCAACTAAATTGTCGATTTGGCATCGTGGCGAAAGATTACTACTCATGACACCGAGAAATCCGCCTTGCTTCCAATTGATACTAAGTCCCGGCATGACGGTACGCAGGTTGTTGGCGGCCGCTTCGGACAATCCCGTGCCCATCAAACTGAGCTGCACCCGGATCGGCAACTTGGCAATTTTATCTGCGTCGGCGTCGGTCAATTTGACGTAGCGAAACTCCAATTCGTCGATACGCGGCACCAATGCCAGCGGTGTCACGATGTCGGTATCGATCTTGGCCTCGCGAATGATGATCGTCGTCAGGTCCGGGACCGTCGCAATCGCCTTGATGACGTCCTCGTTGACCGCCGTGCCTTCGATAATTGCGAACGGTACTCGCGGCAGCCAGCGTAGCCAACGCAGTGCATCGCGATCACCGCTCCACTGTGAATCAATCCAGACGACGTTTTCGTTTCGCGATCGCGAGCCGAGCATGAACTCGCGAAACCCAACCTTCAATCCGGCGTGCGTCAATCGCTCGACGGCTTGCAGTTGGCGCTCGTGATGAATCGATTCCAACGCCGCAGCGGCGCGTACCGCCGCGCTGCCGCCGCCTTGTTCGGCAAGTTCGGTGAGCGAACCAAAGGCTCCCGCGGGATCATCCGGCGGTTGTCGCAGCGCCAATGTTGCCAACACCGACAGCGCTCGCTCGGTCAATTCCAACTGGCCGTTCTTGGCCACTTCCAAAAGAGCTGGCACGGCGTCATCGCCGAATTTCAAGACTTCTTGAGTGGCTGATTGGCGACGCAAAAATCGGTCGCTGTTAAGCTGTTCGATCCAATAGGCCAGCGGCTGTGCCTCGAGTGCCGCCGGTTCATCACCAGGCAAATTCGGGACCAGCCAAAGCCCGACAGCGATCAGCAAAAACCAGCGTAGTGGGTTGTCGTTGGTTGGCATTTATGGGTCTGGCAATCGGATGGAAAATTGAATTCACGTTATCGCATTGTAGCGAAAAATTGTCACCGCTCGCCAACATGTCTTTGCCGCAATACATCGACGAACACCGCAGCGACAATGATCACGCCGAGCAGCACATCTTGAACCTGATTCTCCAGTCCCAGCGCCGTGCTGCCCTGGTTAATGACGCCGATGATCGCGACGCCACACAACGTGCCAATAATCGAGCCGCGACCACCGCTCAGTGAGCCGCCGCCAATCACCACCGCCGCGATGATTTGCAACTCCAAACCCAAACCCGCCGTCGCGTCACCCTTGCCAAGTCGAGCCAAGTCGACGATCCCGGCCAAACCTACCAGGGCACCGGCAAGCGTGTAGATCGCAACCTTGGTCTGGGTCACAGGAATACCGCACAATCGCGCCGTCGGCTCGCTCGATCCAATCGCGAAAACATAGCGGCCAAAAACCGTTCGATACAAAATAATGGAGACCAAGATTGCCAAACCCAACACCAACCAAACACCCCAACCAAAATTCGGCACCAGCGGCCACGCAATCCACAGCGGTTCGGGAAACTGAGTAACCATCGATTCCAACCAACGCGGAATCGAGCCATCGGGCGGGCGGATCGTGCCGCCATCTTTCGCGATCGATTTGCCAATCCCAAGAAACACCGTCATCGTGCCCAGGGTGATGATGAACGGCACCAATCGCAGCAAGCTGACCAGCGCTCCGTTGATAAACCCGCAGGTTGCACCGCATAGCACTGCACAAACAATCGCGACCAGGATGGGACAATCGTTTTGCAGCGCCGCGGCGGCAACGCATCCGGACAACGCGGCGGCTGTTCCGACCGACAAGTCGATCCCGCCGGCGATGATGATCATCGTCATACCGAGTGCCGCAATCGCGACTTTGATGCTTTGCACGCCGACCAAACGTGCCGATCCGACGCTGTTAAAGTTCCCCGCGCCGCCTTGCCAAGCATCGGCAAGTGAAAAAAATCCGATCACGACAAGAAGTGCAACCAGCGGCCCGGCAAGACCGAGTGCTTGGCGAATCAGTGCGCCCAGCCGCGATTTGAATGACGATTTTTCGTCGCGACGAGTTTCGCCTGATGCCATCCGGATCGGTGTCGCTAGAAGAAGACGATTGAAAAGTTAAGAAGCGGTCGTACCGTCGATGATGGCTTGAATCATCTTGATTGCGGCGGCCCGCGCATCACGATTTCTCGGTGGATAACCGGCGCTATCGACCAGAAAGCCAACACCCGGATGTTGCTCGCCCTGAGTCATACCAAGTTCCGACAACGGGACTTTGTACAGCAACGCAATCGTCGCCATCGCCACATCGCCCAGCATCACTTCAAGCGTTTCGTCATTCACCATCACCGGCATTCGGCAAACCGCTGGCCGCGGATCGCTGATGAACTTGACCAGCAACTTGGCGTCATCCTTGACACCAAACCGCGCGATCGCTTGCATCGCGGTTTGCAACGATTCGATCTCGTTGGTTTGAGTCAACGTACGAACACCCAATTGGCCACCAGCGGACAAATCCCACTGCATCGAATACCACAACACATCCGTGCGGTTTTCAATTCGGCTGCGCAATACCCATTCGTTAAGCAGTGCTGAGACCTTCGGCCACAGCAATGAATCTTGTCGTAATGCAGCAGCGTGCTTTTGCATCACCGATACCAACGTCGCTTCGTAACCGCCAGAGATCGTCACCGCGGGATCAACCAACGGCAACAAGATCGCCACCCCGTCAGCGATCGTCGGGAAAATATGCCGCTCGAACATGTTGGTTTGAATCGTCTGGGCCGCAAGATCAACCGCGACCGTACGATCGCGCGTTGTCCGATCCAGCGACGAAACCACATCGGGATGGGCGCGGACGATCTCGATGAACAATTGGCGAATCGGCGGTGTGTCACCCAGTATTGCGGAAACGGTCAGCCAACCGTCGAAAGTCTGGCCGACATCGCGCCCCGACAAAAACGCAGCCACGCGTGATTCAAAGTTTCCGGAGGTTAGCTGGCCAAGTGTCGTTGAGGCACGCAGCATCAATTCCGCATCGCCGCCAGCTTCAACCGCACGTCGGAGGTGGGGAACCATCGACATGCCCTGGCGTAAAATTTCGCCAGTGGCTTTTTCCCGCTCAGCGAATGTGGGCGCAGATAACTGCCTCACCAATTCCTCGGCGGCTGCGTCCGACAGCAGTTCCTCGGCCTCGGCAACTTTGGGCTCGGCGACGACCATCGCAGCCCGGTTCGGAGTCGGCGTGTCCTGGGCGAGCGTCATCCTGCCCAACCAAAGCGTGGCAATGGAGACCACCAGCAGAGGCAAAATCTTGCAAAAATTACGCGATTGATAAAATTTCACGTGACGATTTCCCGGCTTCAATCTTTGTTTGAGTTGCCAGTTGGCGGTTGCACAGTTATTCTAGCTCTAAGTTACAGGGATTTGCGGCCGCTTGCAGCCTCCAACTGCTAAAGAGCCTCCGACCCCGATCGCTCACACCGAAGAAATCCTCGTTTTTCGACTGAAAAGTCGATTTGCGGTTTCCCGGTGTGATACCGAGTCGGGTTTGTCGCGAAATCTGGGCGTTGCCGCCATCCCGAAAATTTGACGCGAAGATTTGCTTCGCGATCATTTGGAACCACAACCATTGAAGGTCGTGTCATTTATGGCAACGCAATTATCAACCGACGCCGCGCTCGACGAGACAACTGCGGCCGCCACGACAACGCTACCCAGTCAACCTTCGATAGCATCGCCAAGTGGCGAACCGGCGCGCGGAATGTCAACGCAATCCGTCCACGCCGGGGAACTTCGCCAAAAAGCCGAAGGTGCGATCTCGACGCCGATGTATTGCGCCTCGACATTCACGTTTGAGTCGACCGATTCGCTGTTGCGATTTGTCGAAGGCGAAGACGATCGCGAAGAGTACGGTCGTTATGGGAACCCCAACGAACGATCTTGCGAACGCAAACTGGCCGCGATCGAGGGAACTGAGTCCGCGATAATCTACAGCAGTGGGATGGCGGCGATCGTTGGCTTGTTGATGGCCAAATTGTCCGCCGGCGACGAGATCATTTTCTTTGACCAGTGTTACCACCGCAGCCGCGAATTTTGCACAAAACATCTGTCGCGGTTTGGCGTGGTTACCCATCAAGTGAAAACTGGTGACTTCGCCGAGATGGAAGCCGCCATCAACGATCGCACCAGAATGCTGGTCAGCGAATCGCCAACGAACCCGCATTTGACCGTCATCGATCTCGAACAATTTGTGGCCGTCGGCAAGGCACATGGCGTCGAAACATTGATCGATGCAACATTGGCGACACCTTACAACTTGCGGCCAATCGACTTCGGTGTCGACTACGTGTTGCACAGCGCCACGAAGTATCTTGGCGGTCACAATGACCTGCTTGCCGGTGTCATCTGCGGAGCCGCCGAGCCGTTACAAGCGGTCCGCAACCTGCGCGGCATTCTCGGCAGCATCAATTCGCCGCACAACCTCTATCTGCTCGAACGCGGACTCAAAACGTTCTCGCTGCGGATGCAACGTCACAACGAGAACGGACTGCGTGTCGCACAATATTTGGAATCGCATCCGCGCGTGGCGCGGGTCTACTATCCGGGGCTGCAATCGCATCCATCGCATGCCACGGCGGTCGCCCAGATGCGCGGTTACGGCGGGCTGATCACGTTCACGGTTCGCGATGCCGATTGGAAAGCCACTTCGCGAGTTGTCGACGCGGCGCGGATCGCGCGGATTGCACCCAGCCTCGGCGGTGTCGAGTCGTTGATCGAGCAACCGCTGGTGATGAGCTACTACCACTGCACGCCGGAAGATCGCGTCCGTTTTGGGATCAGCGATAACATGATTCGATTGTCGTGTGGTATCGAAGACACCGCCGATCTGATTGCGGACCTGGACCAGGCGCTGGCGCAATGAGCCAAGACGATCTGTCGTTTCGTACTCGTGCGATTCATGTTGGTAACGAAGTCGATCCCGCGACTGGCGCAGTCATTCCGCCGATTCATTTGGCGACGACGTTCCGCCAACCGGGCGCGGGTGTTTGGGGCGAGTTCGAT
>JBGSVE010000012.1:0-2295 GCA_041753075.1 Pirellulaceae bacterium
GCTTGGCCGAATCGCTATGGCAGCGCGGCGAACGCGAGCTGGCTCTGGACCACATGGAACAGGCGGTTCGCTTGAGCGCGTCGGACCCGCGATTGATGCGGCGGCTGGCGAAAATGTATCTCGAGCTTGATCGCGTTGTCGAAGCCGAGCGACAAACATTGGCCGCACTCGAAGCCGACCGCGAGTCAGCCGAAGTCTGGGAATTACGCGGCGATTGCCTGGTCAATCGCAACGACCTCGCCGGTGCATTGGCCGCCTATCACCGCGCCCTGGCAATCCAACCCGAATACCCCGCCGTGCAAATCAAGGCGGCGGAGCTATACCGTATCCAGGGCCGCTATGACCGACTGCTGGCCACGGTCGATCGATTGCAAGATTCAATCGGCACCACCGGCGCGTGTCCGGCGCGCGGCCACCTGCTGCGCGGCATTGCGCTACGTGAACTTGATCGACCGCTCGAAGCCGAGCGTTGCTTTGCCGAAGCCAATCGCATCACACCGCTGGACCCCGAACCGCTCTACAACCTGGCGGCGCTGTACGTGCAGTTGGATGACGCCGAGGCCGCGCGGATGACGCTCAACAATGCGTTATTACTGGATCCAACGGCACCCAAAGCAATCGAATTGTCCCAGCGGATAGACGACCTCAGCTTTCGGATCGCCGAAAAAGCCGGCACCGACGCCGGAAAACTTCGCTAGTGCATCCTACAATCGCCTCAGCCCGAGCGCCAAGCAGAATGAAGCACTAATCCAATTTTCACATCGTTTTTTCGATTTTGACAGCCTCGAGTTGAATTGTGACCTAATCTTCCCATGGCACTCACGCGCCACCGGTCACCCACTTTTCTTTTTGGAACTTCCGATGTCGATCGCTACGAACCCTACAACCGGTCACGATTGCACCTCCGCATTGCCGCTGGGTAACGTACCGAGCACGCCGCTGCCCGCTGTGCAACCGCCGGTTGCTGGTTTCGCCGATCGCCGCGCCATGGGTGACGAAAATGCCCGCATTGAACGTCGCCAATTCGCCAGTTCCTACAACGATCTCACACCCGATGCACGCGAGTTGGCGCTGGCGATTGACCGCTACAAAATCGACAACCGCCGTCGTTACATCACCTGCGAAGAAATGCTCGCCGTCGTCAAGACACTCGGCTACCACCGCGTTTAGCGAATTTCGCTCCGGGATATGTCGCCCGGCTCGGAGCGATTGAATCGTGCGCAACTTGATTGGGGCGGACCCAGGGAGAATGCGCCTTTCTAATGTTTTGCTTCTTCCGAAGTAGCGTACCAAGCGAAGATCCCCCGAGATCACTGGCTGACGGATCAAGAAAAGCAGGCGATCATCAAGTTTCACTTCGATCATCCGCTCAACGGCTATCGACGACTGACCTACATGATGCTCGATGCGAACGTCGTCGCGTGTAGCCCCAACACGGTACTTCGTGTACTGTCCGGCGAAGGACTTCTGGCTCGGTTTGCAAAGCAACCCAGTAAGAAAGGGGCCGGCTTCGATCAGCCATTGTCGCCTCATGCCCATTGGCATATCGATGTGTCGTACATCAACATCTGCGGGACGTTCTATTTTTGTGCGACGATCCTGGATGGCTATTCGCGGTCGACGGCCATCTGTTCATCGCGAACGATTTTAAGTCGTTCATCCGAATCAGTGGGATGACACACGTTCGCACGAGTCCTTACTATCCTCAGAGCAATGGGAAGATTGAGCGTTATCACAAGTTGCTCAAACACGAATGCATTCGTCGCAAGACACCGCTTAGCCTTGAGGATGCGAAGAGGATGCGAAGAGGATGCGAAACGAGTCTTGGGAGATTTTGTCGCTCAGTACAATGAACACCGATTGCACAGTGCCATCGGTTATGTGACGCCACATGACATGCTGCTAGGCCGCCAGGAGCAAATCCACGCGGAACGAGATCGGAAGTTGGAAGCGGCACGTGAGCACCGTGCCGAATCCCGCACCGCCAGTCGCGTGATGAGCTATGATAGAAATCGGAGGATAGGGCCACGCTGGGAAGCGGCCCGAGCGCCGAATCGATGTCGAAGGCAAGTGCAGCGGGCGTGTTGGGTGAAACGCTCAGCACGTCCGCTATCACCTCCACTTGCTTTTGACCACAAAGCGATAGATCGGTCCATCCGGGTTTATCGTGGATAGGCAGGATGTGCTGTTGGATTTTTTGAGGGATGGCTCCCGTGTCCAAAGTGACTGAAGGACGATCCTGTGCCCGACAATTGACGTGCCGGGTGAAGCGGACTGAAGCTCTGCGGGGACGCA
>JBGSVE010000013.1:0-5369 GCA_041753075.1 Pirellulaceae bacterium
CGTCGAAACATTCCCAAATGTCTCCAGGCTGGCGAGATGACTTTTGAACGTCAGGTCCGGCTCACTGGCGGTGCGCTGAAAACCGGTGATCGTGGCACCGGAAAACACCACGCCAAGGTCGGCATGGGAATTATTAACCGACTTCGCCCCCGTCGTCGAATCGGCGATCACCACAACCTCATCTCTACCATCGCCCGTGAGATCAAGCAGATGCACGTCGATCGTGGCCCGCTGCGACAGCATCGAGCCATCCAACCGAATCGTACGGAAGCTTCCTTCACCGGGTGCGCCCACGATGTTGCTGACGAATGCTTGATCCCAATGGCGAATCCACGGCTGAGGAATCTGATTGACGACGAGGTTCGGGCCACCGAAGATCACGGTCACCAACAGGTCCTCACCATCGTCGCGAACAAAAGCCAAGTCCGCGTACTCTTTGCCTGCTTCGACGCCGTTGATGTTGCCCGGTCGTGTAGCCGGTCGTCCGAGCGCGGCATGGCTGACGACGATCTCGGCATACTGATCGATCCGCTCGACCGCATCGAGTTCGAGTGGTCCGAACAGGATGTAACTGAACGTCTGGCTGCTGGCGATGAAGTCATCTAGCCCGTCGCCATTGAAATCGCCAATCGGTCGTAGAACCGAAAGCTGCTCGTTTGGCGATGCACCTTCCAATCCGAACGCATTGTTATCCAGCGAGGTTGGATCGGTGATCGGCGTAAGTAAATCAACTCCCGATCGTACCGGCTCGGGCGTGGCAAAGAACGGTGCGACCAACGAGTATCGGTAAAACTCACTGAAACCAAACGGTGCTTGTGCCGTGACGCCGTTAGGAAGTCGCGGTGTCAGCGGCGTCGTCCTTGTATCCTTCAGCCCAAAGATCGTGTCGCTGCCACCGCCGCCGAACAGCTCGTCGTTGCCTTGATAACCGAAGATGATGTCGTTGCCGGGGCCGCCATAAATTGTGTCGTCGAGCGCCCCGCCATACAGTTCGTCGTTGCCCGCTCCGCCATCGATACGCAAGGCCGCTTCGCGGGCACGGTTTTCAAAGTTGCCAAGTTTGATGCCCCATTCTTCAGGACCGACGCTGCCTGGGAATAGATAGCTCGGGTCGGCATGGAACGAGTCGTCGCCTCGCTGCAGTTCAATCTGCGTCTGTTCGACGTTGTTGGTCTGATAGAACGAATACTGACGCAGGTAAACGTCTGGACTGTCGGGATCGAGCGCGAACCGTTGTAAACCAATGTCCCATACCAAACTTGTGAACTCGTAACGATGCGCAAAGTTGTCATAACGAATGGCGGCAAAATCGGGGACTTCGAAGCCACGGCGGTCCAAGTCGCCACCCACATATAGCATGCGGTCATTCCCAGCGCCACCATCGATTTCGTCGCTAGCGGCCGGACGGAACGATTTTGCAATCGGATCGAAGACTGTGTTTTGTTGATTACCTAATACTGGTAAGAAATCAGGAATGATTTGGAATGTGTCATCGCCGTCGCCGCCGATCAAGATGTCGCTGGCCATTCGGTCCCGACCACCACTGATCACGTCATTACCCGCGCCGCCAAGTATCCAATCTTCGCCCGCGCCGCCCATCAAGATGTCGTCGCCATCGCCACCCAAGATGATGTCGCGGCGAATCGCATCGCTGCGCAATCCGAGATCGACTCGCGAAGCGGTTCCGCCGAGATTGAATTCGATTCCGTAAATGGTTGGCGTTTGGTTCGTTTGCACTTGCAGCAAGTACGACGTGCCAGCCGTTAGACCCGCGACGGTCGCCAAGTTGATGCCGACCGATTGCTTGGCGGTTACGGTCGCCAGTGCCGTTGCAGCAGGGTTTGTCAAACGATCCAGCGCGAAGATCTGGACCGTCAAGTCGTCTGCGGGTGACTCGGTGACCACATTCAGCGCACCAGCGACCGATGGCGCGACGAAGCGGTACCAATCAATGTCGTTCGGATTGTCGATTGTCAGTCCCGTGAACTGCGTCCCGGTCGTAGCAACGTCGAGCGGAAACGCGCGAGTCGGATCATCATTGCGTCCTAGCAAGCCGTTCGTTCTGCCGGTCTCAGCCTTATCGATCAAGATCGCATTGCCGCTGCGAATCGTCACGACGTCGTCACCCGCTCCCGCGTCGATCCATACCGACTTTTGTACCGTGGGTCCGACTGTGATCGTGTCGTTGCCATCGAGCGCATCGATGATGATCGCCAAGAAGTCGCCTTCGGGTGGCAACAGATTGTTGATCAAGTTGGTTTCAAAAGTCGCGGTAGTATCCGACACGACGCCCGCGATGTCGGCTTCGGTTTGAGCTTGGCGAAGCGCGTTGTAATCGAACAACAGATCGCTCGCGCTCCAGATCGCGTTTCCATCCGCATCCGTGGCTGCGAAGTCCAACCGTACTTGCGCAGCGAAGCTGAAGTTGCCATTGTTCTCGGTCAGCCGTGTGATCAGATGGTGATCCGAAAGCAGTCCCGGCTCGGTGACGAAGTTTACCGATATGTCATCGTCCGCGTTGGTGCCACCGACATACCAAACCTGTCCGGTGTCGCGGGCGTATTGTTTCCATTCATCGCCGGGAATCGCACCGCCGATCGATTCAAACGTGCTACCATCGGCGCGATAGAGGACATCACCACCGCCTTGGCCGAGCATGAAGTCGAGCACGGTGCCGCCGTACAGATTGTCGGCGCGGATGTTACCCAGCATTCGGTTCAAGCCCGTGTTCTCTTTGCTGCGCGTCTGTGAAGCGGAGTCGTTGAACAGATTGCCACTGGCATCGACGAAAATGCCGAACTCGCCGATGCTGGGGTCCAGCGACCAGGCATACAGATTGTTGCGACCTTGACCACCGATCAGATCGTCGTTGCCTTGACCAGCGAACAGGTTGTCGATGTCGGTGCTGAAACCGCTGCCGCCATCGCCGATCAACCGATCGTCCCCGGCGAAGCCGAACAACATGTCGCTGCCCGCACCTCCATCGATTCGGTCTCTGCCACTGGAACCGATCAACGTGTCGTTGCCACTGTTACCTTCCAGTGTCGAAGCCCAATCTTTGCTGCGTGCGGTCAGCTTTGACAAATCCAAACGCTTGGACGAGGCAGGGGCAATCAACGGCAGCAGTGTCGGATGGACACCGGCGAAACCGATCGTATCGGCACCGCCCAGTCCAGCGATTTGGAACTGTTCCACCAGTGGATTGCCAGTGTTATCGAGCCACGTGACCAAGATCGGCAGGTTGGCAAACCCGCCTGGCTTGAAATCGATCAGGAGTCGCGGTTGGCCTGTCACGGGAATGGTTTGGCTCAATCCAATCACATCGCTGAGTCCCGAGCCGCTGATGATCAGCACGTCGGTCGAGTCATCGACTGAGTCGCCTTGGACAAAGTTTCCGAAATGGCCGTCGATCGTGTCGTTGCCCGCTTGCAACTGCAACCCGGTCGCTTCGTTGATCCTTGTCGCCGATACGACGAAGCGATCATTGCCGCCACCGCCGTACTGGGTGTCATCGCCTTTTTGGCCGTCGATGTAATCGCCGTCGGGTCCGCCCCAGATCGTGTCGTTGCCACCGCCACCGAACAATGCGTCTTGGCCACCATCGCCAAAGATTAAATCGTCGCCGCCGGTTTGATCCGCTAACAGGTTGATGGCATACAGCGATCCGGCCAGATAGTCGCCACGGACCAGATCATCGCCACCGCCACCGATCAAGGTTTCTCTGCGTAAGTTTCCGTTGAGCGTATCGCCGTCCGCGTCGCCAAACAGTTGGTCACCACCGAGTGCTTGCTCGGTAGCGGCGATGCTCGTCGGTGCGTAGGCGAACAGCACGTCACCACCGTCGCCGCCGAATAGCCGTTGACCGAGTTGCACGATTCCATTGCCCGCGTCGCCGAACAGTTGATCATCACCGCCATCGCCCAAGATGTGATCGATCCCTGGGCCACCATGCAGCACGTCGTTATTGCCACCGCCGCGGATCACGTCGTCACCCGCCCCGCCATCGACGTTGATGTCGTTGCCTGCACCAGCGTCGATATAGTCAGCATCGTCACCACCCAGAACCACATCCGCGTCCGCACCGCCAAACAACAGGTCATTGCCGCTGCCGCCTTCGATCACGTCACGACCGTCCCCGGCCGTTCCATCGATTGAAACTCCGCCGACGATGACCGGGGTGACGTTCAGCGCCGGCACATATCCGGTCGGAAACTTGGCTTCGGTCTCTTCGTATCGCGGCGGTCGTTGGAAGTTCAATGGGTTGGCCAAATCATACTTCGTGACATCGACATCAAATGCGAATCCGCCCCAGAGAACGTCGTTGCCGGCTTGACCGAACAATTGGTCGTTGCCGAATCCACCGATCACAAAGTCGTTGTCATCACCGGCGTAAACAACGTCGTCGCCAGGCCCCGCGTCAATGAAATCGTTACCGGCGAACGTGTAGACAATGTCGTTGCTGCCGCCCGCGTTGACCGTGTCTCGACCAGCACCACCGCGAATGATGTCGTCGCCATCGGTCGCGGTATTGATCGTTCCCAACTCATCGTTGATGCCATCCCCAAAGATCGTGTTGTCAAATGCCAGCGGCGACGCCCAAATCTGGTCATTGCCGCCGCCGCCGACCAGCAAATGGCCCGCTTCATCGGTTTGCGACAAATCGACCACGTTGGCATACAGTCGATCGTTGCCTAGCCCGCCGTACAGATCATCCGATGCGAGTCCACCGGCCAGCAAGTCATCACCATCGCCGCCGTAGATGACGTCGCGGCTGTTTTCGCCGAACAGTCGATCATTGCCGTCGTCGCCGAAGATCGTATCGTTGCCCACACCGCCATACACCACGTCATTGCCGACTCCACCACGAATGATATCGTTACCGTCGTTGCCGAACAGCTCGTCGTCGCCCGCACCGCCGAAGATCGAATCCGCGCCATCGCCGCCTTGGATATTGTCGGCATCATCGGGACCGCCCAAGCCATCGTCGCCGTGCAGTTCATCGCCACCCGCTTCGCCGAGTACGATATCGAACCCGGCACCGGCATAGACAACATCGTCGCCGGCACCCGCCAGGATGCGATCGTTGCCTGTTCCGCCGCGAATGATGTCGTTGCCATCGCCGCCGAACAGTGCATCATCGCCATCGCCGCCGGACAGTTCGTCGTTACCTTGATCGCCCAGCAGCTTGTCGCGACCGGCACCGCCGATTAAGGAATCGTTGCCGCGTCCGCCGGTCAATTCATCGTTACCGTCGCCGCCATTGAGAAGATCATCGCCAGACCCGCCAATGATCACGTCGTTACCAGGCCCACCGAAGATCTCGACCGGAATCGTGATCTCATCACTGATCACAATTTTGTCGTCGCCCA
>JBGSVE010000014.1:0-5096 GCA_041753075.1 Pirellulaceae bacterium
ACCCTGGCGGTGGCTTTCCTGGCGGCGGCTTTCCCGGCGGCGGATACCCTGGCGGTGGCTTTCCTGGTGGCGGCTTTCCCGGTGGCGGCTTTCCCGGCGGAGTAGATCCTTTCAATCCATATCCGTCGAATTCAAATGGACCGTATCCTGTGCCACCCTGGTACGACGGATTTCATCCCGACTATCCCGTTCGCCAACCGCTCAACGATCGCGAATTCTTTCGCAAACCGTCGACGGTTCCGTAAGAACGTGTTTCAAAAACTACGTTCCAGCGGGACGCTTGATCGCGATGCGAACGAGCTTGTCATCGGCGGTGATATAGAGCGCGGTGCCGTCGGGATTGAACGTGCAATTGCTCACACGTCCGCCGGTGATAAAGCGGCCTAGCAATTTGCCCTCGGGTGACAACACATAAATTCCTCCGGGTCCGCTGCCGAACAAGATTCCCTGCGACGAGACCGCCAATCCATCGGGCAACCCCGGAAACTCATTGATGTGGTCTTTCGCGTTGTAGAGTATTTGGCCTGGCCCGACGGTTTTGTCTTCGAGCAACGGATAAGCCATCCAGATCGGTTGCTCGGGATCACTTTGCGCTACGTACAGAGTCTTTTGGTCGGGCGAGATTCCGATACCGTTGGGGCGGGCCAATTGTTTGGTCAAGAGTGTCAACTTGCCGGCTGTGTCGAAGCGATAGACACCGCAGAAATCCAGCTCGCGCCGTGGGTCATCGGCGCGTTGAGGCAGGCCATACGGCGGATCGGTGAAGTAGAGCGAACCGGCTTGATCGAAGCACAGATCGTTGGGACTGTTCAACCGTTTGCCCTCGAAGCGATCGACCAGCGTCACCTTGCCGCCGCCGGCGGACAACATCGAAACGCGGCGATCGCCATGCTCGCAAGCAATCAACCGGCCTTCGCGATCCATCGCCAAACCGTTGCTGCCCGGCTCCAGTCCATAATAAGAAACTCCGGTGTAACCGCTGGGCATCATGAACAATTCAATACCGCTGGCTGGCGACCAACGAAAAATACTGTTGCGAGGAATATCAGAAAACAGCAGGTGACCACCATGATCGTCGCCAACCCAAACTGGTCCTTCGCACCACGTGAATCCTGATGCCAAGACCTCCAGCGGTGTGTTTGCATCAACAATCGCGTCAAGCGCTTCGTCGAGCCGCTCGATCCGTCCAATCGTTTCGGCACGGGCAAGGTTTGCCACGCCGAGGATCTGGCCGGACAAGCTGCAGGCCACAACGCAGCAGAAAATAAATGGTCGCATGGGAAGACGCCTTGGTGAAAACCGAACGCGGACATCGTTAGTGAACGGGAGATTTGAGCCAGCCGAAAACATTGTAATTGGAACCAACGCATTCAATTAGTTACGGTGCCAGAACGCGCCACGGGCCGCTAAATGACTGGCGGTTGATGCCAACGACGATTTGGTGAACGCCTGACATCAATGGTGTATCCACTAGCTTTTCAACGGCGATCGGCCGCCCATCCAACCAAACTTGGATCGCTTCGGTGGGCAATTCGCATTTGGCCACTTGGCCAGCGTCAACGCGAACAGCAAAACGCAAAAACGAGATCGGGGGCGATTCTTTGTGAGGTTGAAATTGGTCGAGTTCGCTGATCGGCAGATTTCCGTCGACCCGCGTTGTTATTGTTTGCCAAACCAGTGCCGGATCGTCGGTTGCTGCGGTATCGAGGCTGGTGCGATTGAGTCGCGAATTGGCTTCGTTGGAGTAGGTCAAGGTTTCGTAAGTTCGCACATACGGCATCGTCGAAACGGTGTACGCCGGGACGCGACCCAGCGAAGACAAGAACGCATTCAAATCAACCAATTGTTGTTTCGTAAGCGTATCGACCAGCCCCGTCGGCATCAGCGATTTTCCCGGACGCTCATCCTCGATCGCGGCGACGGGGATGGCGGCCTCTTTGCCATCGGCCAACCGCAATTGCAACGTCGCAGCGTCGCGACCGATCGCAATTCCCACCGCGACCCGACCGTCATCGGTTAACACGGTCGTCGTGTTGTAGCCTTCCTTTAGCTTGGCATTCGGGTCCAACAGCGACTCAAGAATGTAATCCGGCTGAGCACTTGCTCCGAGCGAGATCAGGTTGGGACCGACCAATCCGCCGCCGACGCCAATCCCATGGCACTGGATGCACTGCAGTCCGCTACGCCGGTAAATCGCCTCGCCCGCCGCAGCGTCACCCGATTTAGCCAAGGCCAAGATTTCGTCGCGCAGCTCAGGTGTCAGTTTCCAAGTTGCGGTATTGAGTTGGCCGGCGGTTCGTATCGCCTCGGTGATCTCGGTACTTGCGCCTTGTAGTTGCGCTGCGCTCAACAGTGACCGCGCCCGGTCTGGGTCGAACGTTTGTTTGGCGATGAATTCGGGCAAGTGCTTGGCGGTCGCACTATTGGCGAGCAAACTGGCCATCAACGAGGTTGCGGCGAGGTCCTCGTCGCTCAGCTTGGCGAACAAATTCGCCGCCAGCTCCGCCGAGCGGATCGGTTGCTTCGTCGCCAAGGCTTCGACGGCCAAAGCCGACTCAGGGCCAGCGGCTTGTTTGGTAATTGATAGTAATGCCTGTTTCGCTTGCGGCGAGTCAAACGCTGCCAATGACTTGAAGACAGCGCTGCGTAGCTCCGGTGTTTGCTTATGTTTAAGCTGCGGCAACAATTGGGGAATCATTTCGCTGACGTTCCAGGTGCCGATCGCGGTAACGATCGATTGGCCAAGTCGCTCGTCGGTTGGCAGCGATTGATTCGTTGGGAAGTGTTTCGCCAGAATCTCCGGTGCACCCGTTGGTATGGTGCGGTCGCGCTCGGTTCGCGCGACCAGCGCCGTGATCGTCTTCGTCGCCAAATCGAGTTGCGAAATATCATTCAGGTTGAGGCTCAGCAGGTCGGCAAGGTTACCAGCGTCACCAGCCTGGGCGATGGCTGATGTGAACGCCAATCGCTCCGTTGGCGAGGGCGATTGGTTGTGCAAAATCTCCAACAACATCGCGGCCGCATCTGGCGTTGCCGCAGCCGTGACGGCATAGGCCAAGCCGCTGCTCACTTCGCGCCATGACAACTCGCCTTGACGAATTGCATCGGTCCAAATCGGTTGCGTGCGACGTACCGCTTGCCAAAGTGCAAAATCGGTTGCCGGATCATTCGCGACGGGCGCTTCCAGTGAAGTTGCCGTTTGTAAAAGTTGTTTTACCGATGCGGTCGTCGCTTGGTTGCCGAGCATAATGATCGCCTCCAACCGCGATGCCGCGTCATCGCCACTAGCCAGTTTCATCGCGACATTGTTGACAAGCGTATCGCCCGCAGCGGCAACGCGGCTGGCGCTTCGCAGCGAGGTGCGTGAGGCTGGCCCGGCTGGCCCTGACGTGACGACTTCAAACGCGTCTCGCTCGAATCGACCGGCGACTTCACCGAGCCATTGTTGTTCGAGGGCTCTGGCTGCTTTGATTTGATCGTCGGTTGCCGCATCACGCCATTTCGCCACGGCGCGGAGGAGGGTATCGGCATCTAGGCGAACCTTCGGCCAGAGGTGTTCGCGAGCAAATTGCCGGACGGCCAGCGACGGGGACTCGAGCATTGCGATCAATTGATCCGCGGTTGCCGATTCAAAGTCAGGCCATTGATCCAGCGGGCGACCGGGAAACGAAATTCGCCAGATCCGGCCATGTTCGCGATCACGCCGCTCGTCGCGAAAGTCGACTTCGCCATGCTGAATGATCGGGTTGTACCAATCGGCAACATAGATCGCACCATCCGGCCCCATTCGCGCACCAATGGGCCGAAAGGCAAGGTGGCTGCTGGTGACGATCTCGGGTTGTTGGCGACTGGAGTAAGTGCTTGCGCCCGATGCAAGTGAAAACCGACACACTCGCTGGCCACGAAAGTCGCTAGTCATCAAGTCGCCCGACCAATCCGGTGGTATGTGATTGCCCGATAGAATTTCGAGCCCGCAGTGCTTCGGGCTGCCTGGATTCATACCTTGCAGGAACCGCGTCTCGCCGGGTGAGGCGACGAACACGGCTCCGGGGAAAATGTAGTTGATCCCTTGGAAATACGCTCCGTCGGTCACAAACGATTCGCCAACGGCGTTGAAGACATGGCCCCAAGGGTTAATGAATCCTTTGCAGACGACAGACAATTCACCTGTCTCGGGCCGATAACGCCAAACGCCGCCACCTTCGAGATGGCGTGTGCCGTAGGCGGTTTCGATGTGGCTGTGAATGTAGATCGATTGATTGAAATAGAGACAACCGTCCGGGCCCCAGCGGAGCGTGTGGACCAGGTGGTGCGTGTCTTCGGTGCCAAAGCCGCTGAGTACGACTTGACGCCGGTCGGCGCGGCCATCGCCGTCGGTGTCAGTCAGGTGCAGAAGCTCGGTGCTCGCCCCAACGTATGCCCCGCCTGATCCATCGGGCACGACGCCGGTTGGGATTAACAATCCATCGGCAAACACGGTGCTGCGGTCACTCGCTCCGTCGCCATCGGTGTCCTCAAGCACGATGATTTTGTCGTCCGCTTTTTCGCCCGGCGTGATTTGCGGGTAGACCTCACTGCTGGCAACCCACAGGCGACCGCGCGAATCGAAATTCGCCTGAATCGGTTTGCGGATGTCGGGGTCCGCCGCAAACAAATTTACCGCCGCTGACGTATCCAGTGACATCGCTGCCATTTCGGCAACAGGATCAGCCGCCGGAATTTCCTTTAGGTCGCGCTGGGCGTTCGCCGACGCAGGCAGGCACAACATCGCAAGAATGGCTATGGTGAGCGAGACGGCACGCCAGCAGGCCCGTCGGCAATCAAAATTAGGTGACATGATGTTCGATGCTAAATCGACGAATGGCAAGAGAGTTTTCAAGTTGATGAACGTTTGCAGTATAGCTACAACAGCTAGGTGCAAGTGCCATCGACGGCTCGCTGATCGATTACAATGTGAAGTCGCGTCGGTGCTACCATCCTTTTGACAAGACGATTGACCATGACCACCAATCAATACACCCAACGCTTGCCGGTAACGTCAGTTCATGTTGCCGTTTCGGTTTTCGAACCTCCGGCAGCGGCGCGGTTGCGAACGC
>JBGSVE010000015.1:0-13077 GCA_041753075.1 Pirellulaceae bacterium
TGCTTCCAAAGTTGCGTCCCCGCAGAGCTTCAGTCCGCTTCACCCGGCACGTCAATTGTCGGGCACAGGATCGTCCTTCAGTCACTTTGGACACGGGAGCCATCCCTCAAAAAATCCAACAGCACATCCTGCCTATTCACGATGAACCCGGATGGACCTATTTATCGGTTACATGGAAAAGCTCGAAGTAACTTTGCTTGGAATCGAATAACGGCTAATTCTGGGCGGTTGGTCCAGGTGGGGAGTGAAACTGCATTATGACCCGGAGTACCACGACGGCGGAGCATAACGGAACACTTTCAATGCTTATAGCAAATGTTTGGCTTTGATCCGCAGATATTCATTGACCAGCGGTGCGGATAGCTCGTCGGGAAACGCGTCGACAACTAAGACACCGCGATGTTGTAGGTCGGTGATGACTTGTTGTCGCCACAATAAAATATCGGCGGCGGCGGCGGCACGGTATAGATTTACGGAATCGCCCTCGGGATGGTCTGCCGCAGCGAACATTTGACGATCGCGAAGGAGGACACCAAGCGGCAAGTGACGGGATTTCAAATTCGACAGGTAGTCAACGATCTGGGCCGCATTCACTTCGTCGATCACGTTGGTCGCCAGCACCACCAATGATCGCCGTTTACAGTGATTGGATAGATACAAAAACGCATCGTCGTAGCGAGATTCGACCATTTGAGGAAACTGGTCGAAGCTGGCGCGAATCAGCCGATTCATTTGGTTGCGTCCGCCCTGTGGCGGAATGTAGGCATGGACTTTGTTGCTGAAGCACAATAGTCCCACTTCATCACCTTGTATGAGCGCGACGTAGGCCATCATGAGCGTCGCGTTGAGGGCGTGGTCAAGCAATGAGTATCCATCACGCTGGTTGGTCATCATCCGCCCGCAATCCAGCAGGAATATAATTCGCTGGCTCTGGTCGGATTGGAATTGGCGAACGGTGAGTTTGCGTCGCCGCGCGGTGCTGCGCCAATCGATATGCCGATAATTATCATCGGGCGTATAGTCGCGTAGTCGCTCGAAGTCGCTGTCTTGGCCGATTCGTCGCGTTCGCCGCACGCCGATCAGACTGAGGCGATTGGTCCGAGCTAACAGCGCGTAGTCGGCCAACTGTTTCATATCCGGGTACACATTCAATTGGCTTGAAACATCGAGCGTGCGATGGATGACCCACATTCTCGCGGGACTGCGCAACCGCAAGTAGACGTGATTCAGCAAGAACGGACCGCGTTGATGGGAGCGAATCATCCGTCTCAGCGTAACGCTGTTGCGAACGGCCAAGCGCAGTCGATGTTGGGCCGGTCGCGCGTTAAAAGTCGCTGGCAGGTCGTCGCGGACATCGCCGTGCAACGTCATCGTGCTGCGGTTTTCGATCGTGAGATCCGAGGGCGATTCGACGCCCAGCGAAGCCGTCTTGGCAACAGCGCGGGTTGCCGTGATACCTTGGCGCGTTGTGGCGATAACCGTCATCAGGTCAAAAAAGCCAATCACCAGCGCCACGAGGGCCAAGATGGCAAGCAGCGGCAGGACTTGTACGGCCGCACCGAACACGATCGAAAAGACTGTGATGAAAAGAGAAAAGCCGAGCGGCAGCATCCACCACCACGTCGGATAAGCCCTGAACAACCAAGCGACCAACCCGAACGGAATCGCTAGGCCGAGCAGTAACAGAAGCGGCCAAGCGGCATGCAAGTTCGTCAACAGGAATTGGGAATCGATTTCGTGACTCAATTTTTGGTAGGGACGAGAGCAGTCAGGCCAGCGAGATTATACTGCGCAACGAACGCGGCGATCGGCTGCGTTTTAGGGCGCGTTTGGTTGGCAAGGAACATGAGATTGAGAGTATGTTGAATCGATCGTTGCGATGTTTTTTGTTTTTGTTTTGGTGCGTGGTAAATGGGGTCTCCTCGGACGGGATCGCCAACGGCCAGGACGGCTCACCGGCCAAGGCCGCAACGGTTACCGAAGCGCGAGCGGCTTTGGAGCTTGCCGATGTGGTAATCGTTGAATCCGTCGGTGAACCCGAAACGGGAGTGGCTTTTCAGCGTTTTAACGCAGCGGGTAACCCAAGCGATGTCGCTAAAAAAATTGATCTGGAATTAAAGAAGCGGGGATTGGAGCCATTGGACGGAGCGATGTTCTCCGACGCCTACTGTGCAGCCCAGTATAAGAAAACAGGGTTTGTTTTCAGTTTGACGACCATGCCAGCGGATAAAGCGAACGTCACCACAGTTTCGCTGTTGAATTTGGGAAATGTCGAATTGAACAAGTTGCCAAAACCGGCTGGCAGTGAATCATTGTACGTTTTGCCTGGGTCGGCAATGTTTGTGTGCGACCTATCCGTCGTCGACGCAAACCAGCAATGTCGTCAGTTGCTCGAAGCTGATGGATGGCAGTGGTTTGGAGAAACAACGGTCACGTTTTTTATGCGCCAGAATGCGGTGCGATTGCAAGTGATGTGCTCCACGTCGCCTGGTCAATCGAATCGAACGGCAATCCAATTTTCGACGGAGCAAATGTCATCGTCGCTACCAATCATCGCCGACCTAGTCAGAATCGACTATTCCGACAGCACGATGCGATTGGGTGGAGACAGCCGACTAGCGGAGGAACCATTTTTGGCCATGTATCGAAAATTACTTGAGTCGGAAGGTTGGCAGGCGACAACTGACCAGCCGATTAAGATCGACTTTCGCAGGCACTTGATCTTTCGCAATGAGTCGAGCGAGTTGGCGGAACTTGCATTCAGTCCGTTTGAGTCGTTGACTCGCTTCGATCTCAAATTCATGTCTGCGGCGCAGGTTGAAAAAGAAAACAAACAAGCAAAGTTGATGGCTGCCGCGGCAATTCAAAAGCGGAAAGCCGAGCAGGCGAAACTGGAAAACCCGGTTGTCCTATCGATTGACAGGCCCGAGGCGGCAACAGCAAAGCAGGCTGGCGGCCAATCGGTTGACTTTAGCGTGCGTTCGGGAACCGCGCGGAGCGTGATGACCAAATGGCTGGAGTCGCGAAAGACGGAGGGTTGGACGGTCAAAGCAACGGTTGATACTCGCGAAGTGGGTCAGGTCACGTTGACCCATGGCGACCAAACACTCGATCTATCTTGGGTTGATCCGGGCTTCATTGCGGGTGAAATCAGCATCCGAACTTCAGCGGCATATCGGCTGCAAGTCCGCAAGTGAAGCAGTCCGCCTCGGGCATTCGGGAATTGCGTGCAGTGCCCAGCGGTCCTATTCTTCAAAGACAATGGCGGACCAATCTTCTCCGCGTGAAAGCGCCAGACCCGGCTTCGCTTGACCGGCGAACCGTTTGTCGATCGACAAATTCCAGATGCGGGTAAGTTCGCTGGGCGCGCGGTCGAGGTCGGATTTGCGAATCGCAATCTCGGCTTGCAAGCGATCGCCGCTAATAACCACGGCAATGAACCACTGGGGATTATATGCTTTGAAGCCGTCGATCGAATCTCGCGTATTGCCGCGGGCGTCGAACTCGAATTCATACGCCGTCATCAAATCGCGATCGACATCGATCCGCAGCCGATAACGGCACACGTTGTCGAAAGGTGTATCGCGTGTTCTCGTTGCGGGCTCGTAAAACGTATCGCCGAGAGTGGCTTGCTCGATTGCGAGATAGACAAATTGCAAATCGTGGGCGACGCGCAAGTCGGCGGGTTCACTTGGCCACCATGGTTCGTCGAATTGTCCGTCCAGGCGTGGTTGCGTTGGGGCAACGACCGCGACGTTCATTTGCGTGGTCGGCGTGTCGCTGGCCAAAGCGGCCCAGTTACCAGATGACGGTGCGACCGCAAGGCGATGGAGATTTGCCAACGTGGCGGTCGGTTCGGTCGCTTTCGATTCGGCAAAGTCGGCAACGCTGGCCTGGGCAGCTTGGGCCGCGATTTCTCGCGCCCGGACCATCAGCACCGTGGGTTCGAACATCCAGCGCAAATCGTTTGAGTCACGGGTCGATGTCGCTGGCGGCGCGTCGGTCGACTGGCCACCGGCCAATTGAATCATGGCGTTTTGCGAACTGCTGCTGGCCGGACTTTGAAACGGCGTTAGTTGCACAGCGAACGCGTCCTGCACACCGGGTGTCGCCACGCCAACGGTTCCCCACGACCGCTGGACCACGCTGGACAAGTCACCAAACGCGGACTTCCATTCATCGCTGTGGCCGATCGCGGTGCGGCGCAGCGACGCCAGTTGTTCCAGCGGCACAGTAGGCTGTACGCCCTGACGGCGCGAACCAAGATACGAATCGAGCGCCGCAACGTACAAATCGATCCGTCCACGAGCGGCAGCGTGCGAAATCAGATTGGCGAAAAACCGCTCGCGATCCGCCGGTGCGATGCGCGACTGCACGACCGCGACCTGAGTCTTGAAATCGCTGGCGGCGGAGGCTGCGAGCAACGAATCGAGCAGGCGTTGTTCGTTGGTGCGGGCCTGTAGAACCTGCAATTGGCGGCGGCTGACCGCCAGATCGCTGTTCCACAAATAGCGCGAATCGGCGGCGACGACACTGGCCAGCGCCAGCCCCGCCGAGGTCGACGAACCATCCATGCGGATATTGAGCGAGAGCTTTTCAGGCGCAATCAGCCCGGGTAAATAATGAGCCGTAGCGTCGTGCCACAAGTCGCTGGCGATCATCGCGATGGCCGGAATTGCGGCTGAGGAATGGACGACTTGCGAGCCACCATCGCCGTACTGTACCAACCGCTTGACACCGCTTTCGATCGCACCTGTCACCCACGCGGCTTGTTCGTCGGCGGGCAACGATTGGTCCAACACGAGCACTGCGGGGCGCGTTCGGGCCAAGATTTCTCGCGGTCGTCGCGGTTTATCGGAGTGACCAAATACGGCCGCCGGACCCAACACATTGCAGGCGTCGCGTATCGGCTCAAGTTTGCCGCCAACGACGATCCCCGTGCGGAAGCGATGTTGGTGTGATTCGCTGGCAAGGATGGTCCAGGGAATTGATTCGGGCCGCGCCGCGACTGCTAACAACGCCAAACTGCGCTCGCCCCCGCGCAGCGCTCGCCACGAGTGACCGCCGTCGCGGGTGGCGAGGATCAAGCCGAAATCGCCCACAGCAAAGCCACGATCCTTGTCCAAGCGAATCAATCGGCGGATCGAAGGTCCGGCTGGAACTTGGCCAACGAACTCGATTGCGCCGTCACCGATCACGGTGAGTGTGTCCGACGTATCGTTGGTGACCCACACGCGATCTTGCCACATCGTCGCGACGCCGCCGCCGGGTGAAGCGGCGACAAATGCCGGATTCTCACCACGCACGGCGCGCCAGGTCGTGCCTTGATCATTCGAAATGACGCAGCCATCGGGACCGGCTAGAAACAGTTGCGAATCGCGCCCGGCCAAAACGGTCCAGGGCGAACCTGCGGCAAACATCGTCTTCGCACCGCCAACGGTTCGCACACGGATCACTTCGCCATCGTCGCTTAACACCAAGTAATCGTCTACCGATCCGGTTAGTTCAATTGCATTGCCGCCCATTGCACAGCGTACTGGCGACCACCGCGCGCCGCCGTCGATTGATGAATAGATCGAAGTCAAATGCACCGGTGACCAATCGCCGATGGCGACGCACGCACCGCCAGGACCGATGATCACCCGTCGCAGCCGAGGCAAATCGTGGCCGACGACGCTTAACCAACTCTTGCCGCCGTCGCTGGTGGTCAGTACTTCGCCGGTACTGACCAGCGTGTGTGGCGTGTACGTCCCGCCAACGGCCAAACCGCGTTGGCTGTTGAACATCGCAATATCGGCAAGCGTCATGGTGGTTGGCGACGGCTGGTCAGTCCAACTCACGCCGCCATCGCCGGTCTGCAGGATCACGCCACGTTGGCCGACTGCCCAACCACGATCCAGGTCAATGAAGGACACGCCCCACAGTGTCGCCTCTTGGCGCGCCGCCAGGTTCAATTCGACGCCGCGTGCCGGTTGTCGCGCCGGTTGAATTGCGAATGCAAAAAAACAGCAAACGACGATTGCCAAGGCTTGCGATAGTAGGTGCATCTCAGCTTCCGCCTGCCGGTGAGCGGGTGAAAATAGCCATGCCGAGCCAAACCGCGATCATTCCCAACACGACCGAGGCGATGACGTAAGCGAACATCCACGCCGATTTGCTTTCGCCGGCCAAACCGATCGATTCGGCGGCGAAGGTTGAAAACGTTGTCAATCCGCCGAGCAATCCGACTCGAATCCCCAGCGCCGTGCGGGCCGAAATCCATTCGGGATGAGCGACCACGGCGGCGATTAGAGTTCCGATGGCGAAGCAGCCGACGAGGTTGGCGACGAGCGTGCCGGCAATTGCCGTGCCGCCAAACCAGCGGACGGAGGCTATCGCCAAGGCGTACCGCAGCATCGACCCCACAGCACCGCCAGCGGCGACCACGGCGAAATCCAGCAGCGGCGGCATTTCAGGCTTCCTTACCGAGGGTTGTTCCAAAAACGGACTTTTCCGATGCTAAACCGTTAAAGCGACCAGAAAAAATACCCCAGAACCTTGTCCGCCCGGCTTTTGTCCATTGCCATCGACGAACCACGCTTTAAGATTCGTGGTTTCCACCGATGAAGTAAACGCCAGTTTCCATTTTTCCACCAAAACCTGACATTGCCAAAATGAGCACCAGCGCCACAGCGACCAAAACGACCGTAATGACCGGTTCGGATATTGTGATCAAATCGCTCGTCGACCACGGTGTGGAGGTGATTTTTGCGTATCCGGGCGGTTGCAGCATGCCGCTGCACCAATCGTTGACCAAATACGGTCCATCGATTCGCACCATTTTGCCGCGCCACGAACAAGGCGGCGCGTTTGCCGCCCAAGGCTACGCCCGCAGCACCGGCAAAGTCGGTGTGGCGATGGCGACCAGCGGTCCCGGCGCGACCAATTTGGTCACGGCGATCGCCGACGCCAAGCTGGACAGCATACCGCTGATTTGCTTGACCGGCCAAGTCCCGACCGGCGTCATCGGCACCGATGCGTTTCAAGAAACGCCGATCGTCGAAGTTTGTCGCGGCATCACCAAACATCACTACCTGGTCACCAAAGTTGCCGACTTGGCCCGCGTGATGAAGGAAGCCTTTCACATCGCGACGACCGGGCGGCCGGGTCCCGTGATCGTCGATTTGCCCAAGGATGTGCAGCTTGATTCGATCGAGGTCGATTGGGACGTGCCAATGGACTTGCCCGGTTATAAGCCAGCGGTCCCGGATGTGCCCGAAGAACAATTGCGCCAAGTCGCCGCCGCGATTCTGCGGGCCAAGCGTCCGATTGTTTATGCCGGTGGCGGCGTAATAGGTTCCGATGCGTCAGTGGAGTTGCGCGAGTTTCTGCGGATCACCGGCATTCCCTGCACCACGACGGTCATGGGCCTTGGCTTGGTGCCGACAAGTTATCCCGTTTCGTTGGATATGCTCGGCATGCACGGCGCAGCTTATGCCAACTACGCGGTTCGCGATTGTGACCTGTTGATTGCGCTAGGCGTTCGCTTTGACGATCGCGTAACGGGCCAAGTCGAAGCGTTTGCCCGCAGTGCCAAGATCATTCACATCGACATCGACGCCTCGGAGTTGCATAAGAACAAAATCGCCCACTACCCAGTTTGCGGCAACGTTCGCCAGGCGCTCGGTGAGTTGAACAAGTTTGTCGAAGCTCCCGAAGACATGACGGCCTGGATCAAGCACGTCAAGGAATTGAAGGGCAAGTATCCGTTCAGCTACGACGAATCGTTTGACGGAATTTTGCAACAACACGCGATCCGTACGCTCAGCGAAATGACGGCGAAACGCGAAACCTATGTGTCCGTTGGCGTCGGCCAACACCAGATGTGGGCGGCGCAATTCTTCAAGTTCAACGAGCCGCGAACTTGGATGAGCAGTAGCGGTTTGGGCACGATGGGTTTCGGGTTGCCCGCAGCGATGGGCGTCCAAGCGGCGCATCCCGGCGCACTGGTTATCGACATCGACGGTGACGGCAGTTTCCAGATGAATATCCAGGAATTGGCAACCTGCTTTTGCGAAGAATTACCAGTCAAGGTGTTGCTGCTGAATAATCAACACCTGGGCATGGTCGTGCAGTGGGAAGACCGTTTTATGGAACGCAATCGAGCACACACGTATCTCGGTCCGATTAGCCATGAAGAAGCCAGCGGTCGCAGCGACGCCGGTCGATTCGCTTACGCTGAACAGCGTTATCCTGATTTTGTCGCGATTGCCAAGGGGTATGGTTGCGGTGCGGCAACGGTGCGGCTCAAGGCCGATTTAAAGGACGCGCTCAACGAGATGATTGAACACAAGGGTCCGTTTGTGTTGGACGTCCAAGTGCCCTATCAAGAGCACGTCTTGCCAATGATCCCAGGCGGCAAGACCGTCGACGACATGATCCTCAAGTAGGTCTACGCGGCGGCAAATCGGTGATTCGCGGACGCTTGGGCAATCACTTCTCCGGCCAGCGCACGATAGTCCGTCGCTCCGTTGCTTTCCGGTGCGTATTGGAAAATAGACTGGCCAAAGCTGGGTGCCTCGGCCAAGCGGATGTTGCGACGGATTTTTGTGTTAAAGAACTTGGCGCGACGCAATGTTTCTTTGGCTTCGTTGCCGCCACTGAAAAAGTCCTCGACGTCGCTGCTGACCTCGGCGGCCAGTCGAGTTGTCGAGTCGTACATGCACAGCACGACGCCTGACAGTCGCAATCGGTTGTTCAACCGGCGCGAGACAACTTCGACGGTATGCAACAATTTGCTGAGGCCGTGCAGCGCCAGAAAATGAGGTTGCAATGGCAAGAAAACTTCTTCGACGGCAACCAGTGCATTGAGCGTCAAGACGCCGAGGCTGGGCGGACAATCGAGAATCAAGTAGTCAAAATCGGATTCATCAGCGGCTAGCGCGTCGCTGAGAATCATTTCGCGACCGACTTCGCCGGCCAGTTCCATTTCGGCGGCGGCCAAATCGATGTTTGACGGCACGACGGATAACCGATCGGTCACGTCGCAGCGCGCTTCGGCGATCGTCGCTTGGCCACACAGCACATCATAGAGACTGGGGATCGAACCGGTTGTCGAGACTCCCAAGTGCAACGAAGCGTGAGCCTGGGGATCGAGATCGAGCACACAAACCCGGTTGCCGGCATCGGCCAAGGCGGCGGATAGATTGACGGCAGTGGTTGTTTTGCCAACGCCACCTTTTTGGTTGATGACTGCAATGCTGCGCATGGTTGATCTCCGTGGGAGGCTGCGGGCTGTTCGACGTTATAGCTTTTTAAGCGGCGTTGAGTCGGCGCATTTGTTGGTAGGCCAACAGCACCTCGTACAGATCGGCGTCGATTTGGATCGTGTCGTCGGCGAAGTCGGAAAGCCAACCGCGACCGCTGGAAACCGCATCGGCGATGACGGGGGCGATATCGGCCAATGAGACCTCGACCCGTCGAGGTGCCGCCGTGCCGCTGATACGGTCGATTTCTTCCACACGCTGTTGTTCGACTGAATGCGAACTGGGTGGATAGATTCTCAGGTGATGGATATTCGTTGTTGGATTCACAGGGGTACTCGTAACGGCAGGCGATAGTTGGCGGCAAGCCCGCTTGGTTCCACGCTTGCGTGGGGTCAAAAAGCGAAACAACCGGGTCTACGATGAGTATCGACTTTAACGATTGGACAGGTTGAGACGATTGTTTCAGAATTGATGAAGTTTCGCCGCAGGAGGGTCGGTTGACAGATGGCGGTCCTTGGTTCTACATTTCTGGACCTTTGTGAGCGAGCAGCAGCGGCCCGTCGCGGATTGGTTTTCCTTTAGTCGAATGCGTTTCTGGCGGCCTTTGGTACAGCTCGCTCGCCGCCACGTCGCATCGAGAAGATGATTTTCACGTGTCTTGATGACCGTTGATTTGGATGCAATTGCACGACGCACGAATTGTGACGTGCCGGAGTTGCGGAGTGCATTGCCGTTAATCGAGCAAGGCTACGCGCCGCCCTTTTTGGCACGCTACCGTCGAGACGAACTCGGCGGTTTGGGTGAACCGGCGATGTGGTCGCTGTATCGTGCTGTTCGAGACGAGGAATGGGTCAAGCGACGCCGCGACGACCTGCTCAAGCGTTTGGAACAATTGCCTTACGTGGATACCGCGCTCGATCGTGCGATTCGCGCGGCAACCTCCAAACGGGTGATCGATCGGTTAACGCGTCGAGTACGCACCGAAGGTAACGATGCAAACTCCGCAGCAATGCGCGTTGCCTCACGAATTTTGTCACCCGAAAAAGGGGACCCGATGGATATCGGCGAGCTGTGCGAGCTGGTTGGATTGGGTAGCCAAGCCGACGCCGTCCAAGGTTCACTCGACACTGCGCTTGCGCGGCGATTGGCTGGACACCCGCTGGTTCAGTCTGCGGCGGTACGGTGGCTTTTTAATAATGCCAAAATCCGCATCGTTTCCGTCAAGGATACGACGGTTGAATCTAACACTTCTGCGGCGACGGCCAATGAGACCGAGTCTGCGGAGGGCTCTGCGGCACCGACTTCGGCTTCGAGCTCAGAATCCGTCGAGGCGGAAGCGAAATCCGATCCGCCGCCAATGGTTGTGACGGTGCAATCGAGCGACGAACCAGCGCCACCTGTTGCTGAGCAGCCTGTTGTTGAAGAGACGCTTGGGGCCGAGTCAACGACGCCAGCCCCGGCAACTGAGTCCGCAGCAGCGCCGCAGTCGATTGCGGTCGCTGATGAGCAAGTGACCGTTCTCGCAGAGGAAGCGGAGTCCACGCAGGAAACCGACGAAGAGCCTGCGGCCCAGTGGCCGACGCCCGAAGAGCTGGCTGCGGCGGTGACGACGGAGACTCCGGGCAGTGAAGTTCCGCTGGCCAGCGAAGCCCGCAAGCCCGACAAGAAAAAACGCAAACCCAAACCAAAGGCGGCCAAAGAGCTCAAGCCGATTAAAAAGATCTCGCCGCGGCAACGCCGCCGTCGCTGGTTGGTCAGCGTGCTGCAACCCTTGGCGGGCAAGACGTTGTTGGCGCAAAAGTTGACTGCCTTCCAAACATTAATGCTGGGACGCGGTTTGCGCAGCGGCATTGTGGAATGCCAATTTGTTTACGACACCGAAAAGTTGATCGAGAATTTGCGGCGGACCGCTGGTGGCTTAAACGAGTCGTTTGCGGACGAGTTGCAGACGTTGGTTGGCGATCACGAAGCGTTGATTCGCGAATCCGCCGAAGCGGCGTGGTGGGATGAATTGCTCGAGTCGGCTGCGACGAGGCTCGTCAATGTCGCCGCGGACCATCTCGAGTCCCAGATTAATCGTGGCGGCGTCGATGCAAAGGTGGTGTTGTCAATTGATGCGATCGGTCCGCGAACTGCTGCTGTAGCCGTGGTCGCGGCGGACGGCCGGTTGCTGCATACCGAAGATATTGCTTGTCAATTGTCGGCCACGTTGCGCTCCGGTGCGGTGACTCGAATTGGCGAGTTGATCCATCGTTATGGCGCGGACTTGATCGTGATCAGCAATGGCCCGGTTCGCCGCGCGTGTTTGGTGGTGTTGCACGATTTGATCGAACAATCGCCGCCGGGTTCGATTCGCTGGACCATTGCCGAACGCAGTGGTGCCGATTTGTACGCCAGCAGCGAGCTTGCCAATCGCGAAATGCGCGTGACACCACGGCGTTTTCGCGCCGCAGCGTGGCTGGCGTTTTCGGTGTTGCGTCCGTCGCAGGCAGTCACCAAAGTTGACCCGACACGGTTGCGATTGGGTTCGTTCCAACGCGAGTTGTCCGATGATGCATTGTGGCCGGCGCTGCGCGACGTGATGACCAGCGGGGTCAGCCGCGGCGGTGTGGACGTCAATGGTGCCGCTGCGGATTGGCTCAGTCAATTACCCGGGATCAATCCCGAGATTGCCAAAGCGATCGACCAGCGTCGCCGTCAATCGTTGTTCACTAGCCGAGCCGAGTTGGCCGAATTGGATGCCTGGGGTGACGCAACCGTGCTCCGCCAAGCCTTACCGTTTTTGCGTGTGTTCGGCAGCAGCGAACCGCTCGATGGGACGCTCATTCATCCGGATGATTATGCGTTGGCTAAAAAATTGGCCACGGCATTGAAGCTGGAGTTGCCGCCGGCGACACCACCGGGATACCAAGCACCGAAGTTTGACGAAGTCGCCGCCGTCCCCGTGCTGGACGCGCCGGTGGACACGCACGTGGTCGAAGAGATCGTGATCGTGCATGGTGACGCGGCGAGCTTTGCTGCGGATATCCAACCCATTCCGGACGAGGCCGTCGATCAAGAAGTCGTCGATCAAGAAACCATCGCTGCGGAAGCGTCAGAAATTGTTGGCGAAAAGATCGCCACAGACTCCGTGGCTGAAGTCGCAGCGGAAACCGCTAGCGAAGTCGTTGAAGAAACCGCAGTGATTGCCGAAACCGCCAAGCCAGCGGTTGAAGCGGTCGAGTTCCAAGCGGCGTTTCGTCAGCCTCAACCCGATGTAGCTTTGATCAAGAAGTGCATCAAGGAATGGCAAGTCGGCGGGCGGCGGGTAAGGCAACTGGTTGATGCGTTGTGCAATCCGTTTGGCGAGGAGGACACAACGGGGATCGTCGCCGCTCACGCGGTGATGACCCGCGTGCCCAAGGCCAGCGACCTGAAAGTCGGCGACCAAGTGATCGGCGTTGTTGTGGGCGTTACCGAGTTCGGTGCCTTCATTGAAATGTCACCGGAGTGCAGCGGCTTGATTCACGTCAGCCGCGTCGCGGATCACTATGTCGAAGATTTGCACGAAGCGGTGCAAGTCGGTGACGTGATGACAGCATGGGTCTCGACAATTGACGCCAAACGCCGCCGCGTCGGGCTGTCAGCGTTATCACCTGAACGCGAAATGGAACTCGATCGCGAGCGGCAAGAACGGCGACACGAGTCAGGTCAACATGGCGGATATCGTGGTGGCCAACGAGGCGGCCATCAGGGCGGTGGCCAACGTGGCGGTCAACAAAGTGGCCAGCAAGTAGGCCAGGGCGGCGGGCAATCACAGGCTGGTCGTCCGGCGCGAGGTGGCCAAGGTGGC
>JBGSVE010000016.1:0-26267 GCA_041753075.1 Pirellulaceae bacterium
AAGCCTTGCTCGATGACTTTCTTGACTGCGGCCAGCTTGAATTCGCGGCTAAATGTTCGACGTTTGTCCATGGATCGGTTCTCCTGTCAGAGAAGTCTGACATGCGCCGGTCCACTGTCAACTTTTCGTGGGCAATTCCAGTCGGCGCTGGGCAGTACGATTGGCAAGTCTCGCTCTCTTGTCATGCTGAGAGGGTTTATGTTTCTCAGCATGTCGAGCTTGCGGCGGTCTGCGGGAGGATTTACGCTTTGCCAACCTTGGCTCCGTGGATTGCGGATTGGTGTGAGAACCTCCATATTCCACGCGAGCCTTTTTCGTGCCTAGATCAATCCGACAGTAGAACCACTTTGCCTAAAGTGCAGTTAAGTGAAATAGAGAACAATGACACTACTCGCGGATGCTGGTGTTGACCCCTTGGGATTGGTTGTTTGTGATGCGATGGCGTCGCAATCAATCCTCAAGCACATACGTTATTTCCAGCAAGTCGATTCTACTAATAGCGCTGCGATCCGTGACGTTCATGAGTTTCAAGTTTCCGCCACGCCCAGGTTGTACCTTGCCGATTGCCAAAGCGCGGGTCGTGGTCGCCATGGTCGAACTTGGGTTGCCGATAATGGCACATTGACATTTTCGCTAATTGTCACGGTTCCGATAACATCGTTGTTGTCGATTGCGATTGGCGTCGCGGTTGCACGGACGATCGAGTTTCTTGCCGCTCCGATCGCGGCATCACTAAAATGGCCCAACGATGTGTATGTCGGCGGTGGAAAGGTGGCGGGCATCTTGATCGAAACGATTGCAACAACGGATCTCGCCGTGATCGGCGTGGGGCTGAATGTGGCAACAAAATTCGACTTCGCGATCGGCGAATCCCAAGTCCCGCCACGGTCGTTGATCGAGTTCACATCGCGATACCCGAATCGATATCAATGGCTAGGTGAATTGGTATCGCAGTTGATTCAGGCGATTGATGAGTCAACCAGCGAGCCGCCAAAAGTCGTTGATGAGTATCGACGGCGCTGTTTTTTGACGGGCCAACTAATTCGTTATCAAATTGGCGACACGTGGTCCGAGTCAGAGTGTTCAGGAATCGACAGCGACGGATCGTTGCTGGTATCGGGCGTTTCCGGCCCGACGCGAATTACCAGCGGTGAAGTGCAGCGAGTTCGGCCGCTGATTTTCGGTTCCACGTAGCTGGGCTTCCAGCCACAGTGGAGCCTGTACGTCGTGCGACGGAATTGGTAGCCTGCCGCAATGTCTGATTCCTTTGCATTTATCCGTTCATTTCTTCGTCAACCGGGAACGATTGGCGCGATCGCGCCCAGCAGTCTTGGCTTGGCCCGAATGATGGTTGATAGTGTTGATTGGCAAGCCGCTCGCGTCGTCGTTGAATATGGTCCGGGAACCGGAGTCTTTACCCATCAGATCGCCAGTTCCTTGCAGCCCGGAACGCGGTTTTTCGCCGTCGAACAATCCCCCCAACTCGCCGATTTGACTCGCCGTCGCGTCCCGTCGGTAACAGTTTATGAAGACAGCGTCGCCAACATTGTCGAGATTTGCCAGCGTGAGTCGGTCGAGCAAATTGATGCGATTCTTTGTGGATTACCTTGGGCATCGTTTCCGCAATCGTTGCAGCGAGAATGTTTTGATGCGATGTTGAAGGTTCTTAAGCCGGGCGGCATGTTTGCGACATTCGCTTATTGGCAGGGTTTGTTGTTGCCCGCTGGGTTGCGATTTCGTTCTCTATTGAAACAAACATTTTGCGAAGTGAAGCACAGCCCGACGGTGTTTCGCAATCTACCTCCGGCGTTCGTTTATCGTTGTCAGCGCTAGTTTTTGAAGTAGAACAATTGTCCGAATGTTCGGGACAACGAACCGCCTGAATATTTGGGACAATTGTTCTACAATTGACGCATGCTGTTTCATTCATGGCCGTTTGTTGTCTTGCTTGCGCTGACGCTTACCGTCTGCGGGTTCGTTCGCCCGCTGCATCGCTGGGTCGTGTTGCTAATCAGCAGTCTGGTGTTCTACGGTTGGTGGCGAATTGATTATCTGGGGCTGATGCTGCTGACTGCTGCGTCATGTTACTTGGCGGCGGTCGTCATTGATCGAAGCGCCACAATGCGGACGCGGCGCGGCGCAATGATTCTTGCGATCGCAATCAATCTGCTGGTTCTTGGGCTGTTTAAGTATCTGGGCTTGTTCGTCGACCTCTACAACTCGCTTGCGGCAACGAACCTGCGACCAAGTCTGGGGCTACTATTGCCCGTGGGGATTTCGTTCTACACGTTCCAATCGATCGGGTACGTTGTCGATGTCTTTCGTGGCCAGGTTCGCGCCGAGCGGAATCCTGCGCGGCTGCTGTTGTTCGTCAGCTTCTTTCCCCAACTGGTTGCGGGACCAATCGAACGTGCGCCTCGATTATTACGTCAACTTGCTGAACCGATAATCCTTAACGCCGCCGGATTTCGCTTCGGCTTATGGCTGATCCTATGGGGCTTTTTCAAGAAACTGGTGATCGCCGATCGAGCGGCATTGTTTGCCAACAACGGATTCGATTATGCGGACCAGCGTGGCGGATTGGTGCTTGGTTTTGCCATCCTGGCCTTCGCCATCCAAATTTATTGTGACTTCTCCGCATACAGCGACATTGCGATTGGAACGGCGCGTTTGTTCGGTATCCGTCTGCGTCAAAATTTCAATCGACCTTACGCGGCGAGATCGTTGCAAGAATTTTGGCAGCGTTGGCATATCTCATTATCAACCTGGTTTCGAGATTATGTATATGTGCCTCTTGGCGGCAACCAGACCGGGGCACTTCGTTGGTGCTTTAGCATTATCGTCGTTTTTGGGTTGAGTGGACTTTGGCATGGCGCGGCGTGGACATTTTTGTTTTGGGGTTTATTGCATGGAGTTGGTCTGATAGCCGAACGCTTTTGGATCACCCAAGGATCATTAACAAGATACACTACGTTGAGATCAAGACCACTCTTTCGCGCAGCGGCGATGATTGTTGTTTTATTGGGCTGGGTGTTGTTTCGCAGCCACACGATCGGCGATGCGGCGAACATGTTGCAACAATCCGCTCGCAATCCATTTTCCCTCACTGGCTTTCGGCCAGACCTGGCCAGCGGACTCGATTTCCCCTGGTTGGTGTTGGGCATAATCTGGTTATGGGTCATCGAGCGACCTTTCGACGCGGATGCGAAGTGGCGAGTTGATTCTTGGGTTGGCGGGAAAAGTCGTGCGGCCACCCCGTGGATGATTTGTATCACTCTACTGATGTTGTTGAACCTTGGGATGTTCAACAATCCAACTCAATTTATTTACTTTCAATTTTGAGGACGACATGAAATCTGCTCTTTGGTGGATCATCGGCTTCTTGGTAATTGTCGCGTTGAACGATGCAGTCTTGACGTTCGCCGCGCGGCGAAATCCGGCGACGCGTGTCAATTTCTTGATTGCGGGACCGCGGCGACATGACTCCGTTGTTGTGCTTGGATCGTCGATGCTCAATAGCGCGATCTCGACCGAACGGTTGCAAGAAAAAACTGGCGGCAGCGCGCTACAGTTATCGCTTGGTGGCCAGGGGATTGAGGAACAGTCATTGATTTGGGAGTTGTATTTGTCGCGTCATCGTTGCGATGTTTTACTTTTGGAGCTCGACGACAGCACGCTTCAGCCTGGTACGTTGCCAACACCGCTGCGTCCAGATCGCTATGTTGCACAACTCGACAACGAAATCATTCGTCGTCATTTGAAGGCTTATAGTGGCCGCTTCGCAGTAGCGTGTTGGCGTTTGATTCCGATGTGGGCATTCGCCGAATTCAGCACACAAACCGGCTGGCACGATTGGGTTGGAGTCGTCAAGGGCGCTGCCTATGATCCGCATTCCCCGGCAATTTATTCCGTCGCTGCTTTGCATGATGACGCATGGTTTGCGGCAGAGCGAAGATCGTTAGTGGCGGCCCCCAAACTTCCACCCAGCACGCGAGCCGCCCAGGCTTTGTCAAGTATTATCGAGAATGCGAAGCGGGCCGGCGTGCAGGTGGTTTTTGTCGAACCACCGCGATTTGGCAGCCGAAATACAACAAGCGACGCACTCACGACGTTTCGCTTCTCAAACGAATCACAGATGGACCGCGGGAACTTTGATGACGTCCGCCACGCCAGCCGCCTGGGGAGTCAGCAGTTTACCGACGAACTTACAGATTGGACTAGGACGAGCATACGGACCAATGCGTGCGGGGTGAAATTGAGGACATTGGTGTTCTGATTAGTCAGCATCCCGACTTGGCGTCAGTCCTGCAAGACATGTTGCGCGCGATCGGCGCGCTGGTTGATCGCCAACCGACGACGTGTTCTGCGTGGCGGTTCGTTCGACTACTCGGTACCTTTTTTTCGCGCGGCTTATCGCATCAACGACACGCTCGACATGCTAATCACCAACAACGGCGTCCGCCCCGCGCGAACAATCATCAAGTGCCGATTGTAGAACGATTGTCCCCAATCTTTCAGTGCGGATGCGTTATTACGGCGGTGACAAGGAACGCCAAGCCGGAAAACCGCTTCCTCTCGTCGCGGTGGGAACAGCTCGCATTTGGTTGCTGACCGACAAGCAGAAATGGACTGAGCCGCAGCGGAACATCAGTTAACTGAAAAGATGAAAGATCCATAATGAGTGTGCTATCGTCAGCACCGAGTTGCTGGGCGAGCTGATTTGCCATTTCGTTAAAGCTTGCCGCCCCGTCGGACCGCTTCGGGATTCCGATTTAGAATGAATTGCAACTTGGCCACCAAATGCCGCTGCCGATGAGATCGAGGAAGCCATCTTTGGCGACCGCTGCCGACGGTTCAAAACCCACCTGACGATACATCTGTCCAAAACCACCGTCGCCGGACATAAAACGGCGAACCACATCCCAACTCAGCGGCGTCGAATTGACGAGCGTCTCATCAAGATTATGTCGCAGTGCCGCATTGGCGCAGGCTCGATCGCGGTACAGCCAACCGTTGTGCGTGCGCGGGTTGAATAGACTCGGCGTTGGCGGCATCGGTTTACGAAACGTGGCGGAGTCCGTTTACTTGTCGAAGCTACAGTCCGCAGCAGTGAGCAGCTTCGCGAAACTCGCCCCATCGTCAGTTGTGGCGATGAACTCGATTGTCCCACCGCCATGCTTAGACGCTTTCGGATGCGCCTTCGACGAACACCCAATCGTTGCCTTCCAGAAAACTGGCCAACGACTTGGCGCGATACGGTTGTTGCAGTTTGCGAACGGCCTTGCTTTCGATTTGACGAACTCGCTCACGCGTAACCTGGAAAATCTTGCCGACTTCCTCAAGCGTATACGTGTAACCGTCGGCTAGGCCATAACGCAGTCGCAGGATTTCGCGTTCGCGATAATTCAACGACTCCATCGCCGTATCGATTTGCTTCTTCAGCGACTCGCGATTCGATTCCATCAACGGATCTTCGGTGCGATGGTCTTCAAGGAATTCGCCGAACACGCTGTCATCGTTGTCGCCAAGCGGTTGGTCAAGTGATAACGGTTGGCGACTCATTTTCAACACCACGCGAGTATCATCGAGCGACAAACCGGCCCGCGCCGCGATTTCTTCGGCCGATGGTTCGCGACCTTGTTCTTGAACCAGGGTACGCATGATTTGGCGAACCTTGTTCATCGTATCGATCATGTGAACGGGCACGCGAATGGTGCGGCTTTGGTCGGCAATCGCACGCGTGATTGCTTGGCGAATCCACCACGTCGCGTAGGTGCTGAACTTGTAACCGCGAGCGTGTTCGAATTTATCGACGGCTCGCATCAATCCCGTGTTGCCTTCTTGAATCAGGTCCAAGAACGACAAGCCGCGGTTGCGATACTTCTTGGCGATCGAAACGACCAATCGCAAATTGCCGGCCGATAACACTCGCTTGGCCGCATCATAGTCTTCACGGTAGGCATCGGTGCGAGCTAACCGGCGGGCAGCGGTCGCCGGGGTTTCCAGCGTCATTCGCATCAGGTGGACCAGCTCGCTGCGCAAATCCTTTTCGCTCGGCATTCCCGGCATCGCCAACGCTTGCTTGTCAGCCAAGGTGCGGCGGATTTCCTGCATTCGATCCGATGCCTTGCGGACCTTCTCGAACAACGGCTGCAGCTTGCCGGTTCGCAAATTCATTTCCTCGACCAACCGCACCGCCTTGTTGCGACGAACGACTAGACTTCGCCACGAGGCACGACGCAGCCGCATCGGTTGCTTAGGATTAACGGCGGTCGTGTAGTCTTGGCGATTTTGCGACAGCAGGAACCTCAGCGTGCGAACGTTCGGCACGATTCGCAACATGATCGCTTTCTTTTCCGCAGCGTTGGTAACGCTGACTTCGATCGTGCGGTCCAAGCGAAGTTTCTTGTCGCGAACTTGTTCGAGCAATCGCAATGCACCGCGGAGCATGAAGTCGGTCGCCAACATCCAATGGCGATAACGATCGCGCGTCATTTCGATCTGCTTGGCCGCTGAGACTTCTTGGTCGCGGGTCAAAAGCGGAATCTGGCCCATCTGCATCAGATACATGCGGATCGGGTCTTCGGTTGGATCGGCGCTGATGATATCGCGACGCAGCTCGGCGGGCTCAAGTCCATCTTCGGCATCGAACGCGTCGTCTTCGAGAAAGTCTTCGACTTCGGCTTGGCCCATCACGCGGCCACGGCGGTCAATCGATTCTTCAGCGTCAAAGGCATCGTCGCGAAGGCTTCTGCGGCTCGTCTTCTTGGGCATTAACGGCTCCTCGTCGTCCAGGTGTTCGGTGTAACTAGGTAGAACAGCCGTCCATGCAGGGGAGGTGCCGAAGTCATAAGAAGACAGCGAATAAATCATCGCAAACCTTTTGCCTGGTTAGGTTTAGAGGAATAGTCACGAGCGTTCCCCAATTGCTTCGTGTTGCCGAAAAGCAACACTCACGAGGCAAGAACGCAACACCCGTGGAGGACAAGGGCCGCAAGACAAGTTGTTTAGCGGCGACACGGCAAACGTAGTTCGCGATTGGCGGCAAGGATACGATTTTTCTCAAGGTGTTCCAAATGACTCTGGCGATGACTTGCGATATACTCGAATCGTTCGCTGGAATCTCGAACTCCATCCATCATGAAGAAGTCGATGTCGCTTCGATCGCGGTCACATTTTGAACATCACGCTGCGGGAGCGCTCTGAGCGGATGGAAAACGATCTTGATGGCAGGTGGCTCACGTCCGTCGGTTTGGACGACGACGCACGCGCGGCCATGAGTGAAATTGCTTCGACGCCTGTGCCCGACGATTTGTTCCAACGACTTCGCGGCCGATTGGACATTTTGTTGCCAAAATCAGTCGACCCGGCGTTTGTGCTGCGTGGATTGCAACGCTTTATCGCCGCCTCGCGCAGTCCCACGGCGCTGTTGGCGTTGTTCGAGCGTGACGATCGCGCGCTCGGAACGCTGCTGCGAATGCTCGGTGCCGGTACGCGGCTTGGTGATTGGATGATCGCCGACCCCGAAGCGTTTGACCTCGTTCGCGCTAGTGACGGTGCCGAAACGTCGCGCGATACCCTTGTTGATGAGATCGTCGTTGAACTCGAAGCGTTGGCCGGCCGCGATGAAGACGACGAGGCAGCCGTTGCGGTGTTGAGGTCCGTTTTTCATCGCGAACGGTTACGGATTGCCTACGCCGACTTTGTTGTCCAGGCTCCGCCGAAGCGAATCGCCAATCAGTTGTCCGTGCTGGCCGACGCTATTATTGAATCAGCGGTTTTGTTCGTGCGGTCGCAATTGGTCGAAAAATATGGCGAACCGCTGAAGCACGATGGCTTGCCCGGTCGCTTTGCCGTGGTCGCGTTGGGTCCGTTGGGTGCCAGTGAACTCACCTACGACGGGCCGTTGGATTTGATATTTCTGCGTGATCTTTGCGGTCCGACGGATGGCGAAATCAATCTTCCGGCCGACGAGTTCTTCGACAAATTGGCGTTCGGAGCCCTACGCTTGTTGGGCGGGCGCGAACACGTCGGCGGGCGCGAACATGGCGACGCGCCGGAACATGACGAAATGCCGATTTACGATTGTGCGTCGTCGCATCGACCGTTGACCGATACCGGTGCGCTGGTGCTGACGACTGCCGAAGCGTATCGCCATTACCAATTGGTCGGTCGCACCTGGGAACGAATGCTGCATGTAAAAAGTCGCTGCGTCGCCGGCAGCGCGGCACTGGGCAACGAGTTCCAGGCGTTGCTGTTGCCGTGGGTCTACCGGCGCTATCTCGAACGAGCCGACATCGAGGGCCTGCACACACTGGCGCGCAAGGTTGCCCGACGCGTCGACGAGCGAGTGACAACGAAGGTGCCTCTCACCGCCGAAGAATGTTTGGCTTGTGCCGGTGGGGTGAACGATCTCGATGGCGTCATCGGCTTGTTGCAATTGATCAACGGCGGCGACTTGGCCGAAGTCCGCGTTCGCGGCACGCTTGAAGCGATCGAGGCTCTCCGGCGTACCGATTGTCTATCGTTGCAAGAGTCAACGTTGCTGGTCGATCACTACACGTTGCTGCGTCGCTATTTGCATCTCTGCCAAGCCGAATGCGAACCGCACCACGACGATGTTGCGAATGAAAACGATGAATCGATCGCGCGTCGCGCCGCGCGAATCGCTTGGCACCTGGGCTTTCGCAATGCAGACCAACTCGGCGACGCAAATCGCTTGTACGAAGCAATCGACACGGCGTTGCGTTTGAACCGCACGATCATTCGTCACCTGCTGCGCGATGCTTCCGAAGACACTTCGCCGGTGCCGATCGAAACCGAATTGTTGCTCGACCCCGAGCCCGATGAGACGGTGATTCGCGACACGATGCTGCGCCACCGGATGACCGATCCGCTGTTGGCGATGCACGAATTGCAACGCCTGGCCGACGAGCCGGTGCCGTTTTTGTCGAGCCGCCGCTGTCGCCATTTTCTGGCCACGATCGCACCGCAATTGTTGGCCGAAGTGGGCCGCACGCCGGACCCGCAAGCGACGTTGTCGAAGTTGGTCGAAGTCAGCGATTCGCTCGGCGGAAAATCGGTCTTGTGGGAATTGTTCCGTGCCACGCCGCCAACGATGCACCTGGTCGTTCGGCTATGTGCGTGCAGTCCGTACTTGTCGCGCATCTTGATTCGTAACCCAGGCATGATCGACGAATTGGTCGATTCTTTGTTGCTCGATCGACTGCCATCGGAACGCTGGTTGGAATCGTCTTCGCTTGAACTTTGTCGTGGCGCGACGGACGTTGACCCCATTATCGCCAGCTTCAAGAACGGTGCGCATTTACAAATCGGTGTACGCGATGTCCTCGGCAAGGAGTCGCTTGAGGCCACGCATTCGGCCCTTGCGGCGACGGCCGAGTCAGTCCTGCGGCGCGTTTCCCAGCACGCCTTGCGAGTCCTTGGCGAACGCTTCGGCGATCCGATTGCCAAGGACGAATCGGAAATCGAACTGGTGATGATTGGCTTAGGAAAACTGGGTGCACGCGAGCCGAATTACTTCAGCGACCTTGATGTAATGTTTCTCTATACCGGCGATGGAGTGACGCGACGTCGCATCGGCGGCCATCGCACAACCACGACCGCACCGCATTTCTTCACCGAACTGGCCCGCCAGGTAATCAGCCGAATCAACCATTCCAGCGACGGCGGCAGGTTGTACGAGTTGGGTAGCAGTCTATCGATCGGTTCGTCGTCGTCGGCTCCCGCGTTGCCAGCGGTTTCTGTGGATGCGTTTGCCGGTTACTTTCGCCGCGGTGAAGCGGCACTGTGGCAACGCATGGCGCTGTGCAAAGCTCGCGCGATCTCCGGGTCGCCGGCGGCGCGCCAGCGAGTCAATTCGCTGATCGTCGAACTGCTTGCCGATACCGAATGGTATCCGTCGATGGCAACGCGAATCCGCGAAATGCGGTCGGAACTCGAGACGTCATCCGCTGACGACAATCTTAAACGCGCCGCCGGCGGAACCGTTGATGTCGAGTGGATTACGCAAACGTTGCAGTTGAAACACGCGTCCAAACACGCCGCCGTGCTAACACCCGGAACCACCGACTCGCTGCAATCTCTCGCCGACGGAAAGTTGATTGACGCTGCGCTCGCCGCCGCCTTGATCGCCAACTATCGCACACTCCGCGAAGTCGAATCCAAACTGTGTTTGTTGGTGACGCCGCGACGGCATGAGATTCCCGATGATCCGAAATTGCTTGAATCGCTGGCATTTTTAATGAACGAAAACGATGGACGCGAAATCATGGCGCGTTGCCGCGAATGCCTCGCCTCGAACCGCCGTATGTTCAACCAATTGATGGACGACTTGAGCCGATGACAAGCGCACACTCGCCCAAGCGGGATGGCGGCGACCGCGACCCGAGCACGCTGCGCTCGGCGCGTTGGTTTGCACCCGATGATTTGCGATCGTTCGGCCATCGGTCGCGGCTTAAAGGTATGGGTTTTGACGATCTCGATTTTCGCGATCGTCCAATCGTTGCGATTCTCAACACCTGGAGCGAGCTGAACACCTGCCATTCGCATTTCCGCGAACGCGCTGCCGAAGTTCGCCGTGGCATTTTGCAATCCGGCGGTTTTCCGGTCGAAGTACCCGTGATGTCGCTGGGCGAAATGCTGATGAAGCCGACGACGATGCTATATCGCAACCTGTTGGCAATGGAAGTCGAAGAAGTGCTGCGGTGCCATCCGATCGATGCCGCAGTGTTGATGGGTGGATGCGACAAGACGGTTCCGGCAATGTTGATGGGGGCAATCAGCGCCGACGTGCCCAGCATTTTCTTGCCCGCCGGACCGATGCTCAAGGCACGCTGGCGCGACGTGACGCTCGGCAGCGGCAGCGATGCCTGGAAGTATTGGGACCAACGCGGTGCCGGTTTGCTCTGCGACGCCGACTGGAACCAAATCGAAAACTGCATCGCCCGTTCTGCCGGCACTTGCATGACCATGGGAACGGCCAGCACCATGGCCTGCGTTGCCGAAGCGATGGGCTTTACCCTGGCCGCCGCCGCCGCCACACCCTCGGTCGTCTCGGATCACAACCGCTTGGCCGTGCGCACCGGACGCCGCGCCGTTGAAATCGCCTGGGAAAAGTTGACGCCGTCAAAAATCGTCTCGCGCCAATCAATCCTCAACGGCGTCACGACGGCGCTGGCGATCGGTGGCAGCACTAACGCAATCGTGCATTTAATTGCACTCGCCGGACGCGCCGATTTGAAACTAACACTCGATGACTTTGATGCGAGGTCGCGTTTGACGCCTGTGCTCGGTGATTTGCGTCCGGGCGGTCGTTTTCTGATGGAAGACTTTTTCAACGCCGGTGGGCTGCCCGCGCTGCTCAAGGAACTCGGTGACCTAATCGATCACGATTGCCTGACCATCTCCGGTGTAACGATTGGCAATCAAATCGCGACCGCCCAGTCGATCGACCCCGAAGTCATCCGTCCGCTCACCAAACCCGTTGCCGCGGCCGGCGGAACCTGTGTGCTGCGCGGAAATTTGGCTCCCGACGGATGTGTGATCAAACCGCTTGGTGCCGATCCCCGATTGCTCGTCCATCGTGGCATTGCGATCGTGTTCAAGGATTACCCTGACATGAAAGCCCGGCTGGATGACCCCGAATTGGACGTGACGGCGGACAGTGTGATCGTGCTGCAGCACGCCGGCCCGCTCGGTGCACCAGGTTTTCCCGAGTGGGGCATGTTGCCGATTCCCAAGAAGCTATTGCGCGAAGGCGTCCGCGACATGGTGCGGATTTCCGATGCAAGAATGAGCGGAACCAGCTACGGAACCTGCATTTTGCACGTCGCGCCGGAAAGTTTTTTAGGCGGACCGTTGGCATTGGTTCACGATGGCGACGAGATCGCCATCGACGTTCCTAATCGAATCATTCACCTGCACGTCAGCGACGTCGAACTTGGCAAACGCAAAGCCCAGTGGACGCCGCCACCGAAGAAATTCGAGCGCGGTTACGGACACCTTTTTTCGGAACACATCCAGCAAGCGGACCAGGGTTGCGACTTCGATTTCCTAACCGGTCGCTCCCCCGGAGCCGAACCAGGGATCTATTGAACTCCAAACTGGACAGCGTTAGGTCAAATTGGCGTCGTCCTGTTTTGCGGTGTTATTTGATTTGTGAGCGGATCGGCGCTAGCCTGGGCTGCTAATTCGTTTGATGCTGCAGCACTCGATTGAAACGCAAGATTGAAGACTCGCGGATCACGCAGTCCTAGGGCAACCCAGACGATCACACCAATGACGATCGGCGCGAAGAATGGCTCATCCACGCGAACGTGCGTCGCTGTCGCACCGCCGAGGTAAGCGGAAAGCAAAATGGCGGCAATGAAAGCGAATCGCGGGATCAAAAACAGGATTGCAATGGTTACCTCGACAATGCCAACGTAAAACATCACGTCGGTCGCCCAGCCCAATTTTGCAAACATCACTTCCTTGTCCGGGAAGTCGAAGAACTTTCCAGAGGCACTTGCCAGACAAAGGAACGCCGCCAGCAAACCGCTCAAGACCCATCCGGCAAATTTTGATTTCGATTGTATCATGATAGTTATTCGACTTCGTTCAATACGGAATGCAGGCTCGCCAGCCCGCAGCATACATTGCGGCTGGCAAAAATTGTTGAACATCCAAAGTGTTAATAAAGCAACATTAGGTACTTGCACCCACTGCGTGAACTTTTGCCTGAGTAACACGTTGCGGCAATTCGCTACACGGGAGTGCAATTTTGCGATCGGATCTTTCACGGCGCGAGCGCCAGATCTTGGAAGTCGTTTTCCGGTTGGGTGAAGCGACGGCCCGCGACATCGTTGCGGCGATGCCCGATGACCTCGCCAACGCAACGGTGCGGACCCAATTGCGCACCCTCGAAGACAAAGGCGCGGTAACGCATCGACTTGATGGCAATCGGTTTGTTTATCGCGCCTCCGAACCGCGAAAGTCAGCCGCCGCGTCGGCACTTGGCCGCGTGCTCGACGTCTTTTTTGGCGGTTCCGTGGAGGACGCATTGGCGGCACATCTGGCTGACCCCATGACGAAGATCAGCGAGGAAGAACTGGCGCGGCTACGGCGGCTGCTCAATTAACATCAACCGCGAGGTAAGAAGAAATGATTCTGTTTATCGTCGTCATGATTCAAGTCGGTTTGATTGCGATGCTCGCGAATTTTACGTCCGAGCGGTTTGCTTCTCGGCAACCGATACTCGCAAACCGCATCTATTTGGCGTCTATCGCTCTGGTGCTGGCACTTGTTCCGATTCACCTGACGCTACAAGGACCGACGATTCAATTGCCAACGATTGGCGATTGGGCGGCAAACTCAACGCCAACGCCAGTTTCGATGGCCAGCGAGTCGTTGGCAACACCGTCGGTTGCACCGCTGAGTCCTGCTTATGTTCCGTTCTCGCGGTATCGAGAGAGCCTGAAACTCCGTCGCTTGAAGCTGCAGATGGCGATGCTCGTGTCGGTGCGAGTTCACGCGCACATGGCGAGGTTCAATCGGTAACCGCGAGTGGAAGGTTAGTCCCGTGGACTGAATTTGTGCCTGCGATACTTGCCGCAATCTATGTGACGGGATGCTTGGGGGTGGTTATTCGATTCAGTTTCGGTGTGGTTCGTCTTGTTCGCTGGTCCCGCCGTGGCGAAGTGATGAAAGCCGCGCAGCAGACCAACGTCGAATCGGCAGCGCGGGAAATCGGATTGCGGCAGATACCGAGAGTAAAAATCTCTCGCGACGTGAACATGCCGCTGGTATTTGGTGTGCTAAGGCCGGTCATGTTGCTGCCGAGTGATTTTGAAACCTGGTCAGGGGACGAGCAGCGTGCGACGTTATTGCACGAATTAATGCACATTAACCGCCGCGACATGCTTGGCCAAGTCGTTCAATGCGGAATGGAGGCCGAGCGATATGCCGCGAGTCTATTAATCATCGTCGCGCGAGTTAAACCGCGTTTCTCGACGTCGCTGTCGCCTAGTCCAGCGATCGCGATGTCGGCACAAAGTGGGCTTGAAGACCGTTTGCGGCAAATTTTGTACGCAGCGCCGCCGCGAACATTGGTGATGGTTTTGGCTGGACCTTGTTCGATACTTGCGATGCTGCTGGTCATCGCAATAACGACGGTACGCGTCAAAATCGTCGCGGCTCAGGATCCGCCGATTGTGCCTGCCGTGACAATTCCGAACGCCAGCGAAACCAAAGTCGAGAGCGACCTAGTCGCGCGCTTCACCGATTGCGAAGTCTTGACCGTCAACGGTGACGAGTTCGCGGGGATTAATACCGTCAGCGGCCAAGTCGTCTCGCCCGCTGGCGATCCAGTTGCCGGTGCGACTGTGTTGTTGCGAGAGTCTAGCTCTCGGCGGATGAATATCGAAAGCGAAAAGTATCGATACGCCGAGAATCGTAACGAGTTGCGGACTGAAGATGTGTTCGCTCGAACAACGACGGACATCGACGGCAAGAAACGGAATCACTTTTACGGATTCGACAGTTGGCGATCACATGCAAGCAGTGACGGGTAGCGATGGCGTGTATCGCGCGGTCGTGCAGGCGGACTAGGAATACTCAGTATCGCCACAAAGCCTAACTGATTGTCTCGATTCGTCGCCTGGCGTTGGCTATCGACCAACTCCGGCGGGCGATGGACGATTGGTGGTCAATGATTTTACGTTTACTCAGAACGAACAAAAGATCGCCGGAAGGGTCGTCGACACTCGGGGACAAATCATCGTCGGGGCTCGTGTTAACGTTTCGCAATCGGCTAACGCTGAGCCGGGCTTGTGGGTGCGGCATCAACAAGAAAGCCAGTCGGAGACCGACGCCCTGGGTCGCTTTCATTGAAGGAAAATGCCCAGGGGAAGCTATCAGTTACATGTGAGTGGACCGCAAATCGATAACCAGCAAGGTCCGTCAACGATGGTAAATGCGGCGACCGGTATGATGATCGTCCAGGCGTTGTTAGCAACACAAACCGCACCGATTGAAATTCCGCGTTTGCAACCGCGACGGATCGAAACCATCACGCCAGCTTCGGAGGGAAAGCCATGATCAGTGTTGGATTGACGATCAGTGTTTTGTTGGCAACGGTGACGGCGGAGTTGTCCGGACGCGTCGTGAATGATGCGGGACAACCGATCGAGAATGCGATCGTGGTGATCAGCACCGCGAAACCGCGCGTCGGTCCCGCGACGACTTGTCCATCGTGTTACGTTGATTGTGCAAAGCGCACGATCTGCGACGGCGAAGGTCGCTTTGTGATCGAGGGACTTTCGCCGCGATTGCTGTTTAGCTTGGCGGCGGGAGCGCCCGAGCATCAAGGGTTTGTTTCGAGCTACTTCGATCCGTCGCTTGATCCCGAGATTGAATTGAAACTTGAGTCGCTGCCTGATACGCCGGGCGTGAATTCCGCGACGGGCACGGTCGTTGATTCCCGCGGCACGCCGATCGCGGGCGCGGTCGTGAACAGTCGCACGATCTACCGCAAGAACGGTGTCAATGGCGTCGAAGACCGTTCGGTAACGCCGTTAACATTGACAGATGACGACGGCAATTTTTGGATCTCCGCTGGGGAACATATCGACGCATTGGATTTGCGAGTTGTCGCTGCTGGATTGGCACCCAACGAAGCCAAATGGTACCGCGCCGACTTGGGCGACCTGCCAGCGAATACGCCACATCGCTTAACGGTCATTGTCGAGACCGAGGACGGATCACGGCTGCCGCAAAACAGTGCGGTCTATTTGAACCGACGCGACGCCTGGCGCGGGACAACGCGCGAGTTGGCCAGGGCACCGAAGGACACGGTCATCCTTAACGAAATGAATATGGACTTGAAAAGGAACTATTTAATTCGAGTCAATGAAGATTTTGAAACCGTCTTTGTTATCCGCAAAGTCGGTGCTCCACCGGGGGCGCCGCAACTTGCGCCACCGCTAGAGAAGAATGCGACGTAGGGCGTAAAAAAGTGTCTGACCCCAATTGCCGGGAGCCGGCCCTTTGGGTGCTTCGCACAATTGGGGTCAGACACGTTTTTTCTGCTCGACCCAAAGCAAATTGCACTTCCGCGTTGCAATCGATACAACCTGCACAACATCTTCTGGGGAAATCTTTTTGTAATCAAATAAACCATTTCCCAACGCCTACTCGTGTTTACTATGATGGGTTGTTACCCGCCCCGCCCAGCCAAGTTTGCTCGCCCGGAGAAGAACGTGCCGAATTATTCAACCATCGAAGACACCGGCGCATTGCGTTTGAGCGATGTGCTTGCTTACGGTCGTAAGTATCGATCATCAGTCATTTTAGCGACGCTATTGCTCGGCGTTTTGTTTACCATCGCCGTGTTCCTTGTTCCGCAAAAATTCTCGTCGTCGGCGCGTCTGTTGGTTCGCCTGGGCCGCGGTGCGGTTTCGATCGACCCGACGGCAAATTTGTCGCAAACCGTCTCGTTGCAGGAAAGCCGCTTGGCCCAAGTCAATTCGGTCAAGGATTTGCTAGCCGGTCGCGAATTGGCCGAGCGAGTGGTCCGCAAGGTTGGAGCCGACCGCATTTTGCAACCGCACAGCTTTGTGGAAACGACGATGTCATCTGCGATGCAGTTGATCTCATCAGGAAAGTCGAACCCGATTGGCGATATGTCCGCCGACGAGGTGGCTGAACAGATCAAGCTCGAAGAGGCCTGCAAATCATTGGCTGGCAACGTCAAGATCTCGGCACCCAAAGACGCCTACACGTTGTCGATCGACGCTCGTTTCGGCGACCCGTTTTTGGCCCGAGACTTGGTCCAAACCTACATTGACGAGTACCAAAAGTATCACGTCGAGTCGTACCAGTCGACCGGGTCGTTGGGCTTTTTCGAGGCCCAAACCGATGCGGCTTTGCAGCGCGCCGGTGCTGCCCAGTCCGCGCTTCGCGACGCTAAAACCAGCCGCGGCATAGTCGAATTGTCGGCATCGAAACTGTCCTTGGGCGCGGCGATCAGCGGCATCAAACAATCGATCATCTCGACCGATGGTGACCTCGCTGCGGCCCAGGCCGAATTGTCGTCGCTGCGAACGTTGATCGAAAAAATGCCCGCGAACGTCGAGGCTGAAGTGATGCACGGTATTCCCAAGGTCACCGGAACGTCGATGCGCCAGCGGTTGTATGACCTCGAAGTCTCGTACCAAGAAGCTGCCGTGAAGTACACTGCGGACCACCCCAAGTTGTTGGCCCTGCGCGAACAATTGTCGGCTGCGGCGAAGATTGCCGATTCGGAAATGGGTGACCAAACGCAATCACGCGAAGCGATTAACCCAATTCGCCAACAACTCGAATTGTCCCAACGATCGACCGAAGCTCGATTGGCTGGCATCACCTCAAAACGTAGCGCCCTGGAAAAGCAATTGGGAGAATTGACCGACGATCTGGCGCTGATGAACCAGGACGAAGTCGAATTGAACAAATTGACCTGGGAAGCGACACTGGCCGAAACCGAATACCTGCGTTCGGCGGCCACTCGTGCGACGGTGCGCCAAATTAACGATCTTGACGAGCAAAACTTGAGCGAAATCTCAATTGTCCAGCCCGCCACGTTATCGCTGAAAAAGGCATCGCCAAAGCGCTCAATCCTGTTGATGCTGGCCGCTATCTTGGCCGTCACGTTGGGCTATGGCCAAGCGGTTGTACGCGGCATGGCAGCCACCAATCCACAGCAGCCCGTGGATGTGCGAATGCATGACGATAGCCACCATGACGAGCCGGATTACGAAGTCACCGTGCCGGTGATTCGGCCGATGCCAATGGAGCACGCCAAAGTGGCCTCACCACGCTAGGTTCGATTGGGCCGCGACGCGTAAGCGGCCGGGCCGTCGGCGCTGTCCTGGGCTGCTAAAAGTTTGGTCTCGACACCCATTTTTGTCCCAAAAACATTTCTGCTGCGTGCATGAGGCTCACTTCTGTACAAACTCGTACTCGACCACGGTGGCCCCGATACTGACGACCACTCGTTGTTGTGGCGCGAGCAGCGTTAGCCTGGTTTCCATGTCGTTATTGAATTGCTCGACTTGAATGTCGAGTGTTGGATATTGGCGACCATCTCGCGTGTCGACGGCCAACAGATCCAGCGACTTAACACGGCTTCCCGGTGGCAAATACCGCGACCTGCTGCGGGAAAACAAGACCAACGGCGAATAGCCAGACTGAGTCATTGTGCAGCCCCATGATTCGCTTCCGAAGTCACAAGTCCAGGCCAGCTTGCCGGTTTCTAGCTCGATATTCCACGCCGCCACATCGACGGTGACGTGTGACAAACCGGCTCCGGTCGTCATTGTCACGTTGCCGGTTTCTTCGCCTTCCTGTGTTGATCGCGGCAACAGCACCAGCGAATCGTGGCGTGGCAATACATGCAACGACCTCAACCCCGGAATCGCCGTGACCGTCATTTCGCTGACCACTCGCGGCTCGACCAAGTCCCAAATTAAAACGCTTCCCGACGCAGCGAGTGTCACCATATAACGCCCATCGATAATCCGTCCTTGCAATTTTCCGGCTTCGATCGGTCCGGCAAACGTATGCTCCAGCAGAACTTCGTCGTTGATCGGATTTCGCAGCACCAACTCACGATCGCCACCCGGCAAATCGCGATACAACAACACCGCTTCGTCGGTCGCGGACCAAAGTTGAAAGCCTTCAAACGGAACCTCACCGATTCGTTTGCCATCGCGGCAATCATATTTGACGATCGACTGCGACGATGCCGATACGATGGCGACGACATTGCCGTCACAAATAATCGTGCCGCCCTTGGGCGTATCCATGGTGCGCCAATGTGGCTGGGCCGTTGTGACATCAAGCGCGATCAACTCATTGCCCTGCAACAGATACAACGTGTTGCCCACGATTGGCCCCAGCGACAATTCCGAAATCACCGCGCTCCCATTGCCGCTGGACATCACTGATCGTTTGATCAAGTCGCCAAACCCATTGGACTCGCTGCGTTGCTTGAACCCCGACGAACCGCTGTCGCTGCGCCAAGGCCGTCGCCACAGCACCGGGTCACCTTGGCCGCCGAGTAACTCGAACAAGTTGACGGCCACCAATTCGCCCGGCATCAGCGCGATCATAATGCCGCCATTGAAGTAGGCTTGGCGGTAAGTTTCATCGGGACGATTGGTACCATCCAGCGGTACGTTGTGAACGATTCCCAACGGATCACGAACACCCACGGGGCTCGATTCTTCGCTAATCAATTGCCAACCGTTAAACGTATTGCCGGCTTGGCGTCGCGTGTCGGCAACGGCGATCCGCCGCGAGCCAAGGCGATTGCGAATCGGCTCGTCGGGCAAATTCACCTTCACTTCGCCTTCCCACAATTTCCAATAGCCACCGCCGGCGGACTGGACCGCCAATTGTTGCAAATCGACGCCCAAGTCGGCTGCGGCTTGCTTCACGCCGTCGCTGGACTTGGCATTGGCGGCGGCCATCACGGCGGCCGCATCGGGCTTCATGCCGCCTTGCGCATAGGCGAGCGCGAGTGAAACCGATTGCCACGATTTCAAACGTTCCCGGCGGTTGGGGTTGGCCGCTGAGGACATGTAAATCAGTCGCTCCATCTGCAGCCAACGTTGTTCGTCGGCGAGCCGTTGCAACAATCGTTGCGTGGTCGGATCGCTGCCGGGTGTTGAACCGAATTGGAACGCCAGACGCTGCAGCAGCCCGATCGACGACGTCGTGTACCGCGCCAAATGGGATTCGATCGATTGAGCGATTGCGGTACGTTGTTCGTCATCGGCTTGGGCAACCGCTTCGTTGATCCGAGCGCTGATCCAACTGTCCAACTCCACGAATCGCGAACCTTCGGGCTCGGTCGTCATCAATGGATCGTCGATGACCGATTCGGCACCAACCAAAGACGATAATTCGATCAAATGTTCGATCGCCTTGGTCGGTAAATTTCGTTCCAGCGCCGCTCGCACCTGCAGCTTCAACAACTCGGCGCGCTTGCCCGGTTGGTCGATCAATTTTTCAAGTTTGGCGAGCAAGTCGGCGTTGGAGCTGAAGTCATCGCGCAGCGCACCGAGCATCGCCGACACCGAGAACAAATGGATTTCGTCCTGCAGATCGTCGTTCTCGCCCTGCAACGCCCGCGCCTTGTCCAACCAGTCGAGTGCCTCGGCGCGCTCGCCTTGTTCGATCAACAATTGGGCCTTACGAACGATCATTTCCAAATCGTTGGGATCGGCCTGCAGCGCCGCCGCGACAACCGGTTGCAGCGATGCTTCGCCGTAAGCCACCGCCAATTTTGTCGCCGACTGCGAAATGATTTTGCCATCGACGGCAATCAAATTGCCCAGCGGAAAGGTGACGTTGCGATGCGCAAGTGCCGATCCATCGTCGACCGATACGGCGATGATTCGCTTCGACGAAGTCGGCACAAAATAGACCGGTTCAGGTTCGCCGGAAACGGGATGCGTGATCGTGCCGAACATACCCAAACCGCAAACCAGTTCGCTCGAATCCAACCAGCCGGTTTGCGTGGTCCAGGATGACTTGCCGGTCGCCGCATCGACGCCGCGAACATTGTCGCCACCGACCAAGATCAATTTCCCTTGGTGCATGCCCGCTAAATAGCGAGATTGATATTGAGCCCGAGCCGTCTCTTTCCATTTTTTTTCGCCGGTCAGCAAATCGAGCGCGTACAGCCGATCGGATTCAATGGGCGTCACGTAGACGGTCGAGTCGACGACGAGCGGCGTTGCGTCCCACCAACGTTTGAGCATTTGGTCGGGTGCGATTCCTTCGCGGCGGCCAATCACCGATTGCATCATTGCCTCGTTGCGATTGATCGTCACACCCCAGACCAATGAGCGATCGTCGAGATCGACGGCAACGATCGCACCGGCTCCGGTGCAGCAAATCAATAATCCGTCTTTGTAGGTCGCAGCGGCACCGGCGATGCGGCGGACGGGATCGGTGCCGATGGTGCCTGATTCGATTGCGAGCAACTGTTGTCGCCATTGTTCGATACCCGTTGCGGCGTCGAGGCAGATCAGCAAGATATCGCCGGACAATTCCGCCATCACAAACAATTGGCCATCGATCGGAATCGGTGCGTGCAAGAAAAACGCACCGGTCAATTCGCTGGCCGGCGCAAAGTCGCCGCCGAGTTGCCAGACGAGTTTGCCCTCGGTGTTCAAGTCCAGCGCCAACAACGAATTTGACCCGTTGTCGGCGGGCCGCGTGCCTTGCATACCCATCAAGGGGCTGAACATCGCGACTTCGACTTCGAGCAATCCATCGAGCATGTAGATGCGTTCTGCGTCGCTGGTGATTCGCCCGTAAGGCACATCGTTCCAAACGCGTTGTTTCAAAAGTGCGTTGCCCGATTCTTCATCGGGACCGTCAGACATCGCTGTCGCCGTCGGCTCGACCGATTCGCCCGATTGGAACCAGGGAAATTCCCAGACCAATTTTCCCGTCGTGAAATCAATGCCAAACAATCGCTCGGTCGAACGCATCACCAGTTGATTACCGATGCGCAGCGGCAACCAACTTGGCGGCGGCAATTCGCCCATCGACTTCATCGAATCGGTCAACAAGTCGAGCGCGCGTTCTTGGCGCGAGCTGCCGGTGGTCACGACCATGAAAAACGGATCGCCCAGCGGCAATTGCCCTGCTCCGCCCACCGCGGTCGTCTCCGGCCCGGAAAATCGCAAGTAGTCGGGGCGTGGCAAGTTGCGGCGTGGGCGCGGAGTCCAAGCCGTCGCTGCCGAGTCATCGCTGGCCGTGGTTGTGGTTGTACCGGTCGTGGTTGTACCGGTCGTGGTTGTATTGGTCTTTTCCGCATTGGGCTCACCGGGCGCGGCGGCCATTTGGCTAAGCGTGACGCTTAGCTGCTGAATCGTCACACGTGATTTTTCGTCAAGCTGTGGATGCGTCAACAACAATTGAATCAACCGATTTGCTTGGTTCAGACTGCCGCTGGAAATCGCCCGCTGGATCAACAATTGCGTGGCGTCGCGGCCGGCGGCGGTGTGAAAGAATCGTCGCTTCACATCGGCAACATCATCCCAGCGAAAATCCGCGAGCGCATCGTCGAGAATTTTTCGCGCCTGGGGACCAAAGCGAAGCTGATAGGCCGCAATCCCTTCGGGCGGCAGCTTGCCGAGCAGCTCCCGCGCCTCGGCCATCAACGACTTGGCCACTCGCGGCGGACTGGCCGAATTGGCGCTGGCGTCGAGGAAAAAATCTTGGCCGTTCAGATCGTCATCGGTGGCCGACCGTTCGCGTTGCAACAAATCGCCGAGAATCACCGATGTGTCGCTGAATCGTCGCTGCTTGGCAAACGTTTCGGCCAATCGCAATTGCTGCATTACCGCTCGCGGCGGTTCGATAAAACGACCACCCTGCGACGGCTGCTCCATCGGAAAAAACGCTTGGGCAAAAACCGGGCTGGTTTGCCCGCCGAAAAATTGCCCGCCCAATAACAACGCCAGCCGCAACAACACCAGCATTGACAAGCAAATACGAAACCACGAATTCTGTCGCATTGAAGACATCCATCCACGCATAAGGAAAACTTAACCTGCCTAATTCTAGCCGAACCGGCCCGCGAACGTCACCTTTAGGACCGGCGTCCGGTGTGATAACGTTTTGGTACATGGCCGAGTGGTGGAATGGCAGACACAAGGGATTTAAAATCCCTCGGGGAGAAATCCCTGTGCGGGTTCGATCCCCGCCTCGGCCACTAACGTTTTGATCGCTTCTTCTTTTTCTCGCAGGACTCAATCAGCGATCCGATGTTTCGCTGGATCGCGAACAACCGGTAACCTTGGTACTGCGGATTCTCGCCGATCTTGTTTAATGTCATCAGGCAATTTCGCAAGATCTGTTCACTCGCGGCGGCGATCGTCGAGTCGGCATCGTCGGCCGAGATTTCGGCATCAGGCGACAACATCGCGTAAATCAATTCGCACGAACCGATCGCCTCAATCGGTTGGCGACAAACCATCGCCGCAATGGTTCGCAGCGCCATGGTATTCGCCTCGCGCGAGTACGGCATTTGGTCATCAATGATTTCCAGCGCCTCTTCACTGCGCTGGGCCGCCCGCGGCGAACGATCGCGCAGTCGCCACTCGACGCGCAATTGAGCCGCCGACAGAAAGCAAAAATCTCGCGGCAAAAGGGTCGCCAACGCGGCATCGGATCGCTCGACGCCAGCCCAGTCATTGCGTTGAGAAAATTCGGCTGCCAGCGCCACGGTGCGGTGGGGCTCCGCCAGTTTTGACAGCCAACCCTGGTGCTCGGTGCCCGTCGTTAGCTGCGTCAACATGAATATCGCGTCTTGGGAATCGGGCCGCAGCGCGATCGCTTGCCGCAGATAGTCGAGTGCCTTCGCGGTATCTCCCACGCGATAATGATGCCAACCAAGAAACTCATTTCGTTCCGGCTCGGAATCAATCGCCGCCGCCAACTTCACCCCTTCGCCGCGCAGGATGAAATTGCGCCGCCGAACGATCCAGCCTTCATCAAGATTCGCAATCGCACCCGGTATCGGCGAAACAGGCGAGTTCAGCGGATGCCATTTTCTCAACAAATCGGACGTCGACGAAGCGACTTTAATCCGTCCCACAATCGGACCGCGCATCGCCAACAAGTTGTGATTGTCGTTGATTAGCCGCGCACCCTCGCACATCTTTTGAAGCGACGGTTGATCGACAGCAAGAATGGCGATCAAACTTTCAACCGACCGCAGTCCCAGGGCGTCGTAGTAGTCCGATGCGTGAACAAAAACGTTCTGCTTGGTGGCTTGTTGGATTTCAGGTTGCATTAACTCGTCGCTGGCGACGAACAACAGCGTAGTGCGCGTTGGGCGATACAAGCGAACTTGGGGAAAGGTTTCCATCAGCGTCGCGCCCATCGACCGTAGCAACGAATCGTCGACAAATCCCATGTCGATCCATTGCAAGAACACGCCGCCCGGCTCGAGGTGCTGCTTGGCAAGCTCGGCGAACTCTTGGGAATAGAGATGCGACGCACCGGCGGTCCAGGGGTGCGAAGGTTGCGAAACAATCACGTCATAACGTTTGCTGGTCAGCGCCAAGGCGCTGCGCGCGTCGTTGAGAATGACGTTAACGCGACGATCGCGCAGCGGATCTTGCTTCCGCGAATCGGCAAACTGACGATTGACTTGCAACACGACCGGTTCCAATTCGATCACGTCAACCGCTTTGACGTTTGGTGAAATATGCTCCAGCGCCGTGCCTCCGCCCAAGCCCACGACCAACATCGATTCTGCCTGGGGGCGCAGCACGGCGGGCAGCGCCGTCAACCAAACCGGCTCATGGTCAACTTGAAACACAGTCCCCGGCAAACGCACACCCGCTTCGGGCAAGCCGTTGGTGCGGAGCAGATAATTGCCGTTGTCTTCGTTGACTGACACCGTCGCCGAACGGCCCACTTGGCTGAACAACACCGGACCGCCAGTCACTGCGCCGCCCATCGACGACGCAAAAAACAGCGACATCGGAAACGTTGGCGGAAAAGCAAACACCAAGCCAACAATTGTTATCACCGCTGCCAACATTGCCGGCGAACGTTGGCGCGAAACTAGCGCCACGGCGATTGCCAAGATCACGTTCGCGCCCACGACGATTTTTGTCGTGCCGACGTAGTGCATTAGCGGCAAAATGAACAACGCGGTGACGAGCGATCCGCCGATCGCACCGACCGTGTTCCAAGCAAACACGCGGCCCGACGCCGCCGCAGCGGAGCGCTCGTCGGTCGCCAAAATGCGGATCGCCAGCGGAAACGTCGCGCCAATGAATGTTGCCACGGGCAGCATCACAGCCATCGAAACCGAGACGCTCATCCACAACGACAACGGCTCGCGTCGGGTCAGCGAAAGTTCGGCGAAATAATTGACAGCGTGGAACATCAACAGACCACCGGCGGCGGCACCGAGCTCGGCGATCACGAAACTTTGCGTCGCCTGGTCGCGGGTCTTGGCGAACCGCGACGCGATCGCACCGCCAATCGTGATCCCCGTCAAAAAGCTCGCCAACATCGTCGCGAATGCGTAGACGCTGCTGCCAACAACATGGCCAAGCATCCGCGTACACAACACCTCATAACCAAACGACACCGCACCGCTGAGCAAAATGATTGGCAAAATCCAGTCGCGATTGTCACCGTTTTCGTTGGCAAGCGACGGCGTTTTGGTCGCCCGTGGTTTGGTCGCGATCGACCCGCTCGCCGCGGAACTTGGTTGCCGCAAGAAAATCATCGCGACCAAAAACACCAGCACATTAGCGACGATGCCGACCATCACGGTTTGCTGCATGCCGATCTGCGGCAACAACCCAAACGCGGCGACGACCGTGCCGCCGACCGCGCCCGCCGTATTGGCCACATACAAAATGCCCACACCGCCGCCGACTTCGTCGTCATTGCGGACAACTTCGCGAATCAAAACCGGCAACGTCGCGCCCATCAACGTGGTCGGAATCATGATCGCCGCAAACGCCGCAACCAAATAAAAACTGATTTGGCCCCAGTCACCGGCATCGGGCAATTCGGCTTGGCCACCAAAAATCATCAAGTAAATCGAACGCGTGCCGATGAACACCAGCGGAACCAAGAGCGCTCCGACCGCGATCCCCAGTTCCAGCAATGCGTAAACCAACACCGGACGCGTGATCCGCGAAACGTATTTGGACGCCAGCGCGGCCCCCAACGCCAAGCCGCCCATATAAGCGCCCAGGACAACCGATAACGCTTGATCCGACGTGCCAAAGTAGATGCCGAATTGACGCAGCCAAACCGTTTGGTAAAGCAGTGCGGCGAATCCCGAGAAAAAAAAACAGATCGCCACCGCAATGAACCGCGCGGGATTGATGCGATCCGAGCCTGGCATGTGATCGAGCCGATGAGAAGAGGCAATGAAAGATCTGGGCTACAAGGTAACCCGTCGGCGGATACATCGCCACCGAGTATCCCTTGCCCGGTCTCGATCGTTTTCGCCAATTACGTTAAAACATCCGCTCATTACCAAGGATGCTGTCATTTATTCTCGGACCATTGAGCATGAAATCAGGCGGAAAAAAAGAAGGCGACGTTTTTGACCTGGAGCGGCTACGCAGCTTGATCGAGCTGATGGAAAGCCACGACTTGGCCGAAATCGATCTGCAACAGGGTGACGAGAAGGTCAAATTGCGACGTGGCGGCGAGCTGATGGCGGC
>JBGSVE010000017.1:0-21919 GCA_041753075.1 Pirellulaceae bacterium
AAGACCGACGGGCCGTTTTACGTTAACTCCGAAACACACCTTGGTGACATCACCGACGGCACGTCCAACACGATTGCACTGTCCGAAAGCATCCTTGGCGAATCGGGACAACAAACTCGTGATCCGCAAACGAATTACAAGTTCACGTTTGCCGCACCGCTGAGCGATTTTGCTTGTCGAATCGCGCCCGGTTGGAACTACGCCGATCCGCGAGGATTTTCCTGGGCCAATGGAGAATATCGCAATGGACTTTACAACCATTACCTGGCTCCGAATTCAAAGACACACGATTGCATTAGTGCATTGCTCGGCGGCGGCCCGGATGTGATCTACACGCCTTATGGTTGGAAGACGGCGCGCAGTCTGCACGTCGGCGGCGTCAATGCGCTGCGTGCTGATGGATCGCTCACATTCATTGGCCAAGAAATTGACATGGACGTTTGGCGTGCGATGTCGACGCGAGCCGGACGTGAAGCAGTTACGTCGAGTTTTTGATTCTTGCCCACTGTCGACGATGGCTCGCTCGTGCTTCGTCCATTCCGCTTACGATACTAAAACTAAACTCGTATGCAGCACTAGCGTGTTTGCGAATCGGTCGTCGTATGCTCGGCGGCTCGCGTCACATTGCGTGACTCAATGCGAGCTTGATTGCGCTGGTCCGCACCCTCGATGACCTCGACAAATGACTGTTTCGTCGCCGCTTCAACTTGCGGAAGCCGTGATGCTAGGTCCATCAAGCCTGCAGGGTTCTCACGTGCGGTCAGGCCGATCTGGTTGATGAACTTCGCGGTCTCGGCAAAGTTATTGTCGGCGGTCTTACCGATCAGTGGTCCCAGCGTCCGAGCAATCAAATCAGCGCCAAGGTTTTCGAGTTGCAAGAAACAATCGAGCGTTCCATCAAATAACGTCGATCCGTCGGCCTGGACGTGGCTGCGCGTCCGCAGCACAAACACGCCTTTGCCGTTGAGTTGGTTGGCGACTAGTTTGCCGTCATAAAAACCATCGGCGACGTAAACGTGCGTTGACCGATCACCGTAGATCAAATCAATGGTGCAGGTTGTTCCCGAGCCATCGCGAGCACGCAGGCGGTAAGCATCCAAACGCTCCGTTTGGACCTGCGTCAGGCCCATCTCTTCCCAAATGCCGACCATCACTTCGGGCTGGCGAACGATAAACAAAAACAACTCCGGGTCACAGTCAATCGACTGGGTCGGCAGGTGGCGGTACAGTGTCGGACGCTCGACGATGGCGTTGATGCGCGCTTTGGCGGACGGCGTCAACCGCGACATCGGCAGCGCGGCGATCGCATCATCACGAATGGCACGAGATGATTGGCCGACCGGATGTTGGTCATTAGGCGACTGAGCGGCGCATTGACGACCTGCAAAGGCAATCCAACTTGCAATGACAAATGTCAACGCAAATTGAAAGACATGCCAGTTAGGTCGAATCAATCGACGACGCATAGCGGGTCCGCTTAACGTAGCAATCGACCGGTGGCCTTCCACCCGTCGCAGTTCCGGATTCGACACTTGTTATGGTTAATCGGATCAAAGTGACCTTGACATTCACTTAAAACTCAGCACCCTCGACACGCGCGCTCATTCGCCCATAATCACGCCTGATAGCAAAGCCAAAATCACTTCCATTCTCACTTAGCGCGAACGAAATGGCCAAAAAAACAATTGACGCGGTAGCGGTTGCGGGCAAGACGGTGTTGATGCGAGTCGACTTCAACGTGCCGCTTGATGACGACCAAAACATTACCGACGACCGGCGGATACGCATGGCTTTGCCAAGTATTGAAAGCGTCGTCGATCGCGGCGGCAAGTTGATTTTGATGAGCCATCTGGGGCGTCCGGCTGGCAAGGGCGACGACGCCAAGTATTCGCTGCGACCGGCGGCGGTTCGCTTGGGTGAATTGATCAAGGCTCCAGTTCAATTCGCATCCGATGTTGTTGGTGACGATGCTCACGCCAAGGCTGCGAGGCTCGCCGGTGGCGAAGTCCTAGTGCTGGAGAACGTCCGCTTTCATCCGGGTGAACAACAGGGCGATGTCGAGTTTGCCGCCAAGCTGGCTGCGATGGCGGATATTTATTGCAACGATGCGTTTGGGACTTGCCACCGCACGGATGCATCCATGGTTGCCGTGCCCCAGGCGATGGACGGCAAGCCGCGCGTCGTCGGACATTTGGTCGGTAAAGAAATTGCCTATCTCAGCGACGCGATCAGCGATCCGGCGCGGCCGTTCGTGGCGATCCTTGGTGGTGCGAAGGTCAGCGACAAGATCAAGGTCATCAGCAACCTGCTTGGCATCTGCGACACGGTGATCATTGGCGGTGCGATGGCGTATACGTTTTCGCTTGCTCAAGGTGGCAAGGTCGGCGATAGTTTGGTCGAGAAGGATAAAGTTGAGTTGGCCAAAGAGTTGCTTGCCAAAGGTGGCGACAAGTTGCTGTTGCCCGTCGATACGCATTGCGGCGATAAGTTCAGCGGCGATTGCAACAAGGTGATTGTGCCGGCGGGTGAGATTCCGGATGGCTGGAACGGCTTTGACATCGGACCCAAGTCAGCGGAAATATTCGCCGCGCTGATTGCGAATGCAAAAACGGTCGTTTGGAACGGGCCGATGGGCGTTTTCGAAATGCCGCCATTCGACGAGGGCACGAAGTGCGTTGCTCAAGCAGTCGCTGATAGCGATGCGACCAGCATCATTGGCGGTGGCGACAGCGCCGCAGCAATCGAGTTGCTCGGATTTGCCGACAAGGTCAGCCACGTCAGTACCGGAGGTGGTGCGAGCTTGTCGATGCTCGAGGGCCAAGAGTTCATTGCCGTTAATCTGCTCGACGAAGCTTAGCGTTTCAAACCACGATTACCAAAGGGTCAGATCCCTTTCGGGAAACACGTTCTTAGGGAGCGTCCACTTGAGTCTGCAACCGACACACGGCCCCGGTAGCCAACCGCGAACGACCGAAGATTTTCGTCTGCTGCAAAGCGAACTTCGCCAAGAGAACTGGAATCGTTGGGGGCCTTACCTGTCGGAGCGCCAGTGGGGCACCGTTCGCGAAGACTACTCGGCGGGCAGTGGCGGCGATAACCCGTGGACCTATTTTCCCCACGACCACTCGCGCAGCCGCGCCTACCGCTGGGGCGAAGACGGGCTGTTGGGGATCAGCGATCGCGAATGCCGAATGTGCTTCGGGTTGGCACTTTGGAATGGCCGCGATCCGATTCTGAAAGAACGTTTGTTTGGGTTGACTGGCCCCGAGGGCAACCACGGCGAAGATGTCAAGGAACAATACTATTACCTCGACAGCACGCCGACGCACAGCTACATGAAGGCGCTCTACAAGTACCCGCAGGCGCGGTTTCCTTATGAGCGATTAACCGATGTCAACCGCACGCGCGATCGAACCGAACGCGAGTATGAGTTGACCGACTCGGCGGTGTTTGACGACAACCGCTACTTCGACGTCATGGCGGAATACGCCAAGGCGACTGCCGATGATATTTTGATTCGCGTCACGATTACCAATCGCGGGCCGCAGTCTGCGGTGCTGCACATGTTGCCGCAGCTTTGGTATCGCAATCGTTGGACTTGGCACAGCACCGACGAAACTTGCACGGCGCGGCCAACGATGCGACTCGAAGATGGCGTTGTTTGCTGCTTTCAAGAAACCCTTGGTGAGTTTCTGTTCGTCACCGATGACGACGACAGCGGCGAGTGGTCATGGTTGTTTACCGACAACGAAACCAATATCACTCGCCACCCCGGATTGCCCAGCGAGTCGGAATTCTATAAGGACGCATTTCATGAGTTCGTCGTTGGCGGCAACACTCGTGCCGTCAACCCGGCGCAGCGGGGTACCAAAGTCGCATCCTATGGTTTGATGGTGATACCAGCCGGTGGGTCGCGCGTCGTGCGGTTGCGGCTGACCAATGTTGAACCGAAGACCAATCCGGTTCAATTTCGCCAAAGCGCCTTCAATGACTTTGATTCGATTTTCGCCGAACGAATCGCCGAAGCCGACGAGTTCTATGCGACACGGATCGAAGATTCGCATTCGCCCGAGCGCGCCACGATCATGCGTCAATCTTACGCGGGGCTGCTTTGGACCAAGCAGTTTTATCACTATGTGGTGGCTACTTGGTTACGCGGCGACGCGGCCGGGCCCAAGGTGGACAAGGCACGAAAGCAGGGTCGCAATTCCGATTGGAAACACCTGTTCAATCGCGACATAATTTCCATGCCGGACAAATGGGAATACCCTTGGTACGCGGCTTGGGATAGCGCCTTCCACATGGTGCCGTTCGCACAACTGGATATCAAATTCGCCAAGGATCAGTTGATTCTGTTTTTGCGTGAATGGTACATGCACCCCAATGGCCAGATCCCCGCATACGAATGGCAATTGTCCGACGTCAATCCACCGGTTCACGCTTGGAGTGTGTGGCAAGTCTATAAAGCAACTGGCCAAGTTCATGCCCGTGACAAAGTTTTTCTGGCGCGCTGCTTTCAAAAGTTAACGGTCAACTTTACTTGGTGGGTCAATCGCAAAGATCCGCGCGGTCGTAACATCTTTGCCGGTGGCTTTCTCGGGCTCGACAACATCGGTGTGTTTGATCGCAGTAAGCCGCTACCCGGTGGTTATCTCGAACAAGCGGACGGCACCGCGTGGATGGCGTTTTACTGTGGTGCGATGTTGCGAATCGCGCTGGAGTTAGCCGAAGACAACCCGGCTTACGGCGACATGGCAAGCAAGTTTTTCGAACATTATGTTGCCATCGCGGAAGCAATGAATTCGATGGACGGGTCTGGGCTGTGGGACGAGCAAGACGGTTTCTATTACGACCACCTGTTTGTGGACAACAAATCGATCCCAATGCGGGTGCGGTCGCTCGTTGGGCTGATTCCGTTGCTGACGGGTGTGATCATTGATGATGTCGTGATCGGCAAACTGGATGGTTTCCGCAGTCGCACCGAATGGTTCTTGGCCAACCGATCAACGTCCTTGTCCAAGCACATGACGTACATGGAACATATCGATGAAGTCAAACTGGGTGACAACAAGGAAGGTCGCCCGACGCGGCAATTCCTAGCCATTCCATCGGAGGATCGGTTCCGGCGTTTGGTCGCGGTGATGCTTGACGAAAAAGAATTTTTGTCACCGTTTGGTATTCGCAGCCTTTCGGCGGTGCATCGCGAAAAACCATTTGTGTTTGACTTTGGTGGCCAACGAAATGAAGTTCGCTACGTCCCCGGAGAAAGCGACAGCGGACTGTTCGGCGGCAACAGCAATTGGCGGGGACCGATCTGGTTTCCGATCAATTACTTGTTGGTGCAAGCGATGAAGCGGTACTACACATTCTATGGCGATGACTTCCAAGTTGAATGCCCGACTGGTTCCGGCAATATGATGAACCTATTGCAGGTCGCAGAGGAATTAGAGCGCCGTTTGGTTTCAATCTTCGAGCCGGATGAATCGGGGCGCAGGCCTGCGCACGGCGACTACCAGCGATATGCAAACGATCCCGCGTGGAAGGATTTGATTCTGTTCTACGAATACTTCAACGGCGACACCGGCGAAGGTTTAGGTGCCAGCCATCAAACCGGTTGGACGGCGTTGGTCGCGACAATTCTGCAAAGCCAAGGGAAAACAGCCAAGGCAGCGGAACAAATGGATCGCCAACGAACCACATAGGCTTTGTTCCAATTGAAACATAGGGACCGTCAAGTGAACGGATCGGCGCTAGCCGCCGGTAGTTCGGGTCACCGGTGGCTAGCGTCATTCCGCGCACGATCGTAAGATTTACTTGAAACCAAACACCGTCAACGCGTTACTTTCGCTGCGCAATTTGTTGGTGCATGAAATGCAAACCCTGCTTCGCGAGCGTCATTTCGTCCTTATACATGCGTCGCCAAATCTTGGTTGCGGCGGCAATTTCCGGTAGCGCAAGCCCAAAGGCTTCGATCACCAACCAACCGTCGTAACCGATGCCGCCAATCGCATCGAACGTTTTGCCCCAGCGTACGCCACCCTCGCCCGGTGTGCTGCGATCATTCTCGCTGATGTGAATGTGAATCAATTTATCACCGCCCGCCTGCAGCGCCTTGCGCAGGTTCTTTTCTTCGATATTGGAATGAAACGTGTCATACATCATTCCACAAGCCGGATGATCGACTTCACGAACGAACTTCGTTGCGTCCTCATGGCAATTCAAAAAATAACACTCAAATCGATTGAGACATTCAACGGCCAAGTTCACACCGACCGTGCCCGCATGCTCGGCGACGGCGCGCATGCTCTCGACGCCCCACTTCCATTCGTCGGTGGTTCGCCCCGCGCCCGAGAAGAATCCGAGCGCCGAATGATACGGTCCGCACAAAGTTTGCACACCGGCAGCGGCACATACATCGAGCGTTCTCTTATTCAATTCGATACCCAATTTGCGCACGGCCGCATCGGGCGAAATCGGATTGTTTTCCTCGGTCCGAATCGTGACCGCGGTACGCTGCAGGCCCAGATCATCCAGACGCTTGCCGATCGCCGCATAGTCCAAATCAAGATTGAAGATCGGCAGTTCGACGCCGTCGTAACCGATCGCTCGCAATTGCTCGATGACCGGAAACAGCGCGTCGTTGACTTCGCCGGACCACAACAGCAAGTTCATTCCATATTTCATATTGATTCAGCAGCGGGTTAGGAGCAGGGGGTTAAAAGAGCGTCACAGCGAATTTCGACGACGTGTCGAGCAGTGTTGAGCCAGGGCAAAATCGTTTCCGGTAACAGCGGTAGGTTGACTCGCGCCATGACTTGGTTCAAACGAAATAGAAGTTTGTCGTTATCGAGGTAGTCGCACAAGAACCGGGCGCGAATGAATCGATCAATCGCCACCGTAAGCTCACTAGTCTCTGCGCGTGCGATCTGATTGACGACCGCCTGGACTTTTTCCGCCGATACCGAAGCGAGTGCGCCGTAATACCGCTCAACGACCGCGGCGTCGCGCGCAATCAAGGTCGCGTCCATCAGGATTTCGACCAAAATGTGTCCAACAAAACTGGGCCTAAACCCTTCATCGCCGGGCAATTGATCACGTAGTTCAATCGCAAAACTCATCATCGTTTCGTTGAATAACCGCGAACCGTGAAACCACAGATCGTCTTGGTGGTGCTGAATGATGCCCTGTGCGATCTCGCGAGTTTCGGTGTCGTCGCTGTGCAACAGCGGCATCGCATTTTTCGACCGCGCGCGAATTTTGCGATTCACAACTGATAGCCAATCCGGCACGGCGGTTCCCGCGACCACGTACGGCGAATCCAGAAACCGCAGTCCATGCGACAGAAAATTCATGACTCGATTCGCTTTCGATACGCCTCGCGATGCACCGCATAATCGCTGGCGTCGGGCAAATCGGCATCCTCGGGCAATTTTTCGCGACTCTCCGCTTGAAAGATTCGCTCCAAAAACGGGCGGCACCAACCACAACCAGTGCCCGCGCCGAAACACTCACTCAATTGACTCGCCACCGTGGGTTGATTGACGCGGACAAACTGCGTGACCTTGCGGCGTGTCACATGGAAGCACAAACAGACTTCGTCATCCGGTTTCATCACGACGCCGAACCAGCGGGCGAGATCAAATCGAGCGCAATTCGGCAAGCGTCCAGGTAATCGGCAATCACCAGCCGTTCATTGTTGGTATGGATATTCTTTTGGCCGCAGCCCAACGTCACCGCGGGGATACCATGTCGAAATAACCAATTGGCATCGAGCCCGCCGTTGGAAATGTTTCGATACGGCTCGCGCCCAATCGCGCGCACGGCTGACTCAGCGGCCTGGACCGATGGGTCCGCATCGCCGAGCGCAAACGCTTCGTAGTCAAGCCGCGTCGCGAACTCGACCGAGCCACAACCGCCGGTTTGATTCTTGACCGCTGCCGCCGCCGTCTCCATCGCCGTGCGAATCTCGCTGACAATCCGCGTGCGCATGTTCGCATCATGGCTGCGCGCCTCGGCTCGCATCACGACTTGCGGTGTGATCACATTCGTTGCGTCACCACCATTGATGACGCCGACATTAGCGCTGCCCACCCCAAGAGCCGGCTTATCGACGCGGCCAAGCCAGCCGTTCTGGTGAAGCGACGCGATCGCTTGAGACGCCATCACAATCGCGCTGGCCCCCTCTTGGGGAGCGACCCCGGCATGCGCCGGAATGCCATTGAGCGTGATCGTGATGCGCTCGCCACCAATCGCGCCGCAGGTCAGCTTCTCGACCGTGCCACCATCGAAATTGAACGCGCGATCGACCTTGCCAAGCATCTCGCGATCCAAATACCGGGCACCAAACAAGCCGACTTCTTCTTGCACGCAAAACAAAAGTGTCAGCGGTGCGTGACCGCTGCGACTAGCCAACAATTCGGCAACCGCGGTAACAATCGCGGCGCATCCGGCGCGATCATCGGCACCCAGTCCCGTTTTTTCGTCGGCACTTCGCACCTCGTCGCCATCGACAACTGGCTGGCTGCCAACACAAATCGGCACCGTATCAACATGAGCGGAAAGCAGCGTCGTTGGCCCCGCGATCGTTCCCGGCAAGCGAATGATCAGGTTGCCGATTTCGCCGCCGATTCGCGAACCCAGGTGGGCTTCATCGTGCTCGACCAGCGCCGGGTTGACGCCGGCCTCGATCAGCATCGCGACAATCTGCGTCATTGCGGCACGTTCCTTGCCGCTGGCTCCCTCAATTACCGCTAATTTCATGAATCGCAGTACGGCCGCTTGGTCGTCAATCTTCAACATCCGCTCCAAAAAAAGTGTGCAAAGTGTTCTACGACGCTCCGCCGTCGTTTTATTACGACGACGGAGCGTCGTAGAACGCTTTCAGGCGCAAAAAGCGGCCTCGGGGAGTATAACAGCTTTTTGTTAACCATTAACGCTGATTTCAAACCGCTAGTGATCGTCGATGTCCTCCGCACCGCGTCCGCATTTCCTTGACCAGACCTTTACCGACCTGCAGCAATGGCTTGCCGACGCGGGAGAGAAACCGTTTCGCGCCGGTCAAATTTGGAAATGGGTGTACCAGCGGCGAGCCGAGTCGTTTGCCCAGATGACGGATTTGCCAAACGCGCTTCGTGAGCGGCTAGAAGCTGCATTTGAATTGTTCGCGTGTGCAATCGCCAAGCATCAAACGTCGAGCGATGGGACTGAAAAATTCTTGTTGCAATTGGCTGATGGCGGCGAAGTTGAATGCGTTCTGATTCGCGAGGAGGAACGCCGTAGCATCTGTGTCAGCAGCCAGGTCGGCTGTGCGATGGGCTGTGTGTTTTGCGCCAGCGGTCTGGACGGCGTCGAACGCAATTTGACTCGTGGCGAAATTCTTGAACAAATGATTCGGTTGCAACATCTGTTGCCGGTGGACGAACGGCTCAGCCACATCGTGATGATGGGCATGGGTGAACCGCTGGCCAATCTTGAGCGAGTGCTTGGTGCGCTCGATATAGCGCGGTCGCCCGAAGGACTGGGTATCAGTCCGCGACGGATCACGATCAGCACGGTTGGATTGCCCGCCGCGATCGATCGCTTGGCGCGACAAGCTGTTCCCTACAATTTGGCCGTCAGCCTGCATGCCCCGACTGATCCGCTGCGCGATCGATTGGTGCCAGTTAATCGCAAGATTGGCATCGAGGCGGTGATGCAGTCAGCGGATCGGTATTTTGCAGCCAGTGGACGGCGATTAACCTTCGAGTACGTGTTACTTGGCGACGAGAATGATTCGCAAACTTGTGCGGAGCAGTTGGCGCGATTGATGCGTGGGCGTTCGGTCATGCTGAATGTGATTCCTTACAACCCCGTCGCTGGATTACCCTATAAGACCCCGTCGACGGCCTCGATCCGTCGGTTTCGCGAAGTGCTCGAGCGAAACGGGGTCAACGTGAATTTCCGTGTCCGCAAGGGTGGCGAGATTGATGCGGCTTGTGGTCAATTGCGACGCAATCGCGACACGGTCAACATTACCATGCCAGTAAAGTAGGAGTGAACTGCGATGATTTGGCGTAACTTTGGTTTGACATGCTTACTGTTTGCAATGTTTGCGACTCCGTCCGCATCATCGGCCGAAGATCGACCCAACATTTTGTTTGTGATCGCCGATGACCAATCGCACGCGCACACCTCGTTCGCCGGATACAAGGCGGTCAACACGCCGGGGTTTGATCGCGTGGCGAGCGAAGGTGTTTACTTTCGCAATGCGTTCGCACCATCACCGGGTTGCAGTCCGACGCGTGCGGCGTTCTTAACCGGACGACACACCTGGCAAATCGAGAACGCCGGTACCCACGCAAGCAGTTTTCCCGCCAAGTATGTCGCCTTTCCCGATCTGTTAGAACAAGCCGGATACTTTGTTGGCATGACGGGCAAAGGTTGGGGCCCCGGCAATTTTAAGGCGGTCGATTCGCGGCCTCGCAATCCTGCGGGGCCGGAATTTTCGAAACGCAAAGCGACGCCACCGGCAACAGGAATCGGCAAAAACGATTACGCCGCCAACTTCGCCGACTTCATCGAGCAGCGACCCGCTGGCAAGCCGTTTTACTTTTGGTGCGGCGGTGTGGAACCGCATCGCGACTACGAAAAAGGTTCCGGTTTGCGAATGGGAAAATCGCTCGACGATGCGGTGCCTCCCCAGTTCTTGCCCGACACCCCGGAGGTTCGCAGCGACATCCTGGACTATTGCGTCGAGATCGAATGGTTCGACTCGCATTTGGTGCGGATGCTGAAACAATTGGATGAGCTCGGCGAACTCGATCGCACGATCGTTATCGTGACGTCTGACAACGGCATGCCGTTTCCTCGCGCCAAGGCGAACCTGTACGAATACGGTTTTCACATGCCGCTGGCGATCCGTTGGGGCGACGCAGCAGCGGGCGGGCGCGTCGTCGATGACCTGATTGGATTCGTTGACTTGACCGCGACAATACTTGACGCCAGCGGTGCGGCGCAACCCGGCCAACCTTATCCGATTGCGGGGCGAAGCATTGTCGATATTTTGCGATCGCGCGAACAAGGCCTCGTTGACCCTTCTCGTGATGCCGTGTTTGCGGCGCGCGAACGACATTCATCTTCGCGTTACCAGAATTGGACGTATCCCCAGCGCGCGATTCGAACGCCTGAGTTCCTATACATTCGCAACTTCCGGCCGGATCGCTGGCCGGCGGGCGATCCCGTTGTGCTCAAGGATGATGGATCACTTGGCAGGGCGCACAGCGGCTACACTGATATCGACAGCTCGCCGACGCTCGACTTTCTGATTGACCAAGCAACCGATCCGGTGCTGGGCAAGTATTTGCAATACGCAGTCGGCAAGCGGCCCGCTGAAGAGTTGTTTGACATCGTTGCTGATTCCGCTTGTTTGAACAATCTGGCTGGCGACGCGAAGTATGCACCGGCGCGCCAGCGATTGGCCGATCGTTTGACCGCTTACTTGACACAAACCGGTGACGCTCGTGTGCTTGATGGCGGCGAGGTTTGGGAAACCTATCCGCGGTACAGTGCCATTCGGCAATTCCCTGCACCGGAGACCGCCTCGACGCGAACGTCAGATGCCGAGCAGCCATAACCGTCCGGCATAGAGCCAGAGCGGAATCGTAATCAGGCCCACCAGGCCCGTGCCCAAGATCACGCGTAGCGCCGTCGTCGTGTCCTTGTCATAAAGCCGTGCCAACACAATCGGAAACGTCGCCGACGGCATCGCCGCCTGCAAGACGACAACCTGCTCGACGCTATGAGCCAGCGGTAGTAGCGCCGCGCTTCCCAACATGATGATCGGCATGATGCCTTGGCGCAGCACGACCGCCGCGACAATCGTTCGCACTGAATCGCGCCATCGAGCTTGCGGTATAAAGTCAACGATGATCGCACCGCTGAGCAACAACCCCAATGGAATCGTGCAGTTGGCGAGTTCATGGGTCATCTGCAACACGGCGTCGGGAAGCAGCGGCACGAGTCCGAGTTGCTTGATCGTGACGGCGAACAAAATTGCCAAAATCGGCGGACTCAGCAGCGCCCGCTTCATCCCTGAATCCTTGCCACCGGCGATGATCCAAATGCCCACGGTCCAGAGTGCTATGTCGACGCCGACGTTGTGCAGAATCAAATCAACTTCCGCGTCGGGATAAAAGAATTGCGCCAGCGGCAACGGAATGTAGCCGTAGTTGCAGATTCCGACGCCCAACGCGAAGGCACGCTGGGCCGAATCGGATTCACAGCCGATGAACCGCCCCAAGCCACGCGCCACCGCGAGCGCCAATATCAAGCCGAGGACGCTGGTGGAAAATCCGATCGCCGGCGGAATCCAGGCGTCGAGTAAAGAATCGAGCTTCGAGCCCGCCAAGACCCGGTCGATGAACAGCATCGGCAACAGCACATTGGCCGTCAAATTGGCCAGCGACGCATCGGATTCGCGGGTCAACCAATTTCGCTTTCGCGCCAACGCACCGACGCCCATCACCAGAAAAACGCCCGTGACGCGCGAGACAATCGGTAAAAGGTCGTTCATGAACCGGATGCGGGTGGAAACGCGGGGCCGCAAAATTGCGACAATCGGATTGATCGTTACAGTCGATCGGACAGACACAATCCGTCAAGGGGCGGGCGTCACCGATCGCCCTAGGTTTCCGTCGCCACAGCGTCTAAACTCGCGTGTTCAGGTCGCCAGCGACGCGCTGGTTTCAACTTCACGTTTTTCCGTCCACTGAGTTCAATCCGGCCCCCGCGACATGCTCAAAGCACTCGAACTGGCTGGATTCAAGAGCTTTGCGGATCGCACGCGGTTCGACTTCCCCGACGGCATTACGGTCATTGTCGGTCCAAACGGCTCGGGAAAATCGAACATTGTTGACGCCATCAAATGGGTTTTGGGCAGCCAAAGTGCCAAGAGTTTGCGTGGCAAGGACATGGCCGACGTGATCTTCAAGGGTGCCCAGGGCCGCGGCCCGGCCGGTAGCGCCGAAGCAACCATCATTTTTGACAACGCGACGGGCGCTTTGCCGGTTGATACTCCCGAAGTCCGAGTCACGCGGCGAGTTTTTCGCAGCGGCGAGTCCGAGTACCTAATCAACAACCAGCCCTGCCGACTTAAAGACGTGAAGGATCTGATTCGCGGCACGGGAATCGGAATCGATGCGTACAGTTTGATCGAGCAGGGCAAGGTCGATCGGATGTTGCAAGCCAACCCGAAAGATCGCCGCGCCATCTTCGAGGAAGCCGCCGGCATCAGCCGCTTCAAGGCCAAGAAGATTGAAGCCGAACGACGACTCGCCAGAGTGCAACAGAACTTGGTCCGCTTGGGCGACATCGTTGACGAAGTGGCAACGCGACTACAAAGTCTCAAGTCCCAGGCGAGCAAAGCCGAACGTCATCGCCAAGCGATCGAGCGACTGCGAGAACTTCGTACGCAACTGGCTTGGCACGACTGGACTTTGCTCAGCGAAGAACTGGCCACCGCCGAGTCCGAACTAGCGACGGTGCAAGCGGCGTTGCAATCGCACATCGACAGTCGAGATTCACTTGCGATCGAACGTCAAAAGATCGAGGCACGATTGCAGGAGATCGCCGACCAGGCTCGCCAAGTTGAACAGCGACGCGCTGACATCGGACGTCAAACTGCCACGCTCGGTGGTGCCCGCGACGCCGATCAAACCGCCGTCAGTGATCTGACCGTCGCGATGGAGAAAAATCTGCGACGTTTGCGATTGTTGCAAACACAGTCTGGCTCGGCGGCGGCTGAGTTGCGCGCTGCGATCGAACGATTGGGCGAGTACGAAGCTGAAGTCACCGCCGCCAAGCTTCGTTACCAAAACGCCGAGGCCGCCCGTACAACTTGCGAATCCAATGTCTCGGTCGCGGCGACGAAACGCGATGAAGTCCAACGCGAACACTTGACTACGCTGCGGCGAATCGCCGACCTTGATGGCAATCAACAACGCACCTCACAGCAGATCGATGGTGCCCGTCGATTGGTTGCCGACTTGGCGGCGCGGCGCGGTCTGTCGCAAACCGAAGCGGCTCGTGCCAAGCAAGCCGCCGATCAACATGAGCAAGAGTTTGTGAAGCTGGAGTCCTTGATCGCGTCGCTGCAAAAGCAAATTGAACTCGCCCAAGCCGCTACCGACCAACAACGACGAACGTTGAAGCGACGGCGCGAAGAAACTGCGGCGCTGAATGTTCGATTGCAAGGCGTGGCCGAGCGGATCAATGTGCTCGAAGACTTGCAACGTCGCCAAGAAGGTATCACCGGTGGTGCCAAGTCATTGCTCGAATTGCTTCGCCGTCGTGATGATGGGCCGCTCAGCGACGTCGTGGGGTTGGTTGCCGAGTTGTTGCAAAGCGAAGTTCATGCCGCCCCGTTGGTCGATGCCGCTCTCGGTGAGCGAACTCAATATGCGGTCGTTCGCGGCGATCGATTGCAGCAGGCAATTTTGTCAGGCGAGATTGAATTATCCGGCCGCGTCGGATTGTTTCGACTCGATGAATTGCCGCCGCATCGACCCGGTGATCGAATTCGCCTGGATGGACTGCGTGGTGTGATCGGTCGCGCCGATCGAATGGTCCAGACCGACAAACCGCTGTTGCCCCTAGCCCGACATCTGCTTGGCACCACGTGGATGGTCGATTCGTTGGCGACGGCGCTGGGCCTGCGCAAACTCAGCGGCGCGGGGCTGCGGTTTGTGACCAGTCGGTGCGAATTGCTCGAAGTCGATGGGTCGGTTGTCGTCGGTCCCGCGGGAGCCGCCGCCGGTTTGGTCAGTCGCCGCAGCGAGTTGGCGGCGGCGTATGAAGAGCGCAAACACTATCGATTCCAATTGCGCGAATGCGAGGAAGAAGTCGAGAAATTCGCGGCGCAACTTGAACAAGACGAAGCCGAGCTGGGTCGAATCGAACACTCGCATCGTGATTTGATTGTTCGCCGCGCCGGTTGCGACGCCAATCGACGCCACGCGATTGATGATTTGAATAACCAGAATTTATCGTTGTCGCGAATTGCCGATGAGATCACCGCGACGGAGACGACGCTGCAGCTTGCCGTCACGGTTATACGAAGTCTTGACTCGGAATTGGCTCAACATCGTCACCAGGCCAGCGAACTGGACCGCGCCGCTGCACAATCGGATTCCGATTTGGTCACGGCGCGCAAAGCATTGCAAGACATCACCGCAGAGCTGATGAGCGTTTCGGTCGTGCTGGCACGCGCCGAGCAAAAAGCCGAAGCCGCCACTGATACCATCAACCAACAACGTCGTACCCAGGCACAACGCGAGGCGGCGGTCGAAGACGTTCGCTTGGCCCGACGCGCCGATCAATCACGCCGTGACGACGCGCGGTTGCGTCTGCTCGCCGCCGCATCGGCATTGTCCGATTTACTGGCTCAAGACGAACAGGCCGAAATCGAATTGCGGCAACTGGCGGTGTCGTCCAGCGAGATCCGCAACCAGAACCGCGCCGGCACGAAAGCTTATGAACAAGCCGTTCGTGACGCCACCGAATCCGCCCAGCATGTTCACGCCGTTTCGAGCCGCCGTGATGCCACCGCGATGAAGCGAACCACGCTCGCCGAACGATTGATCGAAGACTACGAACTTGATCTGCGACACGAACAAGCGCCCGAAAACTTCCAGCCGCTGGAAAATCGCAACGAAGTCGAAGAAAGCATTTTCCACCTTCGCGGCCAGTTACAAAAAACGGGCGCGGTCAATATGGAAGCGCTCGCCGAATTGGAAGCACTTCAATCTCGCTACGACGAATTGCATGGACAATACCAAGATTTGACCGCCGCCAAAGACTCGTTGCAACGAATCATTACCAAGATCAATGTCGACAGTCGTCGATTGTTCGTCGATACGCTCGAAGCCATTCGCCAAAACTTCCAGCGACTGTATCGCAAGTCCTTCGGCGGCGGCACCGCTGACCTGATCTTGGAAGACTCCGATGATCCGCTTGAAGCCGGCGTTGAAATCATTGCCACCCCGCCGGGTAAACCATCGTTCAACAATTCGCTATTATCGGGTGGCGAGCGAGCACTGACGGCCGTCGCGTTGCTGATGTCGATCTTTCAATATCGGCCCAGTCCGTTTTGCGTTTTGGACGAAGTTGATGCACCGTTCGATGAAGCCAACATTGGCCGGTTTGTGACCGTGCTCAATGAGTTTCTTGACCACACCAAATTTGTCGTCGTCACGCACAGCAAAAAGACCATGACCGCCGCGACCACACTTTACGGCGTGACAATGCAAGAGTCCGGTGTTAGTAAACAAGTATCGATTCGGTTCGAGGACGTCAGCGATGACGGCGAAATCAACACCGACGCTGCGTGACGCGGTTGACCATTTCGACAACCGGTTTTATTGCGGTGCGTTAAGTATCGCTTCGGCGAGGGCATGCGTGTAGTCATCGACTGCCGGGCCGACGATGTGGTTGCAGTTCTGCATCTCTTCGGGTGCGAACGCGACCCAATCGCGGAGGATGTAAGAAACATACGTCTCGCTCGCCGCCAACGATGTTAACTGGCTGGTTACACCGCGAAGCGATGTTTGAAAATGTGGCAATTCGAGTGCTGGCTTCGCGATCGGTCCGTTGGCCAGGTAAACACAAATTTTCTTCTCACGAGCCAACGCGATGATTCGGTCTAATGAGCTACGATACCGCCAATCAAACGATGTTTTTTCGGATCCTGCGGACAAATAGGTCGCGCTCTGGGCCGCAACAGCCTCAGGGCGTGCTTCGCTCGCCGGCAGTCGCAACGACCCGTCCGCCGGCATTTGCGAACGATCGGTTGACATACTTTCATCATCGGGCGACCAGCCCAAGATGCCGCGAAGGTCATCCTTGAGTTGCAGCAATGGAAACCAATCTCGATATCGAAGCGTGATGAACAGTTCGCTCGGGCTCGAGCCCAGACGCACCAGTCGGCTCAGTAGTGACGAAGTCGAAATCGGCATGGCGGCGGCATATTGATAAAACGCGTCCCCTTGGTCACTGACCCAAACATCCGCCGCGTGGACGATAATCACGCCCTGTGGCGAAGCATGATTGGCCAAGTAATGCTCCAGCATCCACGCGTCGCCAGAAATTCCCATGCTGCCAAATGTACATAAGTTGACGCAGTCGCCTGATAAGTCCTTCGCCAGCGACGCCGGGTCGACACCGAATGCGCCCGATGAATCGCCGACCACTATCCAATCGAACGAGCGACCGCGGTCACCCGCCAACGACCATTTGGCCGCCAACATTCGCTCTTCGTTTCCTGTGCGATGGCGAACACCACAGAACATCAGCACGACGTTCGCCAGCAGCACCATCACGACTGCACCCGCCATCGGAACCCACCAACGCCGCGCGTGCTCTGGCGGATCAATTTCGGCGGGAAGTGATTCGTTTTTCATAAAGTAGTGCTGGATCCGACCTTGATAAATGACGTTAGCTTAAGGGGTAGCGATCCACCGTCAACTTCTCGTGGGCAATTCCAACTTACTATTGCACCCAGATCGTTTACTTTGCCACACTCGATCAATTCGTAACGCCCAAATTGATGCCCGATCATAGCGAGTCGCAAATCATGTTTTGTGTTCATTGCGGTGTCGACGGAGCGGAAGCGTTCTGTCCCGCCTGCGGCAAACGTCAGAAGCCAGAGAAGTCGGTGCGGATGGATGTCGATCTCGAGGCGACCTCTGGCAATGCCGAGGACGCCAATGGCGCGAATCACAACAGTGGTGATGATTATCGCGTTACGGAGGTAAGCCCGCGCGGTGATTGGACGATGTCGTTGCACTACGAGCATGTGCTAGCCGTGCCTGAAGCTCGCCAACGGATCGCCGCGGCCAGCACCGGTACCGCAGCGGGCGTGACCGCGGAAGACCTGTTGAAAATCTTTGACGCCGTTTCACCAATCGGCATCTCGATGGAAAAACTCAGTGGCGCTTTAATCCCGATTGCTGACAAAATGGGAATCAAAATGCAGCAGGCTGCGTCGGCAATTTTTCCCGCGCCGCCGGGCCGCGTGTTGCTGGCAACATTGTGTGTCTTGGCGACTCGCGGAATGGAGTTGCTCGATGCCAAGCAGCTTCCCGAAGCTTGTGCTTTGGTTGCCAAGATTCCTTCCGGCTTGTACACCAATCCGGGGCAATTGAATGTGGTGTTGCGAATCGCAAACACGGGCGTGCTGATGCAACTCGAAGCCCGCATTGCAGGCCAGTACTATGACTGGGGCAAGTCAAAGCGGATGATAAACCAGATTTTTATGGACGTCGGCAACGATTTGATGGCGCAAATGACATCGCAAGCCGTGCCGGGGCGACGCATTGCGTAGCTGGACAGCGCCAACTTTGCGCTGTCCAGTTAGGCTTTGTTTAACAAACGGTTGGGGACAATCGTTTCACAAATCGTCCATGACGGCTTCTTTGATCGCCTGGACGATTCCCCTTCGTCCCAGCGCTGCTTCGGTCACGCGATCAACGTCTAAGCCCATCGACTGGGCGACCGCGATCGCCAACTTGACATCATGTACGCCATGAAATTGATTGGTCGTTTGGCCATTCCAATAAATGGTTTGTGAGTCGCTATTAAAGCCTGACTCAAACGCATCCGCCAATTCTTCGATCCAGGCTTCGGGCACGCCCCGCATACGACAATGTTCCACCGACCAAATTTCATCACCCCGGCATTCATCCAAGATTGCAAGCGCACGATGACGCGGCATTGGAACTCGCATCAGACGAGCTGGTCGATTTTTGCGGCGACGATGAAATCATTCTCGCTCAACCCGCCGATCGCGTGCGTCGTCAAGACAATCCGCAGATGGCGATAGCCGGTGATGTGCAAGTCGGGATGATGTTGTTCGGTCTCGGCAAGCTCTGCCACTTGATTGACAAACTGGATCGTTTGCACGAAGTTCTTGAAGGTCCATTTTCGCTCGATGCAGTCGCCGCTATCTTCGATTGCCCATTTCGATACTTGCTCGAGCATGGCAGACGACTCGGTTGCGGTTAACTTCTCGACGCCACCCTCACAGGCTTTGCATTTACGCTGCGTCAACGGTTTGGATTCTGTAGAAGTCATTTCTTTAGCGGCAACAGTGTTTCATCGGGTACTTGGTCGGGCTTGGCGATCGGCTTTTTGGGGTCGCTCGGTTGGTCACCGGGAATTGGAATGGGCACGATCATCAATCGCACGGGCGTCAATGTTTCAGGAATGCGATCGGTAAACGCGTTGTATTGCAAGTTGCCATTGGAGTCGCTGCTCTCAACTGGCAAATCCATCATCGCGGTGCTGAAGTTGGATACGCAAATCAGCTCGCCATTGTCAGCCTGGTAATAATTTTTTCCGTCCTCGGGGTCTTTCCAATAAGTGCTACCGGCGAACACCCAATCGAGTTCAAGTGACTTGTCGGTGCCGGTACGTTGTACCCAAGTGCGGGCATCGACCGCATGGAACTTGCCTTCCTTGTCGCGATACATCACCCACACGCGGATTCGTTGGCCGGTAGCGGGAACATACTTTGGTCGATACGACACAGTGGTTCCGGGCATTGCCCCGGCAGCCAGCAACGCCGCGTGAACTTCGCTTGATTTAGCGAGCGTCGCGACAATGGATTCATGCTCCTTCGTCTCCAGTGGACAGGCAAACATCTCCAGCGGTGCGTCGCGCAGCGAAACAAAACCGTCGACGAAAACGCGCTGGTTGGCTTTGTCCAACCACAATGACGATTTCTTGCTCAGCCGCGTGCTGCCCGGTGGATCGGCCAATGTCTCGCGGACAAGCTCGCTCGGCGGACGATAACCCATTTGCTTCAGTGCCGCGTCCGCATCGACCGGCGAAGATTCAGTCGCGTCCGGTAGCGGTTCTTGAGCAAGTCCCGCTTGGGCAACGACTATCACGACGGCAAATAACCAGCCGATGTGACAATGAAACGACATGGTACGCACTCGTCGGAATGAGAATCTTGTAAAACGGCAGTCTACACGATCTCAGGCAAGCTTAGTAAATTCTACGCTCTGTCAACTTACCGAACACCCGATTTCATACCCGCGACGATTCATCACAATGCCTTCTTCAGCGCTGAGCAAACCGGCCAAATTATCGACTCGTTTATCCAGCATCCTGGTCGATGCACCCGCATCCGGTGGGCCGCTGCGCTGGGGCTTGGCTGCCGCGATCGGTGGCGCGGTCGATGATCGCCGCATTTGGTTGAGCGAACTGGGTTGCGGCAATCCCCTGCCAAAACGATTGCGAGCGGTCGAAATTGCCGCCGAGCTGGATGCCCAATTGCACCAGCTTGACCGCTTGAACACCGCACCGACCATTCCACTTTCCGATGCAATTGACGCAACGCTTTGGGCCTATGCACTGCCTGAGCTGTTGAATCGAATCGGTGATAGCCAAATTGCGACATTGAGCGATTCGTTGTTGTCGTTTTCGCGCCGATGTGCGTCGCTGGCCGATCATTCGGTGTTGGCGAGGCTGGTTGGCGGCGGCGAGTTGGGCCTTGTGCTTGCTTGGCGGTTGGGCGAGAAAATCGACAAGGAGTTTGTTGACCACGCGGCGTTGTGTTTGAAACAGTGGTGTGATGCGCCCGAACCATCGATTGGTCTCGCGGTCCACGGTGGTTTTGGCGACTCTACCGATGACGTGCCGTGGGATCATGAGCGGCGAGGTTCGCACGCGCGTTTGGTTTTGGCCTCGGTGGTGCGCGGCCGAGCGCTGGCGGCCAAGGTCGCGAAGTTGAAATTAAAGAAGAACCAACTCAACACGCTCTCGGACTTCGCCACATGGATCGCGGCGGCGACGCGAGTTGGTGGTACTGCGGCGATGTCGACGGCAACCGCCCGCGACGTGCGCGACGACACCATCACGGGCGGACTGCTCGATCACGCCAAGATGTTCGATCCCGAAACGCTCGGTCCGGCCATCGACGCGGCATCCGGTAAAGTGAAGTCCGGTGGCAAGTTGGCATGGCAAATCAGCTTGCCCGAATCGTTTTGGCACAGCGAGTTGGGCGGCACCGCGATCTTCTTGCCTGAATGGGACGTTCGTCGGGGTCGAATGCATCTGGACTACAGCGGTGAAGACGTTCGCTTGCAGATCGATTCGGGCAAGTTGCCGGTCGTCGATGGACCGTGGGAATTGTTGATTCAAGTCGACGACCAAGAGCAAGCCGCCGCAGCGCCCTGGACTTCATCGTGTGAGTTCAGCGACGACGATGTTCATTATTTGGAACTCGAGCAACGGTGGACCGGTGGTATCAAGGTCCAGCGCCACATGCTGCTGATCCGCGAAGATCGTTGCGTGCTGCTTGCCGATGCGGTGACGCGTGATCCGTCGCTGCCGCCGGCCAAAATTGCTTACACGTCGCGGCTGAAAATCGCCGCTGATGCGGTTGCCGAAAGCGAAAAGGATACGACCGAAGTTTGGTTTCTCGACGAACGTGGCAAGCAACGCGGCCTGGCGCTGTCGCTGCAGAGCAACGAATGGCGCGTCGGTCCCACGAGTGCCAAACTGGGCACGACCGCAGATGGGAATCTGCGGCTTGAGGTCCACAGTGGCAAACAGATCGCGCACGGTGGCAGCCTGTTCGCACCGCTTTGGTTCGATTTCCAACAGCGACGGTTCACGCGCCCGCGGACGTGGAGACAATTGTCGGTCGCCGAAAATTTGCGACTTGTCGATGCGGACGAATCGGTTGCGTTCCGCGTTCAACATGGCAGCGAGCAATGGATTGTTTATCGAATGCTCAATGGTGACAGCCCGCGCAGCTTCATCGGCAAGCATATACTGGCTGACTTTTTCTGTGCTCGGTTTCATGCCAGCGATGGAAATCTCGAAGACTTGGTAACGGTCGGCGGCGACGAGGATGAGTAGCGACGCGTTGGGGGCG